>CAMVAT010000054.1 GCA_947165505.1 uncultured Prevotellaceae bacterium | reverse complement strand
CGTCGATAAAAAGGGCATCGTCCGCCACGCCGTCCATGGCACCAACGAGACGAAACGCGAAGAACTATTAGCGAAAATCAAAGAGGCCGAGGCAGAATAAATGCACCCACGAGAACCCGCCACGCCTCTTCACAATGCTTAAATCGGCAGGTCGTTTTATTTCAAAAGCAACAAAATCGATGTCAAAAAACAATTTCCCATCAAAAAGTTTGGTCGATTCAATAAAAAGCACTACCTTTGCACCCACTAGAACCCGCCAAGCCTCTCCACGATGCTCAAATGTGCGGGTCGTTTTATTTTTATACGATGAGCAACAGAATCCCATTCCAGAAACCATACGCCAGTGCGCACGACCTGGTCAGACTGCTACAGTCGCGTGGCCTGACGGTAGCCGACACTGCCAAGGCTGAGCGATACCTCGAATTCATAGGCTACTACCGTTTGTCGGCCTACATGTATCCCCTCCTACAGATGCCCAAGGAGCAGCACCGCTACAAACCGAACACCACGTTCGACCAAGTGATGATGCTCTACCGCTTCGACAAGAAATTGCGCCTGCTCATCTTCAACGAGATTGAGAAGATTGAGGTGGCTGTTCGTAGCGCCATCGTCAACATCGGCAGCGACATGACGGGCAATCCCTTCTGGATGACTGACGGCAGCAATTTCATCGATGCCGCAAAGTTCCGTCACACGATGGACTTGATAGACGCAGAGCTTCACCGTTCACGCGAAGACTTTATCGTCCACTTCAAGCAGACCTATTCCGACGCCTATCCGCCTGCATGGATTCTGGCAGAAGTGCTTCCCTTCGGTGTTATCACCAACATCTTCAGCAACATCAAGACCCCACGTATCAAGAAGAGCATTGCCCGCAAGTTCGGCCTGCAAGTAGCCCCCTTCGAGTCGTGGCTCACCATCGTCACCCTGACGCGCAATTCCTGCTGCCACCATGCCCGTGTATGGAACAAGCAGAACACCATCCGTCCGATGCTCCCCAACCGCATGACGGGCAGTTGGATTACACTGCCTACCGATGCCCTCCGCATCTATTTCAATCTTTGCATCATCAAGTATTTCCTCAACATCATTTCGCCCAACAACGACATGAAGGCGAAGGTCGATGCTCTGCTCGCCGCTTACCCGTCCATCGACGTCACCGCCATGGGCTTCCCTCGCGGATGGGAGAGCGAACCTTTGTGGCAATAACCGCCGTTTCATAACCCTTCTCTTCCAAATATTCACAAACCCCCTGAACATTTGTTCAGACTTTCACCTCGGCAGACACTTTTTCGGTCTTGTCGGGGGCTTTTTCGTGGGACTTTCTGTAACTTTGTGGCTCGGAATGACTCTCGGAGGCGGTTACAGCATGACGTGAATGCCCCGAACGGGATATTTCCGCGAAAACGTAGAATATAATAAAAAGATATAACAATAAAACGAAAGATTTTATTATTATATATGGCACGTAGATATATGGCACGTAGGGTTCTGAGCCAGTTAATGTAATCGGTCTGAAGTTTATTGCCTTTTGCCATGTCGAGTTGTCATTTCTCTGGCAAAAATAGAAGAATGAATAAAAATAAAAAAGACAACAAATGATTGTCGAAAAAAGCGTATTGATTTGTTTTGAGTAATCAGATTTAATCTTTATCTTTGTCATGAAGAAATATAAAGTGCAGCGATATGGAAACGGACACTCTCTTATTTATCATATACCTTGTGGTTAATTTTGTGCTTCAACTGCTTTTCTCCTGCACAAAATATTGGCCGAAGAACCATTTCAGGGCTTGTCTGTTCTTTTGCGCGACTATATGTTTCACCCCGCTTATTATGTTCCCTTTGCAGTGTTTATTAGTGAGGCTGTTAAATTCAGAATGTAAGGATGGATATGATTATGAAACAGATGGGTGTGTCTTCGATGACTGAAGCCCTTTGCTTTAACAAAATAATGTTTTTTTATTTCAAATAAGCCCCTGCCCGGATGAGTTCGTCGCGTATCTGCTGTGCCATCTCATCAGTGAAGCCGTATTTGATGCGGTTGAGCACCTGGTGGTGGAGGATGCCATCAAAAGGAGGGAAATTGGTTACCACGATGATCGCGATGAACGGGGAACTGATTACACGCTTTTAGTTACTGATGCGGGGCAATTTATTTGCTATTTATAAGTGAAATTAGTAACTTTGCACCGGCGAAAAAAAGTACTAATTCATATCATGGAACAAAACAAAGAAAATAAAACCGAATGGACATGAACAGATACACCCAAGCCATTCTGCTGTCGGCATCCACACTGCGGATGCTGCCGCACATCGCGCTCTACATGATCTACCGCAAGCGCATCGACCCCGACCTGGTGAAGTATCAGGACCGGCGTCCGGGCGTGCTCAACTTCATCAAGACCTGCACCCGCGAACGGGTGTTCCGCAACCTGTTCTACTACCGTCTGGGCGAGTACCGCTCGGTGTGGGTGAAGTGGATGCTGCCACCCGAGCGCACGCTCCATATCTGGTGCCCCCACATAGGAGCAGGGGCCCACTTCGAGCACAACTATGCCACGTATCTCAATGCCGAGTCGATAGGCGACGACTTCTACTGTCTGCACCTCGTGACCCTGGGCAACGACCGCGAGGGGCGACGCCCCACCATCGGCCACCACGTGAAGATATTCACCGGCGCCACCGTCTTCGGCGGCATCACCATCGGCAACCACGTGACCATCGGTGCCGGGGCCGTGGTGTCGGAGGACGTGCCCGACCACTGCACCGTGACCGGAAACCCGGGGGTGATCAGGGGGCGGGGGCTTCCTGAGGGGCAGGGGGCAAGGGGCAAGGGGCAGGAGAATAGCTCTCAAATGGCGAATACTAATGTATAAACTCCAAAACTCCAAAACAACCAAATATCATGCAAGCAATCATCTTAGCGGCCGGCATGGGACGACGGCTGGCCGAATACACACAAAACAACACCAAGTGCATGGTCGAGGTGAACGGCGTGCGCCTCATCGACAGGATGCTGACACAACTCGCCGCCCTCGACTTGCAGCGGGTGGTCATCGTGGTTGGCTATAAAGGCAAGGAACTGACCGAATATATCGGTCACAGATACGACGACCGGCTGACCATTGAATACGTGAACAACCCCGTTTACGACACCACCAACAACATATACTCTCTGGCACTGGCCAAGCAACAACTCACCGAAGACGACACGCTGCTGCTGGAGAGCGACCTCATCATCGACGACAGCATCCTGCAGTTGCTCGTCAGCAGCCCCGAGCCCAACCTCGCGCTGGTGGCCAAATACGAGAGTTGGATGGACGGCACCATGGTGCGCATGGACAGCGAGCGCAACATCGTCAACTTCGTGCCTAAAGCGGCCTTCAGATACAAAGACACCGCCTATTATTACAAGACGCTCAACATCTACAAATTCTCCAAGGATTTCTCGCGCAATAAATATGTGCCGTTCTTAGAGGCCTACACCAAGTCGGTGGGCAACAACGAGTATTATGAGAATGTGCTGCGCATCATCTCGTTCCTCGACAGCCACGACATGAAAGCACTGCCGCTGACCAACGAGAAATGGTACGAGATAGACGACAAGCAAGACCTGGACATCGCCGAGGCTCTCTTCGCCGACGAGAAAGACATCATCCGCAAGTATTATGGCCGCTATGGCGGTTTCTGGCGCTTCCCCAAGATGCTCGACTACTGCTATCTGGTGAACCCCTACTTCGGCGAGTCGCGCATCATCGACGAGATGGAGGCTTACTTCCGCACGCTCATCACCGAATACCCGTCGGGGATGAAGGTCAACACGCTGCTGGCCAGCAAATGTTGGAAGGTGCGCGAGGAGTACATCATACCCGGCAATGGCGCCGCCGAACTCATCAAGTCGCTGATGTCGATGCTGCCGGGCACTCTCGGTGTGATACGGCCTACCTTCGAGGAATATCCCAACCGCAGAGACAAGGACGGTCTGGTGACGTTTACGCCCCACAACCCCGACTACAGATATTCCGCACAAGACCTGATGCACTTCTTCGGCGAGCACCATGCCGACAACCTGATGCTCATCAACCCCGACAACCCCTCGGGCAACTTCATCCCCATCGACGATGTCCTCGCGTTGGCCCGTTGGTGCCAAGAACAGGGCACACGGCTCATCGTGGATGAGAGTTTCGTGGATTTCTCCGTCGGATATGCCGACAACACCCTGCTGAGGAACGACATCCTTGAGACCTACCCCACGATGTGCGTGATGAAGAGCATCTCTAAGAGCTACGGCGTGCCCGGCATCCGCCTGGGCATCTTCTGCTCGGCCGACACCGCGCTGATTGCCCGCATGAAGAAGGACGTGAGCATCTGGAACCTGAACTCATTCGCAGAGTATTTCATGCAGATCTTCTCGAAGTACGAGAACGACTACAAACGGGCGTGCGACCGTTTCATCGCTGAGCGGAGCGATTTTGAGGAGAAGTTGCGCCGCGTGCCGTATCTCAGGGTGATGCCCACGCAAGCCAATTATTTCCTCTGCGAGGTGCTGCCCCCGCTGACGGCACGCCAACTGGTGCTGACCACGCTCAAGCGGCACAATATCCTGTTGCGCGACTGCAGCGACAAGACCGGTCTCGACGGCAAGCAATATATCCGCGTAGCCGTCAGAAGCCATGCCGACAACACCCGACTGATTGAGGCGTTGTTAGAAGGGAAGTTAAAGGGGAGTTAAAGGGAAGTTAAAGGGAAGTGAAAAGGAAGTGAAAAGGAAGTGAAAAGGAAGTGAAAAGGAAGTGAAAGGGAAGTGAAAGGGGAGTGAAAGGGGAAGCGCCAATTCATCATTTATCATTTATTATTTATCATTTAGCGAAAGCGTAAGTGTAAGCGCATGAGAATAACGATTTGCGGCGGTGGCAACTTAGGCCATGTATGCGCGGGGTATCTGGCCTCGCAAACCGACAACCACGTGAGTCTGCTGACATCGCGCCCCGAGGCGTGGAGCGACAGGGTGGTGGTGCGCGACAGTGAGGGACGTGTGTTCCCCGGTCTGTTAGAGCGCATATCGGCCCGTGCCGCCGATGTCATCCCCGGGGCCGACATCGTGCTCGTATGTCTGCCGGGGTTCGCCATCCCCAAAATGTTGGAGAGCATCAAAGACCATCTGGATCCCGCTACATGGGTGGGGTCGGTCGTGTCGAGCACCGGTTTCTTTTTCGAGGCCATGAAGACGCTGCCCGCCAGTCAGCCGCTGTTCGGATTCCAGCGTGTGCCGTTCATCGCCCGCGTCGTAGAATACGGCAAGAGCGCCGACCTGAAAGGTTATAAAGACCTGCTGAAAGTGGCGGTGGAACAGACCAGCGACAAAGAAAGCGTGAGACAGACCCTGCAACGGCTGTTCGGCACTCCCGTGGTGCTGCTCGGCAGCCATTATGCCGTCAGCCTGTCCAACTCCAACCCCCTACTCCATCCCTCGCGCCTCTATACGATGTGGAAAGACTGGGTGCCGGGCATGACCTACCCCACGCAGCCGCTGTTTTATGAGGGATGGACTGAAGAGGCAGCCCAGCTGCTCATCGACATGGATGAGGAGTTTCAACGGCTGCTCCGCAGGATAGGACTGGCAAAAGACGACATCGCGCCTATCCTGGATTACTACGAGAGCACCGACGCCGTGTCGCTGGCCCGCAAACTCCGTTCGATCGAGGCCTTCAAGAGAATCCTCTCGCCGATGCGCGAGACAGCCGACGGACGGTTCGCGCCCGACCTCGGGAGCCGTTATTTTACCGAAGACTTCCCCTACGGCATGCGCTTCATCGTAGAGACGGCCCATGCCTATGCCGTAGCGGTGCCAACCATCGAAAAAGTGTATCGATGGGGCACCGACCTTATAGGTGAATCATACGCACCTATAGCCAATAAGCCTGGAAATGATGCGTGACACGCTGCTCGGGCGGCGGCAGCGTCATATAGTCGCCGTAGGTGCGGCTCAGGTATTCTTTGTAGCCCGCCATCGTGAGATAGGTCTTGCCTTCAAAGGCAATCTCCACTGCCGAGGCAATGGTCGAGGCTGGATAGCTGGCATCGGTGCGCGGACCCGACTCGGTCATGTTGCACACCCAGCCCGTAGGCTTCTCGCGTACGATGAGCCGGCGTATCTTACGCTCCAACTGCCCGACAGACATCGGCCAGTACTTATAACACAGATAACCGATGCGCGAGCGCAGAGGCAACCGTCCCTTCACCCGCAGCGGGTTGCTCTTCGACAGTTTGCAACGCCGTATCTTATACAGCAGATACTTCTTCTTGAACAGCCGCCGGCGCTCCTCGGCATCATCGGGCACGTAGTCGAGCGGGAACACATCGATGAAGACTCCTATCTCGTAGCCTTGCACCTCGTCCTCGACCATGCGCGTGCGCTCATCCACCACCTTGGCGAAGGTATAATAATAATGCTCTTCGGTGGCGGGGTCGATGACCCGGTAATGTCCTGTAGCACTCTGATAGCGTTTCACAAACGCCTCGTAGTCGTGCCGGGGCATGAAGAGGTCGATATCGTCGTCCCAAGGGATGTAGCCGCCGTGGCGCACGGCACCCAGCAGCGAGCCGCAAGCCAGGAAATAGGTCAGGCCCTGCTCCTGGCAGAAGCGGTGTATATCATCGAGGATGCCCATCTGTATCTGGCGCAGTTCGTGTATATCTGTGATTTTTCTCATACGTAAAGGGTTTGACTTTCCGTTTGCTATTTCAGCGGTGCAAAGGTAGTGTTTTTCATCGAGACGCATCGTTTTTATCCACTTTTTTTGTCAATCCAACAATAATGACTACTTTTGCACATCGATTATGGAGAATCTGAAAGAAAAGACGGCACGCAGCCTGCTATGGGGTGTCATCAACAATGGTGGCATGCAGGTGCTGTATGTCGTCTTCGGCATTGTGCTCGGTCGGTTGCTCTCGCCTGCCGAATATGGCATCGTGGGTGTGCTCACCCTCTTCACCGCCATCGCGGGAGCCATCCAGGCCAGCGGATTCACCCAGGGTCTCGTCAACCTGAAATCGCCCACGGCGCGCGACTATAACGCCGTGTTCTGGTTCAACCTGCTGGTGAGCCTGTCGCTCTATGCCCTTCTCTTTGTCAGCGCGCCGCTCATCGCAGATTATTTCCGCCAGCCCTGTCTGGTAGAGGTGTCGCGCGTGCTCTTCCTCTGTCTGCCCATCTCCGCCATCGGCATCGCCATCAACAGCTATATGCTGAAAAACCTGATGAACCGCGAGATAGCCATCATCAACCTCATCGCCATCCTCCTCTCGGGCACCACCGGCACCATCATGGCCTTCTGCGGCATGTCGTACTGGAGCCTGGTGTGGCAGCAACTGGTTTATAACATCGCGCTCAACATCGGGCGCTATTCGTATGTGAGATGGCGGCCCTCGCTGCGGCTCGACTTCGAACCCGTCAAGCGGATGTTCGGTTTCTGCTCGCGCCTGCTCGTCACCAACCTGCTCAACACGCTCAACCAACAGTTGCTCACGTTCGTGTTTGGCCGTCTGTTTCCCATCCATGCCGTGGGCAACTATACGCAAGCCAACAAATGGAGCACGATGGCCCACTCCACGGTGACCAACACGCTGCATCAGGTGGTGCAGGCGGTGCTGGTGTCTATCAACGAAGAGCGCGAGCGCCAGCAGCGCGTCTTCCGCAAGCTGATGCGTTTCACCGCCTTTCTGTGCTTCCCCGCCATGCTGGGTCTGGCCTTGGTGAGCCGCGAGTTTATCCTGCTCACCATCGGCGACCGCTGGGCCGGTTGTGTGGTGATGATGCAGATCATCTGCATAGGCGCGGCCTTTCTGCCGCTGCATGCCCTGTATCAGAACCTGACCATCTCGAACGGCCGCTCCAGTCTGTATATGTGGTGCAACATCGGGCAGATTGTGCTGCAACTGACATTGGTGTTGCTGCTGCGCCATCAGTCTATCGAGATGATAGTGGGTGCCTGCTCGGCCTTCACCATTCTCTGGCTCTTCGTCTGGCAGTGGACGGCGCACCGCATGATAGGGCTGCGCCTCATCGACATGCTCAAAGACACCGTCCCCTTCTTGGTTGTGGCAGTGGCTGTGATGGCAGTCACCTATCTCATCACGAGTGCCATCAGCAACCTCGTCTTATTGTTAGCCAGCCGCGTCGTCATCGCCGCCGCACTCTATTACCTGGCCATGCGGCTGTTACACGCCAAGGTGATGGAAGAGTGCATCAAGATGGTGAGACACAAAACAATCACGTAGTTTTTATCTCTTCTCAACTTTAAGAAGTTAAAGAAGTTAAGGAAGTTAAAGAAGTTAAAGGACATTAGTCAAAGTATTGCTGCTCCTTGATGTATACAAGAAGGGGGGATAAGTCTCTTATACCACCATTTCAAGGCCAGATACGTGAGTCGCAACAGCCGGTGTACGGGTTTGTGCGCAAAACAAGCGTGGCACAAACGGAAAAGCAGACGTTGTGGGCGGTAATGAAGATATTCAGCGATTTCTTTTTTTGACAACCCTGCCGCCAGCACCCGTTGCATGGTATTGAGCATGCCCAGTTCGAGGGTATAGCCGTAATCGTCGTTTTTGTCGTTAGTGTGTAAGAACTGCCACACCACCTCGTTGGCTTTCAGCAGCGATACGGCATGCCGGCGGTGCATCTGGTGGAAGGTGCCCGAGTCAGTGGCCAGTCGATAGACCGACACGGCCTCGTCGATATTACAAGTGTTTTTTGCCACGAAGAGCAGGCGCGAGGTGAGCGCATAGTCTTCGCCATAGTCGATGCCTTCGATGGCGTCGATGCCATGGTCGGTAAAGAGGCTGCGGCGTATGAGTCGCCCCCAGATATTATAGGGGATGATGTTTTGTGCCAAGATGAGGCGGAGCATCTTTTGGCGCGACAGGCCCGAGAGGCACAGTTCTTTGTCTGTGGTGCCATCAGGATGCAGATAGAGAAACGCCCCCGACACGATGTCGGCCCCTGAGGTCTGTTGTGCCCTTACCAGCCGCTCCACGGCGTCGCGCATCAGGTAGTCGTCGCTATCTACATGCAGTATGAAGTCGCCTGTGGCGTGGCTGAGCGCCGTCTTGCGTGCCGCGCCCAGTCCGCGGTTATGCTCATGTCGCACGATGCGCACCTGCGCCTGTCGGTCGGCATACCGCCCCAGCACCTCGCCCAGCACCTCGATGCTCCGGTCGCGTGTGCAGTCATCTACAAAGATATATTCGATATCTCTGTAGGTCTGTTCGAAGAGCGACACCGCGCACTGCTCGATGTAATCTTCTACGCCATAGACTGGAACGAGGATGGAGACTTTCATTTTAGAGGTGAGAGGTGAGAGGTTATTTAGAGGTGAGAGGTAAGAGGTAAGAGTTTACAAATACATCTTCTCGCGAATCAGATAGCGCTCCACCGAGGCAGGCACCAGGCCCGCAACCGACTGATGATTGCGCAGCCGCTCGCGTATCTGTGTGCTTGACACATCCACCGTCTCGGCCTTGACCAACAGAACGTTGGGTGGCAGCGTGGCAGGGTCGATGGGAGCATCGACACGGGGATAGACCGCGATATGATAGGCGGCCAAGATATCATCGTGGCGATACCACTGAGGGAAGCGCTCCCAGTTGTCGCCGCCTATCAGCAGTGTGAACTCCCTGTCGGGGTACTGCTGACTGAGGGCTTGCAGCGTGGTCCATGTATATGACGGACGTGGCAGGTGAAACTCGAAGTCGGAGACCTTGAGTCGTTTATATCGGCGCAGGGCTATCTGCGCCATCTCCAAGCGCTGCTGTTCGGGTGCCAGCCGCATATCCTGTTTCAACGGATTCTGTGGCGACACCAAGAACCACACCTCATCGAGCCGGGCAGCGCGCAACAGTTGTCGTGCCAGATGGATATGTCCGATATGGATAGGGTTGAACGACCCCCCGAAAAGTCCGGTCTTGATCATGAACTGTTATCTTGCTTGCGGACAGGGCACGCCCTGTCCCTACTTAATAATCACAACATTCAACGTTCAACATTCAACATTCAATGTTCGATGTCCAGAAACTCGCAGACCATCTGGTAGGCCGCGGCCTTGGCGGTTTCGAGGTCGTCGTTGATGAGCACCCGGTCGAAGCGGTCGGCAAAGGTCAGTTCGTAGGCCGCCTTCTCCACGCGGTCGTTGATCACCTCGGGCGTATCGGTGCCGCGGTGCTCCAACCGCCGGCGCAGTTCCTCGATAGAGGGGGCCTGGATGAAGATAGCCAGAGCCCGGTCGCCATAATATTTCTTCAGGTTGCAACCACCCTTGACGTCCACGTCGAACACCACGTTCTGCCCGGCTTCCAGTTGCCGTTCCACCTGTGCCTTGAGCGTACCGTAGAAGCGGTTCTCATACACCTCCTCATATTCCAGGAACTCCCCACGTTCTATCCGCTGCCGGAACTCCTCGGGTGTGATGAAGAAATACTCCACCCCGTCGCGCTCCTCGCCCCTGGGGGCTCTGCTGGTGCACGACACACTGAATGCCAGCCGCAGTTCTTCATGAGCCATCAGCGACTGAATGATGGTGCTTTTTCCGCTGCCGCTCGGCGCGGACACGATAATGAGTTTAGCCATAATTACAATGCGTTGAGCACCTGTTCCTTGATTTGTTCCAGTTCGTCTTTCATCCGCACCACGATGTTTTGCATCTCGGCGTGGTTGCTCTTCGAACCGGTGGTATTGATTTCGCGTCCCATCTCCTGAGCGATGAATCCCAGTTTCTTGCCCTGTGCCTCTTCGCCCACCATGGTGTCGCGGAAGTATTTCAAATGGTTGGCCAACCGCTGTTTCTCTTCGCTGATGTCGAGTTTCTCAATGTAGTATATCAGTTCCTGCTCCAGACGGTTCTTGTCGTAGTCGGCTTCGGGAATGGCCTTGAGCCCTTCAATAATCTTGCCCCGTATTTTCTCCACGCGCGACTTCTCGTAGGGTTCAATGCCATGGAGCAGTGCCTCGATATTATCCAGTTTCTCTTCAAACTTCTTTTGCAGAGCCGCCCCCTCCTGCTTGCGGAAGGCCACCAGCTGCTCTAAAGCCTGCGCCACGGCCTGCCGAGCGGCCTGCCACTCCTCGTCGTCGAGCTGCTCGTTGTCAGTCTTCGTCATCACATCGGGCATGCGCAGCAGTGTGTAAAACCAGTCGGCCGGTTCGGGTATGCCCGTGCGAGCGGCGATGTCCTTGATCTGACGATAGTAGTTGTCTATCAGCGCCCCGTTGATAGGAGTGGCATCCGAGTTGGCCTCTTTCTCTATCCAGATGGCGAAATCCACCTTTCCCCTGACGAGCGCGGCAGCTATCATCTGTCTGATTTCCATCTCCTTCTCTCTGTAGAGCGGTGCGATACGAGTGGAGAGGTCAAGCGTCTTGCTGTTGAGCGATTTGACCTCCACGTTGATTTTTTTCTCCTTAAAAGCTACGACCACCTTGCCGTAACCTGTCATTGACTGTATCATATCGAGGGTATATCAATAAAATTTGTGCAAAATTACTCATTTTTGCAGAAAATGCAGTAATTTTGCACACAAATTTATAAAATAATCATTTTTTAGACATGTCGTGTATTCTCAATATCGATACGAGCACCGAGGTATGCAGCGTGGCTGTGAGCCTTGACGGTGGTTGCATCTGGCATGAAGAAGATGCCACCGGCCCCAATCACGCTGAGCGTCTGGGCACGTATGTCGATGAGGCCTTGTCGTTTATCGACAGCCATGCCATCCCCCTCGACTATGTGGCGGTGAGCAGCGGCCCGGGTTCATACACCGGTCTGCGCATCGGAGTGTCGATGGCCAAGGGTATCTGCTATGGCCATGAGGTACCGCTGATAGCGGTGCCCACGCTCGAACTGCTGGCGGTGCCCATCCTGCTGGGCCGCACAGAGATAGAAGACGACGCGCTGCTCTGCCCCATGATCGACGCCCGCCGCATGGAGGTGTATGCCGCCGTCTATGACCGTGCGCTGCGCGAGGTGCGCCCTACGGGAGCCGACGTGGTGGATGGCGACACCTACCGCGCCTATCTCGACGAGCATCCCGTCTATTTCTTTGGCAACGGAGCCGAGAAGTGCATGGAGACCATCCAGCACCCTAACGCCCATTTCATCAAGGGCATCGTGCCCCAAGCCAAATACATGTTTCCCCTGGCCGAGAAGCGCATCGCACAGCAGCGCTTTGAAGATGTGGCCTACTTCGTGCCCTTCTACCTGAAGGATTTCGTGGCAGGGAAAGCTTCGCAAGGGGCAAGGGGCAGGAGGCAGGAGGCAGGAGATATGCACCGAGCACAAACGGTGTAAGAACACTAAACACTAAACACTCAACAAAAATATGAACATCAAAGGTTTAGACTATAACACCCAGCGCGACAAGCTGCTGCTGTCAGAATACGGACGCGAAGTACAGGAGATGATCGCATACGCCATCACGCTGCCCACCAAGGCCGAGCGCCAGCATTGCGCCGAGACCATCATCGGCATCATGCGCCGCATGACCCCGCACGACCAAGGGTCGGCCGATTACGAGCAGAAGCTGTGGGACCATCTGGCACTGATGAGCCAGTTTCAACTCGACATCGACTACCCCTACGATGTGAATCATGCGTTGGATATCGCCCGCAAGCCCGAGCCGCTGTCCTATCCCATGAAAAAGATTCCTGTGCGCCACTACGGGTATATGATGTTTGAGGTGTTTGAACAGCTCAAGACTATGCCTGCCGGCGCCGAGCGTGATGCGCTGGTGCGCATGACCGCCAACCAGATGAAGCGCGACCTGTATCAGTGGGGGCACGGTTCGGTGACCGACGAGAAGGTGGCCGACGACCTGGCCCGCTATACCGATGGTGCCATCCAATTGGACCTGAAGACGTTCCGTTTCGAGAAGATCAACGAGAAAGACTTCGTCGAGAAGCGCCCCCGGGGCAAGAAAAAGAAATAAAGTCAGTAAGATATGGAGTCATTCATTATCGAGGGCGGACGACCGCTACGCGGCGAGATCACCCCACAGGGCGCCAAGAACGAAGCCCTGGAGGTGATTTGTGCCACCTTGCTCACCGACGAGCCTGTGACCCTTAAAAACATCCCCGACATCCTGGATGTCAACAACCTCATCCTTCTGTTAAAAGAGATGGGCGTGAAAGTGACGAAAGAGGGGCCGGGCATCTTCACCTTCCAAGCTGACGACCTGCACTTGGACTACCTCGAGAGCGAGAAATTCGTCAAGAAATGCTCATCGCTCCGCGGCAGTGTGCTCACCTTCGGTCCGCTGCTGGCCCGTTTCGGCAAAGCCACGGTGGCCAAGCCCGGTGGCGACAAGATAGGACGGCGCCGGCTCGACACCCACTTCCTCGGCTTCAAGCACCTCGGTGCCGACTTCCGTCGCGTCGAGGGTCGCGATGTCTATGAGATCACCGCCAGCGGACTCAAGGGTTGCCACATGCTGCTCGACGAGGCCTCAGTGACCGGCACCGCCAACATCATCATGGCGGCCGTGCTGGCCCGTGGCACCACCACCATCTACAATGCTGCCTGCGAGCCGTATATCCAGCAGCTGTGCCGGTTGCTCAACGCCATGGGCGCGCGCATCAGCGGCATCGCCTCCAACCTGCTTACCATCGAGGGCGTAGAACACCTGCACCGTGCCGAGCACCAGATACTGCCCGACATGATCGAGGTGGGGTCGTTCATCGGCATGGCAGCCATGGTGGGTGACGGCGTCTGCATCAAAAACGCCTCGCTGCGCAACCTGGGCATCATTCCCGACACGTTCCGCCGTCTGGGCGTCACCATCGAGGAGCACGGCGACGACCTTTACATACCTCGTCACGACACCTATCAGATCGACTCATTTCTCGACGGCAGCATCATGACCATCGCCGACGCCCCCTGGCCCGGACTCACGCCCGACCTGCTGTCGGTGCTCATCGTGGTGGCCACACAGGCCGAGGGCAGCGTGCTCTTCCACCAGAAGATGTTCGAGAGCCGCCTCTTCTTCGTAGATAAGCTCATCGACATGGGTGCGCAGATTATCCTCTGCGACCCCCACCGCGCCGTGGTCATCGGCCATAACCACCATATCCGCCTGCGTGCGGGCCGCATGACCAGTCCCGACATTCGTGCGGGCATCGCGCTGCTTATCGCCGCCATGAGCGCCAACGGCACATCGCGCATCGACAACATCGCCCAGATAGACCGAGGCTACGAAAACATTGAAGGGCGCCTCAACCTGCTGGGCGCCAACATCCAACGGGTTGACAACTGACCCCTGGCGAGAGTCATCACCCCATCCATACGAGCACAGACATGATCAGACACGAAGAGGTATATCGCATCGGCCGCATCGGCAAGCCACATGGCGTGCGCGGCGAGGTGTCGATACACATCGACGACGATGTGTTCGACCGCGTTGACGCCGAGTATCTGGTACTCGATGTCGATGGCATCCTCGTACCTTTCTATATGGAGGAGTATCGGTTTCGCAGCGACGAGACGGTGCTGATGAAGTTTTGCGATATCGACACCGTGGAACAGGCGCGACAACTCACCGGCACCGATGTCTATTTCCCCCGCAGCGAGGCCGATGACGCTGGCGACACGCTCTCGTGGGCATCGCTCGTGGGTTACACCCTGACCGACCACCACACACACAGCGTGGCAGGCATCATCACCGCCATCGACGACAGCACCCTCAACACCCTGTTCGAGGTGGAGCGCCCCGACGGCACGATGGTGCTCATCCCGGCGGCCGAAGACCTCATCATCGACATCGACCCCGACAAGCGTGTGATCACCATCAACATTCCCGAAGGGCTGCTTGGCATCAACTAATCATCCGGAAAACCCGGAAAATCCGGAATACCCGGAAAACCCGGAAAACCCGGAGAACCCGGAAACAACAAAAAAAAACGACGATGAAACAACAAATATGTATTTTAGGCTCTACCGGCTCTATCGGCACGCAAGCGCTGCAAGTGATAGAAGAGCACAGCGACCGCTATGAGGCCTACTGCCTGACGGCCAACACGCGCTACGAACTGCTGGCCACGCAGGCCCGCAAGTATCGCCCTGCCGCCGTGGTCATCGCCGACGAGCGCTATTACGAGCCGCTCTGCCGGTTGCTCGACGACTGCCCCGACATCAAGGTGTATGCCGGAGCGCGTGCGCTCGACGAGATCGTGGCCGCCGACCCCATCGACATGGTGCTCACCGCCATGGTGGGTTTCGCCGGCCTTTCGCCCACCATCCACGCCATCAAGGCCCGGAAGAAGATATGTCTGGCCAACAAAGAGACGCTGGTGGTGGCAGGCGAACTGATCTGCCAGTTGGCCGTGGAGCATCATGCGCCCATCCTGCCGGTGGATAGCGAGCACTCCGCCATCTTCCAGTCGCTCGTGGGCGAGGACGCCAATGAGATAGAGAAGATCCTGCTCACAGCCAGCGGCGGCCCCTTCCGCACGTTCACGCGCGAACAGCTGGCCACGGTGACCAAGGCCGATGCCCTGCGCCATCCCACTTGGGACATGGGAGCCAAGATCACCATCGACAGCGCTACGATGATGAACAAGGGGTTTGAAGTGATGGAAGCCAAATGGCTGTTTGGCGTGCCTGCCGACCGCATCCAGGTGCTGGTACATCCGCAGTCGATCGTGCACAGCGCCGTGCAGTTCCGCGACGGAGCCGTCAAGGCGCAGTTGGGCGTGCCCGACATGCGGTTGCCCATCCAGTACGCCTTCTCCTATCCCGAGCGGCTGTTGCTCTCAGAGAAACGCCTCGACTGGTTTGCCCATCCCTTAGAGTTCTTCGAGCCCGACCTGGAGAAATTCCGCTGTCTGGCCCTCGCCTTCGAGGCCATCAAGCGGGGCGGCAACATGCCGTGCATCGTCAACGCCGCCAACGAGGTGGTGAACCGAGCCTTCCTCGAAGACCGCTGCACCTTCCTCGGCATGGCCGACATCATCGCCGAGACGATGGCTGCCGCCACCTTCGACCCCTCGCCCGACTACGACACCTACGTGGCCACCGACGCAGAAGCACGACGGATCACTGAAGAAGAGGTGAGAGGTAAGAGGTAAGAGGTGAGAGAATAGCTTTGGGGCAGGGGAGTTTTGGGGGCAGGGGGCAGGAGATATTTTAATTTTTTAATATTATCATTTTTTAATCATCATAGATGGAAGTATTTTTGATTCGACTGCTACAGTTTATGCTGTCAATCTCGCTGTTGGTGCTGCTGCACGAAGGCGGACACTTTTTCTTCGCCCGCCTGTTCAAGGTACGCGTCAACAAGTTTTATTTGTTCTTCAATCCCAAGTTTCACATTGCCAGCACCTACGACACGTGGGTGCGACGGCTGTTTCACATGAAACCCGAGGTGGTGCCCGAGAAGACGGTGAAAGACGAAGAAGGCAATGAGCGCAAGGAGAAAGAGTATGTAGGCACGGAATATGGCATCGGCTGGCTGCCTCTGGGCGGTTACTGCGCCATCTCGGGCATGGTAGATGAGACCAACCAGAAGTTGGACGACGACCCGAAGCCATGGGAGTTTCGCACCAAGCCCGCCTGGCAACGTCTGCTCATCATGATTGGCGGTGTGCTGGTCAATTTCCTCCTGGCCCTGTTTATCTACTCCATGGTGCTCTTCCACTGGGGCGACTCCTACATCGCCGTGAAGGACATGGACATGGGCATGAAGTTCAACACACAGGCCAAGGCGCTCGGATTCCAGGATGGCGACATCCTGATAGGTACCGACAAGAAAGAGTTTAAGAAATACGATGTCGATCTGTTTCGTGCCATCACCGACGCCGAGCGCGTTGACGTGATGCGTGGTGGCAAGAAGGTGTCTATCGCCATCGGCGAGGAACTGAGCCTGCTCGACATGCTGAAGAAGCAGCCCGTTTTCGCAGCCCCGTTCATCCCCACCGAGGTGGATAGCGTACTGGCCGACACACCCGCCGCCCGGATCGGCATGAAGAAAGGAGATAAGATCGTGGCGCTGGGCGGCAAGCCCGTTGACTGCTGGGTGACGTTTGATGATGAGCGCGGCCGTCTGTTCGATGCCCTGGCCAATGCCAAGACGCCCGCCGACAGCATGAAAGTGCGCCAGACCACCGTGGCCTTCCAGCGCCATGACACGGGTGCCATCGACACCGCGAGTGTGACCCTCGGCGCCGACCTGAGCCTCGGCATCGTCAAGACCTCTATGTACACGCTCTACGAGAAGAAAGAGACGAAGTTGGAATACGGTTTCTTTGAGAGCTTCCCTGCCGGCATCAGCTATGGCGTGGGCGTGCTGCGCGGCTATGTCGATGACCTGAAATATGTGTTCACCGCCGACGGCGCCAAGTCGCTGGGCGGTTTCGGAGCCATCGGCAGCCTCTTCCCCGCCGAATGGGACTGGATGATGTTCTGGCGCATGACCGCCTTCCTGAGCATCATCCTCGCCTTCATGAACATCCTGCCCATCCCCGCCCTCGACGGCGGTCACGTGCTCTTCCTGCTGTGGGAGATGATCACGGGCAAGAAGCCGAGCGACAAGTTCATGACCTACGCCGAATACACCGGCATGGGCATCCTGCTGCTGCTCATGGTCGTGGCCAACCTCAACGACATCCTCCGCTGGATAGGTGTAATGTAAGGCTGGGACTGAGGCATGTCTCTATCCTGCCTGTCAACTCAAGACCAAACAAATAATAAAGACGGAATGCACATCACGCTGCATTCCGTCTTTTCTAATCACTATTCTTTGAATCACATAGTTTTACATTTGCCGTAGTAAGCCGCGATGGGTTACTCATCCCAGAGGCCCGTACCCGCACGCGAATCGAGTTCTCCGAAGTCGTCACCTCCTATTCTGATGGCATCGAAGTGTTCCAATGCCACCTCAGATGTCTTATACCCTTCATCCACCCATGCGGCATGTCCGTAATACTCGTCAGGCAGGTCAGACCCGAAGCGCACATACGGATTACCTTTCACTCGCCTTTTCGACAATGCGCAGAACATCTGCTCCGTCATCATCCGATGCTTCTCTATATTTGGCTGTATATATGTCTTTTTCATTGCTCGTTCCTCCATTCTTTATCTTACCAAATATTTTTTGCCATTCACGATATAGATACCACGGGGCAGTCCGGTCATATCCAGACCTTCGCGCACCACTTGTCCGTTGATGTTGACGATCACGTTCATGCGCTTCACCTCATAGTTATTCTCCTTGGCCTCCTGCAAGATTTCTTCTATCTCGTTGGTGCTCACATATTCAAATTCGCCGAACGCCATGTTGAAACTATTGGCCAATGTGGTGTTGTCGGGTTCTTTCTCTTCGAGATACTCTTTCTCCCATGCGATGGCCGCCGCGTCGGGTATGATCACCGCCGTGTATTGTTTCCACAGGCCGGTGGTGCGTGTGGCATCCTGGCTCTGTTCGCGGAAATACTTGGGATATTTCATGTATCCGGTGCCGTTGGCTTTTTTGGGCACAGCGAGGAAATACGCACGGTAGGGAATCACCTGCTCGGTGCCTTCTGGATGGAACGACTCCACCCTCTGTCCACCTTCGAGCACATAATTGCCATGCACGTCCTTTTTGTATTTGTCGGGCAGGTAAGTGCCTTTGAAGGTGTATGAGCCGCCCTCATCGAGCGTGGTCAACTTAGCCACGGTTCTGTCGCCCAGGTTGATATAGTCGCCTGTGATCGTCTCGCCGGCGCTGTAGAGCGACGTGCCGTCCCAGTACGACAGGTGGTGTGTCACCTTCTCATCCTCGTACATCTTAGCCACCTTGGCCAATGCCTCTCGCCATGCCTGCTGCACATCCGGGTCATCGGGTGTCTTTTCCAGTTTGTTTTTCCAGCTGCTGAAGTCGTATTTATACTCGATGTGGTTGATGACACACTGCGTAGCGTGTCCGTACTTGTCTTCCACCTTCTGCGGGTGTATCATGTAGGGGTGTCCGCCCTGTGCCAGCACACCGCGTATCGACTCATAGATGTCGAGGTTGTCGCCGGCGTTGTCGGGAGTGAACCAACCGTCCACACCGCCGTATGAAGTGCCGCTGGGCACCCAGACATAGCTGGTGTCCACCAAATTGTAGTCGCCATGTCCGTTGGGCACGCGGTTCACCGGGTGATACCATTTTTCCTCCTTTGTCACAGTCACACCGCCCACCGTTTCAGTGTATTCGTGCTTCACCCGTCGGTAGTAGTTGCCATACTGGTCGCGGTAGTACGTCTTGGCGATATTGGTGAAGAGGAGCACCAGGTTGCTCACCTCCTGCATCTCGCCATCCACCTCAACCTCGGTCTGCTCTCTGACCACGCCCGAGAACTCAACGATGTTGAAGTTGGAGTTGAACGCGCCCTCGAGCTGTTCGTCGGTCAGGTCGAACGGGAAGCACATCGTGTACCAGGTGTCGTCGTAGTCCTTGCTATACACCTCGTCGTCGTTGTGGGGGCTGTAGCCTGAGTGCAGGATAAACTGCCTCCATCCCAGTCGCGAGGGGTCGGCCTTATCTGAGCTGTTGAGCGGGTCGTTGGCATTGACGGCATTACCCGGGTATCCGTATTCCACGCGCAGGTCATAGTCCTTGTGGTTGTAATGGGGCCACCAATGATCGAACTTATCCGGACCCAGACCATACGCCTCGGTCAGGTAGTCGGCCGCTAAATAGCGCTGTTTTTCTTCTGCCACACGGTTTCCACCATCGCTATATGAGCTCAGATCCAAACTGTTGATTTTGTCTTGGTCGCCTTTCCATGGGTTACGGTTGAAGAAGTCGTTCATCTCGCGTGTGTCCACATAGTGGATAGCGGTGATGGGTTTCTCGGTGGCGGCGGCATGCAGCCGATACACGTTCTCCATCTCGTCGGAGGTCAGGTATTTCAGCCAGCGGTTGATATTCTTTTCATTGATACTGCCTTCGTTGGCCTTACAAGACTCATATTCAGCTTGGTCTCCAGGATTGATGGTCGTGAGGCCACGATCTACGAGCACCGTCAGATAGTGGAAAAACTCTTTTACAGGCGGGAAGTTGTTGTATCCCTCCACATTGTCGCCGCCGAACGATGAGGTGAATTGGTTTTCGCCCGCATTGCCGATAGAGTATATGACGGGCAGTTCCGCCGGTGTCTCAGCCATCAGGTAGAGGTCTTTCACGCCCGAGTTGAAGAACGCCTTGTGTCCGATGTACTGCACGTTGCGCGGGATGGTAAGGTACGACAGTGCCTCGGCCTGTTCGAAGGCCTCGTCGTCGATATACACCAGCGAGTTGGGCAGACGCACCGACTCGAGCGCGTAGCTACGTTGGAACATACCCTTCGACACACGTGTCAGTCCCTCGGGCAGCACGATATGCTTCATCGACCAGCACTCGCTGAACACATAGTCGCCGCAGCTGAAGTCGTCGGGCATGCCTTTTTGGAATTCCACAGACTCGATGCTAATACACTTATAGAATGCTTTTTCACCGATGGTGTGCACGGTGTTGGGCACATAGACCTCGCCTTCCAACTGTTGGAAGGTATAGAAGCAGTAAGGGGGAATCTCTGTGATATCGGCCGGCAGCTCTATCTGTTTCAAGGAGTTTCTGTAGCCCATGTCGGCTGCATGATCAGTGAGTGCTGGCAGTCCGTTGCCCACGGCCATCAGGTCGTTGCTCTCGCTCAAGTGTGCTTTGCTCAGGTCGAAGTGCTCGATAGCGGCCCCGTTGAAGATGCCAGCCCCTCTGCCACCGGCCAAGTCAGCGGCTGTCACGTTGCCTTCAACAATCACCTCTTTCACCTTCGTGCGTTGGAAGCCTTGCCCACCGTTCGTGCCGAGGTCGCCCTGCGTGTTGTTGAGGTTGAGCAGGTTGAGTGCATCCTCCAGTGTGCCGGCCTTCTTCACGTATGCCTTGATGGTGGCATTGTTGTCGGCGTCGTAGTCATTGCTGTACGACACAGCCGAGTTAAGTTTCTTGAAGGCGGCAAACATCTCCTCGCTGACCTCCTCCATGCCTTTGGGCAGCACCAGGTTTTGTATTTTCTTGTTCGTGCCGAGCGACGTATTGAGTTGCTTGGCCTCGTCGCTGACGGTCGCCTGGTTCATAATCACGTTTTTGGCGCACTTCACATTAGCCAGTGCCAGCATATCTTCGGCGCTGAGCGGCCCGCCGGTGATAATCAAGTTGTTGTAGTTGCCACTGGCGTTAGCCTCGGCAATCTTAGCAGCCAATTGCCCGCTATCGGTCACATTGATGGTATAGGTCTCAGCCGTCAGTTCACCGCCGCCTCCCAGGTCGCCCTCAGCCAGCGCATCCAAGAAATCTTTCGCGCCCGGTCCGGAAGCATTGACTTTGAGCGTGTTGGCCTGATAATTCGTCAGGTCGGTAGCTGTGATACCCACCTCACCGGGCATCACGCCATCACTCACCCACACAGTAATCGTGCCGTTGGTGCGGTCGGTTGGGTTAGACACTGCATAATTGAAATTGCCGTAGTCGGTGATGCTGCTCAGGTCGGCCATGTCATTGGGCAAGATACATCCCTGCCCCTGATAGATTTCGGGCAAGGCCGTGATGGTGCCTGAGAAGGTGGCACCGCTCAGGTCGAGGACGGTGGAAGAAATACCATTATCGGTTCTGCTGCCGACCACCCACTTGTTGCTGCTGTCTGTAAACGCCTTAAAGGCCGTCTCAATTTTGTTGAGACCAGTCTGGCTGATGGCACCAACCACCTTAACGACCGCGGTGATCCGGTAGAGTTCAGCCCCTAAGCTTCCTTGGCTCAGGTCGGCATCGTCATTGGTCGTAATGGTCAGAATTTTAGTGTTATCATCAAGATTTGGTTGAAATCCTAACGCATTACTACAATAGCACAATACGCCAAAAAACAATAAGAAAAAACGTTTCATAAATATTTATTTTATAGCACTTATATCTGTCATATGAGCCGCCCGAAGGGCGCTTCTCTGTTCGTGGTTAATAATCTATCCGGCAGAGGTTTCATCCATTTGAGCCGAAACATTCGAGTGAGTAAGATTCCTGTCTGAAAAAAGGTGTTAAGTCTTTTTATAGAAAGGAAAATATTTAGTTCTTGCTGTTGAGAGCCATATCAAAGATATTGACACTTTGTCAAGTTCAAAATCAAGAGAATTATATTCCAAAGGCAAATATATAGAAAAGAAATCGATAACCATAAAATTTTACCCCATCCGTTAACATATTTTAAATATCTCATTAATTATTTAAAGTTTTTTACTTACGAAAGAGGACGTATCAAGAAAAAAAGGAAAAATTGGACACCATCTGTTAATGGTTAAAAAAAATTACAAATTGAAAGCAAAAACAGCAAATCCGTAACAATTTAAAACAAATACCTTGACATAAGTTACGCAGGCACCACATCGTGAAAGTTAAAGATGTTAAAAGCAGAGTTTGTGAAACTAAAGCCGACACATCAATAAAAACATGGCAATTATGCGCGCAGTTGGGCAAAATATCGTATCTTTGCAAAAACATTGAAGAAAAATGCCACTCATCAACGAACATTTCCTGAAATTATCAGACAACTACCTCTTTGCCGACATCGCCAAGAAGGTCAACGCCTACCAAGTGACGCACCCCAAGGAGCGGGTCATCAGCCTGGGCATCGGCGACGTGACCCAGCCGCTCTGCCCCGCCGTGACCGATGCCATGCACCGCGCCGTGGATGAGATGGGCTGCCACGACACCTTCCACGGCTACGGCCCGGAGCAGGGCTACGACTTCCTGCGCGAGGCCGTCGTGAAGTACGACTACCTGCCCCGTGGCATCCACCTCGACCCCGCCGAGGTATTCATCAACGACGGAGCGAAGAGCGACACCGGCAATATCGGCGAACTGCTGCGGTGGGACAACAGCATGGCGGTGACCGACCCCATCTACCCCGTATATATCGACGCCAACGTGATGAACGGACGTGCCGGCGAACGGACAGACGGACGCTGGAGCCGCGTCACCTACCTCAGTTGCAACGCCCAGAACGACTTCATCCCGCAGATACCCCGTCACCGCGTGGATCTCATCTACCTGTGCTACCCCAACAACCCCACAGGCATGGTGCTCACCAAGGAGGAGCTGCGCAAATGGGTGAACTACGCCATCCACAACGACACACTCATCCTGTTCGATGCCGCCTACGAACGGTATATACAAAACCCCGCCATCCCCCACTCCATCTACGAGATACGCGGAGCACGCAAGGTGGCGATCGAGTTTCGCAGTTACTCGAAGACGGCGGGGTTCACAGGCGTGCGCTGCGGCTACACCATCGTGCCCAAAGACCTGGCAGTAACCAACGCCAACGGCGAGCGTGTGGCGCTCAACCCCTTGTGGAACCGCCGGCAGTGTACGAAGTTCAACGGCGTCAGCTATATCAGTCAGCGTGCCGCCGAAGCCATCTACACCCCCGAGGGAGCCGCTCAGGTGCAGCACGTCATCGACTATTACATGGGCAACGCCCGGATGATGCGCGAGCGGCTCACAGCCGCAGGCATGCAGGTATATGGCGGTGCCGATGCCCCCTACCTGTGGGTGAAGACACCCGGCGACACCCCTTCGTGGCGGTTTTTCGAGCAGTTGCTCTACAGCGCAGGGGTGGTGTGCACGCCCGGCGTGGGCTTCGGTCCGTCGGGCGAGGGCTACGTACGCCTGACCGCCTTCGGCGACCACGCCGACTGCGAAGAAGCCATGGAGAGGATAGAGAAGACCCTCCCCCCTGCCCCTCCCTTGTAGGGAGGGGAGTAGATAGTCTGGGGGCAAGGGGTTTTTCTTGCGGGGCAGGGGGCAAGGGGCTGGAGGTATGTTCGCCGCGCAAGTAGGGACAGGGCGTGCCCTGTCCGCAATCAAGATAGCCACCACGCCAACGGCGGACAGGGCACGCCCTGTCCCTACTTCCAAACTTTAGCCCCTCAGCAGAGGAAAGAGGTGAGAGGTAAGAGGTAAGAGGTGAGAGGTGAGAGAATAGTTTTGGGGCAGAGGGTATGTTGACGAGTTGTCGAGACGATTGTCGAAAAATTATGAATTGTGAATTGTCAATTGTGAATTGTCAATTGTGAATTGTGAATTCCCAATTATTTGTGAATCAGGAAAAATATTCGTAACTTTGCCGCGCAAACGAAAATGCCAAGAAAATGTCGAACTTAAGATTTCAGGTTGTAGAGAAGGCCTTCGCCAAAAGGCCGCTGGAAGTGGCGACACCCACGGAGCGCCCGTCGGAGTTTTTCGCCAAGTACGTGTTCACCCGCGCCAAGATGTATAAATACTTGCAACGCGACGTCTATGACCGCATGATAGACGTGATAGACAACGGCGCCCCGCTCGACCGCTCTATCGCCGACGCCGTGGCCCGGGGCATGCGCCAATGGGCCGAAGAGAACGGCGTGACACACTACACCCACTGGTTCCAACCCCTGACCGAGGGCACCGCCGAGAAGCACGACGCCTTCATCGAGCACGACGGCAAGGGCG
>CAMVAT010000053.1 GCA_947165505.1 uncultured Prevotellaceae bacterium | reverse complement strand
GTTTTTAATGATTTGATAGATAGTTTGCCACAAAGTTAGGTATTTTTGTTGAAAAAAGAAAACATCGCGACAATTATTTTTTATTTTTCGTCAAAAAAGCGTAACTTTGCACAGAAATTAAGAAGATAAACCCAATCAGGAGCCAAACACTGGCAAAACGCGACGTACATGGAATTACATTTCACCGGCGTGATTATCGCCGTTTCAACATTTGTTATCATTGGTCTTTGCCACCCATTAGTCATCAAGATGGAATACTATACCGGTACGAAGTATTGGTGGACTTTTTTGTTAGTCGGTCTGGCTTGTTTGGTCTGTGCTTTTTTTGTGGGCGATGTGGTATGGTCATCGCTGCTGGGTGTGACCGGCGCATCATTGCTATGGGGCATCGGCGAACTGTTCTCGCAAAAAAAGCGGGTACAAAAAGGATGGTTTCCGATGAACCCGAAGCGCAAGGACGAGTATGAGCCGATAGACCCCGACGAGCCCCTCTGTCCGGTGCATCATGGCAAGAGCATCTACGCCATCAAGCGTGAACAGCCCTCAGCGTCGCAGGCAAAGGAACAGGTAAAGTCATGAAAATAGAATTATTAGTGGTGGGCAAGACCACGAGCAAGCACATTCAGGCCTGTATCACAGATTATACGGAACGTATCAACCATTACGTTTCGTTTTCTATTACGGTAATACCCGAGCTGAAGAACACGAAGAATCTGAGCGAGGAGCAGCAGAAGACGCGCGAAGGCGAACTGATATTGCGGCAGCTGCAGTCGTCAGACACCGTCGTGCTGTTAGACGAGCACGGCATCGAGCGCAGGAGCGTAGATTTTGCCACATGGCTGTCGAAAAAGCAGCAGACGGCGCGCCGTCTGGTGTTTGTGATAGGCGGCCCTTACGGTTTCTCGGAAGCCGTCTATCAGCGGGCACAAGAAAAGATATCGCTCTCGCAGATGACCTTCTCGCACCAGATGGTGCGGCTCATCTTCACCGAGCAGCTATACCGCGCCTGCACCATCATCAAGGGAGAACCTTATCATCATGAATAGTTGATAAGTTATTTCTTAGTTAACGTGATGACATAAAAAAGCATGCTCAACTTCACAGCCGAGCATGCCACGCAAAAATGATAAATATAGATTAAAATTACTTGTATGCGATTGCTCCCGCAATTGCGTTGCAAAGATACAACATTTTTTTCATCTACAACATGATAGCGAGATTATTTTTATTAAATATCGTTAAATGGTAAAATATTTTTACCTTTCTATCAATTGCAGCGACTTTAATTCTTGATAAATGCGCTGCACAGGCAGCCCCATCACATTAAAATAACTGCCATGCAGAGCCGTGACACCGATGTATCCTATCCACTCCTGTATGCCGTATGCCCCTGCCTTGTCGAGCGGGTGATAGTGCGAGATATAATAATGTATCTCTTCGGCTGTGAAAGATTTGAAGGTGACATCCGAAGTGACATCAAAAGCATGTTGCCACCGGGCCGAAGTGAGGCAGACGCCCGTAGTGACCTGATGCGTCTTACCACTCAGCGCCTCGAGCATCCGTGCGGCCTCGGCCTCATCGGCAGGCTTTCCGTATATGCGATTGTCAGAAATGACCACCGTGTCGGCCGTCAGCACGACCGTGTCGTCGTCGATTACTTGTTTATAGGGTTCCGCCTTCTGCTTGGCGAGGAAAGCAGCCACTTGATTAGCAGGCAGGTCGTCAGGATAATTTTCCTCTATGCCGGGCATGACCTTCACCTCGAACGGGATATCCAGACCGGCGAGCAGTTGTTTGCGGCGTGGTGAATTAGAAGCGAGAATTAAATGCATTAAGATTTGAGATTTGAGATTTGAGGTTTGAGATTTGTGATTTGAGGTTTGAGGTTTGAGATTTGAGGTTTGTGATTACCATCCGAAGGCCTCGGCATCGGCGAGCCATTTGCCCTGGGCACGGAGCACCTGCTCGATGACATCACGGGCACACCCCTGTCCGCCGTTTTTATGGCTGATGTAGCATGATACCGCCTTGATGTCTGGGCAGGCGTCGGCCGGGCAGCACGGGCACCCCACCCTGCGCATCACCTCGTAGTCGGGGATGTCGTCGCCCATGTATATCACCTCGTCGTCATGGAGTCCGTATTTCTCCAAAAATGCGTCGTAGGTTTTGATTTTCACAGCGCACTTCATGTAAATATCTTCCACCCCGAGGCGGTCGTAGCGTTTATGGATGGCGTGCGTATTACCGCCCGTCATGATCACGATGCGCAGTCCCACTTTCTGTGCCAGTTGAATGGCATATCCGTCTTTAATGTTGACCGTGCGCATGGGTTCGCCGTCGGGGAACATCGTCACCGTCTCGCAACTGAGCACACCATCGACATCGAAGATGACGGCACGTATCTTTGTCAGGTCATAATTGATCATAGAAAGAATATTAAATTATTGTGCAAATATTTCCTTCAACAGCCCGACCCCATGTCAGCTGTGGCGAGCGTGTGGATGCTGAGGCTGAGGCGCTCGTAGAGTTCGCGGGCGAGGGGCATATCGGCGATGAGCCGGGTCTGCGCCTCCATCACATTGCGGTCGTAGCGCACGGCGGGACCGGTCTGCGCCTGGATGGGAGTCAGATCGTGCACCTTCGCCGCCGTCTCGTCGATCAGCGGCAACAACACCTCAAAGGGCAGGTCGCTCTGCTGCAGCACCTGTTGTGCCAGCGCATAACAGTGGTTGGTGAAATTGCATGCGAAGACCGCAGCGAGGTGCAGGTAACGCCGCTTGCCGGAATCAAGGTAGTAAACGGTCGTGGTGATAGAATCGGCCAGTGTTTTCAACACTTGTGCCGTGTCTAAATCACTGGCCTCCAAGAAGCAGGGAATGACCGAGAAATCGACCGCCCTGGCCTTTGAGAACGTCTGCATGGGATAGAACACCCCGTAATGCGAGGCGTAGCGCTCAAAACAAGAGATGGGCATGCTGCCCGCCGTATGAGCGAAGACGGCGTTGGGATTGACCGCACAGACCTGGGGGATGACCTGAGCGAGCACACTGTCTTTGACCGCGATGATGTAGATGTCGGCATCCGGCGAGAGGCGTGAGAGATCGGATATCGGTTCAGACTTCACGCGAGCAGCTAATGCCGCGGCCGACTCGTGAGTGCGACTAAAAACCTGTATGATGTGGTGCCCTGCACCGAAGAGCGCTTTGCCCAAGTGGGTGGCTAAGTTACCGGCTCCAATCAAAGTTATTTTCATTTTGAGATTTGAGGTTTGAGTAGATGTGATTATCTGATGATGATATTTTCCCATTTCAAGGTATCTTCATTGTGGGGGGCGGCATCGCGGGCTGGCAGGCCGAAAGCGATGACGCACAAGACGCGGTCGGCCTCTTCCAGACCGACAATACCCTTCACCACATCCTCCGACTTGGTGCCGTCTGACAGGTATCGCTCTCTGATCTGCACCCAGCACGACGCCACGCCCAGGTCGTGCGCCTGGCATTGCATCGCGAACGCGGCTATCGACGCATCCTCGACCCAGCAGTCGTTGTCAAGCGGATTGTCGGCCAGCACGACAGCCAGGGGAGCTTGCCGCAAGAACGCCGAACCGCTCTCTTTCGCGTCGGCCAGACGCATCAGCAGTTCCGGGCCGTCAACGACGACGAACCGCGTAGTATGTCTGTCACATGAAGAAGGAGCCAGCAGCGCCGCCTTCAGTATCGCCTCGACCGCCTCTGGAGATATTGTCTGACTGCGGAATAGCCGGCAACTTCTCCTGGTCAACATCAACGAAGAATAGTCCATATCAGTAATTTTTCATGCAAACATACACAAAAAAAATGAAAAGAGATATTTTTTCAAGAAAAATCATTATTTTTGTAGCGAAAATCTGATTATCATGTCTAACGTACGCATCATCACCAAGAGCTCGGAGCTACCAGAGATGGACTGCAGGGATTATTTCCACAGCACCGATCTGTTCAAGATATTGGAACAGACCCCTGGCTGCAGCCCTTATATGGTAGTGGCGACCGATGATGAGGGGCGTATCGAAGCCCACCTGCTGGCCATGATCAACCGGCGTGGCTCATGGATTCCACCTTATTTATATTCTGCCGGCCGCGTATATGGTGAAGGCCAATATGAGACCGACGACAACACGGAAAAAGCCCGTTTGTTTGAACTGATGTTGGAAGCCATCACAAAGAAATTCCGCCGCCGTCTGTGTCTTTACATCGAATTCAGCAACATCACCAAGAAGATGTTCGGTTACAAGTCGTTCCGCAAGTTTTCCTATTTTCCTGTGCGTTGGATGCAGATACACAACTCGCTTCACGACAAGTCGCCCGAAGAGCGCCTGCCGGAGAAGTTGCGCAACCGCATCGCCAACACGTATGAGTCGGGAGTGACGACAGGCGAAGCGACGACGAAAGAAGACGTGTCTGAGTTTTACAAGATACTGAAGAATTTCTACCGCTTTAAGTTCCAGCGTTTCATCCCCCGTGAATCGTTTTTTGAATCATTCTACAAAGACGGCCGCAACCGCATTTTCATCACCCGCTACAAGAAATGGGTGATAGGCGGTTGCGCGGTAGTATATACGAAGGGCAACGCCTATCTGTGGTATCTGGCCTCGAAGCGCAAATCGTTCCCCATGCAGCATCCCAACCTGATGACCGTGTGGCACGCCATGGACTATTCGTACCGCCACGGCTACCATCATATCTATTTTATGAACGTAGGCCTCCCGTTCCGGAAGAACCCCCAGCGCGAGTTCATCCTGCGTTTCCAGGGCAAGCCCGCCAGCACCTACCGTTGGTTTCGTTTCTCGTTTAAGTGGATGAACAAAGTATTGAACTGGCTTTATCGTGAGTGAAAAGAGCCGCTCATACAATAAAGGCGGCGAATATCCGTTATTTTATTGATGAAAATAAGAATTATTTTATTCCTCCTGCTTCTTCCGTCGCTGTCGGCCCTGAAAGTTCAGGCGCAGTCATTCACCCTGCATGGCAAGGTGATGGACCAGAACATGAGTCCCATTGAATTGGTGACCGTGGCCGCCACCAGTCAGGGAAAAGTGACCTTCACCGACCTGAAGGGTGAGTTTACGATGACGCTCCAATCGGCAGACAGCGTGCCCATCCGTTTCTCCATGATTGGCTTTAAGACGAAATACCGCGTTCTGCACCGTCCGAAGGGCAAGCAGACGCTACAGATACAATTGTATGAGTCGGAAGAAGAGATGGCCGAAGTGACCGTGATGGGCGAGCGCCGCCAGACGGGCCAGAACCAGGAGTTGAAGATCGCAGATGCGAAGACCGGCCCCTCGGCTTCGGGCAATGCCGTGGAATCGCTCATCCAGTCGCAGGCAGGCGTGAGCAGCCACGACGAGATGTCGTCGCAATACAATGTGCGCGGCGGCAGTTTTGACGAGAACAGCGCCTACATCAATCAGGTAGAGGTGTTTCGCCCGTTTTTGGTGAGGAGCGGCCAGCAAGAGGGTCTTTCGATTATCAACCCCGACATGGTGGAGCGCATCAGTTTCTCGACCGGTGGATTTGAAGCCAAATACGGCGACAAGATGTCGTCGGCACTCGACATCACCTATAAGCGTTTAGAGCCCAAAGGCACCAAGAAAACGGTGGCAGAGGGCCATCTGACCGCCAGTCTGCTTGGCGCAGGCGCCTATGTCGGTTTTGGCACCAAGACACTATCCTGGCTGAACAGCATCCGCTACAAGACCAACCGCTACCTGCTGGGCACGTTGGAGACGAAAGGCGAATACAATCCCAACTTCCTGGATTATCAGACCTATCTGAGTTACCGCCCCAACAAGCGCTGGACGATAGACTTCATCGGCAACATCAGTGAAAACCATTACAACTTCACCCCCGAAGACCGGGAGACGAAATTCGGCACGATGGAGAACGTCAAATCGTTCCGCGTGTATTTTGACGGTCATGAGAAAGATATCTTCCGCACCTTCTTCGGCACGCTCAATATCACCCGCCATCTGACCGACAACACCTCGCTGTCGCTCATCGGCTCCGCCTTTTACACCAAGGAGCAGGAGCGCTACGACATCCAGGGCCAGTATTGGCTGACGCAGACCGAGACGAGCGAGCATCTGGGCGTAGGCAGCTATATGGAGCACACGCGCAACTATCTGGAGGCCAACGTAGAGAACATCAAGTTGATATTGAACCACAAGGCCGGCAAGCACCAAATCAGCGCGGGCCTGTCGTACAAGATAGAGCACATCAAGGAAAACAGCCGGGAATATGAGATGCGCGACTCGGCGGGTTACACCGTACCCCACACGGGCAAGGACCTGAACATGATATACACCTTGAGTGCCCGCAACGAGTTGAAAGCCAACCGTTTTGAAGCCTACGTGCAGGACACCTACAAATTCTCCAGTCCCGGCGAGCATGCCTTTTTCACATTGAATTACGGCATCCGCTTCTCGCATTGGAACTACAACAAAGAGAGCATAGTGAGTCCGCGAGCATCGCTGAGCATCGTGCCCGCCTTCAACAACGACATCACGTTCCGTGTAGCCGCCGGATTGTATTATCAGGCCCCGTTTTTTAAGGAATTGCGCGACACCAGCACCGTCAACGGCATCACCTACGCCACGCTCAACCGTCAGATCAAGAGTCAGCGCTCCATCCACATCATCGGAGCCTTCGACTACCGTTTCAAGATGGCATCGCGCTCGTTTAAGTTCAGTGCTGAGGCCTATTACAAGATCCTCTCCAACCTGGTGCCCTACAGCGTCAACAACGTGAAAGTGGTGTACTACGGCCTGAACGAGGCCTCGGGCCATGCCATGGGCCTTGACCTCAAGCTCTATGGCGAATTTGTGCCCGGCACCGACTCGTGGCTGAGCCTGTCGGTGATGAACACCCGCATGAAGCTTCACGGCGTGAGCATCCCCCTGCCCACCGACCAGCGCTACGGCATCAACCTGTTTTTCACCGACTACTTCCCCGGCACGACGCGTTGGAAGATGTCGCTCAAGTTAGTGTATGCCGACGGTCTCCCCTTCTCCACCCCACACAGGAGTCTGGAAAACAACTCCTTCCGTGCGCCCGCCTATAAGCGCGCCGACATCGGCATGAGTTTCCGCGCCTTAGACAACGAGAAGCGCGAAAAGAACATTTGGTTGAAAAACATTTGGATAGGAGTTGACTGTCTGAACCTGTTTGGCATCAACAACGTGAACAGCTATTATTGGATCACGGATGTGAGCAATCAGCAGTATGCGGTGCCCAACTATCTGACAGGCAGGCAGATTAACGCCCGTATTCAGTTGGAGTTTTAGAAAAAATAACAATTATTTGCATGAAATTACCGTGTATATCAATATAAATCAGTAACTTTGCACCTTGTTAATCAACTAATAATAATTACATTATGAAAATTTCACACATTGAGCATTTAGGTATTGCCGTGCAGAGCATCGAAGAGGCCCTGCCCTATTTCAAGGAAGTCTTAGGTTTGGATTGCTACGCCGTAGAGGTGGTAGAAGACCAGAAAGTGAAAACCGCTTTTTTGAAATGCGGTGAGGTGAAGATAGAACTTCTTGAGCCGACGTCGCCCGAGAGCACGATACAGAAGTGGCTTGACAAAGGCAACAAAGGTGTTCACCATGTGGCATTCTGCATCGAAGACGGTGTGGCCAATGCGCTGGCCGAATGCGACAGCAAGGGCATCCGCCTGATAGACAAGGCGCCTCGCAAGGGTGCAGAGAACCTGAACATCGCCTTCTTGCATCCGAAATCGACCTGTGGCATACTGACCGAGCTTTGCGAGCACTAACAATAGGATATTATCATCACATTTTTTAATCAATAATGAGCAAACAATTAGAAAAGATCAAGGAGCTGATAGCAAAACGCGAACAAGCTCGTCTGGGTGGTGGCGAGAAGGCCATCGAGAAACAACATGCCCGCGGCAAATACACCGCTCGCGAACGTATCGACATGCTTCTTGATGAAGGCAGTTTTGAAGAATTTGACATGTTTAAGCTCCATCGCTGTACCAACTTCGGTATGGAGAAGAAGCAATATCTGGGCGACGGTGTGGTGGCCGGTTCCGGCACCATCGACGGCCGTCTGGTATATATCTTCGCCCAAGACTTCACCGTCAACGGCGGTTCTCTGTCGGAGACGATGGCAGAGAAGATCTGCAAGGTGATGGACATGGGTATGAAGATGGGAGCCCCCGTCATCGGCATCAACGACTCGGGTGGCGCACGTATTCAGGAAGGCATCAACGCCCTGGGCGGTTATGCCGAGATCTTTGAGCGCAACATATTGGCCTCGGGTGTGATACCTCAGATTTCTGGTATCTTCGGTCCTTGCGCCGGTGGTGCCGTTTACTCTCCCGCCCTGACCGACTTCACGCTGATGATGGAGAACACCTCGTACATGTTCCTGACCGGTCCGAAAGTGGTGAAGACCGTCACTGGCGAGGATATCGACCAGGAGCACTTAGGAGGCGCCAGCGTGCACTCCACGAAGAGTGGTGTGACCCATTTCACCGCCGCCACTGAAGAAGAGGCTCTGGAGATGATCAAGACGCTGCTGAGCTATATCCCCTCTAACAACATGGAAGAGGCACCTCGCAAGGAATGCACCGACCCCATCGACCGCATGGACGACACGCTGAACGAGATTCTTCCCGACGACCCCAACAAGGCCTACGACATGTACAAGGTCATCTCGGCCATCACCGACAACGGCGAGTTCTTCGAGGTGCAGCCTAAGTTTGCCAAGAACATCATTGTGGGTTTCGCCCGCTTCAACGGTCAGAGCGTAGGTATCGTGGCCAACCAGCCCTCGTGCTATGCCGGTGTGCTCGACGTGAACGCCAGCCGCAAGGGAGCCCGCTTCGTACGTTTCTGCGACGCCTTCAATATTCCTATCGTGAGCTTGGTGGACGTGCCCGGATTCCTGCCCGGCACTGGCCAGGAGTACAACGCCGTGATTCTGCACGGAGCCCAGTTGCTGTACGCTTACGGCGAAGCCACCGTGCCTAAAGTGACCATCACCCTTCGCAAGAGTTACGGAGGCAGCCATATCGTGATGGGCTGCAAGCAGTTGCACACCGACCTGAACTACGCATGGCCCAACGCCGAGATCGCCGTGATGGGCGCCTCGGGTGCCGTAGCCGTGCTGTATGCGAAAGAGGCCAAAGCGAAGAAAGAAGCCGGCGAAGACGCCAAGGCATACATCGCAGAGAAAGAGGAGGAGTACAGCAACCTGTTTGCCAACCCCTACCAGGCCGCCAAGTACGGTTATATTGACGATGTGATAGAGCCTCGCAACACCCGTTTCCGCATTTGCCGCGCTCTGGCCCAGTTGCAGACGAAGCGTGATGCTCTGCCCGCCAAGAAACACGGTAACATCCCCATGTAAATCATCTAATTGATTATGGCAAAAACGAATGAAGTTTATGCAGCCATAGCCATGGCCCTGCATGAGTATCAAGGCAACAACGTACACGACAAGGAGCCAGGCATCATCACTATCCGTTCGCACCACACCGAGTGGAACGGTCATTCGCTGATGATGACCTCTCACCCTTAATACTTATCCAAAGCATCAATCATGAAAGAATATAAATATACGATCAATGGCACCAAATATGAAGTTGCCATAGGTGACATAGTGGAGAACATCGCCACAGTGTGTGTCAACGGCGAGGAGTACAAGGTAGAAATGGAACCTGAAGCCGAGCCCGAGAAGAAGAAGGTAGTGGTACGCCCTGTGGCCCAGCAAGAGTCGGCTCCGTCGGCTCCCGCCGCTGCCGGCCCTGTGAATGCCAACAATGCGCTGAAGGCTCCCCTGCCCGGTGTTGTGACCGACATCAAGGTAGCCGTAGGCGACGAGGTGAAAGCCGGTGATGTGGTGGTGGTGTTGGAAGCCATGAAGATGGCCAACAACCTGGAAGCCGAGAAGGGCGGCAAGGTGACCGCGGTATTGGTTCAGGTAGGAGCCAGTGTCATGGAAGACACTCCGCTGGTTGTCATTGAATAAACGACATCATGCCAATAAAAAAGATGCTGCGGCGCTCAGAGCGTCGCAGCATCTTTTTTATATGGCATCGCCATTATTTTTCAATCTTGTTGTTTTTGGGGAAGACCACCGTAGGTTTGAATTTGCGTGCCTCTTCAAAATCCATCAATGCGTATGAGATGATGATGATGGTATCGCCCACCTCGCATTTTCTGGCCGCCGCGCCATTCAGGCAGATACAGCCCGAACCGCGCTCACCTTTAATAATATAAGTCTCCAGTCGTTCCCCGTTATTATTATTAACAATCTCCACTTTCTCGCCAGCGATCATATTGGCGGCATCCATCAAATCCTCATCGATGGTGATGCTGCCCATATATCGCAAGTTGGCCTCAGTGACTTCGACACAATGCAACTTTGATTTTAAAACTTCTATCATCATAATTTTATTGCTCTTTGTATTTAATATGGTCAATCAACCTAATCGGTGTTTTCCCGCAATAGACCGTGATACAGCCCACCACTTCGTCAGAATCGTCCCATGCCGCGACATCTTGCAGTGTATTGCCGTCAACGATGGCGAAATACTCCACATCGAGCCCTTCGACCTGATTGATCTGCGCCACCACCCAGTCGTGCGTCTGCTGTACGGTATGACTGCCGGCATAAGCCACACTCTCTTTCAAGGCGCGATAAATGGCAGGTGCTATCTGCCGCTCATCGGGTGCGAGCAACGTATTTCTGCTGCTTTTAGCGAGCCCGTCTTCATCTCTGACGATGGGGCACTCCACGATGCTGACAGGAATACCGAGAGCTTTGACCATGCACTTCACGACAGCTATCTGCTGCCAGTCTTTCTCTCCGAAGTATGCCCGTTGCGGTCTGACGATATAAAACAGCCTGCTGACCACCTGGCACACCCCGTTGAAGTGCCCCGGACGGTGAGCCCCCTCCATGACGGTTGACACCGGAGGATATTCAAACTGTCTGTTGTCGGGTTGTGGATACATCTCCTCGACCGACGGTGCGAAGACATAGTCTGCCCCTACCTTTTCAAGCAGCTGGCAATCGGCCTCAAGAGTTCTGGGATAATTTTTCAGATCGTTTTTGTCATTAAACTGAGTGGGATTGACAAAGACCGACACTACAGTGATGTCGTTTTGCTCCACTGACTTTCTCACGAGCGAGGCATGCCCCTCGTGCAGGGCACCCATCGTAGGTACGAGCCCCACGGTCTTACCCTTTTTTCTGTCGTCGAACAGCTGGTTTTGCAGTTCAACAATTTGATAGAAAACTCTCATCATCTATTATTTTGCGTGCAAAATAACAACATTTTTCTTAAATAAGAAAGAATTATGCTAAAAATATCGACCAAAAAGGGTTTAAAACACTAAAATAAGCAAAAATATCATACAAAATTGAATATTTTATCGTAACTTTGCACCAAATAAGGGCAGAGCTGGTCTGACATCTCCCCGAAAATAACCCTAACAAGAATATCATGTCGAAGAAAATATTATTCATCAATCAGGAGATCTCTCCGTATGTACCCGAGAGTGCAATGGCCATTATGGGCAACAAGCTGCCCCAGATGATGCAGGAGCAGGGAAATGAGATACGCACATTCATGCCCAAGTGGGGGTGCATCAACGAGCGCCGCGGCCAGCTTCACGAGGTACAACGCCTGACGGGAATGAACCTGATCATCGATGACACCGACCACCCCCTGGTCATCAAGGTAGCTTCGATACCCGTATCCCGCCTGTCGGTATATTTCATCGACAATGACGACTACTTCTTCTCGATGGAAGCTGACAAGCGTGGTGACGAAGACTCCGAAAACGGTGAGCGCGCCATTTTCTTCGCCCGTGCCGTTCTTCAGACCGTGATGAAGATGCGCTGGGTGCCCGACGTGATACATTGCCAGGGTTGGATGAGCGCCTTTGTGCCGATGTATATCAAGACCGCTTATCACGACGAGCCGTCATTCACCAACACCAAGGTGATCACCTCTCTTTTCGAGAAAGATTTGTCATATCATTTAGGCAGCAACTTCAAGCGTTGCATGGAGTTTCGCGAAGTGTCGGCCGACCTGCTGAAAGACTACCGCGAAGACTTTGACTTCTTGGAGTTGGGCAAATTAGCCATTGACTACAGCGACGGTGTCATCGAGGCATCGCCTGAAGTGAACAGCGACTTGCTGTCGTACGCCAAGAGCCGCGACATCCCCATGATGGACTATCCGGGGAGCGAAGATTATCAGGATGCCTATTTAAAGTTTTATCAAAAATATCTTGGTCAAGAATAATTTTTTCATGAAGTCAAGATTTCTTATTGTTTATGCCTTATTGGCAATGTTCACCTTCTCTGCCTGCGATGAGAGCACAGAAGATTTAGGGTCGTCGTTGACCACCCGTGTGGACAAACTCAACGTATCGAATCAAGTATTTCAGGTAACATCGCGCTCGGTGTCGGCCGGAGAGGTATGGTCGCGCAGCAATGTAGGCTACTTGGGGTGTGTGAAAGACCCCGAGACCGACAGTTATATCAAGAGCGGTTTCATGTCGCAGTTTCACTTGCTGAACAACTTCCAGTTGAAGGACATATCGCAGATAGCGAGCCGCGATGACGCGGGCATGGTCATGGCCGACTCGTGCGAGATTCGTCTGTTTTACAGCGCGATATACGGCGACTCTTTGGCCACCATGAAACTGACCGTCTATGAAATGGACCATCCGATGCTGGAAGACCAGCATTACAATACCGACTTCGACCCCGTGTCGGAGGGTTACGTCCGCACCGACGGTATTCGCAAGGACGCCGCTTATACATTGATCAACTACACCGACAACAACCGTACCGACGACGACTATGGCGATAACATCTGCGTGAAGTTGAACGACCCCTACACCGCCAAGAACGGCGTGACATATTCTAACTTCGGCACCTATATCTTACGCACCTACTACGAGCATCCCGAATACTTCAAAAACACCATCACATTTATGAAGAATGTGGTGCCAGGTTTTTATTTCACCCATGCGGGTGGTATCGGTTCGCTGGCGCAAGTGGCATTTCCCCGCATCAACATCTTCTACCGTACCCACTCGGCAGATACCATTGCCCAGTCATTGACATACATCACCGGCTCGGAAGAAGTGTTGCAGACGTGCCACATCCAAAACGACTATTCATTGATAGACGACATGATAGCCGACAACAGTTGCACCTATCTGAAGACCCCGTCGGGCATATACACCGAACTGACCCTGCCTGTTGACGAGATTTATGCCGGTCACGACAATGACACCATCAACAGCGCCAAGTTGGTGCTCACCCGTTTGAACAACGATGTGAGCAGTGAGTGGTCGTTGGGCATCCCTACGAATCTGTTGATGGTAGCGTCAGACAGCCTGTCCGCCTTTTTCGACAGCCAGCAGTTGGCCGACTACAAAGAGACATTCCTCTCCTCCTATTCGAGCAGCGTCAACGGCTACACGTTCAGCAACATCAGCGGTCTGATCAGCCACATGGCACAAATCAAGAAAGCAGGATTGGCCGGCAATCCCAACTGGGTGTCGGAGCATCCCAACTGGAACAAGGTGCTGTTGGTGCCCATCACGCCGCAATACCGCACTACCACGAGTTATTACGGCTCATCCACGAGGACGCTGACCGGCATCACCTACGACATGTCGCTCAGCAGCACCCGCTTGGTGGGCGGCAGCACCCCGATAGAACTGTCGGTGATATACAGTAAATTCAACGAATAGGATGGCAGATAATTATCTGGAGCGCCATCGCGACGACTACGAGAAGCGCAAGCAGCGCTGGCTCTCAACGAAGGGCCAAGGCCGCAAGAAGGTTTTCCGAGCCCGCGAGATAGAGCGCCCTGAAGACGAGTCGCTCTGACTAAATGTCAGAGCGTCTGTCGTAATTGTATTTTTCCGTCGTCGAGGCTTTCAACGATGGCGAGCGCTTCGACCCTGACGCCTTCCCGCTCAATGACTTCCCTCCCCTTTTGAAATGCCTTTTCGATGATGACGCCCATGCCGACGAGCTGTGCTCCCGCCTGACGCACTAGGTCGATGATTCCCATGGCAGCATTACCGTATGCGAGGAAGTCGTCGATGAACAAGACCCTGTCGTTTGCCGTGAGGAAATCACTGCTCACCACAACATCATACTCCCTCTGCTTCGTGAAAGAGAACACTTTGGCCGCCAGGATGTTTTTCATCGTTGACGGTTTTTTCTTTTTCACATAAACCACAGGCAAGTCGAGCAGAGCGCCGAGCATGACAGCCGGTGCGATGCCACTCGCCTCGATTGTCAATATCTTATTGGCATTGACATCAGCGAATCTTCTTACGAACTCCACCGCAATCGCTTTCATCAGATTGGGGTCGATTTGATGGTTGATAAAGCTGTCCACCTTTAAGATACCTCCCGGAAAACATTTTCCGTCGGCAAGAATCCGTTCACATAATTGTCTCATAGCAATGCGTAGTCTGTAATCAATGAATAAGGAACAAAAGTTATTTATAGACTCTGAGTCGGTCGTTGACGTGCAGCACATCATCGGGCGACATGCCGTTCATCTTGTACAGATACTTGAGTCTGATGCCATACCTCTGCGAAATGAGATACATACTCTCTCCGGGTTGTACCACGTGAATGTGCCCCTTAAACTCTTTGCTGGCATGTTTCTTCTTTTTCTTTAGGTACAAGATGTCGCCCTCTTGCAAGCGGGCATGGCGGTCGCGCTCGTTATAGTCGGCCAGTTTTTTCGCAGACACGCCCACCTCTTTTCCGATGCTCTGAAACGTATCCCCCTTTCTGACCTTGACGTAATAGTTGTCGTTGTTCCGGTAGATGGGGTGCAACAGGTCGCCCTGGTTGGCGGGTCGATCTTTTCCCGCCCTCTGTGCGATATAGGGGTCGTATGAAGAAGCCCTGTCGTACTGCGACAGGTTGTATAGTTCGATGATGCTGATGAGAGCCGACGCATAGGTAGGACTGGTGGCATAGCCGCAGCGTTTCAATCCATTGGCCCACCCTTTGTAGTCGGTGAGTCTCAACTGGAACAGCGGTGCATACCTGCGTTGGCGTGAGAGGAAGAGCGAATGGTCTTCATAGCTCTGCCGTGCATTGTCATAAACCCTGAAGCACTCATTCTGGTAGTCGTCGTCCTTATACATCGTGCGCCCCCTCCAGTCGTGGCATTTAATTCCGAAATGGTTATTGCCCCTGACAGCCAGCGAACTCCTGCCGGCCCCGCTCTCGAGCAGTCCCTGCGCCAGAGTGATGCTCGCCGGAATATGATACTTCAGCATCTGCTCGATGGCCAGTTCCTTATACTGGTCGATATATCCTTGGTAAACAGAATTCCATCTGGCCGACTGTGCCCAAATGGCCGTCGCCGTCGAGAATATGATGATGATTGTGAAAAGCCTTTTCATTCCCATTTTTGATTACAGATGCAAAATTAGCTAAAATTTTGCTGACACGACATAAAACAGCGAAATATTTTATTCTTCTTTCGCAAACTCAAGACTCACTTAAGTAATCAGGCAGTAAGGTCGCTACGTTTCGAGGTATTTAGGTGACAAATAAAAAAGGATAACCAGACAGGTAAGTTTTATTTCGCAAAGTAATAATCTTTTCGCATTACAAATGCTTATACTCCATGTGGTCGGATTGCAAATCCGACCAAACAGACTTCGGCTTGCACTACTTTTGGAGAAAGTAGGCTGCGCCTCAACAAAAAAAATAAAAACTTTCGTTTTTATTTTGTTTTGTCTTCGGCTTGCACTACTTTTGCAGCATGAGGCACAACATCGTCATCGCATTAGGGAGCAATCACCACCCCCAGCCCCACATCCGCCATGCCCGCGAAGGCCTGACGCACCTGCTCGACGCCGTCGAGTTCAGTCGTAACATGTGGACCGAAGCCATCGGCATCACTTCGCCACGCTTTCTCAACTGTCTGGCCATAGGCACCACGCAACTATCCGTAAAAGAGTTGCAAGCATCGCTCAAATCACTGGAGCGACAATGCGGCGACAGCCGGGCAGAACGCCAGGCAGGGCGCGTGCGCCTCGATGTGGATTTATTGCGCTATGACGCCGACGACTACCACCCCGCAGACTGGAACCGAGCGTATATCATCACATTGTATAACGAAATGACCCCTACCCCATGAAACGAATCATATATACCACGCTGAGCATACTGATGCTCCACCTGAGCGCCTATGGACAGGCATTCGACACCTACTTTACAGATGCCACGCTCCGTATCGACTACATCTTCTCGGGCGATGCCGGGCATCAGGAAATCTCCGTTGACCAGTTGAGCCGTATGCCCCGTTGGTGGGGCAAGCGGCACCATCTGAGCGAGGTGCCAGTGGCGGGCAACGGTCAGGTGGTGGTACGCGACCATCAAAGCCACGACGTGATATACCGTCATTCGTTCTCCACCCTGTTTCAGGAATGGCTGACCTATGACGAAGCGCACCAGATACGCAAATCCTACGAGAACGTGTTTCTTGTGCCGATGCCCAAAGACACGGTCGATGTGAGCGTGGTGCTCTACGACAACCGCCGCGAGACGATGGCAGAGTACACCCACCGCGTGGTGCCCACAGACATACTCATCCGCCACATCGGCGACCACGACATCACCCCATACGAAGTGATTCAAAGAGCGAGCGACCCCGAGCGCAGCATCCACATCGCCTACGTGGCCGAGGGCTATACCGAGGGAGAGATGGACACCTTTCTGCACGATGCCCAAAGAGCCACTGAGGCCCTGTTCGCCCACGAGCCCTTTCGCCGTCTTCGCGACCGTTTTGACATCATCGCCGTGAAGACGGTGTCGCGCGAGAGCGGCACCTCCATCCCCTCGCAGGGCATTTGGAAGAACACCGTGCTGCACTCCCACTTCGACACCTTTTACTCCGACCGTTACCTGACCACCCTGCACCTGAAAGACCTGCACGACTGCCTGGCAGGCACGCCCTACGAGCATATCATCGTATTAGTGAACACCGACCAATACGGTGGCGGCGGCATACTCAACTCATACAACCTGTCGATGACACACCACCCGTATTTCCTGCCCGTGGTGGTGCATGAGTTCGGCCACAGCTTTGGAGGTCTGGGCGATGAATACGCATACGAAGAAGAGGTAATACCGATGTATCCCCACGATGTGGAGCCGTGGGAGCCCAACTTGACCACCCTGGCCGACTTTCACGGCAAATGGGAGGACATGATGACCGCAGACAGCACGCGTGTGGGACTGTACGAAGGAGCCGGCTACAGCATGAAGGGCGTGTATCGCCCGAGTGCAGACTGCCGGATGCGCACCAATGAGAACCCGACGTTCTGTCCTGTCTGCGAGCGTTCGCTGACCCGACTGATAGAATTCTATACAGGAGAATGAAGAATCAAGTCAAGAGCTTGATTGTGGTGGGGTGCCTGCTGCTGAGCGCCCACCTGCAAGCCCAGCCGCGCGACAGCGAGCGTCTGGGCATGGCCTTGGATTATTATTGCAGCGGCAAATACTATGAGGCGCTGGTCATCTTCGAGCGCTTAGACCGCCAGTATCAGTTGAACCCCCGTTTTCATGCCTATATGGGAATGTGCTACTACCATGAGCGTCTCTACGACCTGTCGTGCAAGTATTTCGACGAGTCCATCCCCCAGTTGGGTGCCTTCTCGCCCATTGAGCGATTAACCTATTATTATAGTGCCGGCGACAGCTACCTGCAATTAGCAGACTATGCCGCCGCCCTGCCCTACTTCGAGCAGGCACTGAGTGTATGTCCTGAACAGAGGAAGACCGATGTGCTGTCGCGGCTGGAATGGTGCCGCACGATGACTGCCCCCGCGGAAGACGACCAAGAAAGCACCACTGAAGATACCCAAGAAAGTACTACAGATGACGCCCCAGAAGGCAGCGCACCATCTGTCGGCGACCACCCCAAAGAGTCAGACGAAGCCGCCCCGCAATGATGCGCTATTGGCGCATATCACTATCCAGGAAGCAAAGAGGCATCAGGTCTTTGATCGAGTGGATGACATACACGCCATCTGTGCCATAAAGCAAGATACGAATGGGCTGTTGGTATCGCTCCTCCACCTCTAAGATAGACTGCCGGCAAGCGCCGCATGGCGACACGGGCGTCGCCACCAATCCATTTTCGTTTTTCGCCGCTATCGCCAGCATGACCACCGCCTTTTGGGGATATTGAGCCTGCGCGGCAAAGATGGCCGTACGCTCGGCGCAAAGTCCCGAAGGAAAGGCCGCATTCTCTTGGTTGGCCCCGACGACGACCGTACCATCGTCAAGCAGCACAGCCGCCCCCACATGGAAATGAGAATAAATAGCGTAAGAATTGTCGGTGGCCTTGATCGCCGTCTCAACGAGCATTCTCTCGCTCTCCTCCAGTTCGTCAAGCTGACAGAACTGGTACTGGATTTTTAAGTCAATATTTTTCATAGGCATATCATATTCTTATCGTTTTACATCAAGGATTCACATATTCATAGCACCCCAGATCCGGCTGCTCGTCTCTTCTCAATCCATTGCGGTCATATTCCATGAAATGCGATGGATCGGCAGCTCCGATAGCCAGAGAGTTAGCACCCAACCTGAAGTCATACCTCAGGTTGTCAGTATCTATATTGGCAAAATTCTTCACGCCTCCGCGAATCGTGTCTTCAGGCTCCTCCCAGACCACCTCTTTGATACGCTCCGCATCCTCGATTTGAGGAGTGCGCAGCAGGCAGTGGTCGAACAAGAACGTATAAGGCACCTCTTCGACCGACTCGCCCATAATCACATCGTCGGCATACCCGGTGACAATGGAATTATAGCATTTAAAATCGTAAAGCGGGAAGTGGTGTTCTTTGTAATAGTTGCTGAATCTGAGTGCCACCCCCCTGTTAGCGTCGAAGGGATAGAATTGTGCGATGGTGCATTGCATCAGTTGCGCCACCCCTCCATGAATGGCCACGCAGTCGCCGAGCGTGTTAGTGACCTGACAGTTTTGGATGTCGATGACAGCATGTTTAGACAGCACCCCGGCCCCCTTGCAATTATGCACGACGGAATGATACAACGACAGTTTGAGTTTGTCAACGGCCGCCGAATCGCAGACGATAGCATCCGAGGCGCTGTGGATATCAGCATAGTTGATGACATTCTCGTACGACTGTTGATAGAAGTGAATGCCCTTCCACTGTCCGCTCACATTGTCGTAAGGCAGATAGTCAAACATGTGGTCGATGCGGTCGCCCCTCAAGACCACGTTATGATCGACATCGCCATTGACCATGAGGCGCCCATATACATCAATGCCGGCATCGGCATGGAAATAGAGCGTGGTGCCGGCGCTGATGTTGAGCGTGACCCCCTCCTGCACCGTGATTCCCCCGTAAATGATGATAGGCCTGTCGCCTTCGATTGTCATCGACTCATTCACGACCACATCGGTCATCATCACCGCATCCCACGTGAAGGCATTGAGGTTGACCTTTTGCTGCACCCCGCTTTCGAGCGTGAAGACGAGGTTGTCCATGATGCGAGTAGGCTGATCCTGATAGTTCAGGGGCGACGTGAGTTCGACAAACACCCTGACGCTGTCTTTGTCTCTTATTTCCAGGTCATTGATTTGGAATCCGGATGCCGCCCCGAGGAAAGAGCCATCAACATTGACCCTGAATCCCGTCTGGTTGCCCTGTTCGAGCCGTATATTAGAGCATCTGATGCCGCTGCCCGATTTGTTATATACCCAAAAGCTTTTAGTAGCGGTAGGGACGGCGGAGAACACCGTATCCAAGGCGACGGAGTCAGTAGAAAAAGACAACAAGTGAGAGGGCGATGTCGAAAAGGAATCATCGTCAGTACATGCCACAGTCAAAGCCAGAGCCGCCATGAGCATGAAAAAACAGCACATTCGTTTCATTATCAATATAACGACTACACCGCGCATTTATTGTATTTGCGGTCGATTATCACAAAAACCGCTGAAATCATTTTGACATTCACCGATTATCGCCTACCTTTGCACCCCGAAAAAGAGAAATCAGGTAAAAAGAGACAATGGATAACATAGGTATCATGCTCACACTGACCCTATTAGTGGTCGTAGGCTATGCTGCCCACCGTTTAGGGTATATTGGCGGCGATTTTGACAAGAAGCTATCAGGTTTAATCGTAGATTTCACCTGTCCTGCGCTCATTCTCTCCTCTGTGATGGGCGATCGTCTTCCCGACCGCGAGATGATTCTGCCCCTGCTGGGCATCGGTTTTCTGACTTATATCATCCTGACTGCGGCAGGTTTCTACCTTCCCCGTATTGTGACGAAGAAGAAATCAGACGAAGGGATTCTCGGTTTTGCCATGATGTTCGGCAATGTGGGATTTATCGGTTATCCGATAGTCGCCTCCATCTTCGGCCCTGAGGCCGTGTTTTACGCCGCCATACTGAATGTGCCCAACACCCTGTTTGTATTTACCGTGGGCAACACCCTGCTGCACGGCGGTCGCATGAAGAGTCGTTTCAACTACAAGATTCTCTACTGTCCGGCGATGCTGGCCGCCTATGTCTCAATGCTCATCGTGGCCCTGGGCATAGACCACATCCCCACGCTGGTGAGTCATCCGCTCACGTTATTAGGCAACATCACGATACCTGGAGCGCTGTTGATCATCGGTTCGTCGATGGCCAGTCTGCCTGTAAGGAAGATGGCTGGCGACATAAGTGTGTATCTGACCACCGCCTTGCGTCTGGTCGTGCTGCCGCTGTTGGTTCATCTCATCTTCACGGCAGTGGGTTTCCAACCCTTGTCGGTAGCCATCAACACCATCCTCATCTCGATGCCCGTAGCCACCTACGGCACCATCTTCTGTCTGAAGCAAGGCATTGACGTGACAATGATGACCGAGGTGACCTTCACCTCGACCATCCTGTCGATCGCCACCGTGCCTATGCTCACGGCACTGCTTGTATAGGGGTGTTATTCGTCTTGTCCCTTGCCTGCGAGTCCGTCTATCACCTCTCTGGCCTCACCGTTGAGGTTGATGTTTCGAGTCGTCTTCGCCTCGATAGAGCCCGACCTCATGATGTCTGCCATATCCACGCCTGTGGCCGATTTGAGCACGTCAAAGGCCTGTTTGATAGCCACGGGAATATTGCCGCTCATGCTGCTGATGCCCGATCCGTCGGCGCTGTAGATATTGACATCCTTGATAGCGCTCATGGGCTTGGCCACATTCTCGACTATCTGCGGCAGTATCTCGATCATCATCTGCGCGATAGCGGCATTGTTATATTTTTTATATGCCTCGGCCTTTTTGTCCATGGCCAAGGCCTCTGCCTCACCTTTCTTTTGTATTGCGTAAGCTTCGGCCTCTCCTTTGGCTTTGATACCCATCGCCTCCTGCTCTAACCGGTAACGTGCGGCGTCAGACTCGGCGTTTTGCGCCAGTGCCCTCTGCTCTGCCTCGTATTTCTGAGCCTCAGCCACGCGCTTCCGCTGCTCCAGGTCGGCAGCGGCATTGATTTCCACGCGGTATTTGTCGGCATCGGCTTTTTTCTCGATTTCGGCCGAGAGTCTGTTTTGCTGAATCTCGATTTGCTCTTTCGAGAGGATCTGCTCGCGCTTTGTTTTTTCGATTTCCGCCTCCACCGTTTTAATGTTGATCGTCTTCTGCTGCTCTTGCTGTTGGATGGCGTAAGCCGCGTCGGCGTCGGCCTGAGCGGTATCGGCCTGCTGTTTGAGCGCCGCCTTTTTCAGTGCGAGCGTATTGTTTTTTACAGCGATGGCCGTATCAGCGTCCACGCGTGCGTCGTTAGCGTCTTTGTCGGCGTGTGCCACTTGTATTTTCACGTCCCTCTCAGCGATGGCGCGGTTGATCGACGCGTCTTTTTTGATTTTTGCCGTATTGTCGGCACCCAGGTCGTGTATGAGTCCCTCCTTGTCGGTCACGTTCTGTATATTACACGAAATGATCTCAATACCCAGTTTCGCCATGTCGGGCTGTGCTTTCTGCATCACCTGGTCAGAGAATCCGTCGCGGTCAGTATTGAGCGAGCGCAGGTCGAGCGTGCCGATAATTTCACGCATGTTACCCTGCAAGGAATCTTGCAGTTGCACGGCAATCTGGTCGGGCGACATATTGAGGAAGTTTTTGGCGGCAAGCCTTGTGCCCTCGGCGCTGGGCATGACCCTGATTTTAGCCACGGCATCCACATCCACATTGATGAAGTCGTTGGTGGGCACGCTCTCCTCGGTCTTGATGTCAACTGTGATTTGTCCGAGATAAACCTTATCGAGTCTTTCAAAGAAAGGCACCCTGAAGCCACCAGAGCCGATGAGCACCCGCGGGTCTTTGCTGAGGCCCGAGATAATAAAGGCGTATGAGGGAGGAGCCTTGATATAAGAAACGAGCAAGAAAATGACCAGAAGGACAATAGCGCCTCCGATTAAGAAAACCAATGTAGGATTCATAATAACGAATAAAATTAAAAAGTTGATAAAAAGAAATCCATGCAAATTTACAAAAAATATATGATTCTTCCAAGCGATTATTCTATTTTTTTGTAAATTTGCACGACCTATTCACAATCATTATTCAGCAGGAAACACAAGAGCCATGATAAGCGACGACAGCCGATATATCCTGCGTCTGATCAGCGAGGGAGAGCACCAGCAGCAAGACTTCAAGTACAAGATCACCGACGCGATGAAGCTGGCCCGTTCGGTGAGCGCCTTTGCCAACACCGAGGGCGGCCGGCTGCTCATCGGCATACGCGACGACGGTGCCGTATCGGGCGTGCGCTCTGAGGAAGAGATATACATGATGCACGCAGCGGCCTACGAGTATTGTCGTCCGCCGTCGTCAATCCACTTCGACACCTACCACGTAGCCGGGCGCCAAGTGGTGGTAGCCACGGTGCCCCCGGCGCAGCACAAGCCCGTGTCGGCGCGCATCGGCGACGGCGAATACCGCGCCTTTATCCGCATAGCCGACGAGAATATCATTGCCAGTCCCGTGCAGTTGCGCATGTGGAAAGACGAGCGGTCACGTCAGGGTGCGGTGCTTCATTATACCGACGAAGAGTCATCCTTTCTGAAGATGATATCCGACGGCGGCATGCTGCCCTTGAACCAGATAGTGCGCCGGAGCGGCATGGGTCGCTACCAAGTCATCGCCATGCTGTCGCGCCTGATCCGCTTCGGCCTTGTGCGGCAGGAGTACGCTGGCGACGGCCGCTTTTTGTTTGGCGGGAAGTAAGGCGGATGACAAAAAAATGTAAAAAGATTTGTTTTTTCCACATTTATATATTATATTTGCAAACGGAGAAAACAACAAACATCACATTAACCTCAAAACACCAACCACTATGGAATACTTCATCGTCATCAACGGTCAGCAGCAAGGCCCTTTTTCGCTTGAGGCTTTGCGTGCACAGAACATCACCCCCGACACCTTGGTATGGGCGCAGGGTATGCCCAACTGGGTGGCTGCATCACAGGTAGCCGAACTGCAGCCACTATTCTTCGCCCAGTCGCAGCGGGCACAGCCACAACAACCGCAGCCTACGCAACCATTCAATCAGCAAGGCCCAGGAACTGGCCCCTACCATGGCGGCCAGGGACAGCAGTCCCCGTCGCAAGACCCCACCGAGATGTTGAGCAAGCCCGTGGATCAAGTGGCCGGCGCACTCGACGACGGCGGACTCTATCGCAAATGGATGCCGACCGTTTACATGGTGCTCGGCGTGGTATGCTGCATCATACCGATACTCTATCTGATCGGAGTCGTTGACGGCGGCGCATTCAAGCGCGGCCTATCTACCGTGGCAGCCATCCTGAACATCATCATCGCTTTGGGCGCAGGCATCATCGGCCTGTTCTATTGGACTAACCGTCGCAATGCCATCAAGCAGCTGATCAGCCAAGACGCCCCCACCCTCTCTATCGTCGGCCATTTCTTGCAGTCGGCAGGCGAATGCGCCGGACTGTTGTACTACTGCTCATCGGCAGCCATCATATTGATAACCAGCATATTCACCGGTTTGGATTCATCAGGCCGTGCAGGCAGCATCATCATGAATGGTTTTGGTGTCGCCGTCAATGACATCATCACAGGTCTTGTCATCCTCTGCTTAGGTCGTTTCCTGGGCGAAATTGCCAAGAAGAAGTCAGCCGAACCAGCAGCTTAACAGCCACCCATCATCAGAGTGCGGAGAGAGAACCATATTCTGTCTCCGCGCTTTTTTGTGCGCACCGCCCTTAGAAAAGGAATCGAAAACGAGGAGAATGCAGGTGCAAAAAATAATATTTTTGCATTTTATAGAAAAATAAATGCGAAAAAATTTGGTGGAACAAAAAAATGCGTGTACCTTTGCACCGCATTTGAGAGAAAATGCTGCGGTATCACAACCGGGAAAGGAAGTTTGGGTGAGTGGCTGAAACCAGCAGTTTGCTAAACTGCCGTGC
>CAMVAT010000052.1 GCA_947165505.1 uncultured Prevotellaceae bacterium | reverse complement strand
GTATTAGTTTTTTTAAGGTAAAAAGATTGTTTTCAGGATAACGATGCAAAGGTAAAATTTTTTTTCCGAACCACAAAACAAAATTGTGCAAAATTTAAAAAAAATTATTGTGCTCCCACACAAATCTTTATTTTACTCCTTTTTCATCACAAAAAGGGCGCTTATATAGATATTTTCACTAACTTTGTGCAAAATTTTGGAAAATCTATCTCTTCATAAAGGAAAATCAATACCTAAATCATAAAAATATGAAAAAACTGATATGGGCTTTTGGCCTCTTTTGTACCTCTGTGGCTTTTGCACAACGTACCACGGTGCCACTCGAAAAATGGTTTTTCTCTCGCGACAGCATGGCATGGAGCGAGGTGCGGGTGCCCCACGATTGGGCCATCAGCGGACCCTTTGACAAGAAATGGGACTTGCAGAATGTGGCTATCGAACAAAATGGTGAAACGGAGAAAACCGAAAAGTCGGGGCGCTCTGGGGCATTGCCTTGGATCGGCAAGGGGTATTATAAGACCACGGTCAGCATTCCCGCTCAATATACGGCCGTACAACTGCTCTTCGACGGGGCGATGAGTGAACCCACCGCTTGGGTCAACGGACAGAAAGCGGGCTATTGGGCTTATGGATATAACGCTTTCCGCATTGATATCTCACAATGGGTGCATCCGGGCGACAACCTCATCGAGGTGACGCTTAATAATGTAGAGGAGAGCAGCCGGTGGTATCCCGGTGGCGGACTGTATAGGCCTGTGCAACTCACGGTGCTCGGCACCGGGGGGGAGCGGCAGTATTTCGACGACTGGGGACTGTACGTGCGCACGGTGAAGGCCGACGCCACACAGGCTACACTCAGCGTAGATGCTATCCTGGTCAATGACACGAAGGCCAACCAAGTGCAACTCTCTCTCAAAAATTCCGAGGGCACGCCCAGCCAGGTGATGATGAAGCGTGTGGCGGGCGGGAAGTATCATGCTGATATCGTGGTCGATCATCCGCAACTATGGTCGCCTGAGTCGCCCAGTCTGTACGACCTCACTTTGACGGCATTTAACAACGCTGCGCAAAAGAGGGTGCTCGACAAGATGACGCGCCGCGTGGGTATTCGTACCGTGTCGGTGTCTAAAGAGGGTGGATTCCAACTCAATGGTGTCACCAGAAAAATCAAAGGCGTATGCCTGCACCATGACTTGGGACCGCTCGGTGCCGCGGTCAACAAGGCGGCGCTCATCCGCCAGATACGTATCATGAAAGAGATGGGGTGCGACGCCATCCGTACGGCCCATAATATGCCCTCTACCTGGCAGATGGAGATTTGCGACTCGATGGGCATGATGGTCATGGCCGAGTCGTTCGACATGTGGATTTATCCGAAGTGCCAAAACGGATATGCGCGGTTCTTCAAAGAGTGGAGCGACCGCGATATCGAAAACCTGGTGCTCAACCATCGCAACCATCCTTCTATCGTGATGTGGAGCATCGGCAATGAGATACCGGAGCAGTGGAGCGAAGAGGGACGTGAGATAGCCCGCCACCTGCAAGACATCTGCCATGGGCTGGACCCCTCGCGCCCTGTCACGCAAGGTATGGACAAGGCCGAAGAGGCTCTCAAGTCGGGATTCGCACAGGTCATGGATGTGCCGGGGTTCAACTACCGGGTGCATAAATACGATAACAACATCAAGCAACTGCCGCAAGGGTTCCTGCTGGGCTCAGAGACGGCTTCTACGGTCAGCAGCCGAGGGGTTTACCGTTTCCCCGTGGAGGTATCCGACCACGCCACCTATCCCGACGGGCAGTGCTCTTCGTACGACACGGAGTATTGCTCGTGGAGCAATCTGCCCGACGACGACTGGCGATGGCAGGACGACAAAGATTGGGTGATTGGAGAGTTCGTGTGGACGGGATTCGACTATCTGGGCGAACCCACTCCCTACGATGAGTATTGGCCTTCGCGCAGCAGCTATTTCGGCATCTGCGACCTGGCCGGACTGCCAAAAGACCGCTATTTCCTCTATCGCAGCAAATGGAGAAACGACGCGCACACGATTCATCTGCTGCCCCACTGGACGTGGCCGGGGCGCGAGGGAGAGGTGACTCCGGTGTATTGTTATACTGATTATCCCGAGGCGGAACTGTTTGTCAACGGCGTGAGCCAGGGGCGTGTGCATAAAAACGTCGGCGGGCGGCTCGACCGCTATCGCTTGCGCTGGAATGAGGTGCGCTACGAACCCGGAGAACTGCGGGTGGTGGTGTACGACGGACAAGGACTGAAGGCTGGCGAACAGACGGTGATGACGGCGCAAAAACCGGCACGGTTGGCGCTTGAGGCTGATAGGACGACTATTCAGGCCGATGGCAGCGACCTGGCGTTTGTCACGGTCAGCCTCACCGACGCGCAGGGCACGCTCATCCCATACGCTGCCGACCAGTTGACGTTCCATGTGAAAGGCAATGGGCACTTCGTGGCGGCCTGTAATGGCGATGCCACTTCTACTCAGCCGTTCACTCAACCTGTCATGCGGTTGTTCAACGGCCAACTGGTAGTGGTGGTGCAGGCCGACCGCACGCCGGGGCCGATGACGCTCTCGGTCATCGACCGGCAGAGAAATCTGATGGGCGAGCTGACGATTCAAACCCGCTGACGGGCTCACTCCAACTCACGCTTCCATGCCTTCAGGTAGTCGAACCACGACTGGGCACTGTGATAGCCGAAATCCTCGTCGTCGCTGCCGAATGTGATGTAATAGGTGAAATGGTCTGTCGGCACCGACAGCACATAGGCGTAATTGTGCTTGTTGGCGGGTTCTTCCGATGCGATATAGTCGCGCGGCACGTATATGCCCAGGCCTACCGTCTCGCGCTTATGCCCCACGGAGTCCTTGGCAGATACGGGCCAGTCGGTGCCCCAACAACCGCGAAGGCCGCGGTGGTCGGTATATTCTACTGAGTTCTTGACATTGATGATGCCCGTACACAGGGGGATGTCTTTGACGGGACGGTTGAAACGCACGTCAACACGGCACTCGCGACGACCCGCTGCCAAGGTGTAGGTTTGGGTCATATCCACGGGCTGCAGTCCGGGGGCTGCCACCCAGCCCTCGTCCTTCACCTCTACGATGGTGCGCAACGGACCGCGGGCCACGATGCGCTGTGTGCGGTGCTGCACGTCTTCAAGCATCACGGGCTGGGTGCCGTCCCAACCGCGCAGGGTGCCCAGACCCAGGGTGGAGCCCACCCATAGCACGTCATCGCCATAGCCCGTTGCCTTCTGGGTGTCGTCGGGGTAGAACTGGGTCTCTTTCAATTCCAGTCCCTGATGATACTTTCCGTAGATATCCACCGTCTGGCGATGGTCGAAATAGATGCGATAGGCTACCAGCTTGTTCTCAAACGCGGTGCCGTGGTGGTGAAGCATCCAATAGGGGTTCACGCCGTGGTCAACGGTCAGTTGCGAGATGTATAGGTCTTGTTTGTTCGACTCTTTCACCTTCTTGTTGGTCAGCATCAGTTCGATATACACTTGTGGGTCAAACGTGCCGTCTGAAGGCTGCGTGCTGTAAGTGATGTCAAAGGTCTTCTTTTCCTTCGACTTGAAGTCGGATTGGAAAAACAACTCGTCATATGCTCCGTCGCCATCCAGGTCGTCTAACTGATAGGCGAGGGTAGTGTTCCCGTCTTTTACCGTGGCCGACTTGACCGTCTTGTCGGCCAGTTTCACGACGATGGGATAGTGGCTCACCGCCACAGACTGGGGGTTCTTCACTGTCACTTGTTCTTTCTGCGCCCAGACAGGGGTGCCTAAGCTGATGACAAGGGCTAAGAGGATATTTTTTTGACTCATAATAGTGGGTTTTTGCAGTTTTGCCACAAACTTACAAAGAAATCCTCAATTATGGCCCTTCTGCTAAAAAAAATTAATAAAAGGAAATGATTTTTTACTTTTTGACGGTAATATTAAATTTTTTTTGCAAAAAATTTGTTATTGACAAGATTTTTTTGTAATTTTGCACGTCAAATACGATGAATGTATGAGGCACTCATGGTTGATGGTCATATCGCTTTTCATTTGCCTCTCTTGTAATTTCAAATTAGGAGATGGCGATGACGACTCGGGCTCTTTGGTCGAGATACAGCGCTATGACCGTATCGAAAGCCGATATCTGACCACGGGCGACTTCTCTTCCTTGCAGCAGATGAGTACCGACTATCCCGTAGAGACACGCATGCTCATCGAGGATGTGCTCAAACTGGGCAGGGTGGATGAGCAGGACATCAACTCTAAATTGCTGCTCTTTTATCGTGATTCCACATTGCAGTCCATCATCCGCGACGCCGAAGAGCAATATGCCTCGGTCGATGACCTCAACGCCGGTTTCTCCAAGGCTTTTGCCAACCTGCGCTCATGGCTGCCCGATTTGCAGATACCCGTCATCTATGCCCAGATCTGCGCTTTAGACCAGAGCATCATCGTCGGCGACGGCATCGTGGCTATCTCGCTTGACAAGTATCTGGGTTCCGACTATCCGCTTTACAAGAAATTCTATTCCGACGAACAGCGGCTCACGATGACACGCGATGATATCATTCCCGACGCACTCTGTTTTTATTTGCTTAGCAAGCACCACCTCTCTAATTTTGATGCGCGTCCGCAAATCGACAGAGACTTGCACGTGGGTAAGATACACTGGGTGGTCAACAAGGCGATAGAAAAAAATCATTTTCACAGTGATTATGTGAAAATGATTGAGGATTATATGACCCAGAAACAAGACTTGACTATATCCGAACTGATGTCGCTCACCGACTATTCCATCTTCCAATAGACCTGTCCACAAAAGTCTATTCCCTACTTGCCATTCACGAGACATCACAAGCGCGTTCAAAGCCATCTGCACTTTTTTTAGTGGGGTTCACATAATAATCCGTATAATTGAGTCCACTTTAAAAAGTTATCTCAAAGCAATAACCATTTTAAAGTGGACTCAATCCGTATAATCCGTGAAATCCGTTGTTTTTACGTTTAATCAATAACAGAAATCCGTATAATCCGTGAAATCCGTTGTCTTTATCACTTAAATGTTCGGCTCGTCCCACACCTTGGTCTGGGTGCAGGTGATGTCGCACGTCTGGTTGCCGGCCTTCAGCGTGAAGTCGCCTTCCTCTAAAGTCCAACGGCCGTCGGCGCCTACGAAGGCCATCTCTTTGCCTTTCAACTGGAAGGTCACGGTCTTAGTCTCGCCGGGCTGCAGCTCAATCTTGGTGAACTGACGCAGACGGCGGTTGTCGGGCACGATCGAGGCCACCTGGTCGCTCGTGTAGAGCAGCACGGCTTCCTTGCCGGCGCGACTGCCGGTGTTGGTCACATCCACGCTCACGGTGACCACGTCGTCGGCGGTAAACTGTGTGCGGTCGGTGCGCAGGTTGCTGTAGGCGAAGGTGGTGTAGCTCAGTCCGTAGCCGAAGGGCCACTGCAGTGACACCTTGGCGTCGTAGTTGTAGGCGCCGGCCATGGTGCCCACCTCTTCACTCACTTTATAGTCGTAGTTGGCCAGCGAGTTGATCTCGCGCGGATAGGTGTAAGGCAGCTTGGCCGAGAAGTTGACCTCGCCTGCCATGAGGCGTGCCAGGGCGTCGGCTCCATAGTTGCCGGGCAGCATCACGTGCACCACGGCCTTGGCCAGCGGTTCGATATCGGCTATCAGGCGCGGACGGCCCTCGTTGAGCACCAGGATGATGGGCTTACCGGTCTTGGCCAGTGCTTTCACCAAGTCGCGCTGGTTCTGCGACAGCCACAGGTCGGTCAGGTTGCCGGGCGTCTCACAGTAACTGTTCTCGCCGATGCAGGCGATGATGACGTCAGCCCCTGCGGCGGCATTCACGGCTTTGCTGATTTGTGGTTCGTTCTCGTCGTAGTAGGCTCCGTCTTCATTATAGGTCACGCCTTGCTCCAGGATGATGTTCTCCTTGCCATATTGGTTGCAGAGGGCCTCGTAGATGGTGTTGTAGGACACTGCCAGGTCTTCGGCCTTCGACCCCTGCCATGTGTAGCTCCATCCGCCGTTCAGGCAGCGCATCTGGTTGGCATTGGGTCCGGTGAGCAGTATCTTCTTTCCCTTGGCCAGCGGCAGGATGCCGTCTTCATTCTTGAGTAGCACCTCGGCCTCTTCGGCGGCGCGCAGCGCACGGTCGGCAAACTCCTTCGAACCGAATTTCTCATATCCCTTGCCGCCGGTGTTGGGCTGGTCAAACAATCCTAAACGGTATTTCACGCGCAGGATGCGGCGCACGGCATCGTCGATGCGGCTCATGGGCACCTTGCCCTCGTTGACCAGTTCTTTCAGCAGGATGCAGAAATCAACGCTGTAGGGGTCCATCGACATGTCGATGCCGGCGTTGATGGCGATGCGGATGGCGTCTTTCTTGTCCTTGGCTACCTTCTCACGGGTGTAGAGGTTGTTGATGTCGGCCCAATCGGTCACCAGCATACCGTCCCACTGCAGGTCTTCCTTCAGCCATTTGGTCAGATACTCATAGCTGGCATGCACGGGCACACCGTTGATGCTGGCAGAGTTGACCATCATGGTCAGCGCGCCGGCCTGGGCGGCACACTTGAAGGGCTCGAAATATTTCTCGCGCAGCATCTGCGGCGACAGGTAGGCCGGTGTGCGGTCCTTGCCGGTGAAGGGGGCGCCGTAGGCCATGTAATGCTTCACGCTGGTGGCCACGTTCCACGGTCCCAGGTGGTTGGGGTCGTCGCCTTGGTAGCCTCTGATCTCGGCCTCCACCATACGCGCGTTGACGATCGGGTCTTCGCCGAAGCTCTCCCAGATGCGCGACCACCGCGGGTCGCGGCCCAGGTCGATCACAGGGTTATACACCCACGGGCAGTTGCCGGCGCGGCTCTCGTAGGCTGTCACCTCGGCACCCGAGCGCGCCAGTTCGGTGTTGAACGACGCTGCGATGTTGATGGGCTGGGGGAAGAGCGTGCCACCCTGTGTGTAGGTCACACCGTGGTTGTGGTCCAGTCCGTAGATATCGGGTATGCCGATATATTTCATCGACTTTTTCTGTATCAGCTGTATCCACTGCTGCCAGTCGGCCACGGTGGCGGCGCGCGTGCCGGGGGCGTTGAGTATCGATCCCACCTTGTATTTGGATATCAGGGTGTCGAGCATCGTCTCGTTGAGCTTCCATACCCGTCGGGTGGCTCCGTCGTAGATGTCAACGGGGTAGTTGCCCATCTTGTCGAGAATCTCGGCGTCGGTCATTTGCATCATTTTGTTCATCTCTTCGGGCGACGCGCCGAATTGTTGCATCACCTGGCGCACCTTGTCACGGTCCACTTTTACGTTGTCCATGGTCATCTTGCCCATCACGTCGAGGTTCAGTTCCAGCATTTGGCCTACCTTGTCGTCGAGGGTCATCTTCGAGAGTGTCTTCTCAATCTTCGCCTCGATCTCCGCGTCGCGTGGGATGGCGGGTTTCTGGGCTGCCGCCGTCATCACGGTCAGGCACAGCCCCAGTGTCAGTAGTTTTCTTTTCATGTTTCTGTCAGTATGGTTTTTTAAGTTTAAAGTTGAATGTTTAAAGTTGAATGTAGAATGTTGGGAGTTTGGGAGTTTGGGAGTTTGGGAGTTTGGGAGTTTGTGAGTTTGGGAGTTTGTGAGTTTAGGAGTTTGGGAGTTTGGACATTAGTTATCGTGATTGGAGCACTATTCTCCTGCCCCTTGCCCCTTGCCCCCTGCCCCTCAGAAAGCCCCCTGCCCCTCAGAAAGCCCCTTGCCCCTCAGAAAGCCCTTGCCCCTAAACTATTCTCTTACCTCTTACCTCTCACCTCTATTTCTCCCCTCTCACCATATAGATGGATACGCTCTCGGTGCGTCCCTGTTCGTCGGTGTAGTCTTTTTTGAGTTCTATCTTGCTGTCCGACGGGTCGATGTAGATGGTGCTGGCTATTCTGCCGATGGCCGACGTGGTGGCCTTCTTCTCCGCTTCTTGCCGGTCTGTCACTTGGTCCTCCATTTGTTTGACCAGACGACTGACGGTGTCTTTCATCTCTTCGCTGTATTTAATCTGCGATTTGTCAAGCTCGATGTCACTGCCTGGCTGATACACGCGTATGAGCGAGTCGCCGTCCAGTTCCCATGTACCGAGCAGGGTCTCATGTATGGTCATGTGTCCGGTATAGACTGCCGAGGGGATGTTGTGGATGCCCACATGCGAGAAGGTGTGGTTACGGCGAAACTCGATCGTCTCCACATGCTCCTGGTCGGCACTGGTCTCGGTCCATTTGCCTATCAGCTCACGTTCCTTGATGCGGCGTCCCGACCGTTTCTGGTTTTCCACGTATTCGCTCAGTTCCTCATCGGTGATGCCGAGGATGAATTTCAGTTGGTCGCTCACGCGCTTCCACACACGGGCCTGTTCGCTGTATTGGTTCTGCCGCACGGGCGAGTAGTACAGAAACAGTTGCACCTTTTTGTCGTTGAGCACCTGACCGAGGATGGCTGGCAAGTTTTCGCTGATGAAAAATCCGGGTGTGTTGATGGTCTGTTCATACTGCTCTTCGGGTGTGATGGGCTCCTTAAAAAAATTGCTGCTGTTCAGATGTGCCTGCACCTTGCTTCGCTCGTAGTAGAACTGCTGTACAAGGTCGATGAATTGTGGGTTGTCTATATTACGCCACGACTCCGGACTGCTATGGAAAATCTTCTCTTTCGAATCGTCGAAGACGAATTCCTCTGTGTAGGCCAGATAGTTATATACCATCGCCAACGTGTCTGCCGGCACCTGGTTCAGGTCGTCGAGGTGGCTGATGACGTATTGTGCCAGTTCCGAACTCTTCTTCTCCGACTCTACGATGTCATAGAGTTGCTGTATGTTGTTGTCGATGTCGTGTATCACCATCATGGCGGTCTGCCGGCCGGCGGCTTTCTTCTGTCGCTGTTCGATGATATGGGCCGTGCCGAAGGTCAGGATGATAGAGATGGTGGTGGCCACTACCGTCAGCAGCAGCTCTTTCAGCAGTCCTTTCTTTGATAGGTTGCGCCCTATCTTGGGCATCTTAAATTTGATGTTCATAATATATACTCCAGAAACTTTTCGGTACTGTAGTTCATAATCAGTTCGTCGGGGAAAGCAGTCTCGTCTATCAGTGGCCACAGCCGCTCATAGTCGGCTATCTGAAATGACACATGAGCGTCGCTGCCCAGTATCAGAGGTACATCGTGCTGTTTGCACAGACGCAGTATCTCAAGGTTGTTGTCGCGTGCCACGGCCTTATGGCGTTGTGGGGCCAGCGAGTGGTTGTTCACCTCGAGCAGCGTGTGGGTGTCGCGCGAGGCCAGCACCAGCCGCTCGAAGTCGAGTTCGGCCGACCCGTCGCCAGGGTGACTGATGATGTGTATCTTGGGGTGCTGCATCACCCGTATCACGGCCTCGGTATTCTCTTCTTTCGTCCCCCCGTGCCAGCACACGGCATGGATGCCGGCGATGCCGAGGTCCAGGCGGTTCAGATACTCTTCGTTCAAATCCAGTGTGCCGTCGGTGTCTAAGATGTTCACCTCGCAGCCCATCAGCAGACGGATGCCGTACATCTGGCGCGGCACCACGAACATATTTTTGAAGTAGAGCTTCGGGCAGGTGCCTGGTATGCTCGGCCCATGTTCGGTCACGCCCAGCAGTTCCAGACCCATGTCGGCGGCAGCGTGCGCCATCTCTTGCAGCGAACTGTAGGCATGGCCCGATGCCACCGTGTGTGTATGCACGTCAAGTCGTATCTTTTGCCCTCTCGTCATAGTTGAATTTTGTTAGCAGGTGCAAAGATAACCAATAATTCTGAATTGCCACCGCTCAAGTCGTAAAATTTTACCATGCCTCCCCCAACTATGCCTCCCTACGGAATGTTACGATGCTCTGGCATAGGAGTTCTCGGTGCAGAAAACACTCATCTACGACGTGTTCTCCCCTCATCAAATAGATGTGTCCTTCTGTCAAAAAACATGTCCTTCTGTTCTTCTGTCAATAATATCTGTCCTTCTGTCAAAAATACATGTCCTTCTGTCTTTCTGTCAAAAAAATCCAGTTCTTCTGTCAAAAAAACTGTTCTTCTGTCAAAAAAATGTGATTTTTACGCATGATAATTTCTCCGTTCCATTTTTTTTGCATAACTTTGCCAAATATGCAAAACAATTCTGTCAAATACCAAGAGCTGAAGCAAAAAGGATTCCTTTAGCTCAGGCTTTTATCAATACTCCAACAAAACACCTTAAAAAACCATGTACAACAGACCTTTTGCTCCCAATCGTATTTCACAACTCAAACCTAACGAGATATTTGTCTTCGGCAGCAACCTCGCCGGTGCCCACGCTGGCGGTGCCGCCCGCATCGCAAACATGTATTTCGGCGCCATCTGGGGACAGGGCGTCGGACTCCAAGGGCAGTCGTATGCCATCCCAACCATGCAGGGTGGGGTAGAGACCATCCGGCCCTACGTAGATGAGTTCATCGCCTTTGCCCGGCAGCACCCCGAATATACTTTCCTCGTCACGCGCATCGGATGCGGCATCGCCGGATTCCGGGAAGAGGAAATAGCGCCGCTGTTCAAAGCCGCGCTCGATGTGGAAAACGTGTTGTTGCCTGATACCTTCGTCCGGATTCTCGCATGAAGTACGACGACGAACAACTACGTGCCATCAATGCCCGCGACGGACAGTACCTCGTGCTGGCACCGCCGGGCTGCGGCAAGACCGATATCCTCTCCGAACGTATCGCACGGGCACGTGAACAGGGCATCAGCTTCGATGATATGCTCTGCCTCACCTTCACCAACCGCGCCTCGCGGGGCATGCGCGAACGCATACGCGAGCGGGTGGGCGAGGAGGCCTCGCAGGTGTTCGTGGGCAATGTGCACCGGTTCTGTTCCAACTTCATCTTCAACCATGCCCTGGTGCCCGAGAACACCTCGATTATCGACGAGGAAGACTTGACCGACATCTTGCTCAGCTTCGATGCGAAATGCTTCCTCAATGCGCGAGAACTGCCTGACAAGAATGCCGTCAAATTCGTGGATGACCTCGATGCCTATATCACTCAGCGCGACCTCCGGCACCCCGTCGATGCACTATACCTGCCGCCTGAGTTCGAGAGCCATTACCGCATCGTGCAGTTCGCCAACTACGACCCGCAACAAGTGGATAACCTGCACAAGTTGATACGCTACACGCTGCTCTACCGGCAATACAAGCGCGAGCGCAACCTCATCAGCTTCTCCGACATCCTGCTCATTGCCTACGACGCGCTCTTACACGACGACACGCTTGCTTATAAGCGCTATCCGTGGATACAGGTAGATGAGGTGCAGGACCTCAATGCCCTGCAGATGGCCATCATCGACCGGCTGACCGATACGTCGCAGCCGCACACCGTCATGTATCTCGGCGATGAGCAACAGGCGATCTTCTCTTTCCTCGGTGCCAAACTCGGACAACTGCAGCGGCTGCGAGAGCGGTGTGCTGGCCATATCCTCACGCTCGGCACCAACTACCGTTCGCCTTCGTATCTGCTCGATGTGTATAACACCTTTGCCGAAAAGCAGCTCCACGTGGATGCCGCCCTGCTGCCGCAGGCCAGCCGACAGACGGACCACGACAAGTACGACCTCATCCTCACGGGCAACCCGTCGGTCGAGGAAGAGGAGAAACGGCTCATCAAGATGATACGCTACTACATGGGGTTCGAGGGCGAGCGGCTGGCCATACTCGTGCCTACCAACCAGGCGGCCGACCGCATCAGCGACCAACTGCAGGCACAACAGATAGGACACTTCAAAATCTCGGGTGTGGATATGTTTAAGTCGAAGTCGTACAAGACGCTCTCGTCTTGCTTCGCCGTGCTCGCCAATGAGTTCAATGCCATGGCGTGGGCACGCATCGTGCACGGCATCGGAGCCGTGCCCACTGCCGAGCGCGCACGCGCGTTCATGGCCAAGCTCAAACAGCTGATGATGACTCCCGCCGACCTCTTGCATACGCAGTCATACATCGCCCGCTTCTGCCACGACTACATGAGCCGCGAGTTCGTCTTCTTCGACACCGAGACCACCGGCCTCAATGTGTTCGACGACGACATCGTGCAGATAGCGGCCTTCAAGGTGCGACGGGGACAGCGTGTCGAAGGCTCTGACTTTGTGGTCTTCCTGCATACCGACAAGCCCATCCCCGAGCGGCTCGGCGACATCCCCAACCCGCTCATTCAGGCATACGCCGACAACCCGCACCTGTCGCGCGAAGAGGGACTGCAGCAGTTCCTCGACTATATCGGCGACTGTCCTGTCCTGGGGCATAACGTCAACTACGACTACCGCATCCTGCAGCACAACGTGCAGCGCACCCTGCACCGGCAGGTAACGCTTAGCACATACGACTCGCTGCGGCTCATCAAGTGCGTCTGTCCCGACCTCAAGAGGTACAAGCTCGTGTTCCTGCTCAGCGAACTGCACCTCGAGGGCAAAAACTCGCACTTGGCCGACGAGGACATCGCGGCCACGAAGGCGCTCGTAGATTATTGCTATCAGAAGGCACTGCCCGTCATCGACCAGCAGGTGGCGTTCACCGCTCATCCCATGATACAGGGCATTACCAAGCGCCTCATGCTCCTCGCCCCTTTCTTCGAGCGCATGCGCCTGTTGCTTGACCAGCCTCCGCAACCGCAGCACAGTCTGGCCGACGAACTGCAAGCGCTGCACGACGAGATGGTGGCCAAACGGCTCATCAACGACCTGCGACCGAAGTTCGACGTGTTCTTGCAGTTCGTCAGGGTGGAGTGGGCGCCCGACCCGCAGCAGCCCGTTACCCTGCAAGAGCAGATCTACCGCCATGCCAACGACATGACCGCCAGCATCAACGAGGGCGACCTGGTCAATTCCGAAGGGCTGATATCCGACCGCGTATTCATCATGACCGTGCACAAAGGCAAAGGGCTCGAGTTCGACAATGTCATCATCCTCGAGGCCAACGACGGCACTTATCCTTTCTTCTCGGTCAACCGGGTGCTCGAGGCCCCCTACCGCCACAGCAACGCCGAGGTGGCGCAGGCGCGTATGGCGTACGACGAGGATGCCCGCAAATTCTATGTGGCCCTCTCGCGTGCCAAGCGCCGGCTCTGCGTCAGCTACACCCTGCTCAACTCCTCAGGCTTCCAGACCAGCCTCACCCCCTTCATGGCCCCCATCCGCCGGTTCTTCACCGAATAGATGATAGATTGTAGATTATAGAGAGAGATAAAAATGAAAAACTTTCATTGATATTCATTGATTTCAGAAAATCTTACTATCTTTGCATATCTTAAAACTCTGTCGCTACTCTAAAAGTAATGAATGAACCTAACCGTCAGCTCCCACATATCATGACAAACTACGCAGCCGGACAAAGAATAACCGTTCGTGGTGAGGATTTCCTCATCACTAACATTGAGAAAGATTTCAACGGTGTTTACTTGTTGCACGTCACAGGTATCAGTGAACTCGTCAAAAACCATCATTTCATTTTTGACACGAGCATTGACACGAACATTGAGATTGTCAGCCCTGCCAATACTTTGTAAGTGGCTGATAAAGACTCGCAGAGGTGAGAAACAAACCTTCATCGCCCCCTATAACCGCTGCGACCGCATCGCCGACTACCGCACAGCTTGGGCGCATTTCGAAAAGATATTTAACGGACAAAAAGGAGATTAGAAACAAAAGACGTTATAAATATATGTCTCTAACAATAGAAGAACTGAAAGAACTGATTCAGAACGATGAGCATCGCCAGTTGGAGGTGAAGAAAACAACAGGCGAACTGAAAGATGGCATGCACTCGGCTTGTGCGTTTCTGAACACTGAGGGTGGCTGGCTAATCATCGGTATAGCTCCAAAGTCATTGAAGATTCTGGGGCAGCGTGTCACTGACGACACCCAGCGAGAAATAGCCCAGGCTCTGAGCCTTTTGGAACCACAAGTAGATGTAAGGGTGGAGTATATCGATATGCCTGATCGTCCCGATGATAAGGTGATAGCAATGCACTTTGACGGATGGTCTTGGGGAATGGTGCCTTATACCTATCATGGTTGTCCATACTACAAAGTGGAGAGTACCACCAAGGAGATGCCTCGCGACATGTATGATGAGCGACTACGGCGCAGCAAACCAGACTTGTTTGCATGGGAGCGCCAACCGTCAGAATTCACAAGCATCAGTTCTTTGGACGAGAGGCTGATTCGCGGTGTCGTGCGGCTTGGTGTGGAGAAAGGCAGACTGCCGGAACAAGCCCTGACAGACCCCGTAGCCAATGTGCTGAGTAAATGGAAACTCACCGACGGCGACAGACCGCTGAATGCCGCCACAGCCCTATTCACCAAAGACACAGGGATGTACACGCAGTTTACGATGCGCTTGGCTCGCTTCAGGGGAACGGACAAGAATGAGTTCATAGACAACCAGCGGGTGGAAGGCAACATATTCCAACTGCTCAACGAGGCCATGAACTTCTTCCGAAAGCACCTGAACATGCACGGGCGGATAATAGGTTTTATTCGTGACGAGTATCTGGAAGTACCGGCAGAGGCATTGAGAGAAACGGTCTTGAATTCGCTCTGCCATCGGCAGTACGAGCGATATAATCTGACCATTGGCATTGCCATCTACGATGACCGAATAGAGATTGCAAACCCAGGTGTATTGCCACCACAGATCACACCTGAGAACATCATGAATCCTCACGACTCCTATCCTTATAATCCTCTCATAGCCAATGTGCTATATAGTACAGACTATATAGAAAACTGGGGATCGGGCGTAAGACGGATTATCGAGGCTTGCCAAAAACGAGGTGTTGAAGCACCTACATGGACTGTTGATGGCGGTTTCGTGGTGGTTACATTCAAACGTCCCGCAGAAAGGAATTTAAATCAAGTGCTAGCGGGTGACCCCAAAAGTGGCCAGGTGACTACGGAAACGACTACGGAGAAAACTACGGAGAAAACTACGGAGAAAACTACGGAGAAAATATTAAGACTGATGAGGGAGAACCCTTATATTACAAATAAGGAATTAGCTGAAGCATGCGGTATTACTGAGGATGGAGTCTATTGGAACACCAAGAAACTAAGGGAAAACAACATTATCCGACGTATTGGCGCTGACAAAGGTGGACATTGGGTGATTATCGACCAATAGTACTGGGGAGCAAAAAAAACAGACAAAAAAACAATATAAATTCACTGTCCGCCTACAAGAGCAAGGAATCATCAGACGCAGCAATGACAATGGCAGCGACTGGGAATTTGTTAACGGATAAATACTCATAACATTAATAAATAACTAATAACATACACCTTATGATAACATCAATGAGCCATAAAGACAAACTTATCGTTTATTCGTTACTTATAAAAGTAATGGATGCTGACGACATCGAGGATCCCAAGGAAAAAGAATTTCTGAATAATATAAAAGATCGTTTTGGCTTTAATCAAACAGATGATGAAAAGGCCAAAATCATTTCTTTGGATGAATGTAAAAAGAAATTGATTAGGTTTTCGGATGCCCAACGCAAAGAAGTGAAGAATCTTCTGATTGAAATGGCATATGCAGATGGTGTTTATGTGGAACAAGAAAAGATTCTGATAGAGTCATTGAAACTTGATATCAGTCATTTCGAATTAGAACTTATTGCTGATTGGCTTGATGAAAAACAAAGAATAATTGGCTATTACACAAAAACAAATGAAGGGCAATACTGTTTCGAAGACATACGTTCATTGGGCTTTTCCGAATTGACATATAAAGACAAAGGTGAAATCGTTGTTCCTACAATGAAAATAGGTAATCTTTCTGTTGATACCTATTATGAGTTTGCTTGGACAATAGAATTGGATGATAGTGAACGAGGGTTTCATATCATTCCAAGGGATTATGATTTTAAAAAGGTTGAACCTAAAGAGTTGGTTAACAGACTATACTCAATGTGGGAGAAAAACAACGATATAAACACATTGGTTTCTGATGTCCAACGTATGGTGAACACACAACTCACAGCAAGTAGTGACGGAACATTTATTTATGAATTGTTGCAGAATGCCAACGATTATCCTGTAATAGTAAATGACAAGATTGAACTTGTTGATGTAGAGTTTTACATAACAGATGAATATCTGATTTATCGACATACGGGCCGCCATTTTTCCCCAAGGAATATCGCCGCAATTAGTAAGTTCGCTGCTGGCGAGAAAAAGAAGGCAAAAAACGCTATAGGTTATAAAGGAATTGGTTTTAAGACTGTATTTAGTGAGAACCAATATGTCTTTTTGCAATCTGGTGATTACACATTGAGATTCGATGAGAGCATAACTGAAGAATCTAGCAGATTTCCATGGCAAATTATGCCTATATGGACGGATTTCTCCGAAGTGGCAGAAGAGGTAAAAGACGTAATTTCTGATGCACAAAATTTCCGAGTTCAAATGGCTATCAGACCAGATGACTCTTCAAAACTACACGATGGCGAGAAATCCTATGTCGTCATCTTCAATGATATCTTTAAAGATGAAAAAGACATCCTTTTTATTCCAAATATCAAGTCTGTCAAAGTTTTCTATAATGGAGTTGAGCAGATATGCAGAATAAAAGATCCTGTGAAATGGGTGCTGACAGAAAATCCTCTTGTATATAAGTTCACTGAAGATGAAATTGAAGAGAATAACCGAGAGGTCATTTCCAATAAACGTATTCCAGAAAAATATAAGGACTTTGAAGATACGCGTGTCTCTTTTGCGTGTCAACGTGACGGAAAGAAGATCCTGTCAGTTGAAAAAGCTCGTATTTACTGTTATCTTCCAACGCAAGTATCACTGGGATTTCCATTCTTGATGAACACAGATATGATACCAACAGGTCCCCGTGATGACATCGAGAAAAAAATCAAATTCAATCACAAGATAATGAAGATTGCAGGTGGTAAGTTGGCTGAATGGATTAGTTCTTTGCTGCATAGCGGAGAGTACGATTTATGCTCTATTTTCACTATCGTTCCATCTTTCGAGAAGGTAGAAAACTATGAGGATTTTATTGAGGAATTCAAGGAAGGCTTTGATAGTGAACTTGAAGATTTGGAGCTTATTCCGTGTGAGAACGGTGAATACTCGATCATTTATGATACAATTATTGATGAGACAGGAATCTTATCTTCTGGAATCCTTTCAGACGAAGAGTTCATGGAGCTATCCGGTTGGGAGGGCTCATTACCAGCCAAAGAACTTAGGGCAAATCGCAAGTTCAAGTCTTTTGTAAAGAAATATACAGACACTTCCAACATCTTTGACACAGATGCTTTGCTTGATATGGTTCGCAGAGACGAGTTCAAAGAATGGCTCAAAGAACAAAACAACAATAACAAGTTCCTGAAGTTCCTGTTGGATAATGATTATCTGGAAGATTATATAGATGAGGATATTTTCATAGAAGAAGGATGCGGGAAGTTGTTTTCTGCAAACAAACTCTATTACGATATAGACAAAGAACTGGAAGATTTATCGGCTTTCAGTTCACTTCTTTGCTATCTCTCATTTAAGACTCGTGAGTTCTTTAATGATAACGAAAAATGGAATAAAGTAATAGAATGTCGTTTTGCTGAATATGATTGTGAACGTTTTGTAAACGATACATTATTAGGTGAAAACAGGAATGACACAGTAATAGCACTGAAGAATTGGGAGACTTCCTTCCACTTCTACAGTTACCTTGCAAAGAATAGCATTGTGCCTGACGATCTCTGTAGTCTGCCATTCTTCAATGATGAGACTGAAACATCAGTAGTAGAGAATTTCAATGATAAGTTCGTGTTTCTTTCCTCGCCCGAAGGAAAGATAACATGTTGGGCATCATGGCTTTCTTCAGTTACTTTCAGTTTTATATCCCCGAATTACGATAAGGCTACGCTCGATTATTTCAAAGAGAATGCCGGCGTTTTGGAGTATTCTGATGACATCATAGTAAATGATATTATACTGTCGGAGGACTATCATGATAGGATAAATGAATCTCAGCAGGAAGACAAGGAGACCAGTGTGGCATTTGTAAAGTTCTGTTTTGAGCATGAATCTTCATTTGGTAGCGGTTCTTTACGAGATTATGCTCTGAACTCTTATGATTGCGATGGTGATCAAACATTTGTTCTGTACGAAAACCATATCTTTTTTCCTTCTGTATATTTTGACGAGTACTCACAAAAAGATTGGTTGAATAGTGACTGGATGTATAGTCTCGACTCAGATTATCTCAAAGTAGATAACGATGAAGAGAAAGTAAAGGCTTTCCTTAATAAGGCTTTCAATATAGATGAGCTTGATGCGGATAAATTCTATAAGGAGATTGTACGTCCAAATATTAGTTCTGTCATATCGAATACAAGCGGAAATAACGATGGCGATGGTGCTAAGAACCTCGATTTTATCTCCTACCTCGACGCGAACTACAACATAGTATTCGAAAAAGAGAAGGATGCCGACAAATTTGAATCCTTTGTATTTATTGGCGATACAGATGATAATGGCTTTTATGATATAGCTTCTGATTCAGCGTACATTTATGCTCATGACTCTGAATTGAAGGATATTCTTGATTCAGAATGGTTCCCAGCTGACACGGTGAACATGTGTACAAGCAAATACGGAGTATCAAAGTCAATTCTGGCTATCAAAGCCAAGAAGTATGATTTTGCAAACTTCTTCAACGATGTAATAACTGTAGAGCTTGATAATATTAATGAAACCATAAGTTCCAAGGGAGCGAGTATAGCATTTCATAACTTCATCATTGATCGTCTTGCTGACCTTACCGACAAGCAAAAGGAGGTAATGAAGGGGGCAAAGGTTTATCTTTATGGTAATGATGATGCTAGTGACAGATCTGATGGACATCATATATTAAGCAAGAGCGCACGAGAACTTGCATCTATGGGATTGGTTGAATTTTCCGACCTTGACATCATAGATCCTGATTATCACATAGAGGAGAATGAAGAGTATTGGAAAACACGACTGGGAAATGAACAGTTTACCGTGACCGACTTTATTACTTGGCTGACTGATAATACAGATACGTTCTATTCAACGATCGAAGACAAGGATAATAATATAAAATTCTGGAGATGGGTAAAAGGGTGTAAACTAGCTGATCAAACACTTGCAAACCTGCCAGTTCTTCCTGTCTATCTTACAACAGATGAATATGTAGATTCTGATGATACAATCTACCTTTCAGATGACTATATCGAGGAAGGTGGATTAGAGACGATTGTAACAAATTACCATCCTGATGCCTCATTCGTCAGTAGTGAATATATTGAAGAGGAAGACAATGTTGATACCTGGAAAGATTTCTGGGTAAAGATGGGCGTGCGATTCGAGATGGTAGATATTCTTATCGACACAATTGATAACAGATTATCTGATACAGATGATGCCAAGTTGCCGGCTACAATTGCAAAATATCGCTTGAAATTAGAAGAGCACTATGAAGGAGATTTAATTTCTAATCTCCGAGATCTTCGTGTCAAGGCTCATGACGGTGAGTTCTATAGTCTATCAGAAGTTATTTATGTTGATAGCGAAAAGGAAGAACCATTTAAATATATAGACATTCCAAATCAGGCTTCGTTTGCCACGGCAGACGAAAGGAAACTCATTATCGACATATTAGACGAAATAGATGGTGATAAAATCACCAAGCTCGCGGAGTGGCAAAAAGTTAAAATAGATCGTTATCTCGAAATTCAAGATGATGAAAATAATGAAGACCTGCTTCGTTCTATACATTTCCGTTTCGTGGATGAGCTTGCAGCAATGTATTTTTCAGATAAAGATAGTCTAAAAGAGTTTGACCAGATTTCTAATGTACTCTTCTTGAATACCGATGATGAGTTTACTGACGTTTCAGAAATGACAGAAGGTAGTCTATACAAACCATTCTGTGATTTCGAGAAATATGGTCTTGACTATGATTATATCTCTAATTCTTACTTGCAAGAATGTACGAATGACATACGAAAGATGCTCAATAAAGTCTTCAAGATTCATTGCGATTTTGAAAAAGATGATATTGAAAACCTGTCAGACAGGGTTTTCTCTATATATTTCTGGAGCCAGTATCTGGTTAAACTAGATGCAGACATTAGTGGTGTCAAAAAGCTGATTGAAGATAGGGAATTTGACTCTGTAGAATGTATTCCAACAAAGGATTACATGAAGAAACCTGGTGAAATATACTCTATTAGTATATCCTCGTACGTCAAGCATGTATATGATTGGGAGAATAAATTGCCGTTGATGAATCTCCCTGATATTGAATATGACAAGCAGGAAAAACGTACCTTGTTTGGCTTGTTGTTAAATAAACCATCAAATTTACGTCTTTCTTTCTGTGATTCATTGTATGCTCTTTTCAGCATTGCTGGTCAAGATAGAAGAGCTCAGCTCTTGCAGTGGATGATAGAGACTTATGACGAAAAATATGATGTAAACGTTACCGAATATAGAGCAGATGAATCTGCTAAGTGGAAGAATACTAAAAATGAAGACAAACCAATCAGCGAATTATATGCTTTGTCATATAATGATAAGAAATTGGAGCAGTACTTTGGCAATCTTCCGCAAATTATCAATAAGGATTACCTTCCTGCCGGTCCAATTTCTTTCAAAAATGCGTGCGATATACTTCAGATAACAACTATTGAACCTGAAGATTTAATTGTCGACAAAATCGGTCAGGTTTCACAGAATAAGTTCTATAAAGAGACATTAAAGGTGTATGCTTTAGTTCTTGCTGGATATGAAGATAGTGAGAACTGGAGCATACGTTATAAAAAATACAGCGAGCTTATTGATGCACTCCAACTATGGTGTTGCACAGCAATATCTATCAGGTACAACCTTGATGAAAACATCTGCCAGAAGCTTAAGAAGTTTTATCACGAAAAAGGCTCTTCGGATTTCTATTTTGTCAAGTCTCTTGATGAAAAACGAGTATTCAAGCCTTTTGTAGAAAGTTTCATCGAACATCTAGGCATTGAAGCAGACAAAGATTTTGTCGAAACTGTAATGGACAGCCGAGAGACGGCTCTGGAACTTGCTCGGGAGAATAATACTCTAATGCTTGATGATGCCTTTAAGGATGAACTCGATCTCTTGATTCCAGGAATAAAAAGAGAACTTAAAGGTAATGAAGCTGATGATACAGATTACGAAGAAGATAAACGTCATACATTTACAGGTCATACAGATGAACCTGAGGATGACACTTCTGAAGATAATAATCATGAGGATAATGTATCAATAGAAAGCAATGACATAGAGAACTCTGAAAGAGAAAAAACGACCACATCAGTAAAACCATCTTCTCAACATCCAAATGATAATGTAGATGTAAGTGATGTCAAGAAACCTCGCTCAGACAATGGCTCTACTCGTGATTATCAAACGACAAGAGAACCTCGCGAGAGAAAGTATTCTTCGAATGCTAATCCGACAAAAGCAGGTGAAGGTACACGTCACTATAGTGACATGAGTGGTTGGGAAGGCTCAAAAAGAAACTATACTCCACAAGCCCCCAAACCATATTCACCTGAAGATGTAAGAAAATTCGGTTCTCACGGAGTGACAAGAACACTTGAAGTATTGGAACCAACTACGTCCGAGGTCGCTGAGATCAACAGGATTCTAGGAGGCGACCTCTCTCCTGAGCAAGTAGCAGATCAGAACTATTTGGCACAACTGAGATTGTACAATAACCTTGTCAATCGAGGTATGACTCCTAACGAAAGCAAGGATGACTTTGTCCGCAATGCTCACTTGAAGAATGAACACACTATCAATGGTGGTAAGTACATTCATAAATGCAGTGCAGTCGGAGGCATCTTGTATCTTTCACCTTCAATTTGGAATAAGATTGCCGACGACAGATGTGTTGTATGTGTCTATCTTGGTGCGAAGGCAAACGAGTTTATGTACTTTAATTCAATTGATGATATTCTTGAATGGATTGGCGAAGACGATATTGTCATTAAGCTCACGGGTGAAGAAAAAGCAGATGTCGTTGAGGAACTTTATTCCGGAGTACTCAATGGTGTAAAGGGGACTGCATATACCCTTATCAGAATCAACTCCAACGAAAAGTACAATTCACTCTTCGCTAAGTTGCCTACTAACAATGACATAAACGAGACGGAGGAAAACGAAGATGAATATTGATAAGAAAATACAAAACTATCAGTATTTCTTTTCGGACCAGGTTCGTGAGGCAGAGATGAACAGAAGTCCATCATTAAGGCGCCTATGAATCAGCTGTTCCGAAAGGAAGAAATCATCGTTGGATATGTTGACCATGTGAATGACAACCTCGGACATGTCGTTCTTAAATTTCCAAAAGACAAGGCACCTCGTTTGAAAGTGCAGAAATCCATAATGGTAATTAAGAAAGAAGCCAAGGCGGAACTCGGTCCGAATTTCGCTTCATGGGTGTGCTCATTCCTTGATTTTTGTAAGAATACTCAATATCATTCCAATATATCTGACCTATTGCCACTTTATTATACAAAGAAAGGCGACTCAAGGTATGATTACGTTAGTTGTACAGGATTGAGTACGACAATATATGATTTGTTCAAAAAGTCAACAGAGTCGGGAAAATCTCTGTCTGTGATAGTTTTTTCTCCATTCCCACCTGTGGATTATTTCAATAATCTCGTGAATTTCTTAGAGGTATATCATGACTTGCCAGAGCAAATGATTGAACCGAGAATTGATTATGAAGATTGGCAACCTGAGGAATTGGAATATAATCCTGAGAACGAGACCGCCATTCCAGAAAGAATTCTTCAGACTTTAGAAGAAGATGACTGCTGCATCCTCCAAGGTCCTCCGGGAACAGGAAAAAGTTATACAATTGCTCACATCATAGCGACTTATCTTACGAATAATAAGACTGTCTGCGTTACGACAATGGCAAACAAGGGACTCGTCGAACTTGTTCAACAGGCACCACTTCTGCCATTCCTACAGGATGGAAAGATTTCAAAGTCTAACTTGTCTGCAGATGAAAGAAGAACAGTTCCTGGATTAAAACCAATCAAGAAAGGTTTCATTATTCCAAATGGAGAACTCTTTTGTTCTACTAATTATGTTCTTTCCCAGGTATATAATTCAAATAATCTAAGTGACGACGGCTTACCAACATACGACTTGATTGTCATAGAAGAGGCGTCACAGGCATTTCTTGCTTCAATCATAGCATTCAAGAAATTAGGACATCAATGTCTTATAGTGGGTGACCCAATGCAGCTTCCACCTATCATTAGCAATCCCCAAAAAGCTGTGTATAATTCTTGGAATGCAAATATCCAGGTTGAAGGTCTCAAAACATATGCTTTAGGTACAGATGTAAAATCATACCGAATAACAACAACATTCCGTCTTACAAAAGCAAGTGCTGATTTGACGGGCATCTTTTACAGTAACAGATTCCGGTCTGTGCAGAAGAAAGAAATTGATTTTAGTCTCTGTCACTCAAATCTTTTTCCATCTGGAGGGGGTGTAATCTATCATTATACCCATGATTTTACAAATGGAATTGTCTCGGGGACTGGTCTGAATATTGTCAATCAAGTAGTCAATGCGTTTAGTAGAAACTACCCAAAACGCTCGTTGGCTATTATTTCACCGTTCAATGATACAGTAAAGCAGCTTCAGAAGAGTTTCTTGACAGACTCTTCTTTGGATGACTTTACTATTGAGACGATTGATAGGATTCAAGGTATGACTGTAGATTACGCTATCTTGTATATACCTGGCAGGAACCCTGGTTTCGCACTTGATGAGAGAAGATTCAATGTGGCTACCAGTCGATCAAGAAGTACAACTTTAATAGTATCAGATATTCCACTTACAAATATGCATTCTATATCTCCGAAAGTTGCCAATTTCATAAAGAGATGTCAGTCTTTGGATGATATAAGTGTTATGGAAAGTAAAGAAACTGATAACATGTTCGATGTTCTTGAAAGAAATGATATTAAGGTTCTTTACCCAGGAATGGAGGCAATCGTTGATTTGCTCTTAGACAATAATATTCCTTTTAGTCAAGATGGAGAAGTTGATTTGTTAGACAAAGATGGTGTAGTAATAGCAACAGCAGGAATGTTATTAAAAGAATACAAAATAGCCATTAATCCTGTTGACAACGATTCAAAACAAATCTTTGAACGAGCAGGATACAAGGTGATTTCTTCAGATGAATTTAGTGTTGAACTTGTAAAAAGATAAGATATGTTACCACTCCAGCAAGCACGTGAGGTTCGTGATTCCATCATTGAATATATCAAGGCAACCTTCAAGTTCAAAGAGAAGGATGTCAGTGATGCATTCTACCGCTTTATTGAGGATAAGGAGGATGGCCTTTTCAAAGGGCCTTATATTTCATTGAAAACGCCCTTTGTATCAGCAACGGAGGAAGAAAGCAAGAATATTCC
>CAMVAT010000051.1 GCA_947165505.1 uncultured Prevotellaceae bacterium | reverse complement strand
CGTTGGCGTACAATATGCCGTGGCGCAGCCGCTCGTTCTCCTCGTCGGCGAGCAGTGCCTGTTCGTCTGCGGGATAGTAGAGCGCCTCCTCCGTCACGCCCCCTTGGGCATCGACCGTCCTCCTCGTCTCAAACACGGGATAGCGGTAGCCCGTGGCATAGAACTGGCAGATGTCCTCCTCCGCCACCATCCCCTGGCTGGTGTCGGCGGCGAGGCATATCCTTGCGCTGTCGGCGGTGAAAGGCGGCAGCGAATCGATGAGCGCCCGCATGTCGGGCTCAGTGCCTACGGGCAGCAGCCTTGCTCCCGTGGTGCGGTGGGTGTGTATGCGCAGCACGTGCCTGAGCGTGTCGCCGTCGGGCGTGATGAGCGTGCCCGTGGCATCGGCCTTGACGCGGCTCACACCGTATGTGCGGCAGTAGGTGCGCTCGCACCATGCCGCCGTGCCATAGAAGATGCTCGCAGTGGAGTCGCCGTAGCTGACGGGGAACCGCAGCGACAGTTCGGGCTGCTGGTAACGCACGAGCGAGAGCGCGTTCTCCGTGCCGGTGGTCAGCAGCGAGTCGCCCCTCAGCAGCGTATATCTCCGCATCCTGCTCTCAATGGTCATGACAGTGTCCGCCATCGTGTCCGCCGAGTCGCGCTTGGCAAGGATTCTCGCCTTGTGCCTGGGGTTGACCACCTCAATGCCGCTCATATCCCACACACGGCCCTCGCCCCCTCCGCTTGTATTGACATACTCCATTTGTTGTTTCTTAAGCACGTCGCCCGTCCTCGGCGCGTTCGCCGCCGGGGTGAGGGTCTGGGCGGAAAGCGTGCCAGCCATGATGAAGGCAAGGCTTAATGTGATGATGTATTGATAGTTTCTAATCATAGTGCTTGTCCTTTGTCTAAATAGAAATCTGATTAAGTTACCGTTGCTGCCGTATGTCATTTTTCCGTCTATCTTCATAGGTTTGATTTTTCCTCCTTTTTGGTGAACATGAGAAAATGTATCAATTTCGCCGTCCCCGTGATACAAGTCTCTGTATTTCTTAGAATATTATTGTTCATCATCGGCTTCTTTAATAAGAACAACTACCAAAAAGTCATCAATAAGATGAAAACGCTCGTATTCTACCTCTAATTCGTTTTGTCCCTCAACAGAAGCGTAAACAAATGAATCTCGTTTAACGTGATGGTAGTCTTCTGGAAGACCATACATCTTAATCTCAGGATCATAACGTAAATAATTTAATGTTTGATAATTATAAAATCCAATGTATTTCTTTAACAGATAAGAGAACCGACGGTCAACCTTATAATTGTTGCCATTTTCAAGGTCAGAAATCAAATAATAATCTGACAGGCATCTTTCTATATTATTGTATTTGATATAATATCTTGCATCCACACCATTGCTGTGTCGGTAAAGTTTATTGGAAAGGATGGATTTCAACAAATAATTAAAATCTTTTGCTTTTACATATATCGTGTCCACTTTTATCCTATTATTGAAACTATCTTTTAGACATTCGCAATCTATTCGTATAGGCGTATCCATAATATATGAATAGAATCCCACATAAATTGTATCGCTCAAAGGGGATTGCGATTGCATGAATGCGGAATGACTGCTGCATCCAGCTACTATAATGAAGAGATAGAAGAATACAACTATTATATTATCGCTCCTCTTCAGTTGTTGTCGGACCTTTCGTTTCATAAGGTTTTCCTCTGTGGTCATACCTGATTCCCTCTCCATGTTTCTTTGCCGTGTCTCTTTCACTTCCCAATATGACTCTTCTCTCTTCCTTGTTATCATAATCCTTATCTTTTCCTTTCTGTCTTTCAGCATGTTCATTAGGGTTCTTCTCTTGATCCATCACATGATCAAATTCATGCTCTAATCTTGTTGCAGGAGATTGCTTTCCACCATTGGTTAGCAACAATCCTTTTCTGGATTGCCAAAATACACATGCGTCTCCATCGTATGGAGAGGATTTCGTTGATGTGCCAAATAGGTTAGCGTCATAGATGTGTACTTCAATGTCTTTCGACTCAACGGCTTCTATAAAATTCTCTCCCCCTCCTGTTTCCTTGAAATAATGATATGTATCTATGACATCTTGAAAGAACTGGTTGTTATGTGATGTCATTTTTCCAAAATATTTTTGATATACGTATTTGCCATCTTGGTTTAAATAATGAATTATAACAACTCTTCCGTCTGGATCCAATAGATTCACAGGATTGTCCTTACAATACACATACGGACTGATGCCGTAGTACTTCTCGCACATGGGGTCGATGGTGGTGAAGCGTGCGCCGATTTTGGAGTCCATCCACCGTGCACCGTAGTCGTAGAGGTCGAGGCCGGCGATGCGCTCCAGCTCCTTGCCGTTATACTTGTAGGGCTGCACGCTGCCGCCCGTGCTCGTGGCCATGAGCGCGCCCGAGGGGTAGTAGTCGTTGCGCTGCTCCACGACGCCCGTCTGCTTGAACACCACGCGCACGTTGCCCAGATGGTCTTTCAGATAGTAGTGATATGTGGGCGTGCCGTTTGAGCCGAAGGTGACGTAGCCCTCGTCGGTGAGCAGCATCGACAGAAATCTGCCCGTGAAGATGACATTGCCCGCATAGTACTTGGTGTCAAGCTGCGGCCGTGGCAATTGATGCAGGGCTCGCGCACTCATCTGCTGCAGCTCGCCGTCGGCGTTATACACGTAATCCATGACATGACGGTTAGTAAATAAGATTCTCTTCGGCAAATTTAAGCAATTATATTGAATTGACGAAATATTCGCGTTTAAATCTTGCGTCATATTTCCGTTTTGGTCATATTCGTACTCTGTAGTCTCGTCTGCATTGTCGGTGAACTGCATCGCTCCCTCGTAGGTGGGGTCGTTGTCCGACTCACGGCCACGGACAAATCCCGTTGAGGCAACTCGGCTCCGAGGATGCCCCACTGCGGGTGAAGGTCACGCAGCGGGTCGCGGGGACAGGCACTTTGACCCAATGCTGGGTCAAAGTGCCTGTCCCCCTGACCCGCTTCCCAACTCGTTTCCCAATATGTGGCAAAGTAATCATCTTGTTCAAAGTTCAGTGTTCAATGTTCAAAGAATGGCAGTTTGCGGTAGGATAACTTCTTTTCATACAGTTTGGTGAGGGAAAACGTATCATTCATTTTCCCCACCCAACCGACTGTGTCAGTTCTTCCGATTTTTCTTTCTTTTTCTTTTTTCTAAGATGTTTTATTATTTTTTTTACTGCATATTGTTTTGTTATCAGACGTTTACTGGCAGAAATGATAACAACGTTATATTCTCCGTATTGAGCAGATTCTTTCTCATTAAAGATAATTAATTGTTCGCAACGGAAATTTCCTCTGTGAGTTAAAAAGAAATAATTCTTTTCAGATACGATACTTCCGCTATTTCCTCTTAAAAAGAAACATTTCTTTCCTGTAAAATCGAAATCTCCACGCAATAATTTGAATTTTTCATTCAATAATTTGCTTTCATCCTCATTGAGATAGGGATTATTATCTATTCCTATTTTAGTCGTTTCCACTACGTGGTCATCAGTACAATCACCCTGTGAAAAAAGTGTTGTAGGGATAATGGTACATAAAAGGATAATTAAAAACTTAATAAACTTCATATTAATAATCATCTATGTTTGTTTGATTTAAATATGTAGAAAAGAACCAAGGGCGGATGCCATATCGCCATAAAAAGATCTGTCCATTAAGTAAGTAAGGATGTAAACCGACATTGAAAATCCCGGATAGATTAAGTGCTATTGATGTATGGCTGTCGTCATGCGCCCCCACGCGTCGTAGCTTGCCGAGAAGTCGGCATTGCCCGTGACGGCGTTCACCAAGTGCACGTAGCTGCCTGTGTTGTCGGTCACGGCATGGTAGAGCTCGGCCCAGAGGATGTCACCGCAGCGGGTGAAGGTCCCCGCGACCCGCTTCCCAACTCGTTTCCTAATATGTGGCGAAGTAATTTCCAACACGGCGAGTTGTCAATGTCACAGTTTGAACCGGTAGCCCAGGGTGATTTGCACATTTCTGTTTTTGGCATTACTGTTGACCACGTAGAATCTCATGTGTCTGCTGCCTTCTTCGATATAATCATAAGCGACAGTGTTTTTGAAAGTGTTGCCTAACGATAAGACGTATCTCGCGTCAATCACAAATCCATGGTATTCGTACGACAGACCCATCGGCAGTGCTACAACCATGGTGTTGGTGTACTTGTTGAAAGGAATGTCTTCATAAGCAAAGAGGGCTTGGTCATTTGGGTTAGCGGGTGTGGTTATGTAGTATGGGTCAGGAGAAGTGACGGGTGTTTTTGAGATGAGCTCCATCCCTCCCCACTTTGCGTTGAGTCTGACGCAGGGCTGAATTCCAGCTTTGACGACCAGCCCTTTGCAGACGTGGTAATTCACCATCAGCGGGATGTTTAAATAATCTATTTTCTCGGTATAGTCGTATTTCCTCTCCGTCTTTTTCCTTCCCATCTGTGAGTAGGCGAGGCCGGCGGATAATCCGATATTCCTGCTGAGCATATATTCCGCCTCCACACCTGCGACTAATCCTGCCTTTGCTGAATATTCATCACCGCTACTCGTAGCGTTGGGCGCCATCCATGCGATGCTGGCACCCGCCATCGGCGTGATGATGATGTCGTTCTTCTCATACTGTGCCGCTGCCGCCATGCAGACGGACAGCAGCAGGATTGACAATGTTGTTCTCATACTTCACATTTGTTTGGATACCATTATTATTCGACGAGGTCAAAATCATAGAATTCCATCAGTGTCTTTAATTCCTCTTGATAGTAGATGGCATAATGCCCTGTTTCAAGCTCTTTCGTGTTAATCATAAACAGACGGTCGTCTATTTTTTCCAAATTGATGTCAACGACATCTTTAGGACGTGAGTTCGCTCCCAACGGGCTGGCCGTCCAAATAGACATTACCCTTTCATCCTTTTTTTCTTTTAGTACAGCCAACCTAAGATAGGCAGGGTGCAGGATGCTGTCTTGTAATAATTCAACATAGACTTTGTCTCCTTTTCTTACTTTCGTCTTAGCCTGTCTTCCTTGAAAGAAATATTTAACTTTTATGACAAGAAAACCTGTCATCTTGTCGTAAAAGTTGATATTCTCGGGAATGTCTGTCCTCATGCTGTCTTTCGACAGGGTGAACACCCTCATGTACTGAGTATATCCATTTTTGTTGTCCTGTTGTGAATATAATGCCGTCGAGACCAAGAGCAAAACTAATAGAAGAATTATCCTTGTCAGAACAGTCATTTGCGTAGTTCTTACAACGGAGTAGATTCTTTTTTGCGAAATGTCCATGATTCTTATTATTTTACCAAATTGAAACGGGATTGTGAAATCCATAATAACTATATGCGTTAGAAATATAATCCGAATAAGCGTTGTAAGCAGGGAAATCAATCAATTTATGAATGAGGTTTTGCGTTAGCCTTTGGATTGTTTTTCCACTCATTCCGATTCTAAATAGTTGTCCATTTTGGGTGAATCCCAACCACATGGGGGCGTAATAAGCGCAACCCTTTTTCCATGCATACATTTTACCTGTAATCTTTAGAATCATTTCATCTGCATACAAATCTTTTTCTGGTGTGTCTTTCCAACTATCCTCTTCCCAACCACTTTCCTTCCCTCCATGGTTTGTATAGACGTAAGTGCCAATAGAATAACTGCCAATCTTTAGTTCTACAGCAGTAGTCCGCCATCTATCACTTCCGTCTCCAAATAAATCATTGGAAATACTCAATGAGGCGTCTTTATAGAAAAGACTAATAGTGCCAACTTCTTGTTTGCCAAGTAATTTATTATTAAAATTACCTTCTCCATATGTTGTATTTCCAACTCCAGCTCCCAACTTCCCATATTTTGCAGAAACGAACCACCCAGCATAACCTTTGCCTGCGCCCAAAACAAATGAAGTAGAAAATCTTTCATCTGTATAGTTTACACCTAACGATAATCCTGCCGTAAAACCATCGGTGCCGAATCCAAAAACAGGCGAAAAAGAGAAAGACGTGTGACAGCTTAAAGGAATGCTTACCGACGGCACGAAAGTATTAATAGCATTGTTGGCTGCTATCCTGCCGGCGTTTGCCCAAACAGTCCCAGCCATGCCTCCAGTGTGCAGGGCGACAAGTGAAGCCGTGGCCGAAAACAATCCCGTCTGAACCGATTTCCAGCCCCAGTTGTGCGTGGATATTCCACTCGACACATAAGATGATATGAAAGCGGCAGCCCCTATAATCAAGTCGTCTATGCCAAAAAGTTCCCCGCTCGGGTCGGTATATTTCAACGGGTTGTTCAGGCAGTAGGAGTATCGGTTGAAGCTCTGGCTGTCGTGGGGCATCTGCACGTAGTTGTCGGGGCTGAGGAAACGTCCCAGGTTGTAGTCGTACATGCGTCCGTTCATGTTGACCAGCCCGAACTCAGTGAGCATCTCATGGCCGCCGTAGCCGCGGTGGAACGGCAGCGTATTGACCGCTGTCGTCATGCGCCCCCACGCGTCGTAGCTTGCCGAGAAGTCGGCATTGCCCGTGACGGCGTTTACTAAGTGTACATAGCTTCCTATGTTGTCGGTCACGGCATGGTAGAGCTCGGCCTCGCCACCGTCGGTGATGACGGCGATGACACCCTGCCCGAGATAGTGAAACTCGCGCACCGTGCCGCTCTTGTCGGTCACGCGCTCGTAGTCTCCGGCGTAAAGGATTTCCCTGCCCGAGCGCACGTTGACATGGGTCGTTGACTCAACGGCCACGACTGTCGTGTCGCGGTACGACGACCGCCACCGTTCGCCGTCGGGGCCGTAGTCCACCCGGTAGCTGTCGCCCCAGCCGATGACGACTGCGTGTATGGGCGGGATGACTGCCGGCTGCGAGACCGCTCCGCCGCCCGTGCCGAAGAGGATGTTTGGGCCACCCGTGCCCCGTCCCCTGACGCACGACACCTTCCCGAAGGCGTCGTATTCTGCGTTGTGCGTTTTGATGTCGCCTGAGATGTTGTCCACATACGTCACGGCATGAGGCTTGGCGGCGGAGTATGTGTAACTGCCGATGTCCGTCTTGGAGAGGATGTTGCCGTTGTCGCTGTAAGTATATGTCTGACTGCCAGACGCTGTGAGGCGGTCGAGCGTGTCGTAGGAGAACTGGTGGGTGCGCCCCGCTAAGTCAACGCCCGTCCTTGAGGTGAGGTTGCCTGTCTCGTTGTCGTAGGTGAAGGCGAGCCGGCAGAGTTTGTCGGTGCTGTTCCCGAAGGTGACGTACCGCTCAGTGAGCTTTCCCCATGTGTCATGGACCGTCGTGGCATAAAGCCCGTCAGTACCTGTCTCTGTGCGCATAGTCAGTCCGTCGTATGAGAGCAGGTTCCATGCGTCGCCATGGTGGTTGGTCTGCATGCCGTTCAAGAACCCGTTGTCATCGTAATAATAATAAGCTTCCAGCCCCGATGGATAGTCCTTCTCCTGCAGTCTGCCGTAGGAGTCGTATATATAGGTGTGGGTAAGCGTTGTGCCTCCTCCAAAATGTCGCGATTCGGATGAGGTGCGCCCGTATTGGTCGTAGGTGTATGAGAGTGTGAACCCTCCTCGGCTCTCGCTCGTGAGCCGCTGCGTGCCGTGTCCTGAAGTGCCGTAGGTGTAGGTGGTGGCGATGCTGTCGGTCACCGACGAGATAAGCCGCCCCTGAGTGTCGTAGGTGTTGACCGTCTCATACCCCCTCGCGTCGGTGTACGAGAGCAGTTTGTCGTCGGCACTCCATTCGCAGGTCACCTCGCCCGCGTCGGGGTCATTGAGCAGTGTGCGGTTGCCCGCCGCGTCGTACTCCATCGTCACTGTGCTTGAAGACCCGTCGGCAGCTTCTACCGTCACTGCCGACGGCTTTCCGTTTGAGCAATAGAGGTATCTGACGGTGTTGCCCGCGTCGTCAGTGGTGCTGACGGTGCAGCCCAAAGCATCAAACTCCGTCTCCGTCACCCTGCCGTTTTGGTCTGTGGCGGTCACGCAACGGTCGCCATACACATAGTTTGTGAATGCGCCTGTGTTGTACCATTTGCGTGATACGCGCCCGCGGGAATCCCGAAATGTCTGTTCCACGGCGGTGCTGACGGTCTGTCCGCCGGTCGTGGTGCGGAGATTAAGTAACACCTCACCGAAACGGTCGTAAGCCAATCTCGCGTCATGCACTACACCTCCTGTACCCGGCTCTATTTTTATTTTTTCCCGTCCGCTGCTGTCGTACCATGTGGTGACGGTGCCGCTCCCGTCGCGTGTAGTTTCCTTATAGAACTTCTCCCCCATGCTAGTCCCCCATCCCCATGTGTATGTGGTAGTCACCCCTGTGGGGTCGGTCTCGGCTGTCACGTCGCCCCACCCGTCTCGTGTATAGGAGGTGGTGAGCGGGTTGCCCGCCTCGGTGGCGTCGGTGGCCGTGAGCACGTTGCCCCAGGTGTCGTAGGTGTAGGTATTCTCCACCCCTGCCGGCGACTGCCATTTGCGCACGGGGAACCGCCCTGACGGGTCGTATTCAGTGTACTCAGTGACATTGGCCACGCCGCCCGAAGTATGCCGTGAGGTGACATTGCCGAACTGGTCGTATGTGTATGTTGTGGTAAGTTCGAGGGGTGTTCCGAAGAGACTGGTTTGCTGGATGACGTTGCCGTTAAGGTCATAAGCATACGTTGCCGTCTTAGTGTAATCCGCGTCGTCATCACTGTGCCTCCGCGACGACACGACGGTCTGGGGCAGCCAGCGTCCACCCTTTTTCACATAATTCTGGCAGGTTGTCTCATTGTACATATCGTCATCGTTGTCATAAACGGTCCGCTCGGTGAGTGGTTTCCCTTTTTCTGCATCCCATGACTTGAAGGTTGTTGTTATATGTCCATCGTAGTCAGTCTCTGTGATATATGACGGAAGGGTGGCGTAATTGTTACCATAGAATGTGTAAATTTGCTGCGTGGTCGCGATTTGAACTGCCACACCGTCTGCTGTGGTGCGCTCCCATGTGGCAAGCGGCACATACCGGCTTGTGTCCCATGAGCTGATACCGCTTTCCGTCAATACGCCGGTGGATATGTTATACGCTGAGGTGGATGAAAAGCCGAGCAGGCCTTTTCCTCCGAGTACGACTTTCAGCCCTTCGTATGCGTAGTTGACCGTCTGCATCGTGCCGTTGGCGGGCTGGTATGCGCTTCTCACCACTGTCAGCGGCGCATGCACGTCGGCCATGGGATATGATGAGGCGTATTGGTGTGTATAGATGGTATCGGACAGCGTGGAGTAGGTCACCTGTGTGGTTTGTCCCATGCCGTCGGTGATAGATGTCAACAGTCCGCTCCCAGCCGTGATGCCGGCTGTTTTATAATATCTGAGACGGACGGGGTCACTCGAAGCATTAGTGTTGGTATAAAGGTCCACTCCCATGTTCATCAAATCAACCCGTCCGTCTCCGTCGAAGTCGCCCGTGGTGAAATTCCACGGGTGCGTGTCTCTGCCCGTTGGCGAATAGACGCGTCTGACCTCTGTGAGCGACGTTCCGTCTGAGGTGAGCCATGAGATGCCTGTCCGCTGGAATGTGTTGCCTGAATAGACGGATTTGGCGATGACGAGGTCTGTGAAGCCGTCATGGTCGAGGTCTATAGGGATGACAATGTTCTGCTGGTCATCCTTGTCTGTGGACTGGTCATGCAGGTCGCTCTCCAAAGCTTGGAAGACGTTGAATGTGCCGTTGCCGTTGTTGAGTGCGAAGTGATATCTTCCGTTCTGGTTTCCTACCCAGATGAAATCGAGGCGTCCGTCGCCGTTGAAGTCACCTTGCTCCACCACCCACCTCTGTTGGATGGACGTGCCGGTGAAAATGTTCTGGTCGGTGAAGATACCGGCGAAGTCCGTTCCCCCGTTGTTGCGGAAGATAGTATAGCCGCTGTCATGGAGCACGATGAGATCTGGCAGCCCGTCATCGTCACAGTCGGCTGTGTAGAGGCGCTTGGGAGAAGAGGCTATGCCTACAGATGTGTGGCTTTGTGATATCGTTTGATTGGCGTTGCCCGTCATGTATGCGAAGTGCAGACAGTATTTCCCATTTGTCTTGTCTCTCTCTAGAATGATGGCATCGCCACGCCCGTCACCGTTGATGTCGGCTGCACAGAAAAGGGGCATTTCTCCATGTTGGTAGGTGAATATTGGATACTCATGATATCCTAAAATATTGTTCCTAATATCTTCGCCGAGGATAGCCTCCAAATAGAATTGTTTCCAATCCAAAAAAAATTCCGAATATGGCATGATAATGTCTTCGCAGCCATCACCATCAAAGTCTGTCACATATTTGTTGCCTAAGGCAAAAGAGCAATCGCTGGCAGATACTAAATTCAAGGGAAGTTCAAATGATATGGGGTTTCCATAATTATTATTCCCTTCTGCCCCCCTTGAGGATTTGAAAATATATGCACTTGTTTTATTGTTTCCACTTTCAACCATGTTGGATATTCTGACGATGTCACTAAATCCGTCACCGTTCAGGTCAGCAGAGATGATGACTGAATCTTGAAATTGAGCCAAAGAATTGAGGTAAGCAGTGCTAACTTCAGTGTCAACGGCCTGCTTCACCATGCCGGACAAAGTGTTCCATTCAAGGATGACCGGATTCATGCTTTCTCCGTTGCCGTTGCTCTCAGTTACGGAAGAAAGCCGCGTGAGCTTTCTTCCTGTCCCATCCAGCGAATCTTCGTATGATAGATTGTATGTTCTGTATATGGCACTTCCCGTCTTGACAGTCACGCGTGCCAGCCTTTCGTTGATTTGGCCTGTCTGTCCTGCTAATGGGAATTGGCGCACGCAGGATGAAGGCATATTTTCGTAAAAGAATGAAATCGTGCTCTCCACACCCGAAGTGGAATTCGTACCGTATCTGATTTTTACAGGGTATAGCGTGTATGAGTTGGTTTTGTACTCAATACTGATCCTGTTGCCGTTGGCATCAGTGATGCTGTTGAGATACCAGGCGCCGATTTTCTTTGCCGATTCAATATAGAACTCCTGCCGTGCGTTGCTTGAATCCCCGTACCTTCTCGTAATGCCGTCGGGTGTGTTCACCTCGATGCTAACAGCACCTCCGCTAATGGTACTTGAACGTATGATGACATCGGTATAGGGGTCGCCCTCGGGATGGTAATGGGCTGCAGTGTGGCCAGCCGCTCCTGATGCCAGCAGCAATCTCTTGCCGTCAAGGTACAACGGGTCGGTGGCATTGTACTTGAGGCCTTCGGTGCCCCCGTCATGGTAGATGTCTTTCCCCCCCCTCGTGATGACACTCAGTCCCGACACGCTCATCCCCCATCCGGCGATTCCCATGCCGCTCTGACTGTTGTACACGAGGCCTATCTGTGGTGTCATGCCACCTGGCCCCGGCGGTGCGTCGAAGGCCATCTGCCACACGGCTCCTCCTGTAGGCGACACGTCGAACGAGGTGGCAGGTGTGCCCACCTTTGTCGTGGAGCGCAGCCGTTCGGGTTTGGTATAGGGGTCGATGCCCATAGAACCGAGGATATCCGTTGTTTCAGCGAGCCGTGACACATCGGGTATGCTGTCGTCGGCGTAAGCGGTATATGCTCCTGTCAGAAAGAGTATGAACAGGGATTTTATTAGGTGTAGAATCTGTTTTTTCATAGTCTTGGTGTTTATTTCTTGGTAATCTTCGTGCTCTGCCTGTCGCCTTCCATCTCAATCTCAACGATATAGATGCCTTTGGACTGGGCTGTGATGTCAAGCGTGATGGATGCCGCAGCGGTGATACCAGTGGCGACGGGTTGCCCCGAGGTGTTGAAGACGGTTACGGCGAATGATGTCTCTCCGTTGGAGCGGAGCAGAGAGACGGTCACTTTGCCATCAGTGGGTGACGGCCCCACGCGAAACTCGGCAGCAACCATCCGCGAATGCTCTGGTTGTTGTCCGTCGTCTTGCGAGCCTCGCATCAGTGGCACGGTGATGTATGCCGCCGTGCGGTTGCCGGAGGCATCATAGCTGAAATACATGCCTTGGACGGTCCTTGTCGAGACCATGGAGGAGGCGTCGTCAAGGGAGTCTAAGTCGTAAATTTCCTGCCCAAATGCCCCAAAGGATGTAAAAAAGAACAGGAGTAGCAAATATGCGGTTTTCATACAGTTTATAGCTTGATGTTTAGTTTCTATAGCCCCCTAAAACCTCCCCCGGCCCCGACAGAATCAGAGCCGTGAGGAGGGCGGGAAGTAATCTTAGTGCATATATTCAATGTGACTCACAACGTAATCTCGCCGCCATAGTAATAAGCGTCTGAGGGGGCGAGGCGTATCTCGTAGTCGCCCGTGAACGAAGACGGCAACACAAGCGTGGCATCATTCTCGCCCACGGTTGTCTCATACATCACTTCGCCCGTAGCAATATCCAACAAGGTGACGGTAAATGCCGGGTGAGGCATGGTGTCGAAATAAATAGTGTGGCCCTGCAGACCGATGTAGAGTGGTGCTTCAGGATTTCTCTGTCCACCGCCCATGCCACCTGTCGGGTCTATATAGTGGTCGGCTACTCGGTAAATCAGGCCAAGGCGAATGACGGGTTGCAGAACGGGCACTTGTGCCTGAATGGCTGTCAGGCTACATAACAAAACGGTAAAAATAAGTATGATTCTTTTCATAATAATTAAATTTAAATGGTTGCGCAAATATATGAAAAGAAATGGTTGTCCGCAATAAAAAAAACAGGAAAAATTACTTGAAATTTTTCATATCAAGTTATCAATCAACTACTTAGAATAAATTTTTAACCTTTTTAACCGTCCCATTAAATGCTTAATATACGGTAGTTGAAGCGCTTGGCACCACTATGATCGTTGAAGATTTTAACCATCAGGTGACTCCGGCTCTTACTGACCACGGCTGATGAGGTGTCAAGTAAGACGGCGATGGCGGCTACGTCGAATTTCAGGCGGGTCAACAGGCAAATACGATATTCCTGAGGTGTCAGCCGGTTGCATAAACGCTGAAGCTCTGGGATGAAATGCGGGTCTTCCTCATGCATGTAATTCTCAATTTCCGACCATTCTTGAAAACTGAGACTAAGACCTGTCCTTGCCATTCTTTTCACGTCGGGCAGGATGTCTTCTTGAGGTCTGTATGCTAACAGTCGGTGTTTTAGTTGGGCTATCTCTTTCTCTTTCGACTGGATCAGCATTTGCGCGTCTTTTCCCTGGGCGTTTAAATCGGAAAGTTCATGCTCTAATCTGTTAATCTCATTTTGGGTTCTGTGCAACTCGATTTGCTTTTTCATCAATTCACGCTGTTTATTCCTGTTATGTACAGAAAAAGCCCAACTGCCGATAAGAGCCGCTATGATAAGTAACGATACGACTAAGATAGCGTACATTCGGGTTATTGCCAGTTTTTCAGACTGTTTGACAGCAAGACGCTCGTATCTCTCATAGTTATACATCCCTTGCATGGATGTCATCTCATTTCGTGATTGGCGGGCATAGCAGGTGTCATTAGCGTCAGCATACAGCATGGTATATTTCATGGCTGAGTCTTTAACGTTTTCTGACAGGTAGAGTCGGCGCAGTCCGTCGTAGCCTCCTTTGACCTGTTCAATGTCGTTTGCGCGGCGCAAAAGCTGTCTGAAATACTGCTCAGCCTCTTTGTTGTATCCTTGATGCAACAAGCACAGACCGTCGTAATATAAATATAAGAGTAACTCTTGTCTTACTTGACCTTGGCCGTCATAGATACTACCGTCGTGCTCATACACATGTAAAAGCCGTTTTGCCTTGTCGTATTCTTGGTTGGCAATATGCTGTGATATGGCGATGAAGAGTGTCCTAGCCGCATTGACCGTGTCGCCTCGAGCCAGCAACTGCGACGCAATCAGCTCTGTATATGCAATCACACTATCTTGCATCTGAAGTTGATAATAGACAGACACGACAAAACGCTGATAGTCTAAAGACATCAAGGTATCTCCTGCCTGCAATGCGTCGTGTGTGGCTTTCAGAATCTCGTTTTTGGCCGACATGGGTAGATACTGACTTAAAAACAACATCCCCATTTGGTAATGTATCTTCGCCAACAGCCGGTAGTCGCAGGTGCTGTCGGTGGTGTCGGCCTGTTCGATGGCGTACTGAAACGCATTGAGCGCGGCTGGTGCCTCGCCGGCATCACGGTAGGCGCTGCCGAGCAGGTAATAGGCCATGGCACGGTCGTGACTGGTGCCGTGGGTATCGAAATAACGGGCTATTTCTTCGACGCTGTCGATGGCGAATGGCTGGTAGTGGCGGTTGAGCGAGTCGATGACGGCCATACGGGCACGCATCAGCCCATCATGCCTGCCCCCGCAGCCGAAGACAACGGAGATGAGCAAGACAGAAAACAAGACAAAGGCATGACGTGACATCCCATTCGGATTAAGTTGAGGTGTGGCGCGCCGGCCAGTCGCGCTCGATGAGGGCTACGGCGTATGCACTGATGCCCTCCTGCCGGCCGGTGAAGCCCAGCCGCTCGGTGGTGGTGGCCTTGACGCTGACGCAGTCGGCATCGATGCCGATGACCTGAGCCATACACTCGCACATGGCTGGGATATGGGGGTTGAGCTTGGGCCGTTCGGCGCAGACAGTGGCATCGATATTCACCACATGATAGCCACGGGTGGCGATGAGTGCCACGGTCTGGCGCAGGATGATCTTGCTGTCCATGTCGAGCGTCTCGTCAGAGGTGTCGGGGAAGTGATAGCCGATGTCACGCATGTTAGCGGCCCCGAGCAGGGCGTCGCAGATGGCATGAATGAGCACATCGGCATCGCTGTGACCCAGCAAGCCCAGCGAATGTGGTATCTTGACACCGCCGAGCCACAGGTCGCGGTCTGCCACCAACTGGTGGACATCATAGCCCATTCCGATTCTGATCATAGTATTTGTTTTGTTGAATGTTGAGGAGTAAGACCCACCCCCTGCCCCTCCCTTGTAGGGAGGGGAGTAGATAGCACGGCGATTGCGACAAATGGCGGACAGGGCACGCCCTGTCCCTACATGCGCGGCGAGGTAATCTCCTGCCCCTTGCACCCTGCCCCCTACCCCAACACATTTCTCTTACCTCTCACCTCTTACCTCTTACCTCTTCCTAAACAAGTCTTTGATGCCGTCCATGTCGAACGAGAGGGTGAAGCGAAGCGTCTGGTCGAGAGGGTTGCTCTTGGCCGTGGCGATGACGTAACCGGCATCGAGCGAGAAGACACTCATGCGGAAACCGGCGCCCACGGTGAAGTATTTGCGGTTGCCCTTGTTCTCGCTCTCATGGTGATAGCCGGCGCGGATGGAGAACTGGTCGTGATAGATGTATTCGGCGCCCACACTCCACTGTATCTCCTGCAACTCCTCCTTGAAACCGTTGGGGGCGTCGCCAAAGCTCTTGAAGATACCACTGATGCTCGACACGTCGTAGTAGTCTCTCTGCACACGCTCCTGATAGTCTTCGATGCTCTCGCCGTCGTTCTGCTTGGGATAGGTGGGCACCAACAGCTTGTTGGCATCGGCTGCGATGGTGAAGCGGTTGTACTCATCAACAGGCACCATGAGCGAAGCACCCAGACGCATGTTGGTGGGGATGAACTCGCTGTTGTCGTCGCCGCCAAACGATATCTTACTACCGATATTGCTGATGTTCAGACCCAGACCCAACTGGCACTCGCGAGCGCCGATATTCACATAGTCCTGATAATAGCACGACACGTCGGCAGCGAAGGCCGAACCGGGACTGGTGTCCTCGGTGTAGTCGTAGGTCAGGTCGGAGTGAATGAAGCGCACGGCGGCACCCAGCGAGAACTTCTCGCTCAGCATGAGCGAATAGGCCACATCCACCGACATCTCATAGGGATTGATGGTCATGTCGTTGCTGCCATCCATCGAACTGCTGGTAAACACCTCGCCGAGCGAGAAATAACGGATGGAGCCCGACACCGCACTGTAGTCGCCGATGCGGTAGTAGCCGGCCAGATAGGCCAAGTCCATGTCGCTCACCAGCTGGCGCAGCCACGGCGTGTAGTTGAGAGCCACGCCGGCACGCGAGATGGTGAAGGGATATTTGGCGGGGTTCCAGTATTGCGACACCACATCAGGGTCGGTGGCGGCACCCACGTCGCCCATACCGGCTGAGCGGGCATCAGGGGCGATGGTCTGCGAGGTGACCGACGTATTGACGGGGTTGAACATATCCTCCTTGTCTTGGGCATAGGATGCCGCCACGACGAAGAGGAATGCCATCGACAGGTATATTCTCAATGTATTGTTCATGTCTGAAAAAATATGCTTGTGCAGATAATAACGAGCGTAGGGGGCTATTTATTGCCTACGACGATGAGTTTCTTAGCTTTAGAGGCTTGTGTACTGCCGTCATTGCTGACGAGCACACGGTAGAGATAGACTCCCGTCTGCAAGCGGCGGCCGCCGTCGATGGTGAGATTCCACTGCGTGGTATAACTGCCGTCGGAGGGCACGCCCGACTCGCTGTGCGACCATAGCTGGCGGCCGCTCATGTCGAACACCTCGATGACCACGTCGAGCGGACTGCCCGTGCGGTCGTGGTTGACGATAAACGTGGTGGTAGTGGTGGCGGGGTTGTCTGTGCAGCTGATGCTGAAGAGGGTGGGTTCGAGTCCCTTCACCACACGAAACGACAGTTCGGCGGTAGAGGAGTTGTTGAGGATGTCCCATGCCCGGAAGAGCAGGCGGTGGTAGCCGGGCTCCAGTTCGGGGATGCTGTAGAATGTGCTGCCCGAAGTGTAATTGCCGAAGTCGAACGAGAAATGGTCGTTCAGGTGATACGTGCGCGACGTCTGGCCGTCGATGACCAGTTCCATGTCGTGCCCGATGCCCGAGCCGGTGGAGTTGATGCCGTCTTTGTCGGTGATCTTCGCCACGAAATAGGGTGTGGCGTTGACGTCGCCGCCATCGGTAAACGAGGGGGAGTTGAGATAACAGTAGATAGAGGGTCCGATGCCGTCGTTGACGACGCCGGAGCTGCCATTGACCGTAAACGCGCTGCAGGAGCCATGCGCCTCGCTGCGCTGGCTGCTCACGGCATAGAGGTTCATCAGTCCGGTGCCGGAGGAGTAGTTGATGTCCATAGGCACGGCAAAGGTGAATACGAATTTCCCGTCGCGTATGCTGTCTGTGCCATTGAAGAGGATGTTCTGGCGGTCGTAGAAGCGGAACGGCGTTCTGGCCTCGCTGGTGTTGTTGACCTTACAGACCACCCACTCGCGCGTGTCGCGCACGGTGGCACTGACCAGTCCGCTGAAGGTGCCGTCGATGCCGCCGCCGGCTGCCGCCACATGGCCTGCCACGCGCACCGTGGCACCAGAGCTCAGCTGGGGATAATCGCCCGTGCCTACGGGCTCGCCGTTGATGCTGTCGATGACGATCTGCTGCGTAGGCAGGTTGAGGGCCAGTGCTGGGTCGCCCAGCAGCACGTAATGCAGTTTATTGTTTGATGTGTCTTCGCCCGAGGCGATCAGGTGGTTTTTGGTGAGCCGCACCGCCTCGCCCAGAGGCAGCGGTTTGCCATCGACCAGGGTGAGCACCTGGCGCAAGAAAGCCCTGTTGATGACTTTGTTGTAGTTGGTCCACACCTCGCGTGTGGTGCCGAAGAAGGCCACGGCGCCGCCACGGCTGTTGAGCACTGCCTCTTCGCCGATATTGGTCTTCGTGCCGTCGTAAGGCATGATATTGCACGAGGCGGTGACCCACAGGGGCAGGTGTTTGTTGGTGAACTGCTGGAAGTCGGACAGCAAGAGCACATGCTCGTGCGAGATGCTGATCTCCGACCCGTGGCCACCGTAGTCCATGATGAGGGCGCCGTCGGCTTGTTGCTGTTTGATGATTTTAGCCGCATCGGGATACGTGCTGCCTGTGGATGACACCTCTCTGGTGTATGCGTCCCACATCACTTTTTTGATGTGATAGCCGGGATATTCGCTCTCGATGATGTCGGCCACGCTGTTCACATCGGTCATGTGCGTATTGTTGTCGCCATCGTCGCCCATGAACATGATGACGTTTTGCCATGCGCCGGCATCATTGTTTTGCGCGTAGGCGATGGTTTTATCCACCATGGCCTTGGCTTCATCCTCGTTGCGCACGGGGAAGCGCCCCACTGCCACATCTTCTTTGTCGCGCAGTTGCAGACTGGTGCCCTCGCCCTCGTCGAGCAGGCAGAAGAAACCGTCATCGACGTAGCAGTCAGTTTTGCTGAACGAGTTCTCGCCCTCGAAACAGAGCAGGAAGTCGTCGGGCGAGAACTGCCTGCACTCGGGTGTCACCATGCGGTTGTCCCAATAGCCGTCGCCAAAGAGCAAGAGGTATCGCGGCATATCCGCCTCGGTCTGCGCCCTGTCGTAGTGCATCTTCAGATAGCGACGGTAGGCATTGGCGTCGGGTGTGCCCGAGGAGAACTCATTAAACAGCTCGTCGGCGGGCACGATGCGCACCCGCAGTCCGTCGTGCTGCTGGTGGAAGTCGGCCAACCGCTGTGCCTGTGTGCGCAGGTGCTGCGTGGTAGGTATGATGATGACCATATCCACTGCCGGGTCGGCATGCAGGTCTTGGTTGGTGATATTATACACATACTCTGCCGCGGGGAAGGCCGCAGATGAGAGCGAGGGGGCCTGACGTGCATCGGGGGTATAGACATCGATATAGTCGAGGCGTATGGTGCCGCCCGTGAGCGGGGTGATGCGCACGGTGTTCTGCTCTCGCAAGTCGGGGATGTCGTAAATGCCGATGGATTGATTGCCGCTGTCGTAGTCGCCGATGGTGAAGCTGAGGGTGCCCACGACCGAGTCGTTGACGGCCACCTGCACGGTGCTGGTGGTGCCGCCCGAGACACAGACGGCGATGCGGCCGCTGGCGCTCTGCCCTGCCCTGCCGATGGTGTATTCTTTGGATGAGCCGAGACTGACAGGTGTGTTCTCAAAGAGGTTGCGCCCGCCGTTAAACCATGCGTAATTATCCACCTCGTGCAGCACATGGTGATCGGCCGCCGAGGGATAGAACGCGCTGACGAACGCGGTGCTATCCACGGTGAGGGGTTCCTCATCGCTCTCGGTGATGAAATAATATCCGTAGTTGGAATAGGGATTGCGTGTGCGCCGCATCGTGGCCGGTGTCTCCCACGTCACGGGTCCCTGACCATAGAACAGGCGTCGTCCGCCGATGTTGCAGGTGGGCACCTCTTTCAGGTCGTCGAGCTCTGCCAGTTCGTCGCCAATCAGTTTCTCGTTCTGCAAGGCTCCACCATAGCCATAGATCTTGACCCGGCTCAGGTTGGTGAATCCCGCCTTGCGTATCACCTCGTCGGTCAACTGGCATACGCCCGAGGCGGCAACGCTGATTTTCGCCCATTGCCCTGTGGCCAGCACCGAGTGGTCGGCATAGCGGCTGGCGGCATCGGCGCGGCGGGCAGCGCGGTGTGTCGCGGGACGGGGCTTCGACTCCACACGCAACATAAAACTGGCCAGGATGCGGTACTTGCCCTCGCGGCATACCAACGGCACGAAATCCACTTCGAGTGTGCCTTTCTTGCGCGCCACCACCACCTGGGTATTCACTTCGGGCAGGGCGGGCAGCGGGGCGTTGGTGATGGCGTGATAGCGGTCGATGTCTGACGCCGACATGTCGATAAACTCAGGATATTCGATGGTGGCGACGTAGAGTGAGTCGTCGTATTGTCCATCCAATGAAACGGCGTATGTGAAATGAGGCAATACCGAGTCGATACTGACTTCGTCGGCAGTCAGATTGAAGAAGCGCTGTGCGCTGGCCACGAGCACACAGAGCATCATGATTGACAGTAGTATATATCGTTTCATTGCTTATATCTCTTACCTCTCACCTCTTACCTCTTACCTCTCACCTCTATATCATATCTCCTGCCCCATGCCCCTTGCCCCTCACCGTGCTGCGGACATGGAACGCCCTGTCCCTACTTGCGTGGCGAGGTAATCTCCTGCCCCATGCCCCCTGCCCCTTGCCCCCAAACCTACTTCACCCTCATCTCCAGCACTTTGCGGTCTTCGAGATAGCCCGTGAGCAGGTCGTTGATATGTACGGGCCCCACGCCTGCCGGGGTGCCAGTATAGAGCAGGTCGCCAGTCTTGAGCGTGAAGAAACGGCTGATGTAGGCGATGAGCTCATCGATGCGGTAGAGCATGTCGGCGGTGCAGCCTTGTTGCACGGTCTGTCCGTTCACCTCCAGATGGAAGTGCAGGTTTTGCACATCATCGGAAGGTGCTAAGGGCACCCAGTCGCCGATGACGGCCGATCCGTCGAATCCCTTGCAGAGTTCCCAGGGAAGTCCCTGGCTGCGCAGCCGTGTCTGCAGGTCGCGGGCGGTGAAGTCGATGCCCACGGTGACAGCGTCGTAATAGCGGTGTGCGAAGCGCTCTGGTATGCCCTTGCCCAACCGGCAGATGCGCACCACCACCTCCGTCTCATAATCCACGCGCCCCATCTCCTCGGGCAGGAAAAACGGTTTGTGGTCTTTGAGCAGCGCCGAGTCGGCTTTTGTGAAGATGACAGGCTCCTCCGTTTTATTTAACGTACCATGCAGCTCTTTATTGTGTAGCGCATAGTTCATTCCGACAGCAAAAATCTTCATAGGGTATGGTTTTAACAATTGAAAACAATAGAGACGCCACCCAGGTGACGTCTCTACGCTATCTTATTTTTGGTATTCCGATATCTCTCTGCTGATTACTCGGCACGGAGTGTGAAGCGCTTGAAATCAACCACCTTCAGCTCTTTGTCAGCAGCCTTCAGATAGTCGGTCACGGTCATCTTGGTGTCCCAGATGTAGTCCTGTTTCACCAGGCAGTTGTCCTTGAAGAACTTCTGCAAACGACCCTGAGCGATGTTCTGCACCATTTGTGCGGGCAGATTGGCAGCTTTCTCCTCAGCCACGCGCACTTTCAGGTCGCGGATTTCCTGAGCCTGCTCTTCGGTAATCTCCTTCTTGGCGATACCTTCAGCGATGTGCTCCTCGTTCTCAGCGATATAGAGGTTGAAACCGGCCTTCTTCAGGGCAGCCTCCACAGCCTTCTTCACCTGCTCCTCTTTGGTCTTCTCGATGGCCACCTTGAGCTCGCTCTCTTTCACCGACTCGGGGATGCTGTCCACATCGAGACCCATGGGGTTGGTGTTGGCCACCTGCAGAGTCATGTTGTGACCCTGTTCCTCAGCGGCTTTGTTGAGCTGCACCATGGTGCAGAGGATGTTTTTGTTCTGGTGGTTGTAGGTGTAGATGTTGTCGCCCTCGATGAAGTTGTAACCGTCGAGTTCCATCTTCTCACCGGTGATACCCGAGCGCTGCACGACAGCGTCGGCCACTTTCTCGCCAGAAGCGAGCGTGAGTTCCTTCACCTCGTCCAAGCTCTTGCACTTGTTCTCGACAGCGGCGTCGAGGATAGCCTGTGTCAGGGCGATGAAGTCCTTACCATTGGCCACGAAGTCGGTCTCGCACTTCAGGGCGATCATAGCGCCGAAGCCGGGAACCACTTTCACGAGCACGCAGCCGTTAGAGGTCTCGCGGTCGCTACGTTTTGCGGCGATGGCGAGTCCACGCTGGCGCACCAGTTCGATAGCCTTCTCGATGTTGCCCTCAGCCTCGGTGAGAGCCTTTTTGCAGTCTGCCAAGCCGGCACCTGTCATTTTGCGCAGTTTCTGAATATCTGCTATTGTAACAGCCATTGTCTTTATTATTCGTTATGGGTTTTACTTTTGATGATGATTACTCTGCTGCGGGAGCCTCTGTCTCGGCCTCAGCCTCGGCAGCCTCTTCACGGCGTGCGCGGCGTGCAGCGTGGCGCGGACGTGCGTCGGCCTCAGCCTCGTCGCTCTGCTCCGAAGCGGCCTTCTCGTCGGCTTTCTCTGCCTTGCGCTCTTCCAGACCCTCTGCGATGGCCTCGCAGCAAGCGGTCAGGATCACGTCGATGCTGTCTTTAGCGTCGTCGTTGGCGGGAATCACGAAGTCGATGTCGTTGGGGTCTGAGTTGGTGTCCACGATACCAAACACGGGGATGCCCAGACGGTTGGCTTCCTTCACGGCAATGTTCTCTTTCATCACATCCACCACGAAGAGGGCAGAAGGCAGACGTGTCAGGTCGGCGATAGAACCGAGGTTCTTCTCCAGTTTGGCACGCTGGCGGGTCACTTGCAGCAATTCGCGCTTTGAGAGGTTGGCATAGGTGCCGTCACTCATCAGCTTGTCGATGTTCGACATTTTTTTCACAGCCTTACGGATGGTGGGGAAGTTGGTGAGCATACCGCCCGGCCAACGCTCGATGACGTAGGGCATATTGATGCTTGTAGCCTTCTCGGCGACAATGTTCTTGGCCTGTTTTTTAGTAGCGACGAACAGGATTTTCTTTCCTGACTTAGCGATTTGCTTCAGTGCTTCTGCGGCGTCGTCAATCTTAGCCACAGTCTTGTGAAGGTCGATGATATGAATGCCATTGCGCTCCATGAAGATATAGGGAGCCATAGCGGGATTCCATTTACGGCGGAGGTGTCCGAAGTGGCAACCAGCCTCCAGCAGTTGATCAAAATTGGTTCTTGACATGATAATTTACTAAATTTGTTTACTTTCCTTTTTAGTTGCTTGTGAACCAACTGCCGAGTAACCGCTTGGCGGGTCTTGGCAGTTTGGATGCTAAACTCATAAGAGGTTCACTAAACCCTAAACCTTAAACCCTCAAAATTAACGTTTACTGAACTGGAAGCGACGGCGAGCCTTGGGCTGTCCGGGTTTCTTACGCTCCACGGCACGTGAGTCGCGGGTCAGGAAACCATGGTCTTTCAGGTTCTTCTTGTCCTCGGCGTTGATTTTCACCAGAGCGCGAGCGATAGCCAGACGCAGAGCCTGGCTTTGACCTGTGAAGCCGCCACCATCGAGGTTGACCTTGATGTCATAGCTCTCGGCCACGCCAAGCAGGTTGAGCGGCTGTTTCACCACATACTGCAGGATGGCTGAGGGGAAATACTCGTTGAGGTCCTTCTTGTTAATCGTGATCTTGCCTGTACCTTCCTTGCTCAGATACACACGAGCGACAGCACTTTTACGGCGTCCTATTGCGTTGATGTATTCCTTCATCTTCTCTCTTATTTATACTGGTTAATATCGATGACTTTGGGTTTCTGTGCCTCATGGGGATGCTCTGTACCCTCATATACCTTCAGGTTGTTGAGCAGGCTGCGGCCGAGGGGGCCTTTGGGCAGCATACCCTTCACGGCATGACGGATGATGCGCTCCACGCCGTCGTTCTTCTTGCGAAGCTCGGCAGGAGTGTTGAAACGCTGACCACCGGGATAGCCCGTATAGCGCGTATAGACCTTGTCGGTCTCTTTCTTGCCAGTGAAGACAACCTTTTTGGCATTGATGATGATGACATTGTCACCACAATCCATGTGCGGGGTAAAGCAAGGTTTGTACTTTCCGCGCAACAATTTAGCAACCTTAGAGCAGAGGCGACCCACCACTTGGTCTGTAGCGTCGATAATCACCCACTCTTTAGCGTTGGCAGCAGCGTCCTGGTTCAAGGACACTGTCTTGTAACTTAAAGTGTTCATTTTAAATGATAAATTTTACTACTAAAAAACGTTTTTATAATAAATAATGTAAGCGGAACGGAGATTCACTAACCACGGTGGCCGGCCAAAGACACCGCTATTAACACGCCGCTCCCGGGGTTCTAAGTATGCCCCGAAATAATCGGACTGCAAAGGTACAACCTTTTCGTCTGATACCGGCTATTTGCTTCTGCTTATTCTTTAAAATTTATGATTATTTAACAGAAATAACATTTTTTACCCTTCAACAGCATCTGATGAGAAACGTCTGTGGCGCATCTCCTCAGATACCATTTTGTCGGATGGGTAAGGTAAGACATCGAAATAAAGAGGGTGCGTCAAATAAAATTAACAACGGATTTCGCGGATTTCACAGATGTTTGTTATTGCCGATCATCAGCAATTTGTATATCCGTGAAATCCGCGAAATCCGTTGTTGAGGAGAAATCCAAGTGTTTTGACACACCCCTCGTTTGTGTTCGCTTCGCTCACCGTGCTGCGGACAGGGCACGCCCTGCCCCTACATGGTGCTTGTTGAGTGTTTAGTGTACAGTGTTTAGTGTTCGTGGCATATCTCCTGCCCCTTGCACCTTGCACCCTGCCCCCTGCTCCGAAGCTAACCACTCCCCTCCCTACAAGGGAGGGGCTGGCGGTGGGTCTTCTATCCTTAATACCAGATATTGTAATCCCAGACGGAGTACTTGTGAGCGCGGGGCTGCTCCTCGGTCATGTCCTCCTCCTCGTCGATGAGCATCGACTCATCGTCGGCGCCGCCGCTGAAGTGGTCGGCCAGCATGCCATACTGGGTTGTCACTACCGCCTCTTTTAACTCTGGGCGGACGTATTCGCTTTTCAGCATATTTGTCTGTTGTCTTTTCATATCACAGTCCTCCCTGTTTTTATTTGATCACTACTTTCTTGCCATTGACGATATACACGCCCTTCTGCTTGGGCTGCGCGTTGAGTTTCACACCCTGCAGGCTGTAAACGCCGTCGGCAGCGTCGCGTTGCATCTTGCCGCCGTCGATCTCGGCGATGCCGGTGGTCTCGGCGCCATCCTCATAGATGGTGAACGAGAGTGCGCCAGCCTCGCCCTTGCGGAAGATGAATCCGTGGCGGAATGCGCCCATGACGCGCGGCTTGCCGGTGAAGCGCAGTTTGTTGTCGGAGCTCATGTAGTAGATGAGCGGCTCATCCTCTTGCAGCTGGTCTTCGGGCAGCAACTGATAGGCATTGTAGAATCCGATGCTGTAGATGTTGTGGTCGTAGCTCATGGGAGCCACCGATTCCTCGGCGGTGGTGATGGTCACACCCTCGAAGGTCGGGTCGGTGATATTCTCGCCGCTCTTCCACCTCACGAAGTAGGGATAGTCGTCATAGAAGGCATCGTCCTCGTCGGCCAGATAGAGCGTCACGTGCGTGCCCTCGACGGTGCTGCTGGGCTGCACCCACTTGATCTCGGCACCAGCCAGCGGCGATTTCTCCATCTCCTCGAGCGTGAGCTTGAAGGGCAGGATGATGGTGTTCCACGAGCCATCCTTATAGAGCGTGCGGCCGCTAAGGGTCACGTTGGCCGTCTTGCCCACGAATTGAGCCAGTTTGTCGGTATTCTTCTGGCCTTCAGGCAGGTCGAAGTCGTTGTCCAACAGCACGAGGTCGGAGGTGGTAGTAAACTGTCCGGCCACCCAGTCAGAGGTTGCCCCGTCGTCATAGACGGCCTGCACCTCCACCTCATAGGTGGTGCCGCCCTCTAATCCGTTGAGCGTCATGGGATGCTCGGCCACGCCGTTCACCTCGGTCCAGGGATTAGTGTTCTCAAATGCGATGCTGACATCGTCGATGAGCAGGAAGTCCTGGTCGTAGTCCACATGATGGAAGGCGATGTAGCCCTTCTT
>CAMVAT010000050.1 GCA_947165505.1 uncultured Prevotellaceae bacterium | reverse complement strand
TTTCATTGAAAACGCCCTTTGTATCAGCAACGGAGGAAGAAAGCAAGAATATTCCATTGGATATCGCACCAAGCTTTCCTCCGTATAAGCATCAGTTGCAGGCGTTCAGTCAGCTGACCATGAAGAATGGACACCAGCCTGAGCCAACGTTGCTCACCACAGGAACTGGTTCGGGTAAGACCGAGTGCTTCCTTTATCCAATACTCGACTATTGCTATAACTGCAACAAGTATGAGAGGCAGGTAGGCGTGAAAGTCATCATCATGTATCCGATGAATGCCCTAGGATGAATGGGTCTCATTTTGGAGAAGATATAATCTTATACAGTTCTGGACTGGTAACAAGGTGACGGCCGACAATTCTCAACCAATAAGCGTCAATCGTGACGAAATAAAGGAACTGTATCCTGGATTGGAAGAAATCGTGGATTTGCTCATTGACAATCATGTGCCATTCAGTTATGACGGCGTGTTTGAACTGACTAACGATGATAATGAAGTCATAGCAAGTGCAGCGATGATCATTGATGATCCTAAAATAGTCATTGACCCATACAGTGACAATGACAGGGCCGTATTTGAACGGTGTGGCTATCAAGTTGTTTCACAAGGCGATTTTAACATAGAATTAATCAATAAAACCCTATAAATATGAGACTGTTTTTATCAGAAACGTTCTTTGACGCAGTATTCAAACTACCAAAGAAAACACAAGACAAGGTGGTGTCGTTTCAAAAGAAATTTCGTGAGAATCCTGCTTCACCCGGAATACATTTGGAACCAATCGCTCAGTTTAAGAATTCATCTCTACGTACGGCTCGTGTAGATGACAACTACAGGGTTGTAGTCGGCATGCTGGATGGAAACACTTATTCACTTTTATACGTTGCTGACCATGAAGGTGCCTATCAGTGGGGCATGAACAAGCGTTTCGTATGGAACGAACACACGCAAGCCTGGCAGTTGATTACGGTAGAGGATAAGCAGAAAGAATACCCAAAGCAAGCCGTGGCAGAATCCACTTTCTTTTCCGGTTTGCCTGAGGAAAAACTTCTTAAGATAGGAATACCGCAAGAGACAATTGAGAGGGTCATGGCCATTAAGACACTCGACGATCTTGATGCTTTGGAACCCATCCTTCCTGTTGACGCTTACGAGAATATTTTCAATATCATGGATGGTGAGAATATTGATGCTCTCATCAGCACGATTGAAGAGGGACAGGCGCATGGAAATGAAGACAAACTGCTTAGTGATAATAACAAACGCAGATTCGTAGAAATCACGGATGATGATGCACTCCAGCATATCATAGAACAAGGAATGGATAAATGGCAGATATTCCTGCATCCGTCGCAAAGAAAACTTGTGGACGCAAATTACAAGGGTACCATGAAAGTGAGTGGTGGTGCAGGAACGGGAAAAACGGTGGCTGCCATCCACCGGCTCAAATATCTTTGTCAAAAAACTGATGCTCGCGTTTTGTTCACCACATATACAAACGCCTTGTGCCTGAATCTGGCTGACTCTATTGCCAAGTTGGATGTGCCGACACAGAAATACACGCTGAGCAATATTGACAAAGTCCTGTTGGTGATAGCTAACAAATATAAAATAAAGGAGGGTTATAAAGTCTTGGATTATAGCGGAGATGATGAATCGTTGAAGCTGTGGCGAGAAGTATTGGAAACGGAGGTGACCGAATTTGATGAGAAATTCCTCTACGATGAATATATTGATGTCATCGTTTACTTCGGAATTCAAGATGTAAAACAATATATGGTGCAACCCAGGGTAGGCCGCACGAAGGCCCTGAGCCGCAGACAGCGCATCGGAATATGGAAACTGGTGGAGAAATATATCGCTTTGAAGCAGGTGAGAAAGGTGGTGGACAGGCTTGAACTGTTTAACGAGGCCACATGCTATCTTAATGATAACAAGATACGTCCGTTTACAAATGTCATCGCTGATGAGTTTCAGGATTTCTCAAATCCAGAACTAAGATTCCTGCGTGCTTTGGTGGATGAGGGTGAAAACGATCTGTTCCTCGTGGGCGACCCTTTGCAGCGTATCTATACTGGCAGAAAAATGAACTTCGGGGCAGCTGGCATCAATGTAAGGGGAATTAGAAGCCGCAAACTGAAAATCAACTATCGCACGACCGAGCCAATCAGACGTGTGGCTGTTGGAGTAATCAAAGGGGTAGAGTACGATGATATGGACGGGGGGAAGGAATCAATGAAAGGATATGTCTCGCTCATACATAACGGTGCAAAACCCATCTATCAAATGGTAGAAGACGACCAGTCGGAGGTTGAACAAGTGGTGGAATGGATGAAAGAATGCACGCAGAACAATATCAAATTGTCTGAGATTTGTATCGCAGCGCCAAGTTCGCAACTCCTGAGAGGTATTCAATCACGGCTGCATTTGGACGGAACTGAATATCGAGTGATCAAAGGCACTCAAAAGCAGGGTGGGGCAAATGGTGTGGATCTGTGCACATTCCATTCGCTGAAGGGACTTGAATACAGAGTCATCATTTTAATGGGGGTGAATGAGCGAAATATTCCCTCAAAAGTGACTCGTGGATATCCATTTAGTGGCATGGATGTATTGGAACAAAAGGAATATCTTTCTGCCAAACGGTCGCTCTTGTATGTTGCCATCACGAGGGCCAGGCAACTGGTCTTTATCACCGGACACGGAGAAAAATGCACATTACTTAAAACAGAATCCAACCAATGAAAACTCCCGCAAAATTCAAAGAGTACATCTGGCTCATCAATACGATACGCAGAGCCAAAAGGATCACACTGGCCGAGATCAACGAGAAATGGCTCGAAACCGACATGAGCGAGGGCGTGGAGATAGCACGCTCCACCTTCGCGCGGCATAAAGACGCCATCGAGGATATGTTCGGCATCTATATCGAATGCGACCGGAAAAACGGATATGAATACTACATCGGCAACGACTATGTGCTGCACCAAGACACCGTGCAAAACTGGTTGCTATCTACGCTCACCGTCAACAATCTCATCAGCGAGAGCCTCTCGATGCAGCACCGCATCCTCTTACAGCCGGTGCCCTCAGAGGGTGAATACCTGCGCAAGGTGATCGATGCCATGAAGAAAAGCGTGCGTATCGAGGTCGATTACCGTAAGTACGGCACCGACCGTCCCAACCACCTCGACTTCGAACCCTACTGCATCAAGATGTTCAAACAGCGCTGGTACGTGCTCGGACATTTCCACCGCGACGCTTCCGAGGAGCACGAGGAGAGCGACTACTTCGGCATCTTCTCCTTCGACCGCATCCTCGACATGCGGCTTACCAAGTTGAAGTTCAAGATCGACCCCGACTTCGACGCCCAGGACTTCTTCAGCGAGTGCTATGGCGTGCTCGTGGGCGACGGCACCCCCGTGGAGCGCATCGTGCTCCGTGCCTACGGCTACGAGCGTTACTACATGCGCGACCTGCCCATACACAAGAGTCAGCATGAGATAGGGCAGGGAGAGGACTTCGCCGACTTCGAGTTCTACATGCGTCCCACCATCGACCTGAGCGGTCATATCCTCAGTCGCGGCAACCTGGTCAAGGTGCTCCGTCCGCAGTGGCTCGCCAACGAGATACGCACCATGCACGCCGATGCCTTGGCCATGTATCAAGACGAGGAGCCACCTTGTGCCACGGAATGAGACATACAACACGATAGCTTCTGTTTTTTTCTCTGTCTGTCCCACGATTTGACACAACACGACAATAACTTTGCACCCCTGCTCTCTTTTTTACTTTTTTACTTTTAAACCGCTTTTTTACTTTTAACCAATGAACGTATATTTCAGCCTTGAATATAACAACTGCGCGGCCTTCTTAGGACTGAAGGCGCAGCAAGTGATGATGGACACGATGGTGACCGACATAGGCGGCCTGTACGGATTTCTGGAATTGCGGCTCGGTCTGCATACCGTGAAGCGCACGGAGGCTGAGCGCCTGGTGTGCTACTACAAATGCGTGCGCGACTATATGCGTGCGCACCATGACGATGCCGACAACCAACTCTACGACAGCTATACGGTGTCGCCACTGGCCGCCAGTCGAGAGATGCTGAAATGGCGCGACGCGCTGGCTATGTGCGGATGGACCAAAGACACGCCGGCACCCAGTCGCAGACTGAAGGTGCTGCAAGGGGTGGAACGTCTCTTCGCCGAGAAAGACGATATCAACCAGTATATACGCCACGAGGCTATCGTCCGGCGGCTGAAACAACATAAGGGCATGATGCACGGTGTGAACTTCATCCTGCCTCACACCCATGAATGGCTGCACCCCGCTGTAAGAGAGCTGTTCGACCTGGCTGTAGCCGACGGGGCTGCCATCACCGTGATGCAGACACCGGAGATAACCGGCGATGACAACCTGGCCCGCCTGAAACGGTTGCTCACGGCCGAGGGGGTGCAGAAGATAAATCTCGCCCCCGACGACGAGTCGGTCAGGATATGGCACTTCAAGGACGAGGTGGCTGCCGGCGAATGGCTGGCAAGACTCGACGATGATGCCTTCGACATCACCGTGCAGGCCGACACCAAGCTGACCGACAACTACCTGCACATGATGGGCAAGCCCGCCACAGGGTCGTCGGTATCCAACAGTACGCCGCAAATCATCCAACTCTTCTTCACGGGCGTGGCTCTGTTGGCGCGGCCGCTCAATATCAGTGCGCTGATGCAGTGGCTCTATGCGCCCATCCACCCGCTGCCCGGCAAGCTGCGCTACCTGCTGGCCGAACGACTGGCCCGCACCGGGGGGTGGAACTCGAAAGACACCGACGAGCGCAGCATGAACTGCTTCCAGGTGGTGCAGGGATGGCTGGAGGGAAAGGCCGAGGCGGAGAAGGGTGAACCGATAGACCAGAAGGAAAAAGACCGGCGAAAGGCTCTGGCCGAGGTGTTCCTGCCCGACTTCGAGGGTGGGAACGAGACGACGGTGAAGGCCGAAAAGCTTCACCGGTTCCTTACCGAATTGAGCGGGTGGGCACGGCAGCGTGCTGCCATCATCGCCGGCGACGACGAGGGCGACCAGCGTGTGGCACAGCTCGGGCGGTTGGCCGAGCTCTCTGATACGCTCAAGAGCCTGACAGACGACGAGGCGCCCGAGGCTGATATCCCCTTTGTCGAGATAGAGAAACATATCGCATGCCTGTACGAGCCGTCGGAGTTCGTGCAATACCGGGCGCAGGCCACGGCACGGTGGACGGTGCACAGTCCGGGACAAGTGGCCGGCAAGGCCGACAAGGTGCTGTGGGCGGGCATGTACAACTACGAGGCGATGTTGCCCGCCACCCATTTCCTCACTCCCACCGAGGTGGATGTGCTCAAAGAGCATCTGCGCCTGTGGGATGCCGACGACGTGCGCAAGATACAACAGCAGACGATGCTCTTGCCCGTCTTATTCTGCCAGAAGCAGCTCACGCTCGTGACGGTAGATACCATCATCGCCGGCGAGGATATCAACCAGCATCCGCTCATCGTGCGCATCAGGCAGCAGGTGGACAACCACCGCGACATCACCACGGCACCCGCCTTCGGCGACGAGGCGTACACGGAGGTGGAACCCATGACCGACAACAAAGCCAACGGGCACTATGCCGAGATCAAACGCACCGACCTCATCACGTGGCGCGACAACGAGAGTCCCACTTCGGTGGAGAAACTCTTACAGAATCCTATTGACTACACGTTGGAGAATATCGCTTACATCCGCGACAACGGGCAGAGCGAACTCAACAACATTGCACTGACCAAAGGTAACGTGGCGCACGGGGTGATACAGCAGTTGTTCCACATCCCCGGTCAGCAGGAGAGCGGATACCCTGACGCGATACGCCAACGGGTGAAGATGTACTACAAAGAGACGTTCGACAGCATCGTGGAGACCAAAGGTGCCATCCTGTTAATGCTGGAGTATGCCATCGAGCGGCGGCAGCTCTACGACCAGTTGCATGAGTGCATCGAACACCTCATTGACATCATCGAGAAAAACAAGCTGCACGTGGTGGCATGTGAGATGCCGCTCAGCGGCAACACCTTCGGTCAACCCCGGCCGGGCGTGACACCCCGCATGAACGGCTTCGCCGACATGGTGCTGGCCTACGCCGACGGGCGGCACGTCATCTTCGACTTCAAGTGGACATCGTCGCGACGCTACTACCAAGGGCTGCTCCAACAAAACCGCTCGGCACAGCTCGCCATCTACGCCGAACTGCTTCATGAACTGACAGAAGACCATCCGCTGCCCACCGCCTACTTCCTCATGCCGCAGGGCAGACTCTACAGCACCTACGATTTTACGGGTTATTACACAAGCCGGGTGACGGTGGATGCAGGATGTCAGGGCGACATCATCGGCCAAATCGTCAAGTCGTACCGGTACCGGCGCGAAGAGGTCATGAGCGGCAGGATAGAACTGGGCGAGGGACAACTGCTCGAATCCCTCGACTACTATAACGACACCGAGGCGCAATGTCTCTTCCCCCTGAAGCCCGACTATAATGACGACAAGAGGAAAGAGACCAACCAGTTCAGCAACTACTCACACCTAAAATCATAACCAGACATGCGCAACATCACATATATCAGTGCCGGAGCCGGAAGCGGCAAGACTTATACCCTGACCACCAAACTGGCACAGCTCATATCGAAGGACAAGACTGACCCGGAGCACGTGGAGCCCGAACAGGTGATTCTGACCACCTTCACCAACAAGGCCGCCAACGAATTCAAGGAGAGGGCCAAGGCCGAGCTCTACAAGATGGGCAAGTACGACGAGGCAGCCCGCCTGGACCATGCGATGATGGGCACCATCGACAGCGTGGCATCGCAGCTCATTCAGAAATACTGGTACACCATCGGGCTGTCGCCCAAGCAGGGAGTGATGGACGACGAGGCCAAGACCATCTATATCAACCAGAGCATCGCCGATATCCCCACCGACGAAGACCTGAGGCTCTTCGCACGGTTCAGAAAGGCGTTCGGTGTCGTTGACGCCAATTCGAGGCCCGACGACAATTTCTGGAAGGAGCACCTGAAGGTGATTGTGGAGAAAAGCATCAGTTTCGATATCACCGACTACCAGCAGAGCGAGGAGCACTCGCTCGGCATCTTGAAAAGTCTATGCGACGGCAAGCATATCCACCTCGAATCCGGACAGCGCACCGCCGTGACCGAGGCGCTATACAACGCGACGCTCAACTGCAAGGACTCGAACAAGAAGACGAAGACGCTCGATGCTGCTGATGCCCTGCAGAAACGCGGCTCGTATATGGATGATATCGAGTGGTGCATTGAGTTTGGCAAAGCACTGAAAGATGCGCCTGCCGCCGTCTTGAAGGATACGGACATCGGCATCCTCGAAGATGCCAAGCAACGCATGGCCGACCTCTGGCGCAGTCAGGAGGTGTACGATTTGCAGGAGGCATACATCAAAACCGTCTTCCGCCTGGCGAAGGAGTGGAACGAGCAATATACGGAATATAAGCGCAACAAACGCATCGTTGACTTCAGTGACATCGAGCACTATATGCACCAACTGCTGCAAGACCCTGTGGTGGCGGCTGAGATAGGGCGCACCTATACGCATCTGTTCGTGGATGAGTTTCAGGATTGCTCGCCCATACAGGTGAAGGTGTTCATGGCCTTGGCTGGCGTGGTGAAGCAGAGCTACTGGGTGGGCGACACCAAACAGGCCATCTACGGATTCCGTGGCAGCGACACTCAGTTGACCAAGGCGGTGGCGGATGCCATCAGTCGGAAGGAGAAGGCCGACGGATGCCTGACAGAGACGCTCGGAGAGAGCTGGCGCAGCGTGCCCGCTCTGGTGGATGCCTCCAACAAGGCATTCGTTGAGATTTTCCAGCCTTTGTTCGGAGAGCAGACCCAAGCGCAAGTGGTATTAAAGTCGGCCATGGAGCTCCATCCCGAAAAGTTTGAAGAGCGGCTGGCGCACCCCGTTGACCTGCCGCTGCGCTATCTGAATATCAATGAGAAACGCTCGCAGAGGTCGTCCAAACTGCGTGTAGATGACATCGCATGGTATATCAAGCAGGTGATAGAAAAGGAAGGGGCCCAACCGTCGGACATTGCTGTGCTCGCACGCAACAATGCCTCGCTCGACGATGTGCAGGAGGCATTGAAGAGCCTGCGGATACCGTTCGACCGTGAGAAGACGCTTGACAAGGACTGCAAGGCCAGTCAGCTGATGCTGGCGCTGACGGCCCTGACCGTCAACCCGCAGGATGACTTGGCCAAGGCCGAAATCGCCTTCCTGACGCAAGACCACATGGGGGTGGGCGCCATCATCGACTCGAAGTTGGAATACAACAATACGCCCAAGGAGGAGCGGACGCCCTGGCTCAGTGATACCGAGATGGTGCGCCGCGTGAACGCCATACGCCCCAGGGTGATGTACCAAGGCATCGGCGCCATGATGGAGACGCTGGCAGTGGAACTGGACGTGAAGAATGTCTTTGAACGGTGGGCGGAGCCTACCGATGAGTGCATGAACGATGTGAAAGCACTCATCACGGCGGCAAAAGCTTACGAGGACAGGAGTGGCCAACTGGCGCAGCCGGCCACGCCGGCGGGGTTCCAGCAGTTCATCACCGACAACGAGGTGAAGATTCCCACGGTGGGCGAGGGGGTGCTGCTCTCGACCATTCACGGGTCAAAGGGACTGGAGTGGAAATATGTGTTGCTGCTGCTTGATGAGACGCTCGATGCGAAAAAGATAATGAGCAGGGAGTTCTACGGCATCAACCACTTCCATCTGGAGGAACCGACGGCCGACAACTTGTACCCCTCGATGACCATCCGCCTGCTTCCTTGGATCTTCGGGTCGCGCCACAGCAATGTGCCTGATACCATTTCGCAGCAGATCATGGCCACTGACAATTTCGCCCAACTGAGGAAACATAGCATGGAGGAGAGCTCTCGGTTGCTTTATGTGGGCATGACGCGTGCTTCCGACGCGCTGGTGCTGGTGCCCTGGACATCAGGCAAGGAACTGGACTGGTTTGTGCAACTCGGACTGGAGAATGCCAGTGCAACGAATGGCAGCGACGTGCTGGGCATCGGTGTGCCCTTCGCTATCGTGTCGGGTGAACCTGAAACCGCTGACACTTTTGTGGCTGAAGCGCCCGTGGTGTGCCGCCAACTCGACTACTATGCCGGACAACCCTCCGAAGCCTCGTTCCGTTCGCTGGCGCCGAGCAGCGTCAGGAGCCGTGCCGACGAGGTGCGTGTGGTGCTGCGCAGTGAGCAGTTCATCACCATCCAGTCGGCGAGGTTGGGCGGCCGCGACTATTCCGAGGTGGGCGATTGCATTCATAATGTGTTTGCCGCTATCGATCATCTTGACGAGACCGAGGTGGCGCAGCTCATCCAGTCGCACGGCATGGATCTGGTGCTGCCCCATGCCGCCGAGGTGGTGCGTGCCTGGGGTGTGTTGCAGTCGTTCCTCCGCAAAGAGTATGGCGCACCGATAGCCGAATATCACGAGCGGCCGTTCCAGTTGCTGAAAGCCAACGGGCAACTGATGACGGGCAGCATCGACTATGTCTATCGCACAGAGCCGGGAGTGGTGCTCATCGACTTCAAGACGTTCCCGCAGGTGGAGGCCGTCACCGACCCTGCCTCCTCTCACTATGCCGGTTGGTACGGCGGTCAGCTCGATGCCTACACCGAAGCCCTCGAAGCCGCCGGCGAACGGGTAATCAGCCGCTATATCTACTACCCCGTGAGCGGCATGCTGTGTGAAATTGACAAGGCCTCGATAGTACAAGGATAGGGAAACTATTGTATGACGATATATCTTCACATTCAATGATATGAGTAGAAAAAACAGAACGACAAAAGATAATGTTGGTATCGTGTATTTGTTCACCAATGAGTTGTATGAACGAGAAAACATGTACAAATATGGTATAACCATCAATCCTTTCCAAAGAAAAAGGGTTCAAAGTAACTCAACTCCCCCTACATATCCTTTTTACGATAGAATAGTGATGTTCTCAAAATCCTATAGGGAGATAGAAAAACGGTTAAAATATGTATTCAATGAAAGAAAGATTCATTTAGGTGACAAGGAAAACGGACTGATATCTGGTCAAAGAGGTGGTCAGGAGTGGATTCAAGAAAAACTATCTACAGTCGTAGAAATTTTCAAGGATATGTTGAGAGAGTTTCCTGATGCTGAAATGTGTTATCAAGGTAAAAGATATAAGTATGAAAATGGTGCTATTATAGAATTAAGATTACCTAATTGTGAATTAGAATTCTTAGGTATTCTCGATGGTGAGACCATCAAATGTATCAAAAACGGGAAATCCTTCCAAGTTCAAAATAACAAAATATTGGATGATGAGACAGGTAAAGAAATGTCTTTGTCGAACTATATGAAGATGAACTACAAAAGAGAAGGGAGTACCAATGAGTGGAATGGTTTTATGTACTTTACTTACAAAGGTTATAATTTGTATGATATGTGGCAAAGCCTTGTAAAGGGTAGAGATTTGTGAACATGAAATCTCTCATTGAAAATGGTGAAGCCGAAATGCTGGATTCTTGGGATAGACATGAAGATCCAACTAAAAACAAGGAAATATGAAGACAAGTAAAGAATACCCTGCAACCCACTCCAGCGATACCGCTTGGTTCTGTGTAGATTTGGATGGGAACGTGGCCGTCTTTGATATAGAAGAAGATGGTCCTAGGCCAAATGACTTTGAAGGACAACATTGTATTGCAGACTTGATGACAGAATGTTTGCCATCGCATACAGAAGAGAACATCTACGATTTCCCTCTAACAGATGTTCAGATAAAACCGATGCTTCTTCCTCACATATTTGATGAAGATATTTGGAAAGATGGCTACAACTTTTATTGGTCGGAGACCATTATAAAGCTGGACATGAAACAATATGATGTGCTTCATAAAGTCCTTGCCCACCGTTCTGGTTCCAGGCCAATTGAACACAAGCCAGGATTGGCTGTTTGCTTCTCTCGTAAAAATGGTTATTTCTATCTTGACATGTTCAACAATAGAGAAGGGGTAGAAGAACTAAAAAAGGCAGATGCCATACTTGAAATTTACACTGCTCCTTTTCAGTTTTCGCCGTATGAAGACGACTATGAAGATGAAGAGAAGGGTACAGGTGCATTCTCTAAACCATTTAATGATTATCCGTTTTTTCTCTATCACCAAGATTACGGCAACAATGTGCATCCTGCGGAACGGGTCAATAACCCAGTGGAACCATTGCGCATCAGCCAACTTCCAGAACTTCTACAAGCTAAGGCAAAAAAACTTCATCTACATTTCAGAGAAACCCCTGCTATACAATTAGCTGAGCATTTGGACATAGGAGCGATTTGGACTGTCACATATGAATATAAAGGCAAATATTGGAAGCAACTAGGCTCTCCACGTGGCGGTCATTTATATTATTGTGCTAAAAATAAAGAGTTCATGGATAGCGAGGAGATGGAAAAAGCCATAGCCTCTGGCGAAGCAGTGGAGACTAACTGGAATAATTACTGAAAAGATGAACATAGAACTCCTCTCCATAGACCTGTCCAACTATTGCTCTAAGCAATGTACGTTCTGCTATAACCATAGCACACGAGAGGGCAATACACTTTGGAAACCGCAGGAAGTGATAGACTTCGCGTCGGACTGCATCGTTCATGGCGTGAAGGCGGTATCATTGGGTGGCGGTGAGCCGTTTGAGTATGAGGGCGTTTTTGAGGTGATAGATGATCTTTATCCGAAGTGTTATTTATCGGTCACCTCAAACGGATTGCCGCTAGAGAATCCGCAGATATGGAAAATGCTGACAGGGCATAAGCCTGACAAGATACACATCACCATCCACCAGCCAGACAACGAAGCGGAAGTGAACAGGGTGGAACGCCAAGTGCAGCGGATAGCGTCAATAGGAATCAAACCGGGTCTGAATCTGTTGGTCGGGGCAAATCGGGTAGTGCAGGCTAAAAATGTCTATGAACGAATGAGTAAGGTGCTCAGTAGCGATCAAATCATTCTTGTGCCACAGCGCTTCTCAAATACGCCTAAACCTCGGCAATTAGCTAACGTGGCTGGCGGTAAACCATTCCAAAGCCCATCGTGCCTGCTCAATTGCCAACGTCCCACAAACTTTTGTTCTGTATCGTGGGATAAGAAAGTAAACTCATGCAGTTTCGCTCCATGCAAAGTGCCATTGCAAACCCTTGACTACGTAGGATTGGTTGACGCTTTGAAGAACGTGAACTGGAACAGTTGCCAGACATCTTAATCATTCATTCAGATTTACATCATATCAAAATAAATGCTATCATGACTAACAACAAAGAATTTGTCACTTTAGACATCATCCCCAAACACTCTACCAACAGCGACCCTATCACACAGGACGTGGTGGAGAAATGTATCAAAATCGCGGTCGAGGCCCATGCCGGACAGCGTGACCGTGACGGCAACGCCGTCATCCTGCATCCGCTCATCGTGGGAAGCATGGGGCAGACCGACGCCGAGAAATGCGTGGGATTCCTGCACGATGTGGTGGAAGACACCGACGTGACATTCGACGACCTGCGGCGTGAGGGCGTGCCCGACGAGGTGGTCGAGGCGTTGCAACTGTGCACTCATCATGATGGTCAAGACTACTACGACTATGTGCAGCGCATCATCGACTCAGGTAATATGACGGCCATACACGTGAAAAGAAACGACCTGTTGCACAATCTGGCACGTGGAAGGGCCTTCGGATATCCAAAGCTGATAGAAAAACACGGAAAGGCGCTCAAAATGGTAGAAAAAGCCCTGACTCAGATGAAAAATGAGGAAAAATAACTAAATTTGAGCTCTTTACATCATTTTCTCGGAGGCTGTCCCACGGTTTGGGGCAACCTCCGCTTAATTTTGCACCGTGATAAAAATCAATATAGATGAGGAAACCAACACAAAAGCCAAACGGCGCAAAAAAGAAATGATGAATGTTCCCGCAAATTTTCGGAGGTTGTCCCACACTTTGGGAGAGCCTCCGTTTAATTTTGCAGAAAAATGAATTTTTTATGGTAAACAAATTTTATATCAAAGGCATACGCCGCTTCCACTACGGAAAAGTGAAAGAACTGTTTCAGCGACTTGCCGGCAAAGACGACGAACTGCGCATCGAAGTGGAAGAACGAGACACGCACGGCGATGAGCGGGAGGCATACCGGGTGGTGGCTGATCTGCTCTCCACGCAAGGGGTGTCGGTCAGATTTCTGTGGAGCGGCATCATCGTCGTGGAACTGCCATGGGTTGCTTCACACGCCGATGTGCAACTGTGCTATACGCTGCTGCGTGTAGTGAAAAGGATACACCGCGCGGCACGCATCCTGAATAAGGACGAGAAGGAGGTCCGGCTGACGGACGATGACGAGCAGAGACACTGGATGATGATCAGGGAATACATGGCGGAATTGCTCACACGCAACGAACGGACCATCATCGCAGGGGTCAATAGAGACTTCTATCTCAACCTGGGGTATTATGCCGAAGTGAACGACTTGAACAGCAGGGTTGAAAAGGCTTTTGACGATTTCACGGCTCTGCAGTGGACGTGTGTGGAAGCCAAGACCCTCATGGAGGAACAGCGCTGTGTGGAGCAGGATGAGGACCTGAGTCTGGTGCGGGTCGTTGACAACACCTGCGATGCGTTTGTCGGCGAATGTCGATACGTGGGCATGATGAGGGACAATGACTGCAAGATGGTGCCTTTCGAGGACTTCTGCACGCTGATGAGCCATGCCGAGGGATTCAAGCGGATGGACGAAGCGCAGGCGTTGGTCTTCCAAATGGACCCGAAGGTTTGGAATGTGCTGTATGAGCAGGCTCCGGGAAGAGTGCTTGAACACTACAGAAAGACATTCATCATGCGGTGGAATACCGATATCAGCAACTACCATCTGTATGAATTTCGCGAGGCCATGGGCGATTTCTACGACCCGGGATTTTACTATGAGTGGAGCATCTGGGACTACAGAAAAGTACACTTAGGCGACACATTCTATATGATACGCACGGGCTCGGGCAGGCAAGGGGTGGTGATGCACGGCACGATCATCGGCAGACCCTATCCCGACGAAGACTGGAGCGGAAAGGGGCGGCGCGTGTATTATATCCGCATGCGGCTCGATGCGATGATCGACCCTGACGCGGCACCGCTGTTGCTCACCACCGACCAGTTGGGCGAGGCTGTTCCCGACTTCGACTGGACGACCGGACATTCGGGCGTGATGCTTACCGACTCACAGGCAGTGGCCTTGCAGCGTGTATGGCAGGAGTATGCCGGCAGGTTGCGCGATACGGCACCTGACAATCCCTCCATCTGTATGCTTATGTAGAGAAGGTTAGGCATGGATTCCATGCCTTTTTTCGTTCCCACACCTGTGTTCTGGCTTTTCGGGGGTGATTTTTCTTGAAAAAAATTTTTGATTTACCCAAAAAATGCTGAACTTTGCATCCTGCGTGCCATCGCGATTGTGTGCAGTGGCGGCTAATCGGTAAATCCCTCAACCAAATACTATGATAAAATCCTTTCTACACAGGCAGACGAACGGGCACCTCTGGGCTTTGCTCGGACTGATGGCTTTGCTCGTTGGCTGCAATCAGACAATCGACATGGAACAGCAAATCGACGAACTCTACAGCAAAATGACGCAGAAGGAGCGCATCGCTCAACTGCGCAGTATGTTTATGGACGAACTTTTCGATGCCCAGGGCAACCTCGACACGGCGAAGTGCCGACAGGTGATCCCCGACGGCATCGGACATTTCTCGCAGTTTGCCATGCAACAGCCGCGCGACCCCAACGAACTGCGCGACCGTGTGGCGGCTGTGCAGCAATGGCTCATCGACAATACCCCCAGCGGCATACCGGCTCTCTACCACGAAGAGGTGCTCACGGGCGTGAATACACTCGGGGCTACCATCTACCCGCAACAGATAGGGCAGGCATGCTCATTCAACACGCAGTTGGCTGAACTCAAGACGCGACAGACGGCTACGGCACTACGGCGCATGGGTGGCGTGCTGGCTCTCTCGCCTATGGTCGATGTGTGCCGCACTCCCAGTTTCAACCGTCTGGAGGAGTCGTACGGCGAGGATGCCTACCTCTCGGCCATGATGGGTTGCGCCTTTGTGAAAGGATTGCAACAGGATGACCTGAAGAAAGGGGTAGGGGCGTGCTCGAAACACTATCTGGGCTATGGCGGTGGCGGCGATGCCGATGAGAAAGAGCTGATGGAGGAGATATTGCTGCCTCATGAAACGATGATCAGACTGGCCGGAAGCCGCGTGGTGATGCCGGGTTACCATGCTGTGCACGGCACGAAATGTGTGGCCAACGGCGAGATACTCAACGATATCCTGCGCGGCTATGTGGGCTTCGACGGGATGGTGGTGAGCGACTATACGGCCATCAACCAGATACCCGACCTCGACTCTCCCGTGAAAAAGGCAGCTGCTGCCATCAACGGAGGCAATGACGTGGACTTCCCCTCTGGGGCCGACTACCAATACCTGCAAGAGGCGATCGACCAGGGATTGGTGAAACCCGAGGTGCTGGAGCGCGCCGTGAAGAATGTGCTCAGACAGAAATTCCGTGCCGGACTGCTCGGCAAGGATCCTTACCTCTATGCTACCGACAAGATCACGCTCGACACCAAGGAGGAGCGGCAGACTGCTTACGACATCGCTGCTCAGTCGGTGGTGCTGCTGGAAAACAACGGCATACTGCCGCTGAACAAGCAGAACACGAACATCAAAACGAATGGTGACAAACTCAATATCCTGCTCACCGGACCCAATGCCAACTCAATCTGGGCAATGTGCGGCGACTATACCTATCCCGCCATGTCGTACTTCTGGAAGAGGGTGGAGAACGTGGCCGACCAACCGCATATCGTAAAACTGCTCGAAGGCATGCAGCAGCACCAGCCCGAAGGTGTGAACATCAGCTATTCGCGCGGCTGCGACTGGACCGAAGAGATAGAGACACTCTACGGCGAGGGCGGCGACGAGCGTGCATGGGAGTATGCCTTGCTGCACCGGAAGGTGGATGCCGGCGAAAAGGCCGACAAACAGGAAGCGTTGCGCATGGCTCGCGACTGCGATGTCATCGTGGCGGCTGTGGGCGAGAATGTGATGCTCTGCGGCGAGAACCGCGACCGCAAAGGACTGCGGCTGCCCGGACGGCAGGAGCAGTTTGTCAAAGAACTGATTGAGACGGGTAAGCCGGTCGTGCTGGTGATGTTCGGCGGCAGGGCGCAGGTGGTGGCCGGACTGGCCGAGCGCTGCGCGGCGGTCATTCAAGCATGGTATCCGGGTGAGGAAGGCGGCAACGCCGTGGCCGATATTCTCTATGGCAAGGTGTCGCCTTCGGCCAAACTGTCGGTCAGCTATCCAAACACGGAGATCAACGAGCCGATATGCTATAACTATGCCGCCGGTAAAGATCCCCGCATCCAATGGCCCTTCGGCTACGGACTCAGCTATTCCACTTTCGAGTACGTCAACCTAAAAGTTGACAAAGAGGTGGCCACGGCTTCACCCTTTGTCATCCTGTCGTTCGAGGTCAAGAATACAGGGCGGATGGCTGCCGACGAGATAGCGCAAATCTATCTCTCGCCTACGCAAGACAATCAACAAATCAGGCCGCTTCAGTTGCAAGGGTTTGCGCGTGTAGCACTGCAACCGGGCGAGAGCAAGACCGTTCACGTAAAACTCAGCACCGAGCAGTTCGGGTTCTATAGCCACGAACAGCAACGGCAGTGGAACATACGTCCCGGACAGTTCATCGTCAAGGTGGGAGCCTCTTCAACTGACATCCGACTGCAAGAGACGGTCACACTCAGTGGCGATGCGGTCGTTAAACCCATACGTGATGTCTATTTCTCGGTATGTGACGTCAAATGACAGCCAGTATCAACCCTGACTGATAATGAACCCCGGAATGGAACAAAAAAAGATCTTGGTCGTTGACGACGAGCGTGATTTGTGCGTCATCCTCTTGTTCAACCTGCAAGCATGCGGCTATCAGGCTGATGCGGCGTTTTCGGCAGAAGAAGCGCTGCAAAAGAAAATAGCTGACTTCGATTTGCTGCTGCTCGACGTGATGATGCCCGGCATGTCGGGATTCGATTTGGCGGAGCGCTTGAAGCAAGGGGAAGAGACGCGAAATATACCCATCATCTTCCTGACGGCAAAAAACACGGAGGATGATACACTGCAAGGATTCTCGCTTGGGGCCGACGACTACGTGACCAAACCGTTTTCGGTGCGTGAGGTGATGGCCCGGGTGAAGGCTGTTCTCAGCCGTGGGGCGACTCATTCCGACACGATGCTGGAACACGAAGGCCTCGTCGTCAATCTTGTCAACAAGACGGTTGAAATAGACGGCGCGCCTGTCGCTCTCACGCGCACGGAGTATGAACTGCTGCGACTGCTGATGGGTAACAAAGGGATGGTGTTCGGACGTCAGCAACTGCTCGATAGGATATGGCCGCAGGATGTCATCGTCACCGAGCGGACCGTGGATGTGAACATTGCCCGGTTGAGAAAGAAAATCAAACGCTATGCGGCTTGTCTGGTATCACGTACGGGATTTGGATATTCTTTTGAAGTAACGAGAGATAAGGAGCAAACATCATGAGAAAACTGTCTGAAGGCCGGAAAATGTGGCTGAGTGTGATGGCTGTCTTTCTGGTCTATGCCACTATCTTTATTATATTTGAGGACTACGACCGCAAGGTAATCATGCCATTCAATGAGGTGAGCGATTGGCATCTGCTGATATTCTCGTTGGTGGTGATGGCCGGACTGGGGTTCCTCCTGTTTCGTTATGCCAAAAGGATGGACCTGCGCATCAGTCAGGAACAGGCTGAAAAGGAAAACCGCATGCGGCGTGAACTGACGCAAAATATTGCGCATGAGCTGAAGACACCTGTGGCCAGTATCTTAGGATACACCGAGACCCTTCTTGATAACCCGGACATCAACGAGGAAACACGCAAACTATTTATCGACAGAACTCATTCGCAAGCACAACGGCTGACAGACTTGCTGCAAGACATCTCCACACTCAACAAAATGGACTATGCACCCGACTTGCTCGCCAAACAACGCGTAGATGTGTCTGTCTTGTTTGCTGACATCGTGCAGGAGACGGCTCTCGCGGTGCAGCAGCAGCAAATGACGATGCACAATTATCTGCCGCAAAGCATCGTTGTGCAGGGCAACCCTTCTTTGCTCTACAGCATCTTCCGCAATCTGGTTGACAACGCTGTCAACTATGCCGGCCGGGGGGCTACTATTGAGGTCACAGCAGCCAAACAGCGCGGCTGTTGGCACTTCACTTTTGCTGACAATGGCGTCGGTATTCCGGCTGAGCATCTGCCCCGTATCTTTGAGCGTTTTTATCGTATTGACAAAGGGCGCAGCCGTGACAAGGGCGGCACGGGTCTCGGCCTGTCTATCGTCAAAAACGCTGTCTTGTTGCATGGTGGCAGTATCTCGGCGGAGACACCAGATACCGGCGGACTCGTTTTTAAGTTTTCTATCGCCGGTTGACCTGTCATGAATGTAAAACCAATCATTTATTACATAAACCTAAAACAAAAACATGATGAAGATTTTAGTATTACAAGCCTCTCCCAGAGCTAAGGGAAACACCGCTTGGATGGCGGAAGAGTATAAAAACGCTGCCGTGGCTGCCGGTCACGAGGTGACAGTGGTGAATGTGTCGAAAAAGAGGATTGCAGGGTGCCTGGCCTGCGAGTATTGCCATAATAAAGGCAACGGCGCGTGCATCCAGAAAGACGATATGCAGGAACTCTACCCGTTGATGGCCGAGGCTGAGGTGCTCGTGCTGGCGGCTCCTATCTATTACTTTACGCTTTGTGCGCAGATCCAGGCGCCCATCCAGCGTATGTACTGCGTGAATAGTCCGGCCAATGTGAAGAAGATGGCGCTGCTCGTCTCTTCTTATTCTCCCGGCGTTTATAGCGGTGCCATTGCTGAGTATCACGACATCTGCAACTACTGGCATGTGGAGGACTCTGGCATCGTTACGGCCAAGATTGATGAGCAGAAGACGGAGGAGACAAAACAGAAGATTCTTGCTCTCGTCAATAACTTGTAGTATTGCGGTCGTCGCACGTGAAAGGATGAAAAAGAGCAACACTCTCAAGCGAGGGTGCTGCTCTTTTTCTTTAGTCAGGCTTTGGCGAAAGGAGTGTTCTCACCTCCCATTTCTTGCCTCCTACCTCTCACCTCTCACCTCTCACCTCTCACCTCTCACCTCTTACCTCTTACCTCTCACCCCTATTGATACTTACATCATGGCGGCGAGGAAATTCTCGTAGCCCAGTTTGTCAATGTAGTTCAGGTACTGAGCCTCCCAGGCCATGTGATCCTTTTCGCCCTCTATCCACTTGTAGATGAGCTTCTGGGTGATATAATCATCGCTGAAGGCAGCAGCCAACTCGCTCAACTGCTGAATGGCGGTGGGCTCGTAGTCGCCCTCGATCTGCTGCTTCGGGTCGTCGCAGAAGGGGAACTCAATCGTCTTCATGGCCTCCTGCAGGTCGGCAGGCTTGCAGCCAAGTTCCACCAGGCGCTGGAGCACCTCTTCGGCCTCTTCCCACTCTTCTTCGGCCTCTTCCTTCCATTTGTCGGCCAGTTTTGTCCAGCCATTCAGACGGTCGTAGGCCGAGAAGGCGAAATGTTGCTTACTGTTACCAAACCACACAGCTCCGAGTTGGGCAAACTGTTTCAATGCTTCTTCTTTAGTCATAATCGTTTTTGTTTTTAAGTGAATATAATCATGTGTTATTTTGAAAGTGCATCTATCAGATGGTCGAGAGTGGGGATGATGGTCACAAACTCTTCGTCTGTTATCCCCCTCTCTCGTAGCACTGTAGCCATGCAGTCGGGAATGATGGCCGCCTGCTGTTGCAGCGCACGTCCATGCTCGGTCAGGGCAACGATGGTCTGACGGGCATCGTCCTTGTTCTTCTTTCGAGTCACTATCTTCATCGCCTCCATGCGCTTGATGAGCGGGGTGAGGGTGTTGCTTTCCAAATAGAGGCGGCGCGAGATGGCATTTAAGGGTAGTGCGTCTTGTTCCCAAAGCACCATCAGCACCAGATACTGTGTGTAGGTGATGCCCAACTGTGCAAACCAAGGCTGATACATCTGTATCAACAAACGTGCCGCCGTGTAAAGGCGGAAGCAACCTTGGCGGTTCAGTTTCAGATTCTCACTACTCATAAATACTTGTTTAATCGTTTGCGATGCAAAGTTAATGATTCTTTTTGAAAGTTCATTATATTTGCCAATAATTTAATATATTTTAATAAAATAATCGTATGCGACTAAAATGTTATGTTCATTCTTCAATCTTTTTTTCTCCTCTCATTAGATGGCGAAGTGCGCTGAGGAGTTCTTGAGACTCTTGGACGACACTCAGGAATACGGTCATGGCTTCGATGTTGAGTTGGCGGGTCTGTATGTCATGAATGATGCGCTGGCGATAATCAGAAAGTAATGATTGAAGTACAGCAGCATCATTGCGTATCTGGGACGCCGTCTCACTTTCGAGAGACCGAAGGTATAAGCGCATGATCTCATTTCGCAAGACAAGAAACTCATGGGCATACTCACTCGGAACGGGACTGAAATTGTTGCCGACATGCTCCCTGCACGTCTCACCCATGCGCTTCAGGCAATAGTACATCTGAGAGAGGGAGTTGACGATAAGGAAATACCATGTGCTTTTCTCCACACTTACAATTGGGTCCAACCGGCGCAGGGCGATAATCTGCTTACGGCGTTGGCGTTTCAGTTCCTTGCGATGATGGTCCACATCCATAGTGACATGTTTCAGACGGCGGTAATCCTCGCAAAAGAAAGCTGTGGTCAACGTCTCATAATCATCTGTCACCATACGGACATGAGCCTTGATAGTCTGGTTCAGATATTCCCGGAGCAACGCCCAACATTCCTCCTTGTCAGCGCAGCGCACGATTCTAGTGAATAATTTGTCAGCCTCATCCTCCTTCGTATGCTTTCGGTATTTCAGATGACTGCGAACGAGCAGGACGATGGCCAATGCGATGGCCACTGCCATTGCTAAAAATGATCCGAAGAACAGGGCGATGCTTACAAGGAAACACAAGATGAATGCCACACCAGCCGTGATGAACCAACCGCCGATGACAGACAGCACACCCGTAATGCGGAACACGGCGCTCTCGCGCCCCCATGCACGGTCGGCAAGCGACGTTCCCATAGCCACCATGAAGGTGACGTAGGTGGTGGACAGCGGCAGTTTGAGCGACGTACCCAATGCCACCAATGCACCGGCAAGCACCAGATTGACAGCGGCGCGAATTTCATCGAAAGCGGCTCCCGGCTTCAACACCGCTGCATCGGCATTGAAACGCGAGTCAACCCAGCGCGACACACAAGGAGGCACAGCCATCGCCAGGCTGCTTGCCATGCTTCTCGATGTGCGCACCAGCGTCCGTGCCACTCGGCTCGAACCAAACATCTCGTCGCCCCCGTCCTGACGCGAGAGGTCCACCGACGTCTTTACCACGTTCTGCGCCTTCTTAGAGAAGATGAGGGCAAGCACCATCACCACGCCTGCCGCGATGAGATAGGGCGCAGGCGTATGGGCACTCTCCATCAGCGACCGCATCATAAAGCCCTGCGCGTCGCCATTGCCGTTGGCAGTGTAGTCCTGCCAGGCTTCAAGTCCCGTCAGCGGCACACCCACGAAGTTCACGAGGTCGTTACCAGCAAACGCCATCGCCAGGGCGAAGGTGCCCAACAGCACCACAAACTTCAGCACAGGCAGTTTCATGGCACTCAGCAGTGTCATCAGCACCGAGAATACGGCTATGCCGCCACCGATAATCAGCCATGTGTTCTGACTAATCATCTCATTCACCTCGGGAGTCATCAGCGTACTTCCCTTCAGTCCGTTGATAAGCAGGAACCAGACGATGGCCGTCACCGACAGTCCGCCGAAGATGCCAATCTTCAACGACGAGGAGAGCCTGCCGCCCATCTTACCAGACTGGTCCGTTGTTCTTCCGTTGACGCGAAAGGTAAAGGTGAAAACGACACGTGCTATCCATTGTACGATGGTTCCGAGCACGAATGCGATTGCTACAGACAGGAAGATGCCGAGGATGACCGAGATGGCTTTCTCCGTATTGAGCAAATCACCCAATGTGAGCAGGACGCCGCTTTCTGTCGTAGCGCCACCCGATATCTGTATTAAGGCGATGGCAAAGGCACCGCCGAGCAATTCAAAAACCAGACTGACGGTGGTGGATGTCGGCATGCCCAGCGTGTTGAACACATCAAGCAGCACCACGTCTGTCACCATCACTGCCAAAAAGACACACATCACGTCATAGAACGAGAAGTAGGCCGGTGTCATGATGCCGTGTCGCGCCACGTCCATCATGCCGTTGCTCAAGGCCGCTCCGGCAAACACACCGACGGCCGCCACCGTCACCACCGTCCTGTACCTCGCCACCTTGGCACCGATGGCAGAGTTCAGGAAGTTTACTGCATCATTGCTCACCCCGACCACAAGGTCGAACACAGCAAGTATGATCAGGAATATGACTATTCCGAGAAATAAGGTGTTCATATCTGCGCGTTATAAATTGCAGATGTATTCCGTAGTAAGTACATGGAGCATTTTATCCGGACTGCCAGTTGATTTCTTCAGGTTAAGCATATAGCCGATGTTGACTGAATGGTGTGGGCTGAAACGGTATCCCGTACCGGCAGTCAGCCGAATCTCGTCAATGGCGAAGCGTTCTCCCATGTTATTGAACACCTCGGCAGATGCGAAAGGTTCCCATTTCAACTCAGGTGTTGCTATTACTGCCTTGATGCGACTGCGCAGATGATGCTCGTGACTGGCATCAATGTCGTGTCTCGCCATCCTGTAGGTGTATTGGTATCTTTCCCTGAGCGATAAATGAAGCCAACCGCCCGCAGACATAGCGGGCACTACGTCCGCCATGAAGCGATGATGCTGTAAAGAAATGGTTTCGCTACCTGTCGCTTGATTTTTTATGTGGAACTCGTAAGCGGCACCCAACTTGAAATGCTGATGAATCCTATACATGCTGTGGATGTCCAGTTTCCATCGGTCAATATACTCGCGCTTGTGTTTCGTACGCAATTCCGTGCCGATGCCTGCGTTCCAATCAGCACTTAATTTCTTTTCCACACCAGCACTGATCCACATGCCGAAATCATGGGTGGTTTGCGCCTTACACAGCGCAACAAATACAAATGTCAGGAACACTACCAGGATGATGTATCTCACCCAATTGTAAATCTTGATAATTCTTTCTGCTTTTTCTTTATCCATACTTCTGTGCCAACGAGGAATATGGTTATGCCCTCTGTTGACGCTGCAAAAGTACAGATAGGATGTTACAGATGTATTGCACAGATAATACATGGTTATTGCAATCTCACAATGTCATGAGATTGCAATAACCGTGAAACGGTATTGTTACGAATGGTGTAATACTGGTACTGGTGGATATCAAACAAAAATCGGCAAGCAAGGGACTCATTAGCCTTACTTGTCGATTACTATTTTTCTGGTATATGTGTCTATTCGTCCCGCATCAGGAAAGCCGTTTTATTTTTCGTTGGAATTTTCTCGTGTCGGGGCAGCCGTTTCTGATTTCAAATCATTCACAAAGATAGTCAAAAACCCCGATTCGCTTTCACTTTGCCTCAGGAATCCACAAAAATTTAATATTTTTTGGCAATAATTACCCGTATTTGGAATAAAAGGTGTAATTTTGTAGGCATAATCAATATAAATGTGCGATATGAATACGAAGAAATGTATTAGATGTAACGCTGATATTAACGTTTATGCATCAAAGTGTCCTTATTGTAAATGCAGCAATATTAGTGTTGATGAACAAATCCCGTCATCACTCAACTTGGACTTCTTTAGTTTGTCGCTATTTCAATCTACCATTGATGAGATAACACAAGAATATGAAACAAGATTTGGATCTCCTGACCGTGTTCTTGATACAACATACTTTGCCGTTGAAGACAATCATTTTTATCATCGGTTCATTTTCTATGGCAATGCAAGAAAACTCGTTTTTATTTCGCCTGATAAACAAGTTATTCTGCCTTATAGTCAAATTTGCGGATATGATATTATCGACAATAGCTTTACGACAGGTGGGGCAGAAAGTGCTGTAACGACCACAAATACTGGCAGCATATTAGGTCGGGCTGCTGTAGGTGCAATTGTAGGAGGCACGGCTGGAGCTATTATCGGTGGAACGACTGCATCAAAAACAACCGTCTTTGAAGGGGATGGATTGACAGATAATGTTAGACTCTCCATCGCCATTAAGACAAACAGCATATCTAATCCTGTCATTGAGATTGATTTTGAAGAACACAAGGATACTTTACAGCAACTTGTTGCCATTCTTGACATCATTATTAGGAACCATGCCGAATATGCCTCAGATACGGATTCAAAAATTGAAGAACGCGATATTTATCTATTAGAAGAAATTCGTAAGCGTCACCCAGAAATAGTTTCGGCCGAGCTGGAGAAGGAAAAGGAGAGAAAAGCAAAGGTTGACGGAAATGGGGGATGTATGTCGATGCTTATAATTCCCATTATTATGGGATGTTTAACTTACCTACTTCTATAGCTTAGTTACTTTTAATCTAAATAATAGTAAATAGTTAATTTAAGTTCCGCACAATTGTGGAACTTAAATTATATCCTCAACCTAAGATAACAGTCTGGAGCATTCTCCCTAAGCCAGTCTTGTAATTCATCCACATATTTGAAACCTTTCGATTCGACGATCGAAGAAATAGACGTTATGTTATCTACCCAATTTTCAAGATAAGGTTTTAGATTGCGCTTAGGAGCACTTTTGCCAGGAGAGACGATAGGCGCTCTCAGATTTTCACATTCCAATACTATTCCATTATCTTTCCCGCTTCCGATTTTAACCGAATTAAGTCTCTCTAACGGAACCTCATAATTCATCCCTAAAACAGCATAACCGTTTTCGATCTTCTTGATTGTTGAGACGAACGTTCCATCTTGAACAATGTCTCCAATTACAAATTTCTTTTTCATTTTCGTCGTTTTTTAATTGTCTGTGCAAAACTATGATAAAAGTATAATGACACCAAATAATCTTTTGGAAATCATTGTCTTTGGGATGAAAATTGTTGGTTAATAACCTCATTATATCTTACAGACCATCAGTCGTGGCGTTTTTTTGGAGACTATACACAGAAATTCAAACTAAAAGGATGCTATATAGAAAAAGTTTTGTAACTTTGCACCCAAAAGTATATGAAGTATGAGAACGGAGCATTTGGACTTTATCACCTTCTGCGTGGGCAGCCTGTCGGATGCGCTTAATAAGAGTGCGTCGCAGGTGTATGGTGCCCTGCGGTCGTCGGGAGTACTGAACGACTATATTGTGCCGTGCTATGACGTGTTGCACACGTTCAGCAAGGAGTATCTTGTGGAGGAACTGACTGAAGTGTTAAAAGAAAGGGGAGCACTGTCATGAAGGCTGCGATTGAGCGATAACAGTGTCAATCTCGATTTGTCACAGGGGGGCTGTCCCCCTGTGTCCTTATATCTTTATCTGTCCATTGGCATATCTGTTTTATTGCTACACCTTAATATTTTATCTCTCAGAAGATGGCCGCAACGCGGCGAATCTGCTTTAGCTTCTCCATAAACGAGGCATCGCGCTCGGCCATCAGCATGTCGTATTCGTTCTGCATAGCAAGCAGTGGGGCGGCATCCACACCGAGAGCAGCCTCCATCATCATGGCCAGTTCGGGACTAAGCGACCGTTTGCCGTTAAGCATTTCGTTGAAGGCTGAATAGGAGATGCCTATCTCCTTTGCCAGTCCGCGTTGCGAAATGCCACGATATTCCAGTTCGTCCTTCAACACCTCGCCAGGATGGGTGGGCTGATAGGGCTTCAGATTATTTGCTATCATCTGCGGGTTTACTCCTTCAAGTGTGGTCATATCTCGTCCTCCTTCTACTTATAATGGTTTGACAATTCTGTAATGTTACATATTGTGGCAATCTGCTTGCCAGCTTCCATGCATTCAGTGAACTCAATGCGGTATTGGTCGTTGACACGAACGGAGGATACCCCCTCTTTATCGCCATGCAGTTTCTCGTAGTGCAAGGAGCCGTACTTAGCCAGCCCTAAAACATTTTCCTGCTGTTTCATCAGGTTGACCACTTTTACATACTTGCTGACTATCTGAGGCTGAAAGCGGTGTTTCTTATCACTCGCCTTGCCCTCCGTATAGAGTTCCTGTAGGTATGTCTGCTCGAATGTAACTATCATACGGCTGCAAAGGTACAAAAAGTTTTGGGTGTTCGCAAATATAAGAACAATTATTTGCTGAAAAATTATATTAAGTATGCCTTTGGGGAAAATTACATATATCGTTTCATTTCTTCACCCTCAACTCCTGCATACAACTCCAACAGGTTCTTGGCAGGACTTGACTGAATCTTGGGAATCAGGACTTCCTCGACTTGGAAGAAGCCTACCTCTGCCC
>CAMVAT010000049.1 GCA_947165505.1 uncultured Prevotellaceae bacterium | reverse complement strand
AGTATTTTTTTACGCAACAGAGTTGCGATTTTTGTGTTCGCTGCGCTCACCGAGCACATCTATTTATTGAGTGCTTAGTGTTGAGCGTCCATGCACTGTTTTGCGTCCGGAGTCATCTCCATTCGTCTCAGCTCGTGTCCCCCTCTTTTGGAGGGGGTACGGGGGAGGCCTCCCCAATTCTTTTTTCCCCACCCAACCCTCCCATGGGAGGGCTTCCAACCCATCCCTAAATCCCTTCCCAATCCCTGGGAAGGGACTTAACCGCTTCTCCCCGTCGCTCGTTCATTAAGGTACTGCTCCCTTTTTCTGCCGGTCGCAGTATTTTTTTACGCAACAGAGTTGCGATTTTTGTGTTCGCTGCGCTCACCGAGCTGCGGACAGGGCACGCCCTGTCCCTACATGCTGCTTGTTGAGCGTTGAGTGTTGAGTGTACAGTGTTTAGTGTTTGTGGCATATCTCCTGCCCCTTGCACCCTGCCCCCTGCTCCGACTAAAACTTCATCTCCGCTCTCACCTCGTATGCTCCCGCAGCCCAATACGGTTGGGCAGAAGGGCCGTTCAGGTCGGTGGTGTTCACCTTGTTGCGCACGGCGGGTATCACTTGCAGGATAGACAGCCCCGTCTCGGGCAAGGTGTAGAGCAGGTGGTCGCGACCGTCGCGCGGCTGATACACGCCGAGGTAGTGCTCTTTCGAGGGCCGGTCGATGCTGATGGTGCCTTCGGCGGTGCCTATCTGCATCCAATCGACATGCGAGAAATAACCCTTAAACTCGGGGTACTCAAATGTCTCGCCCGGGATGGGGTCGTTATAGTCTGTCTGCCAGTAGCCGTACTGCGGACCCTCCATGCGGTTCTGCCACACGCGGTAGGGACCGTCGCCCACCCAACGCTTCCATTGCACCTTCTCTTCGGGGTAGTCGAAGCAGATGCCCATCAGATCGACCACGCCGGTGAAGTGATACTTCGCCTCTAACCACACATGGCCGTCGGTGCCGAACGTCCAGTTCACCTCATCGAGCGAACCATGGCGGTACTTCACGGTCAGCACGTTGTCTTTCAACTCAAAACCGTCGAAGGCTCCTTGGTCGTCATATAGCGTATATTGTGTCTTTTTGCTGAATGCTTCTTTGTCGTCGTGGTTGTAGAATCCGTCGTGCGAACGGTCGCTGCGGCGGGCGGCCACGAAGCGCGGACCGTTGCTCAGCGAGAGGGTCTTGCCGCCCTTCTCTATGCCGGTCAGCATGCCCGTCTTGGTCGAGAAACGATAGGTGCAGCCATCGGCCTTGACGGTGTAGGTGTCGCCGCTCTCCTGGGCGGTGCAGGTGGCAAACTGTGCCACACCGGCTCCCTTCGAGGGGTTGAATATGTCATACCGCCAGGTGAAGATCGCCTCGCCGTGAGGGTCGATGGCGGTCAACTCCAGCACGTCGGTGTCAGAGGGCTGCTTGGGGATGCTGACATGGCATAGTTCTCCGGGAGCCACATCGGGAGTAGAAAGGGTGCCCTTCGACAACTCGCGCTCGCGCGTCTCGCCCAAGGCGGGCATCGACAGGTAGCGGTACTGGAAACGGCAGTCTTTGAGGTTGGTGAAATCGTAATGGTTCTCGATGGTCAACTGCTCGCCGTCTAAGGTTGCCTGCACGGGGCTCCATATCTGTTTGATGGTGTAATATGAGCCCTCGCGCTCGAAGTGCGGTCCCACGATGCCGTCGGCACCGAAGTTGCCCACGCAGTCGATGTAGGGATGCTGAGCATCGCCCATGTCGGTGCGCAGCACACCCTCGTCGGCCAGGTCCCAGAGGAATCCGCCGGCGCAGCGCGGGTTGGCCATCATCATCTTCCAGTAGTCGGCCAGACCGGCACCGTGGCCGCCGTCGTACAATCCGTGCAGGAATTCGGTAGGCATGAAGATTTCTTTCTGACGCATATAGTCGGCGGTCTCGCCATACGAACGGTAGTGCTTGGTCTCAAAGCCGTTGCGGTTGGCCCAGGGATAGAGCACCACACGCTGCTGGGGGTCGAACTGATAGAAGTAGGGCTCCAGCTCGTAGTTGAACCCGCCCTCGTTGCCGTTGCTCCAGAAGATGACCGAGGGGTGGTTCACATCGCGCGTCACCATCTCTTCCACCAGTTGTGCTCCGATGATGGTCTCGTGTGCCCAGTGCCAGCCGCTCAGCTCGTTCTCCACGTACAAGCCCAGTGAGTCGCAGGCTTCCAGAAACTCCGGGTCGGCAGGGTAGTGCGACAGTCTGACGGCGTTCATGTTCATGCTCTTGATGAGTTTCACGTCTTCGATGTTTTTCGCTTTCGACAGCGTGCGGCCGCTCTCAGGGCGGAACGAGTGGCGGTTCACACCCTTGAAGATGACCTTATGGCCGTTGATATATACGCCGTCGCTGGCCCGGTATTCGATGGTGCGGAAACCGAACCGTTCGCGCTCTACGTGCAACGTGCGGCCCTGCGTGTCTTTCAGGGTGAAGACGGCGGTGTAGAGGTTGGGTGTCTCGGCGGTCCACAGCTTCGGGCTCTTCACGGTGAAGTCGGCCTTCAGCCGGTCGCTGCCGCCGCGGGCCTGTCCCTTGCCCACGCTGCGGTTACCGGCATCGAGGATGTCAACCTCGACAGTTGCTCCGGCGAGTGAGCGGTTCAAGTAGATGTCTGAGTGGAAACGCCCGTCCATGCCGGCGTTGATGGCGGTGCGCTGGATGTTGTAGACGGGCTTGCTCAGGGCGAACACAGGGCGGATGATGCCGCCGAAGTTCCAGTAGTCGGCGCGACGCTCGGCCATGTTCACCTGTGTGTTCTCGCTCTCTTTGCTTACCTCCACCTCCAGTCGGTTGGCTTTCTTGCCGGTGAAGATGCGGTCAGACACGTCGAGGTAGAAGCGGTAGAAACCGCCATGGTGCACGTTGCCGGCCTTGCGCCCGTTGATGGTCACCTTGGCATCGGTCATCACGGCCTCGAACACGAGGAAAATCTGACGACCCGCCCACGACTCTGGCAATGTGAACTCATACTTGTATAGTCCCTTCTCACTGGCGATGCCTTCGGGCTTTTCCTTGCCGTAGAACCGCATGCCGTACTGGTAGGTGCCGAAACCTTGCAACTCCCAGCACGACGGTACGCCGATCTTCGTCCATTGGCCGGCATTGCGACCGTCGGTACAGTAGAAGTCCCATGACACCATGTCGTCGCAGCCCGTGCCGCTCAGATACTGGCGCCGTGTCTGCACGTCGGTGCCTTGGGCGTTGAGGGGTGTGCACAAACAGCATAAAGCCGCCAAGGCGGCCGCATATTGTTGGATACTTGTCATGTTAATATGTTATATTTAATAATGTGCAAACTATTTTACTATATGTATGACTGCCACCACCGCCTTTTGTAACCACTACGAAAGAAAAACCGCTCATACATTCGGCTTAACTGCTTTCTTACTTTTTTTGTCAGAAAATCATCAAATCATGTCTGTATTTTCAAATTATGCATTATATTTGCACTCGCAAATGCTTTTAACAAACAATCGATAATATCAATCTACTAAAACAAACGGCAATGAAAACAAGAAGCGACATCTTCCAAATCGAGAGCGAAATCGAGTGGCAAAACCCGGCACCGGGCATTCAACGGCAAATCATGGCTTACGACGGCCAACTGATGATGGTCAAAGTGAAGTTTGAGAAAGGGGCCGTGGGCACCCCGCACACCCATTATCACAGTCAGGCTACTTACGTGGCGAGCGGACGGTTTGAACTGGAAATCGGTGGCGAGAAGAAAATCCTCTCTGCCGGCGACGGCTATTATGTCGAACCCGATGAACTGCACGGATGCGTATGCCTCGAACCTGGCATCCTCATCGACACTTTCAGCCCCATGAGGGCCGATTTCCTGTAAATAACAGCCCCTCCTCTTAACTCCCCCCCCAATGAAACACTCTATTCTTTGCCTTCTTCTTTTTTTCGCGACTACGGTGTCGGCCCAGCAGCAATTCACCAATCCTATCCTTGGAGGCGATTTTCCTGATCCGACGATCCTGCGCGATGGCGATGATTATTACCTCACCAATTCGGCGTTCGACTATGTGCCGGGACTGGTGGTCTATCACTCGCGCGACTTGATACACTGGCAACCCGTCAGTTTCGCTCTGCGCACCTACCTCGGGTCTATCTGGGCGCCCGATATCAAAAAGCATAAGGGCAAGTATTACATCTTTTTCACTGTGCACGGCGACCGGCGCACCAACTGTGTGGTATGGGCCGACACGCCCTACGGCCCTTGGAGCGACCCCGTAGATTTGAACATCGGCGACATCGACCCTTGCTTCGTCGAGGCCGACGATGGCAAGTGCTACCTCGTGATGAGCGGCGGCAACCGCTGGACGCTCGCCGACGACTGCCTGTCGGTGGTGCCGGGGTCGAAGGTGCATTTCTACGACGGGTGGCAGTATCCTGACGACTGGCTCACCGAGGGCTTCTGCCTCGAAGGCCCCAAACTCTACCGCATCGGCAAATACTATTATTATATCAGTGCCGAGGGGGGCACCGCCGGACCGCCCACCAGCCACATGGTGGTTGTGGCTCGCTCTACGAGCATCGACGGACCCTGGGAGAATATGCCCTCCAATCCGCTCATACACACGTGGACGGGCAGCGAACGGTGGTGGTCGAAAGGCCATGGCTCGCTCATCGACACACCCGACGGACGGTGGTACTGTGTCTATCACGCCTACGAGAACGGTTTTTATAATCTCGGACGACAGACGCTCATGCAACCCGTGCGTTTCACCGACGACGGATGGATTGTGGCTGATGGCGGCGATGCCAGCGGGCCGATGACGGCACCCCGGATCCAAGACCGCGGCCATCGGCTCGACCGGCTGAATGAGTTCCGCATCGGATTAGACTGGCGGTTCTATAAGAGTTATGACCCCGGTCGCGTGCAGGTCAGTGACGGTGTCCTCACCATGAAAGGCCAGGGCGACAACATCGGTTCGTCGGCACCCCTGATGTTCATTGCCGGCGCACACCGATACGAGATCGAGGCCGAGGTGGAACTGCAGGGCAACGTGCGTGCAGGGCTCTGCCTCTATTACAATGCGCAGTATAATGTGGGCACGGCCTTTGATGGCACCAACCGCTACCGCTACCGCCGCAATCACGCCAACAGGGTGGGACAGACGGAGGGCTCGCGGTTGTGGCTGCGACTCCGCAACGACGCGCATGTGGTGACGGCATGGTGGAGCACCGACGGCAAGACATGGAACCGCGAGACGTGGGGACAGGAGATTTCCGGCTTCAACCATAATACCCTATATGACTTTCAAAGTGTGCTGCCAGGCGTCTTCTGTGAAGGAAACGGGCAGGCTTTGTTCCGGCACTTCACCTATAGAGAATTGTAAATGATGAGGAAACGTATCTTTTTCTTGGCGGCTCTCCTGCTGTGTACGCTCGGTTCAAAGGCTGATGAGGGTGACGTGAAAAATGCCATGCGGCGCGCCACACAATACATGATGGATGTGGTGGCTTATCAAGATGGCTTCGTGTGGAACTATCTGCCAGACTTCTCACGGCAGTGGGGCGAACTGGAGGCCAAACGAACGATGGTGTGGCTCCAGTCGCCGTCAACGCCCGACATGGGGCAGCTGCTTATCGATGCCTATCACGCCACGGGCGATGAGTATTACTACGACTGCGCGCTCAGGGTGGTGCGTTGCATCGTGCGCGGACAACTGCCATGCGGGGGATGGAACTATATGTTCGACCTGGAGCCCGAAGACTCGCTCAAGGCGTGGTATGCGACGATAGGCCGGCAGGCATGGCGGTTGGAGGAGTTTCAGCATTATTATGGCAATGCCACATTCGACGATGAGGCTACGAAACATTGTGCCGAACTGATACTGCGCCTCTATCTCGAAAAGCATGACTCTGCGTTGAGGAAACCGCTCGACAAGGCGATCGACTTTATGCTCAAGAGCCAGTATGCCAATGGCGGGTGGCCACAGCGCTTCCCGCTGATGTACAACCATCCCTTCCGGGGCAAGGCCGACTATTCGTCGTTTATCACCATCAACGACAATGTGATGCCCGAGAATATCGACTTCCTGCTTCAGTGCTATCAGTCGCTGGGGATGAGCCAGCTCAAAGAACCTATCTTGCGTGCCATGCACCTGATGCGCGACTTGCAGCAACCGCTGCCACTGGCGGGATGGGCCGACCAATATACACCCGACGACCTGAAACCGGCCCATGCGCGCTCGTACGAACCACGCTCGGTGAATACGGGCACCACCGTCAGCATGATTTTCAAGATGATGGAGTTTTATCAGCTCACAGGCGATGAGTCGTTCTTAGAGGGCATTCCCGATGCCATCATGTTCTTGGAGAGCATGCGGCTGCCGTCGCAACTGGCGGCCACGGTCAGACGCACGCCACTGCAGGGTGACGAGATATTAGTGCCACGGTTTATCGACCCCGATACGCATCAGCCGATGTATGTGCACCGCAAAGGGGGAAATGTGGTCAACGGCATGTATTATACCGATTCTGTCACTTCGGGCACCATCGCCCACTACAGTTCGTTCATGGTCTTCAGCCCGTCGCGGTTGCGCAATGAGCTGAAGCGGGTGAAGTCGCTCGTCAAGCAAGATTTGCAACGCAATTCGCCGCTGTTGCAGAGCGCCGAGGGCGAGCCGCTGCCTTTTTATTACCAGCGCAACTACCGACAGCGGCCCGATATGCCGACACCCGACGCCGATGAGGTGGTGAAGGCACTTGACCAGCAGGGGCGGTGGATATCGACACTCAGACAGGTGTCGCATCCCTATCGGCCCTTGCCGAAAGACATGGCTTCTGAAAGCGACGACAGACAGTATGCGCAGACGATGGCAGGCGATGAATACGACACGTCGCCCTATGAGAACAATGACATCACGGGCATTTCCGTGCAGACCTATATCCGCAACATGGTGATTCTCATCAACAGCCTGCGACCGAAAACAACAACGGATTCGGGATTGAACCCTGAACGGTTCGACGACAGGGTCGAGGGAAAACAGACTCGGCTCTTCACCTTGGTCAATGGCGGTTTGGAGGCGTGCATCACCAACTACGGGGCGCGACTGGTTTCGCTGATGGTGCCCGACAGGCTGGGGCAGCGCGGGGATGTGGTGCTCGGATTTGACAATATCACCGACTATCACCGGCAGAAAAATAATTTCGGAAGCATCGTCGGACGGTATATCGGACGAATCAAAGGGGCGGAGATGACGCTCGATGGCATCAACTACCAGTTGCAGCAGTCGGGTGGGGGGAACATCTCACATGGCGGATACCCGGGATTCGCCGACCATGTGTGGGACGTGCTTCGCGCCGACGACCATTCTCTGACGTTGCAATATGTGTCGCCTGATGGCGAAAACGGATTTCCTGGACAGTTGACGGTGCGGGTCACTTACACGCTCACAGCTGACCAGACGCTCAAGGTGGAGTATGAGGCGACGACCGACAAAACGACGGTGCTCAATCTCTCTAATCACTCCTTCTTTAATCTCTCCGGCAATCCCGCTACGACGGTGCTCCCGCAGCTGCTGTTCATCGACAGCAAGCGTATAGCACTGTATGACGACAAGAAAAATCTGAACGGACAATTTCTGAAAGTGAAAAATACGCCGTTTGATTTCACAAAACCGAAACCCTTGGGCGATGAGATTGACAGCCAGCATCCGCAACTGTTGGTAACCAAAGGGTATGACCATGCCTTTGTGCTCAAACATCCGGGCAGCACCAAAAAACCGGCCGCCATCCTCTATGATGAGAAGAGCGGCCGGCGCATGACGGTCTATACTGACCAGCCTGCCGTGCAGGTATATACGGCCAACGGGCTGAATGGCTCGCTTGTAGGCAAAGGAGGAGTGCCCTATCCGAGGCGTTCCGCGGTCTGCCTCGAGACGATGCACCTCTCCGACAGTCCGCATCACCCGGAGTTTCCCACTACCGTGCTCCGACCGGGCGAGACGTTCCGCTCGCAAACCATTTTCTGCTTCGACACAAAATAAATATTGCTAGTATGACTAGTCTTACTAGTCATACTAGTTTTACTAGTTTCTAGCTTTTTTAGAAATTCTCTGCCAGCAGCTCGAAATGGGCCTGGGGATGGTCGCACACCGGACATACCTCGGGTGCTTGCTTGCCGATGACGATATGCCCGCAGTTGCGGCACTTCCAGATGGCGTCGCCGTCGCGTGAGAACACCACCTTGTCTTCAATGTTCTTCAGCAACTTGCGATAGCGCTCCTCGTGGTGCTTCTCAATGGCTGCCACACCGCGGAATTTGGCGGCTATCTCGGCAAATCCCTCTTCCTCAGCTTCGCGGGCCATGCGCTCGTACATTTCGGTCCACTCGAAGTTCTCGCCGTCGGCAGCTGCCTTCAGGTTCTCGGGCGTCGATTTCACAGAGCCGCCCTCCAGATATTTGAACCACATCTTGGCGTGTTCTTTCTCATTGTTGGCGGTCTCTTCAAAGATGGCGCTGATCTGCACGTACCCGTCCTTCTTGGCTTTCGAGGCCCAGTAGGTGTATTTGTTGCGTGCCATGCTCTCGCCTGCGAATGCTTCTTGCAGGTTTTTCTCGGTCTTGGTTCCTTTCAGTTCTTTCATAATGTTTATTATTTGTTGGGTTGATTGGGTCGTTTGGTGGATGGGAGTTTGGGAGTTTGGGAGTTTGGACAATAGTCCACTAATCATAAAGTTCAAAGTTCAAAGTTCAAAGTTTAAAGTTTAAAGTTCAAAGTGATTTCTCCCGCTATGCTGCGGTTCATCATATCTCGTATCGTTTGCGGGTCGTCGTAGCGGGCCTGTAGATACATCAATTTCGTCACGGCTGCTTCTACCGTGCTGTCGCGCCCGCTGATCACGCCGGTGCTCTGCAGGTGGTAGCCGGTGTCGTAGCGGCCCATCTCTACTGTGCCGCTCACGCACTGACTGATGTTTACCACCGTGGCACCGCGCTCCGAGGCCGAGGTGAACAGACGCAGCAGCCAGGGCTGCTGGGGGGCATTGCCGCTGCCGAACGAGCGGATGACGATGCCGCGCACCTCGGGCGATTCGAGCACATGGCGGAAAATCTTCTCTTCGATGCCCGGGAAGAGCGAGAAGACCACCACGTTGGTGTCCATCGCCGTATGGGGCGTCATCGGCCGGGTGTAGTCGGGCGTGAGGATATGGTGCTCGTGATACACGAAATTCACTCCGGCATGGCACAACACAGGGTAATTGAACGAGTCGAAGGCGTTGAAACCGTCGGCGGCTATCTTCGTGGCCCGGTTGCCGCGTATCAGTTTACCGCTGAAGTAGATGCACACCTCTGGCACCATGGGACTGCCGTCGGCATGGGTGGCAGCGGCCAGTTCGATGCTCGTGATCAGGTTCTCCTTGCCGTCGGTGCGCAACTGCCCGATGGGCAACTGCGACCCGGTCAGTATCACCGGCTTGGTCAGGTTCTCCAACATGAACGACAGCGCCGAGGCGGTGTAAGCCATCGTGTCGGTGCCGTGAAGTATCACAAATCCGTCGTAATCGTGGTAGTGGCTCGAGATAATCTCCACCAGCTGAGCCCACTGCCGCGGTGTCATGTCGGATGAGTCGATAGGAGGGGTGAACTGGTAGGTGTCGAACGCTACCCGCAGGTAGCGGAACTCATACATCTCGCGTGCCAGATGCTCAAAGTCGAGGGGCTCTAACGCGCCCGTCTGCGGGTTGCGGCCCATGCCGATGGTGCCACCCGTATAAATGAGCAGTACCCTGCCCGTGTGCCGATTCTCCATAGTAAGTCGATTAAGTTTTGCAAAAATAATGTTTTTTTGCCACAAATCAAAGTTTTTCTTCTTTTTTATTTCAATTTCCTTCTCTCTTCTTCACTTTTTTCGTAATTTTGCATTTGTCTACACACCCAACCAATCAACTATTGTCCAAACTCCCAAACTCCCAAACTTCCACACTCCCCAAAAAATGAACGACATCGCAATCTATTCGCTCACGTCTGAATTGCACGACGAGCAGGCCATAAGCGCCACAACCAACGAGTTTCTCGAATCCTTGGATATAGAGTATATATGGAGGGGTAATGACTTCTCCGACTACGGTACGCATGCTGCCGACCTCATCTTCGTGCGCACCGGAGGCACCGAAGGCCTCTTCAGACAACTTTGGGAACAATTGCTCGAACAGTCCAATCGTCCTTTCCTCTTGCTCACGTCGGGCAAAAGCAATTCGCTCGCCGCATCGATGGAGATTCTGTCTTTCCTCAGGCAGCAAGGATTGGGCGGTGAGATCATCCATGGCAGTGCCGACTATATCCATCGGCGCATACTCGTCTTGGAAAAGGTGGGGCAGGTGCGACAGCGTTTGCGGGGATGCCGACTCGGCGTCATCGGACAACCGTCCGACTGGCTCATTGCCAGTCATGCCGACCCGGATGTGGTAAACTTCGAGTTGGGCATCTCGCTTATTGACATCCCTATGGACGAGCTGCTTGAGGAAATCAAGGTCAAGGATGCCTGTGGTATCTATGAAGCGCTCAAGGTGCTCATCGTGCGCCACCGTCTGCAGGGCTTCACCCTGCGGTGCTTCGACCTGCTGACAGCTGTCCGCAACACGGGATGCTGGGCGCTGGCCCGTCTCAATGCCGATGGCTATGTGGCAGGCTGCGAGGGCGATGTACCGGCGATGCTCTCCATGATGATAGGGCGCGCCGTGACCCGGGTGTCGGGCTTCCAGGCCAACCCCGCACGCATCGACCCCGAAACGGGACAGGTGCTCTTCGCGCATTGCACCATCCCGTTCGACATGGTCGATCGTTATGAACTCGACACGCATTTCGAGTCGGGCATGGGCATCGGCATACGAGGGTATATGCGGCCGGGACCGGTCACGGTGTTGAAGGTGGCGGGCGACCTGTCGCGCTGTTTCGTGGCCGAAGGCGAACTGCTGCGCTGCGGGGCTATGCCCGACCTATGCCGCACACAGCTGCTCATTCAACTCAACGACGCTGAGCAGGCCCGTTATTTCCTGACCCGGCCCATCGGCAATCACCATATCATCTTTCCGGGTCACCATCAAGCGGTGCTGCAGGAAGTGCTGAATAAATCCAAGTGTTTTGACACTCCCTCTTGAATGTCACATGAGTGATTCTTATTTTCTCACCACTACCTTTTTGCCGCCTTGGATATAAATCCCTGTTGTGGGACGGCTGACTCGACGGCCTTGTAAGTCGTAAATGACATCTGTGTCGGTGGCTGTGACGGTCTTTATCTCTTCGATGCCGTCGGGTGTGGCGTCATATACCCCCACGGCATCCCATGCCTCTGCCACGGTCTTTGCTTCCACGCTTTCGTCGCCATACAGGTCTTTGGCGGCTTGGATGGAAGCAGGACGGATGTCGGCGAACTGGCTCTGCCGGGTGGCATAGACGGTGAGTGTGCGATAGGCTATCTGGCGCGATTTCTCTATGCCGAGGCCTTGCACGTCGTAGGCGTCGCCATTGTCGTTGGTGCCTTTGTCGCCGTCGGTCAGCAGGTAATACCATTTGTTTTGCACGCCGCAATTAGAATGGATGCCGCCAAAGTCATTCAAGAGGCTCAGGTCGTTGGGGTTAACCCAGTTCTTCCCCTGGTATGTGTCAGGACAGGGGTCGGTACCGTCGCCGCTGTTCTCGGGGTGTGCCATGTCGCGCATATTCGGGGCACCTATCATAAGGCCGCTGCCACCAATCTGCCAGTCAGCATCATTGCCGTGAACATATTTCTTGACGCTGATGCCCATCAAGTCTGAGAACGACTCGTCAAGTGCCCCTGACTCTCCGATATTCTCTAACTTTGCCGTCATACCTGTGATAATATGAGTGAACTCATGGCTCATGACCGATAGCTCCACGACGGGGCGCATAGTGAAGTCTTGTGAAGACATGTCATAGCCCCCCAAGCCATAGACCATCGGGTAGGGCGATTGTGAGGCAATCGCGGCGGCATTGGTGAGGGGGGAGCAGAGCATCGTCTCGTCATCTTTGTTCATGAGATAAACGAGGTTATATACAGGCGACCCCTTGCCGTCGTAACTGTTGCGGTTGAATGCCTCTTGATAAAAGTCCAACGTGCGGGCCATGCCCCAGTGAATATCTACGGTGGGGTCGCCACTCTCTAGATAGGTGAGTTGCATGGCGATGTTCTCGTTGCTGACATCCACGCGGCCGTTCTGCTCGGCGCTGGGCTTGACGGCCACTCTCGCTACGAGCAGCATCTGTGACTGGTCGTCTCCATCACCATCATCTCCCATGTCTGGCATGTCGGGGTAATCAGGTAATTCAGGGTAGTCGGGCAAGTCAGGCAGGTCGGGCAGGTCAGGGTAATCAGGGATGTCGGGGAGGCCCGGGAAATCGGGCAGGTCGGGCAGGTCGGGTATGTCGGGTGTCTCCACGGATGGGTCTGCCATGTAAAAATCGATGGTGACTCCCTCTTTGGGCAACACTTCATGTATTTCGCTCAATGCAAGGGTATAGGGCCATTGCTGCACCACGACGGGCATGTCTTCTATCACACCTCGGCTCTGGCCGGGGGTGTCGGCACCGTAGCGGATCACCACCTCCAGAGCCACGGGCAGGTCTTCCGTTGGTTCCAGTTGCACCAGGCTGCCTTCCTCGTCTTTGTATGCCAGTCGGTCGATGCGTATATCGTCTAGTTTGTAGGCGCTAAACACAGGGGTTGTCTGCGAAATATACTGGGTGTTGTCAAGAATCCAGTCTTTGAATTTGTCCAACTGGTTGTTCTTGATCATGTCAGAGACCATTTCCCCCCAAGCCTTCTGCTGCTCTGGAGCCGATTCGAAGAGCGACTGGGTCAGGTCGCCCTGCGGGAAGTAGTCAAAGAGTTTGCCCGCCTCATCCAAATCTTTGACGGTAGGGATAAAAGCGGCATTCAGCGTGTGGATGTTGCGCTTTTGGTCATAAAGGTAATATATGCCGTTGCCGTCTTGTGTCACGTCGAGATCCACTTCGCCGCTATAGAGGCTTTTGCCCTTGATGGTTGTGGTGGTTCCCTCCGGCGCGATGCCTGAGCGGGTGGGCACCGTCTTGAGGGTCTCGCCATTCTCTACGTCGGTGTATATCCATTGCCGTCCGTTGGCAGCGAGGGATTTCACGGCATAGCGGTAACCGCCGTCGGTGTAAACGAGCAGCAGTGTGCGACCCAGCAGGTCTGTTGGTGTGCCCTCCTTGTAGATGACCGAGCCGGCGCGCCGGGTGGCGGGTGTCTGCGCGGCCTCCATCACGGTGCCGTTGGTGGTCTGTATGATGCCGTCTTTGGCATGGAGCAGTATCTGCGAGTGCTCCACTTCCACACCACCCACATACTGGCGGTATTCTATGCGCTCCATGCTCAGGTCGTCGGTGCTGCGGCTGGCCAATCGCCATTCGGTACCGTCGGGCAGTTGAAACCATTGCGAAAAATACTGTTCAGCATTTACGGCCTTGACATTCTGACCCTTCAGCGAGCGGAAGAAATGACCGTTTCGCATTTGCGCCTGGGCGCTGACGGCCACCACACAGGCGACGACCATCCATAAAAACCTTTTTTTCATCTTTGAGTGTAAAAAATTTAGTTCTTGTATTATTTTTACTGTCTTTTTTGGCATTGATGTCTTATCCGCGGCAAAAATACAAAAAAAATGCAAATATAAGCGATATTTATAAATAATGTGCCGTCTTTTTTTGAAAATTTGACGATTTGACGTAATTTGGTAAATACTCAGCTCCTCACTTCAGAAGACTTTTTCAGGAAAGAATTTAGTATAATTATTATAATTTCACCCAGAAAAAAGAATTTCAGGAATAATTATTCAAATTATAATAATTTCTTTCCTAAAGAAGCCGCAAAAGAGCACTTACTGAGTAGTCACGTAATTTGGCGGTCGGAATACAAATACTGAAACACAATCATAAAATAAGGTGAATTTTCTTTAAATCCTTGCATCTTCCGATTTTTTTCGCTATTTTTGCCGAAAAATACAATAATCACTAAAAACGCAACGATCATGAAATACAAAAGACTATCACCGTGGATGCTGTCGGCTCTCTCCGCAGCGCTCGTTACTTTGGGCTTTGGAGCATGTAAGTCGAATAAAGAACTCGTACAAAAGCGTGAGGCCTTGAATCAAAAAATTAACATACTCAACCAACAGATAGTTGAAAGTAACTTAAAACTGCAACGATTGCAAGAGATCTATGAGAACATAGGCCGGGGAGAAACTGTTTATGGAGGTCCCAATAATATGGAGGAGGCCCGGCGCAGAATGCGCGAACGGCATGAGAGGGAACGCAGTGAAGTAGAAGAGCAAATGCAAACGGTGAAAAACGAGATTGACAGTCTCGACAATGAATTAAAAATCGTTGGCAGCGAACTGACAAAACTCAACAAATAGCATGAAATATCGCGGACTGACGCTCAGAAAGCGTCTCGGCCTCGAAATACAACGCAAACTGCAGCAGCATCTCGTGGCGGAGCATCCACTCTACCAGTTGTTCTGGGAGTGTACGCTCCGCTGCAACCTGCATTGCCGGCATTGTGGCAGCGACTGCAAAACGGTGGCGGGCTTTCCTGATATGCCCCTCGATGATTTTTTGAGGGTGCTCGATTCTATCGCAAAGAAAAAAGACCCGTCAGAGGTCTTTATCATTATTACCGGCGGCGAACCGCTCGTCAGGGAGGATATCGTAGCCTGTTGCGAGGAGATATGGCGGCGCGGCTTCCCTTGGGGACTGGTCACCAATGGCCTTTATCTCACGCATGAGCGCTTGCAGCAGTTGCAGCAGGCGGGCATGCAGGCCGTCACCATCAGTCTCGACGGGTTGGAGGAGAACCACAACTGGATGCGCGGCAGCAAGAATAGTTTTCTGGCGGTGCAGAATGCCGTCGAATGGCTCGCTCAGCAGGATAAAATCGTCTGGGACATCGTCACGTGCGCCACGGAGCATAACTTCAGCCAACTGCCGCAGCTCAGGGAGTATCTCATCGGCAGGGGCGTGCCGTCGTGGCGATTGCTCGATGTGTTTCCCGTGGGAAGGGCGGCGCACGACCCGCAACTCATGCTCACCGACGAGCATTTCAAGCAACTGATGGATTTCGTGGCCGATACCCGGCGCGAGGGGCGCATACGGTGCGCCTACGGCTGCGAGGGCTTTGTGGGCAACTACGAGATGGAGGTGCGCGACTATAGTTTCTTCTGCAAGGCGGGCATCACCGTGGGTGCTGTGCGCATCGATGGCAGCATCTCGTCGTGCTCCAGCATACGGGCCGACTACCATCAAGGGAATATTTACGAGGATGATTTCATGGATGTGTGGGAAAACCGCTTCGAGGTGTTCCGCGACCGCGACTGGATGCGCCGCGACGAATGTGCCGATTGTAATATGTTCCGCTACTGCAAGGGCAGTGGCATGCACCTGCGCGATGCCGACGGCCGCCTCATCCAGTGCCACCTCAGCCGCCTCTGATCTGTCAGAAGCTCACGCTCATCACCACGCTTGCTGCCCAGTTGCGGATGCGGGTGGTGGTGGTGAACTCATCGGTCATGTCGAAGCCCCATTCGTCGGCTTCGTAGCGCTTGACGGCATTGTCTTTCATGGATACCTGATGGTAGTCGAACGTGCCATAGAGGGCATAGCGACCGAAGGTGTAGCTCACGGCACAACGGGCTATCAAGTTCAGATTGATGCCGCCCCGCAGGTGGGTAGAGCCCGTCTCACGAAAAGAATCGCTTTCTTCGTCAAACTTGCTGTTGAAACAGGTCATGTTGTTCAGCACCGTAAGCATCGGCGCAAACGTCACGTTCACCGTCAGGTTGCGGATGCCGCTACGCTTGCTGTCGCGTGCCGGTCGGTGATAAGGCACCCAGTTGTAACTGTAGCCCGGACCAATGGCCAACTGGTAGGTCTTGTAGCGCGATACCCCGTTGTTGAGGGGGATGATGGTATAGTCGTCTGTCGGCAGACTCAACTCGCCGAACGTGTATTTCGCCGTGAGCAGCAGCGAACCGGCCGACCGTTGCTGGATATAAGCCCCGTCGTAGGCAGCATCGTAGGCAAAACGCTTCTGGTTCAGGGCATAGTAGCCGTCGATGACTATCGAGCGCATGCGGGCGTTCTTCTCGGTGCTCAGGTCGGCCGTTTGGTCATTGTCCTTGTTGGTGAATATCGTGCGTAGCGGAGCATACACCTTATTATATCGCACATTGAAACCGTAGCCTGCATTCATCAGGTTCAGATAGCTGCTGCGGCTGGAGTTGCCGCGACGGCTGCCTACCTCGCGCATATAGCCCACCGACAGCGAGCGCAGCGCGATAAACACACCCACCTCATCGACAGCGTGCGTGCGCATGCGCGATTTCAATGCGTACGCGTAGTCGGATTCTGGCATGCTCATCGACTGTGTCTTGCCGTCGGTGTCCATGTTGGCCATGCTCTTGTGCAGGTCGTTCTGCACGCGGGCTGTCCACAGCAGCGACGACTGGTAGATATACGTCGAATCTACATGTTTGTTGGGCGAGATAAACCACTTCCACAGCCCTTCCACCACACCCTTGAAACCCTGCGCTTGTGCGTGCATGGGCCACAGCAGCCACGCCGACAACACGACAGCCCACAAGGCCCGGTATCTCAATTTTTTGCTCATGTCTGGTCCTGCTTCAGCCTTTTTACCACCTTGCACGGATTGCCTGCTGCCACACAGTCTGAGGGAATGTCGCGTATCACCACCGAACCGGCGCCTATCACTGTGCGGTCGCCGATGGTTACACCCGGACAGATGGTCACATTGCCGCCTATCCAGCAACGTTCGCCGATATGCACCGGGCGGCAGTTCTCCCACACGGCGCGCTCGTCGGCATCCACGGGGTGCTCCGAGGTGTAGATGCACACATTGGGCGCAATGAGCGTCTTCCGGCCGATATACACGCCGCCGCCGTCGAGCACGGTGCAACCGAAATTGACAAACACGCCCTCGCCGGCAAAGATACGGCTGCCGTAGTCGCAATAGAAGGGAGGCTCCACAAACACATCGGGGGCACTGTTGGGCAACAGCTCGCGCGTCACGGCGGCCATGCTCTCCTCATGATATTCCGTGATGTTCAGACGACGCAGCAATTTCTTCACCTCGTCGCGCCAGGCGCGCATCTCGGGTGTGTGCGCGTCGTAGTGCTCTCCATTGGCCATACGGCGCAATTCTTCCTGCAAACGCGGATTCTGCTCTAATTCTTCTTTTCGTGTCATTGCTCGTTTTTTACTTTGATGCTACAAAGTTATAGATTTTTTTGTGATAGCACTTGCAAAAGTATCAAATAATTGCAGATTTGTATCATTTTTAGTTTTTTTGCGAATGTCATCATCGTCTGTTTGCCGTTTATTTGCTAACTTCGCACAAAATTATAACCAATGAAACAATTATGAAGAAACATTCTTTCCTGTACGCAGCGCTCTTGGCGTTGCCCTTGTCGCTATCTGCACAAAAGGCCATGAATCCCCCCGCCGGGGGTAAGGCCATCAGTGACCAACTGATTGGTATCTTTTTCGAGGACATCAGTTGCGCGGCCGACGGCGGACTCTATGCCGAACTCATTCAGAACGGGTCGTTCGAGTTCTCACCGGCAGAGCGCGACGGATGGGGGGCCGGCACTGCATGGCGCGTGGCACGACCCGGGCACTCGCTCGGACTCATCGAGGTGAAGACCGACAATCCCATCCACGCCAATAACCCTACCTATATGCGGCTCAATACCGAGCGCGTGGGACATTATTATGACTACAACGGATGGACCGGCTTCGGCATACAGAACGACGGGTTCGCGGGCATCAACGTCAAGGCCGGAGAAAAATACGACGTGTCGGCCTTCATGCGCAACGTGAAGGGTGAGACCAAGAAGGTGCGCGTGGCGCTGGCCGTGCCACAAGGGTGGGGCAAAGACCCCAAACTGCTGGCCGACGCGGAATGGGAGGTGGCCAATGGCCAATGGCAGAAATACGAGGCACAGCTGTCACCGGCCGAGGATGCCGCCAATGCCGTGCTGCTCATCCTGTCGCTCAACACCGGCACGATGGATGTCGATATGGTGTCGCTCATGCCGCAGGATACGTATAAGGGGCACGGCATGCGCAAAGACCTGGCGCAGGCGCTGGCAGACCTGCATCCTAAGTTCATGCGGTTCCCCGGTGGATGCGTGGTGCACGGCGGCGGCGACGGATTCTGGGACACCTATCGATGGAAGACAACCGTCGGTCCTAAGGAGCAGCGGCGCGGATTGAAAAACACATGGGGCTACCACCAGTCGATGGGACTGGGATATTATGAGTATTTCCAGTTCTGCGAAGACTTGGGCATGGAGCCGCTGCCTATCCTGCCCTGCGGCGTCAGTTGCCAAGGCACCAACGGCGGATGGGGAATGAAAAACCAGGCGCAAGACTGGGTGCCCATGGATCAGATGGACGAATGGGTGAGCGAGGCGCTCGACCTCATCGAGTGGGCCAACGGCGACGTGAACACGAAGTGGGGACGTGTACGCGCCGAGGCGGGACATCCCAAACCCTTCAACCTGAAATACCTCGGTCTGGGCAACGAGGAGCGCATATCGCCTGAGTTCATCGAGCGCTTCAAGTATATCTACGAGCGCGTCACCAAGGCACATCCCGAAATCATTATCGTGGGCACGGCCGGACCGGGCTCGCATCCGGGTAACCCCGACTTTGAGAACGGGTGGAAACTGGCCGACGAGATAGGGCTGCCTATCCTCGACGAGCACTACTACGAGCAGCGTGATTTCTTCCTCAACTCGCGGCAGTACGACAACTACCCCCGCGACCGCAAGACCAAGGTCTATCTGGGCGAATATGCCGCCAAGGACAAGAAACTCATCGATGCGCTGGCCGAGGGCCTTTACCTGTTGCACGTGGAGCGCAACGGCGATGTGGTGTGCATGACATCGTATGCACCGCTCTTCGCACGACGCGACAACACCAACTGGAACCCCGACCTCATCTACTTCGACAATGAGCGGCCTTACCTCACGTGCTCGTACTACGTGCAACAGATGTTCGGCCTCTCATCGGGTAATTATTTCTACGGCGACTGTGTGAAAATCGACGGTGCCAGCAACCTGCAAGGACAGTCGGTCGTGCTCAATACCAAGACCCGGCAACTCTTCGTCAAAATATGCAATGCCAGTGCCGACACCAAGAAGGCCGACATCGACCTCTCGCGGTTCAAGAGCATGAAACCGATGGCCCAGAAGACGACCATCGCCGGACAGCCCGACGATGAGAATAACTACGATGCGCAGCCCATACAGCCTCAGAACGAGACCATCAAAATCAAAAAGAAAATGACGCTCGACATTGCTCCGTATTCATTCACCATGCTGCAAATCAACTTGTAAAAGTAAAAAAGGTAAAAAAGTAAAAAGTACTTCTCTATCATCAACAATCATATATTCTGCAATGAATCATTCTTTCAAGCTGCTCTTTTCTGCTGCCGCTCTCACTTTCTCTCTCGGGGCGGGCGCACAACTGTCGTCTAACCCCGATAAGTTTTTAGGCAACATCACCACTGATTACAACGTCGATTACGGTAAAGAGCCGTTCTACACGCTCTGGAACCAGATCACGCCCGAAAATGAGTCGAAATGGGACCAGATAGAAGGACAACGACGGGGATCATTCAACTGGTTCAACTGCGACAATATCTACGATTACGCCAAGCGGAACGGATTCCCCTTCAAGTTTCATACGCTCATCTGGGGTTCCCAATACCCCAACTGGATGAACAACCTCTCCACAGCCGAACAGTATAAGGCTATCGAGGAGTGGATGGATGCCATCAAGGCGCGATATCCCGAACTGCCCATGATCGACGTGGTCAACGAGGCTGTCGCCGGACATGCCCCTGCACCCTACAAGGCGGCACTCGGGGGCGACGGCTTCACAGGCTACGACTGGATCATACGGGCTTTCGAGATGGCGCACGAACGCTGGCCGGATGCTATCCTCATCTACAATGATTACAATACATTCCGGTGGCAGAAGACGCAGTTCATCGACCTGGTGCGCACCCTGCGCGATGCCGGTGCGCCCGTTGATGCGTATGGATGCCAGTCGCACGACCTCACTGACATGGATGCCGGGATGTTCAGGGCGGCTATGGACGAGATACAGAATGCCCTGCGCATGCCGATGTACAGCACCGAATATGATATCGGCTCTACCAACGATACCTACCAGTTGCAACGCTTTAAGGAGCAGATTCCCTATATGTGGGAGGCTGACTACGTGGCGGGCGTCACACTCTGGGGCTATATCTACGGCCATACATGGTGCAATAATAACGATACAGGCGAAAAGGGTATATCGGGCATCATCAAAGACGGTAACGACCGCCCTGCCATGACTTGGCTGCGCGAATATATGCAGACCGAGGCGGCCAAAAAGGCGAAGAGCCCCTTCCCGGGCATGGTCAAGGAGGCGTCGGTCTATGTGAAGTGTGGTAATGTCAACGTGTGTGTGGGCGACGAGGTGCCCATTACGGTCAGTGCACGCCTCAAGACGAAGACCATCGACCATATCGACCTCTACGTGGGCGGACAACTGCTCACAACCATGACGGCGGAGCCCTATCAGGTCACGGTCAGCGCCAACGTGCTCGGGCGCACCGATGTCAAGGCTGTGGTGGTGGCTGCCGACGGCACGCAGTACGAGCGCTGGTCGGGATTCAACACCTATCCGCAGCGGGTACCCTACAACGGCGGAGTTGACGTGCCGGGCACCATCGAGTTCGAAAACTTCGACGGCAGCAACGAGGGAATCACCTACCACGACTCTGACAGCAACAACGAGGGAGGCACCCACTACCGCAATGATGGCGGTGGCGTGGATATCGTCACCGGCAACGGCGGATATGCCATCGGATATACGGCGGCCGGCGAATGGCTCGACTATACGGTCAACGTCACCGAGGCGGGCACCTACTCTTACGTGGCATACGCTTCGTCGGGCTCCACGGGTTCGGGATTCAGCATCGGACTGGTGAGCGACGGGCGTGTCATACCGCTGGCCAAGGTGAGCGTGTCGCAGACGGCTAACAACAGCTGGGACACCTACAAAGCGTTCACCGGCACCTTCGCCGCCGAACTGCCTGCTGGCCGCCAGACGCTCAGGGTCTCAATCGACAGTCCCTATTGCAATCTCGACCGTCTTGTGCTCAAGTGCTCGGCACCCTCGGGCATCAGTATGGTTCATGCTGACGATGAAGATGCGCAGACACCTCTTTATAATGTCTTTGGCGTGAAGGTCAACGACCAATACAAGGGTGTCGTCATCCGTGGCGGCAAGAAATACTTAAAATAGCAGTGACTATCACTCAATATTAAGTGATACTTGATCAATACAATAAAGGGCAAATGACTCCGAGTCATTTGCCCTTTTCGTACCTTTCATCTTTCATCTCAAACCTCAAATCTCAAACCTCAAATCTCAAACCTCAATCATTTCCCCTCCAGCATCTCTTGCAACCTCAGCAATTCATCACGATATTGCGCTGCTTGCAGGAAGTCTAAGTTCTTGGCTGCCTCGCGCATCAGACGCTCGGTGTTGGCGATGGATTTCTCCAACTGCTCCTGGTTCATATACTCCAAGATCGGGTCGGCTGCCATGCTGCCGCTGGGCTCGATATAGGCTTCGCCGTACGGCTTGACTGCTGCGGGTTTTTCGCGCTCCTTGTCGGTGACTATCGATTGCTGAATGGCTTTCTGAATCTGCTTCGGGGTGATATGGTGCTCTTCGTTGTATTTCAACTGCTTGGCGCGGCGGTAGTTGGTCTCGTCTATGGTCTCCTGCATGCTCTTCGTGATGCTGTCGGCATACATGATGGCCTTGCCATGGACGTTGCGGGCGGCACGGCCCACCGTCTGCGTCAGCGAACGGTGACTGCGCAGGAACCCCTCTTTGTCGGCGTCGAGGATAGCCACCAGCGACACCTCCGGCAGGTCGAGACCCTCGCGAAGCAGGTTCACGCCTACCAGCACGTCGATACGGCCGGCACGCAGGTCGTTCAGGATGTTCACACGGTCAAGCGTAGAGACATCGCTGTGGATGTAGTTGGTGCGGATATCGTGGTTCAGGAAATACTCGGTCATCTCCTCGGCCATGCGCTTCGTCAGCGTCGTCACCAGCACACGCTCGTCACGCTCGGCTCGCACCATGATCTCTTCCATCAGGTCGTCTATCTGATTCTCGCTGGGGCGCACTTCTATCTCGGGGTCTAACAGGCCCGTGGGGCGGATCACTTGCTCCACATACACACCCTCGGCTTGTGCCAACTCATAGTCGGCGGGGGTCGCAGACACATAGATGACCTGGTCTATCATCTCGTTGAACTCGTCGAAACGCAAGGGGCGGTTGTCGAAGGCGGCAGGCAGACGGAACCCGTATTCCACCAGGTTGGTCTTGCGGGCACGGTCGCCGCCATACATGGCGCTGATCTGCGGCACACTCACATGGCTCTCATCAATCATCATCAGAAAGTCGTCGGGGAAAAAGTCCAGCAGGCAGTAGGGACGCTCACCGGCTTTACGGCCGTCGAAATAGCGGGAGTAATTCTCAATGCCTGAGCAATGGCCCAGTTCCTTGATCATCTCCATGTCGTACTCCACACGTTCTTTGATGCGGTGGGCCTTAATAGGGTCGCCCATGTCGGTGAAAAACTCTATCTGCTTCAGCAGGTCGTCTTGAATGAGGCGGATGGCTTGCTCTTGCTGCTCCTTAGAGGTGACAAACAGGTTGGCGGGGTATATCTGATAGTCTTCAAACTGTCCGATGCGCTGATAGGTCAGCGCGTCCACCTCTTCGATGCTGTCTATCTCGTCGTCCCACCACGTCACGCGAAGCACATTGTCGCTGTAGGCCATGAAGATATCCACGGTTTCGCCCTTCACACGGAAATTGCCACGGTTCAACTCGATGTCGTTGCGCACGTATAGGGCTTCCACCAGACGGCGGAGAAACATATTACGGTCTAACTGTTGTCCTCGGTGGATGCTGATGACGCTGCCGGCCAACGTGGTGGGACCGCCCATGCCGTAGATGCACGACACTGACGATACGACAACGACATCACGCCGCCCGGACAACAACGCCGACACGGCCGACAGGCGCAGTTTGTCTATCTCGTCGTTGATGGCCAAGTCTTTTTCAATATATGTGTCTGACGAGGGCAGATAGGCCTCGGGCTGATAATAGTCGTAGTAAGAGACGTAATATTCGACGGCATTCTCAGGAAAGAAGCCTTTCATCTCTTCGTACAACTGTGCGGCAAGGGTCTTGTTGTGACTCAGGATGAGGGTAGGGCGGTTCACGTTCGCTATCACGTTTGCCATCGTGAACGTTTTGCCCGAGCCGGTCACGCCTAAAAGCACCTGAGCCTTGTCGCCACGGAGCAGACCGTCGGTCAGCTCGCGGATGGCTTCGGGCTGGTCGCCTGTAGGCTGATATTGGGAGGTGAGTTTGAAATTCATGCTGCGAAAATACAAAAACTTTCGCATTTATCGCAATTTTTCCTAAAAAATACGTTGAATACTTGCCAAATCGTATAAATATCAGTAACTTTGCATCTTGAATTGGAATGATTATGAAGAAAAATGCTTTGTTGATCCTCTTGTCTGTGCTCTTGTGCACCTCGTGCGCCAAGGAGTTTAATGCGATGTACAAGACCGACAACTACGACCAAAAATACGAATATGCCAAGCAGTGTTTTGCCAGCGGCAAATACACGCGGGCGTCTTTGCTCTTGCAGCAGGTGGTCACGCTCATGAAGGGTACTGACAACGGGCAGGAATGTCTTTTCATGCTGGCCATGTCAACCTACCTCGGTAAAGACTACGAGACGGCGTCGCAATATTTCAGAAAATATTATACCTCATATCCCAGAGGCACTTATGCGCAACAGGCTTCGTTCTACATCGGGGAGAGCTTGTATGAGAGCACGCCTGAGCCCAGACTCGACCAGACACCTACCATTGCCGCGATTGCTGCCTTCCAGGAGTTCCTCGACCTCTTCCCGGATGCGTCGATGAATCTGAAGGAAAAGGCTCATAAGCGGTTGTTTGAATTGCAGGATAAACTGGTGCAGAAAGAGCTCAATTCGGCGCGGTTGTACTACGACCTGGGGTCTTATTTCGGTAATAGCAGTGGCGAGGGGTCGGCCAGCAACTATGAGTCGTGCATCATCACCGCACAGAACGCCATCAAGGATTTCCCCTATAGTTCGAAAAGGGAAGACTTCGCCTACCTCATCATGAAGAGCAAGTATCAACTGGCCACACAAAGCGTAGAGTCGAAAAAACTGGAGCGGTTCCGCGATGCTGAAGACGAGTGCTACGGATTCCTCAACGAATATCCCGACTCTGAATATACCAAAGAGGCAGAGAAATACATCGCTGTTTGCAAAAAACACATCAAAGACTGACAAAAACGAAAATCTTTTTACTCTTTTACTTTTTTACTTTTTTACTTTTGAAACACTCCCCTTTAACTCCCGATTTTAATTTTTAAATTTTATAATCTTTTAATTTTACAATATTCCCAAATGGATTACAAGAAATCAAAAGCTCCGGTCAATACCGTGACACGTAACATCATGGACCTCTGCGACGAAACTGGCAACATCTACGAGAGTGTTGTGATCATCTCTGAGCGCGCCAACCAGATTTCAGCGCAAATCAAGCAGGATCTGAAAAAGAAACTCGATGAGTTCGCATCATACAACGACAGCCTCGACGAGGTGTTTGAGAATCGTGAGCAGATTGAAATCTCTCGCTATTATGAGAAATTGCCGAAACCCACACTGCTCGCTACACAGGAATTTGTCGATGGCAATGTGTATTGGCGCGAAAAAGATGCCGCTAACGATTAAACTGTCACTCTGATGATACAACGCATACAAACAGTTTATCTGTTGCTGGCTCTGGTCGTCACGATTCTCTGCCTCATCAACCCCGTGGGGCTCTATCATTTCGAACAACTGGGCAACACGGATGCTACGCTCTATAACTTGTTTATCGCGCAGGCTGATGTAAAGTCGTTCGGCGTTTGGCCTTTGTTCGCATTGCTGCTCCTGACTTGTCCGCTTACCCTTCTCGCTATCTTCCTCTATAAAAACAGGAAATTCCAAGCCCGGGTGTGCGCATACAACATCCTCTTGTGCCTGGTGTGGATCGCTGTGCTTGTCATTTTCGGCTATGTCAACAACCCCGAGGGGGCGCAGTTCACGCCGTTCTTATGGGCTGCCATGCCGGGTGTCGCGCTCATCTTGCATGTCCTCGCACGTAAAGCCATCATCCACGACGAAAAACTTGTCAGGGCAGCCGACCGCATTCGATAAACGTCTAATATCTCTATAAGGTACAACGAGATTTAGTGTGGTTATCTCAGGTTCTGAACTAATCTTATTCCCCCTCTAAGATAGAGGGGGGTGGATTCCTCCCCTGCCCGATGGGAGGTGGCCAAAGGCCGGAGGAGAGGGAGAGGCCGGGGGCGTGTGCCAACTCTATGCTAAGAGGATGCCCACTCAAAAACTTGCAGAACTCCTATATAAAGAAAGGTGCAACCGTGAGGTTGCACCTTATATATTTTTTTGATTGTTGTTGTTAATGATTGAAATTCTTTAGAATTTATTTGATAGCATTCTTCAGAGCGTCGGCACCCTTCTGAATGGCATCTTTGCCAGCCTGCTTGGCAGCGTCGGCAGCAGCAGCGGGAGCTTCCTTGACGGTCTCTACAGCTTTGTCGGCAGCGGCTTTGGCATCCTCGACCACTTTCTCGCCAGCCTCTTTGGCACCTTCAACAGCACTCTTGGCTCCGTCAACAGCATCCTTGGCACCTTCAGCAGCACCCTCAACGGCTGTAGCGGCAGCGTCGGCACCCACTAACTTGGTGATGTCGATAGAGCTCACGTTGTCAATCAGGCCGCTCACGATAGCGTTGTCACCAATAAAGGCCTTGATGTCAGCAGCTTTCTCTTTCAGGAAGTTCTGTGCTTTCTCAATGTACTCCTTGAACTTCGGGTCAGAAGCTTTCTCTTTCACTGTGGTCAGAAGAGCCTCAAGCTTGCTCTGGTCCTTAGCGGCAACAGCCTCACCCAGGGCAACAGCGGGGTCAGAAGCGGGGTCAACCTCTACAGCAGCAGTGGTGGTTGAGTCTGTTTTCTCTGTTTTCACCTCAGTGCCTTCAGCAGGCTTGTTTTTGCAGCTGGTCAGACACAAACCAGCCACTGCAAGAGCCATAAATAATACTTTTTTCATAATTTGTAATTTTGATTAGTAAAACAATTGTTTTTAAAAACGTGGCAAAGATAAATGATTTATAAATAGGTTGTTCTTTTTGTTTAACTTTTTTAACGCATTTTTTTGCTAAGTGCCAAAATGTAATGATTCTGTAATAATGGCTGCTTTCGTTCACGAACGGTCCACTTATGCCTCAAGTGGGCTGTTTTTCATCGCTCCGCTCACCTGTTTGAACCGAAATAACTACTTTTTTTGAGTTTTTCATAAAAAACTTCCCGAAAAATTTGGTCGGTACAAAAAAACGCCGTACTTTTGCAACCGCATTCAACAAAGGAGGCTCCCTAGCTCAATTGAATAGAGCATCTGACTACGGATCAGAAGGTTGTGGGTTTGAATCCCGCGGGA
>CAMVAT010000048.1 GCA_947165505.1 uncultured Prevotellaceae bacterium | reverse complement strand
GGCTTTGCTGCTCAGTAATCTGGCTTTGCTGCTCAGTAATCTGGCTTTGCTGCTCAGTAATCTGGCTTTGCTGCTCTGTAATTTGGCTCTGCTGCTCATTGATTTGCACCTGCTTCTCGGCCAGTATTTTGTCGCGTGTCTGGATTTCCATGTCTCGTTTCTCAATCGCCGAGAAATACTCATCCTCTACATTCATCTTATGACGCATGCCAGCGTCGGCAGCGGCCATCGTCAGGCGGTGCAGGATGCGGCCCATTTCGGCGTCGCCTCCATAAGCACTGTCATCAACGTTCAGCAGGCGCTTGTCGGCGGCGTCTGTACGCGACTGGTCGAAGATGCTCAGCACCATGTCGAGGCGGTTGTTAATCTGGCCATGTAGCCGTGGTATCTGCACGATGATGCTGTCGTGTGTCAGACTGTCGATAAACGGATGGGGGAGCCCTTTCGTCACCAGGCGGTCATCGTAGTCGTAGGAGCGGTGGCGCACATAGAGCACAGGCTCTTCTATTTCGCCCACCTTGTGCCCCAGCAGGTACACCGACACCATGGGGAGGGCATTGCCGTCCTCGCGCATGTTCTTCGGGTTGGAGTAGTGTACACCTAAGTACTGGCGGAAACGCAGCGTCTCCGTTTCCAGCCATGTCTTCTGCAACTCGATCAAAATCAGCTCCTCACTACCGTCGCCATGGCGGATAGTGGCACCGAAGTCGATGCGGTACACCGAGAGCAATTCGTGCTGGTCGTCGCTGTACTCATGGGGGCGCATCTGCACCGCCACCACGTTGCGCTTCAGCAGGGCCGACAGAATGGTGCGGGCTACGCGTTCGTCCTCCATCAGGTATTTGAACACAATGTCGTAAATGGGATTGGCTATCGTCATGGCTATAAAGGTTTGTTTTCTTTTGCAAAGATAATGCACATCGACCAAAAAAACAAGAAAACGGCCGGATTTTTTGTCTTGGGGGTTGCCTCTCTTTTTTCTGAATGCTTATCCTCTCTTGGCTCTGATATACTCTTTGAAGTCATCACTCTCCAGCACCTCGATGTCGTCGTACAGGCCGAGCACAAAACGCCCGATGCCTAAAAAGCTGCACACCTCGATGTCTAACAACCAGTGGCTGTCGTCTTCTGCACGGAGGAAGGGTTCGGATGCTGGGTATTCCTCGCGCATCAGACTGGCCGAGAGACGGCCCATGCGCAGCAATACATGATGGCGCTCCTCGCTACTGAACATAAAGATGTCGGTGAACAACTGTCGGTGCTCTTCGCGGTGCTGCCACTCCTGGTCGAGCATCTCTACATCTGCCATGCGCGAGAGTTTGAATGTCTTGTTGCGCCCTGAGGCTATCTCATAGCAGCGCACCTCGCGATTGTTGTTCAGAAAGAGGAAAGGCTCCACCAGACGGTCGCTCACCGTGTTGCTGTTGGCCGACGAGTAGCCGCGCAGCCATACCTGCCGTTCGTATTTCACGGCATCGTAGAGCGTGCTGACAATTTGCGCGTTTTTGTGCCGGAGTGTTTCGTCGCTGAGGATGTGATAGTCGTAGAAACGGTCGAATTTGCGTTTTAGTTTTGTTACCACGGCATCGGGCGTATCCACCTGCATCAACAGGCGCTGCAGCGTGACAGCCTCGTCTTCGGTGAAATTGATGATGTCGAACAGTCTGCGCAGGAAGGGCGACTGCCGGCTGATTTGATAGATGCCGTTATGGCTCTCGAGCCTGAAGCCAGCCTGTTCGAAAAAGCTGAGGTAGTAATACAAGCTGCGGCGTGATATGCCTGTCTGTTCGCATATCTCGCTGACGGTATAATGCTGGTTGTTGGCCAAGATGGCCAGCAACTCCAGTTCTTTCTGCAGTTTATCGTGGCGCATATTATTTGCTAGTTTGTACTAGTCATGCTAGTTATAATAGTTATACTAGTCGTGCTAGTCATGCTAGTTGTACTAATCAAAGTCAAAAGTCAGCTCTCTGTTGCCGAGCAGGTTGTATGAGCGGCGGTGATAGGGCGTGATGCCATACTCAGCGATGGCGGCGCGGTGGGCACGGGTGGGGTAGCCTTTGTTGCGCTGCCAGTCGTATTGGGGATATTCCTCGGCCAAGCGGTCCATATAGTCGTCACGGTAGGTCTTAGCCAGAATGCTTGCCGCCGCGATGGAGAGGTATTTGGCATCTCCTTTGACGATGGTGGTGTAGGGGAGCTCTCCATAGCGCTTGAAACGGTTGCCATCGATGATGACAGCCTCGGGGCGCACCTGCAGTCTGTCGAGTGCACGGTGCATGGCCAAGATCGAGGCATTGAGAATGTTGATACGGTCAATCTCTTCAGCGGTGACGATGCCTACCGCCCAGGCGATGGCGTCGTGCTCGATGACCTCGCGCAGTTGGTGGCGTCGGTGGTCGGTGAGTTGCTTTGAGTCGTTCAGGTCGGCATTCTCATAGTCTGGTGGGAAGATGACGGCAGCAGCATAAACGCTGCCAGCCAGACAACCGCGCCCGGCTTCGTCGCAACCCGCCTCAATGAGTCCTTCGTAGTAATGACTTTTGAGCATTTTAGTTAAAAAATATTAAATAATAGGGCGAAAAATTGGAGTGAACTATTTGTGCACAGTGTAGCCGTATTTTTGCGGCAGAAAATGTGGTAATTCACAATTCACAATTTAGAATTCACAATCGCCGCAGGCGACAACTCAACATTTAACATTCAACATTCAAACAATATGACATTCAACCAACAACCGACAACCATGGAAGACATCAGTATTACTGAGATGCTTCGCCAATATTATTCTCGCATGTCAGAGAAAGAGGTCACCCCGCGCCAATCTACTTGGATTACGGTTTCCATCCTTTCGTTCATGCTCACCATCCTGCCACTGCCCTGTCCGGAGGTGCTCCGCATGGCCTTTATCGGTTTATTCGCGTTCTCGCTTTGGCGATGCAAGAAAAACGGCCTTTAGAACATCTGGCTGACTCGCCTGATGCCAGCCACGAGGGCGTCCACCTCATCGCGTGTGTTGTAGAGCGCGAACGAGGCGCGCACGGTGCCTTGTATGCCTAAGCGGTGCATAAGTGGTTCGGCGCAGTGGTGGCCTGTGCGCACGGCGATGCCCAGACGGTCGAGCAGTGTACCCATGTCTAAGTGGTGGATATCGCCCACGAGGAATGAGACGACAGCGTCTTTGTGCTCGGCCTCGCCAAAGAGGCGCATGCCCTCGATGGTGCGCAACTGCTCCATACAGTAGCGTGTCAGGTCTGCCTCATGCGCATGGATACGGTCCATGCCCAATGCAGAAACATAATCTAATGCCTTGGCCAGACCCACCGAAGCCACGTAGTCGGGTGTGCCAGCCTCGAACTTGAAAGGCAGCCGCTCAAACGTGGTTTTCTCAAAACTTACACTCTCTATCATCTCGCCGCCACCCTGGTATGGGGGCAGTCGGTCGAGCCATTCTTCCTTACCATAGAGCACACCGATGCCCGTGGGACCGTAAATCTTGTGTCCGCTGAAGGCGAAGAAGTCGCAGTCGAGCGCTTGCATATCCACGGCGAAGTGAGGAGTGCTCTGTGCGCCGTCGATGAGCACCGGCACATCGTGCTCATGTGCGATGCGTATCATCTGCTCCACGGGGTTGATGGTGCCCAGCACATTGCTCACGTGTGCCACGCTCACGATGCGTGTGCGGTCTGTGAACAGATTCCGGTAGGCTTCCATATCGAGTTCTCCACGGTCGTTCATGGGTATCACGCGCAGGGCAATGCCTTTCTTGGCTGCCTGCAACTGCCATGGCACGATGTTGGAGTGGTGCTCCATGACCGATATGATGACCTCGTCGCCCTGACTCATGAAGGCATCGCCAAATGATGATGCGATGAGGTTCATGCTCTCTGTGGTGCCGCGTGTGAAGATGACCTCTGACGTGGAGCGGGCGTTGATGAAACGGCGCACCGTTTCGCGTGCCGCCTCATGCAGGTCGGTGGCCTGCTGCGAGAGATAGTGCACGCCGCGGTGCACGTTGGCATTGACGTTGAGGTATTCGTCGCGCATGGCATCGAGCACACAGAGAGGTTTCTGCGTGGTGGCGCCATTGTCTAGATAGACCAGCGGACGGTCATAGACGGTGCGCGCGAGGATGGGGAAGTCGGAGCGGATATTACTATTCATAATTCACTATTCATAATTATTCGCAAGCTTATCAGCTTCGCAGTCACAGATGACAATTGATAGATAACTCCTTTTGAGTGTCGATGTAATCTCTCACCTCTTGTCCCTTACCTCTCACCCCTTACCTGCACAGTTTGCAGCCTTCGCACTTGCTGAGTTCTCCGCGGAAGCGTTTCTCAACGAGATAGCGCAGCCGGTCGCGCAGCGGTGTGAGTGTCACCTTGTCGATGACCTCATTGACGAATGCGAACTGCAACAGCAGTCGGGCCTCGTGCAGGGGTATGCCCCGCTGCCGCATGTAGAAGAGGGCCGCGTCGTTGAGTTGTCCCACGGTGCTGCCGTGCGAGCATTTCACGTCGTCGGCATAGATCTCGAGCATAGGCTGGGTGTACATGCGTGCCTGAGGTGTGGAGCAGAGATTCTGGTTACGCTCCTGCGATACCGTCTTCTGTGCACCGTGTCTTACGAGCACGCGTCCGGCAAAAGCGCCTGTGGCTTCATCGTCGAGCACGTACTTGTATAGTTCGTTCGAAGTGCAGTGCGCGGCCTGATGGTCGATGAGTGTGTTGTTATCGACGTGCTGCCGACGGTCGGCCACGACACAGCCGTTGAGTGTGCATTCCGCCCCCTCGCCACGGAGGATGAGGTCGGTGCGGTTGCGTGTGGTACCGTTGTGCAGTGTGATGAGATGGTGGCTCACGCGGCTGTCGGCTTGTTGCTCGATATAGAGGTTGCTCGCGCGGGTGTTCTTGTAGTGTGTCTCTTCCAGACAGTAGAGTTCCAATGCGGCGCGTTCGGCCACATAGGCCTCGATGACCTGTGTGGTCAGGAAGGGCCGATCGTCGGCGGCGTGGTCGCAGAAGAGCAACCGTGCCGACGCTCCCTCTTCGATGATGATGAGCACACGGCGGTTGACCATCAGGTTGACGTCTGAGCGCAGGATGTTGATGACTTGGATGGTGCGCTCCACCTGTACGCCGCGCGGCACATAGACCAGCAGTCCGTCTTGAGCGAGCATGGTGTTGAGGGCAGTGATGCCATCGGCTGCGGTATCGGCGATGCGAGTGTAGTAGCGTGCTATGATGTCGGGGTGTGCCTCGGCGAAGTCGCGCAATGATCCCACCACCACGCCTTCGGGCAGTGTGCTCTTAGGCAGCAGGCGGTTGTAGAAGGCGTCGTTGACTACGAAGTAGAGCGAGGTGCTTAGGTTGGGCACATCGCAGCGGAAGGCATCGTAGGGGTTGACGGGGATGTCGAGGCGGTTGAGGTTGAGGCCGTAATCGGGCGCAAACAAGGCGTCGATATCGGTATATTTATATCGCTCCACCTTCTGCGAAGGGAATCCGTTGCGCACGAAATCCTCGAAAGCTTTCTGCCTGACGGCATTCAGTGGTGGTGCCGAGTGGCCGGCTATCAGGCTGGCAGCTTGGCGGTAGAGGTCGATATATTGTTGTTCGCTGTTCATTGTCTGGTGATGATAGTGACTATCGTATTGATGGCGGCTATAGTGGGCATCATGCTATGATGCGTTGTCGGCTTTGATCCAGTCGTAACCGCGCTGTTGGATTTCTGCTGCCAGTTCGGGGCCAGCGGTTTTGACGATGCGCCCTTGGTAGAGCACGTGCACCACATCGGGACGGATCATCTCTAACAGGCGGTCGTAGTGGGTGATGACGATGCGGCTGTTGTCTGGGGTGCGCAGTTTGTTCACGCCCTCGGCCACGATGCGCATGGCATCGACGTCGAGCCCTGAGTCGGTCTCATCGAGAATGGCCAGTTTGGGTTCGAGCATGGCCATCTGGAATATCTCGTTGCGTTTTTTCTCGCCTCCGCTGAATCCTTCGTTGACGGAGCGTGACGACAGGCGGCTGTCCAGTTCCACGATCTTGCGTTTCTCGCGCATCAGTTTCAGAAACTCGGCAGCATTGAGTGCCGGCAGTCCTTCGTATTTCCGCTTCTCGTTGATGGCGGCCCGCATGAAGTTGGTCATCGACACGCCGGGTATCTCCACGGGATATTGGAACGAGAGGAACAAGCCTTCATGGGCGCGTTCTTCGGGTTTCATGGCCAGCAGGTCTTTGCCGTTGAAGGTGATGCTTCCCTCTGTCACCTCGTAGAGCGGGTTGCCCACGAGCACGGCCGAGAGTGTGCTCTTGCCCGAGCCGTTGGGGCCCATGATGGCGTGTGTCTCGCCGTCGCGGATGGTGAGGTCGATGCCTTTGAGTATTTCTTTTTCGCCGATGCGGGCGTGCAGGTTCTTGACTTGTAACATTTGTTTGGCGCTTACGCTAAATGAGAAATGATAAATGAGAAATGATAAATGAGAGATGATTTATCCCACGGTACCTTCGAGTGATACAGAGAGTAGTTTCTGCGCCTCGACGGCAAACTCCATGGGTAGTTTGTTGAGCACCTCCTTGGCATATCCGTTGACGATGAGGCCTACGGCCTGCTCTGTGGGAATGCCTCGTTGGTTGCAGTAGAAGAGTTGGTCTTCACTGATTTTGCTGGTAGTGGCTTCGTGCTCCACGATAGCCGTGTCGTTGTGTATGTCCATATAGGGGAAGGTATGGGCACCGCAGTCGCTGCCGAGCAGCAGGCTGTCGCACGAGCTGTAGTTGCGTGCGTTGTTGGCTTTCGTTCCCACGCGCACGAGTCCCCGGTATGAGTTCTGGCTGTGTCCGGCGCTGATGCCTTTCGAGATGATGGTGCTCTTGGTGTCGCGTCCTATGTGTATCATCTTCGTACCGGTGTCGGCCTCTTGGTAGTTGTTGGTCACAGCCACAGAGTAGAACTCGGCTTGTGAGCGGTCGCCGCGCAGGATGCACGACGGATATTTCCAAGTGATGGCGCTGCCCGTCTCTACCTGTGTCCACGACAGTTTCGAGTCGGCACCGCGCAGTTCGCCTCGTTTGGTCACGAGGTTGAGCACGCCTCCACGCCCGTGCTCGTCGCCGGGATACCAATTTTGTACGGTCGAGTATTTCACCTCGGCCCGCTCGTTGACGATGATTTCCACAATGGCGGCGTGCAGTTGGTTCTCGTCGCGCATGGGTGCGGTGCATCCCTCGAGATACGATACGTATGCGTCGTCGTCGGCAATGATGAGTGTGCGCTCAAACTGCCCTGTGTTGCGAGCGTTGATGCGGAAATAACTGCTCAGCTCCATGGGGCATCTTACCCCTTTGGGTATATATACAAACGATCCGTCGCTGAAGACGGCGCTGTTGAGTGCTGCGAAGAAGTTGTCGCGGTAGGGCACCACCGTACCGAGGTATTGCCTGACGAGGTCTGGGTGTTGTTTGATGGCGTCGCCGATAGAGCAGAAGATGATGCCCTTCTCGGCCAGTTTCTCCTTGAATGTGGTTTTCACCGACACCGAGTCCATGATGGCATCCACGGCCATGCCGCTCAGTGCCAGACGTTCCTCGAGGGGGATGCCCAGTTTGTCGAAAGTCTTCATCACCTCGGGGTCGATGTCGTCGAGTGTGGCTTTCTTGCCGTCGTCGCCCGACTTTTTCTTTGCTAGGGGGTCGGCATAGTATGAGATGGCTTGGTAGTCGATAGGCGGCAGACTCACGTGGCCCCATTCGGGCTGTTGTTGCTCGCACCAAAAACGGAAAGCCCGAAGCCGGAAGTCGAGCATCCAGTCGGGTTCTCCTTTTTTCTGGGATATGAGCCGCACCACCTCTTCATTCAGTCCCTTTTGTATGATTTCGGTATGTACGTCGGTGGTGAAGCCGAATTCATATTTTTTTTCGGCGATGCGACGGACAAACTCGTTGTCCGTCGCAGCCTCGTTATTGTTTGACATTTCTTTTGTTTTTTGATGCTATAGATGCTATAAATATTATAGAAACTATAGATGCTATAGATGGGATAGGCGCCGTGTGAAACCTTGATCGCTTACAGTTTCTGCTGCACCTCTATCTCGGTGAACGTCTCGATGATGTCGCCCACTTGGATATCGTTGAAGTTGACCAACGAGATACCGCACTCGAAGTTGACGCCCACCTCTTTCACATCGTCTTTGTATCGTTTCAGCGCATTGATGTCGCCCGTATGTATCACGATGCCGTCGCGCACCAGGCGTGCCTTGTCGTTGCGGTGCACCTTGCCTTCGGTGACCATGGCACCGGCCACGACACCTACTTTCGAGATGTGATAGACCTCTTTCACCTCCACCTGTCCAGTGACGATTTCTTTCTTCACCTTGTCGAGCATGCCGATCATCGCGTCTTTGATGTCTTCGATGGCATCGTAGATGACCGAGTAGGTGTTGATGCCCACTCCCTCTTGTGCCGCGATGCGTCGTGCCTCGGCCGAGGGGCGCACCTGGAATCCGATGATGAGCGCATGCGACGAGTCGGCATACTGCACATCGTTTTCGGATATCTGTCCCACGCCCTTGCGGATGACGTTGACCTTGATTTTCTCTGTTGAGAGCTTGATAAACGAGTCGCTCAGTGCCTCTACCGAACCGTCGGTGTCGCCCTTGACCACGAGGTTGAGCTCCTTGAACTCGCCCAGCGCGATGCGGTGGCTGATGTCTTCGAGTGTGGTACGAGTCTGTGTGCGCAGTCCTTGTTCGCGCTGCAGCTGTTCGCGCTTGTTGGCTATCTCGCGTGCCTCCTGCTCGCTCTCCATGATGTGGAACGAGTCGCCGGCGGTCGGTGCGCCGTTCAGTCCCAAGATGATAGCTGGCTCTGAGGGGCCGGCCTGCTGCATGCGCTGGTTACGCTCATTAAACATGGCTTTGATGCGCCCGTGAGCGGTACCTGCGAGTACCACGTCGCCCACCTTGAGCGTGCCGTTCGACACCAGCACTGTCGAGACGTATCCGCGTCCTTTGTCGAGCGACGACTCGATGATGCTTCCGGTGGCTTTTCTGTTGGGGTTGGCTTTCAGTTCCAGCATCTCGGCCTCGAGCAGCACTTTCTCAAGCAGTTCATCTACGCCGATACCTTTCTTGGCCGAGATCTCCTGGCATTGGTATTTGCCACCCCAGTCTTCCACGAGCAGGTTCATGTTGGCCAGGTCTTCGCGTATCTTGTCGGGGTTGGCGCCCGGTTTGTCTATCTTGTTGATGGCGAACACCATAGGCACGTTGGCTGCCTGTGCGTGTGCGATGGCCTCCTTGGTGGTGGGCATCACGCTGTCGTCGGCGGCGATGATGATGATGGCGATGTCGGTCACTTGAGTGCCTCGTGCGCGCATGGCGGTGAAGGCCTCGTGTCCGGGTGTGTCGAGGAATGTGATGCGGCGTCCGTCGCCGAGAGTCACGTTGTAGGCTCCGATGTGCTGTGTGATGCCGCCCGCCTCGCCAGCGATGACGTTGGTTTTGCGGATGTAGTCGAGCAGCGATGTCTTACCGTGATCGACATGTCCCATGACGGTGACGATGGGAGCGCGGAATTGCAGGTCGTTCTCGTCATCCTCTTCTTCGTGGATGGCCTCGCTCACCTCGGTGCTCACATATTCGGTCTTGAAGCCGAACTCGTCGGCCACGATGTTGATTGTCTCAGCGTCGAGCCGTTGGTTGATCGACACCATGATGCCTACGCTCATGCAAGTGCCGATGACTTTGACCACAGGCACGTTCATCATGGTGGCCAGTTCGCTCACGGTCACAAACTCGGTCAGCTTAAGCACCTTGCTGTCGGCGCGTGCTGCTTCGTTCTCCTCCATGATGCGCTCCTGCACCGCCTCTCGCTTCTCCTTACGGTATTTCGCTCCTTTCTTATTCTGCGACTTGGATGTGAGCCGTGCCAGCGTCTCCTTTACCTGGCGTGCCACATCCTCTTCGTTCACCTCCAGGGGCTTCTGGTTGCGCTTGCGGTTTTTCTTCTTATTGCTGCCGCTGCCTTGATTGTTTCCGCCTTGGGCGTTGTTTCCGCCGCCTTGGTTATTCTTCTTCTGACCGCCACCGCCGCCTTGATTGACAGCGGCGTTGATATCCACGCGCTCAGCGCCGATGCGGGTGCGTTTTTTCTTTTCGCCGCGCTGTTGTTGTGCTTTTTCCTCGCGTTCCTTTCGCCTTTCTTCTTTCGATTTCTTTTTCGGGCGTGTACTTTGGTTGATAGAGTCGAGGTCTATTTTTCCCAGCACATTCACCTTGGGAGCGGCTTTCTGTTCACTCTTGAGTGTGAAGATCTTTGAGCCGGTGTCGGCGGATGCCTGTTGTGTGGTGGCTTCTTGTTGCGCGGTCTTCTCTTCTGCGGGCGTCTCTTCTGCAGCCGGTGCCTTTTTCTGTTCCGTCTTTTCGGGCGTCTGCTGTTCTACGACGGTTTCTTCCTGAGCATCCTTTTTCTCGGGTGCGTCGGTCTCTTTGGTGTCAGGCTGTGCAATCGTCACCTCGTCTATGGTCGCATGGGTGTCTTCAGTCTTGTCGGCAACCGCTTTCACTACGGGCTTTTCTGTATTTTCCTGAGAGACAGTCGGTTTCTGTTCGGCACTGGCTTGTTTCTCGACCTCAGCTGTTGCAATGGCAGGAGCCTCGGCAGCAGGCTTCTGTTGCGTGGTGTGTATGGCGGGTTGTGCGGTGTCAGTCTTGTCGTCGTCTGCCACACGCTCTGGAGCCGTCGTCTTTTTGCCCAGGTTGTTGAGGTCAAGCTTTCCCAAGGGTTTGAACTGCTGTCTGTTGTTGTCAAGCAGGTCTTCGGCCTTGCGAGAGCTCTCCTCAGGGCGTTTCTTCTCTTTGGCTCGTTTAGGGAAGATTTTGTCGGCTTGGCTTTTCTGCTCCTTGTCTTTCTGAAACTGTTCCACGAGTGCATCGTATTGCGCGTCGTTGAGTTTGAAATTCGGGTCGCGTTTCACCTCGCCCAGCTCTTTCTTCTTTTCCAGGAAGTCAACTGCCGTTTGAATTCCTATGTTTAATTCACGTATTGCTTTGTTTAGTCTGACACTCATTTATGTAATATTGAATAAAATTAGATGGTTATAGTTTCGTATGGCTCTCAGGCTTGTGAGTGTATCCGTCAGGCGTTTTCTACTTCCGTCTCGTTGTCGTTTTCAAATTCGCTCTTTAAGATTCTGATTACCTCATCTACGGTTTCCTCTTCCAAGTCAGCCTTGCCGATCAGCAGTTCGCGTGGTGCTTTGATGACTTTCTTGGCGGTGTCGAGTCCGATGCGTTTGATAGCGTCGATGACCCATCCGTCAATCTCGTTGCTAAACTGGTTCAGATCGACATCCTCTTCCTCTTCCTCGCCTTTGATGCGATATACGTCGATAGTATATTCGGTGAGCATCGAGGCCAGTTTGATGTTGACGCCGCTTTTGCCGATGGCCAGCGACACTTGGTCGGGCTGCAGATAGACTTGTGCTTTGTGGGCCTCGGTATCGAGTACGATGCAGTCGTTGTCGATGTTGGCAGGTGCCAGGGCACGCTGGATGAAGAGTTTGATGTTTGAGGTGTAGTGGATGACATCAATATTCTCGTTGTGCAGTTCGCGCACGATGCCGTGCACGCGGCTTCCCTTCATGCCCACGCAGGCGCCCACGGGGTCGATGCGGTCGTCGTAACTCTCCACGGCCACCTTGGCTCTGTCGCCGGGCATGCGGGCTATCTTTCTGATAGAGATGAGCCCGTCGTTGATTTCGGGCACCTCGGCCTCAAGCAGTCGCTGCAGGAATACGGGACTGGTACGCGAGAGGATGATCTTGGGGTTGTTGTTTTCGTTGTCCACACGGTGTATGACGGCACGGATGGTGTCTCCCTTTTTGTGCGACTCGTCGGGTATCTGCTCTGATTTAGGCAGTATCAGCTCATTGTTTTCGTCGTCGATGATGAGCAGCTCGCGTTTGAACGCCTGATACACCTCGCCGCTGATGACGGTGCCCACTCGGTCTTTATACTTGTTGTAGAGCGAGTCGTGCTCCAGTTCGAGGATTTTCGATGCCAGTGTCTGTCGCAGATTCAGGATGGCGCGCCGTCCGAACTTCGTGAAATCCACGCTTTCGGTCACATCTTCGCCCACCTCGTAGTCGGGCTCGATGGCCTGGGCGTCTTTCAGGCTGATTTCTTTGTTCTCGTCTTCCACCTCTCCGTTGGGCACCACCACTCTACTGCGGTAGATCTCGAAGTCGCCCTTGTCGGGGTTCACGATGACATCGTAATTCTCGTCACTGCCGAACATTTTGGCGATGACGTTGCGGAAACTCTCTTCGAGCACGCTGACGAGCGTCGTACGGTCGATGTTCTTGGTGTCTTTAAACTCCTTGAAGGTCTCGATCATGTTGGGAGTCTCATCCACTGTTTTTCTTGCTGCCATAGCTTTTGGTAGTTATTTGAAACTGATTAGATATTTTGTATATTTCACTTTGTCCATGTCGTACTCTCTGTCCACGTCGGTGAGTGTGGGGCGTTTCTTGCCCTCTTCTTTCACTTTTTCCTTCACGGTGACGGTGAAGTGAGTGCCTTCTACGCTTTTGAGTATGCCTTTCACCTTTTTCCCTTCGGCGTCGAGCACTTCTACCTCTTTGCCGATGAAATTGATGTATTGCTGAGGCACCTTGAAGGGCTGTCCCAGTCCGGCGGAGCCTACTTCAAGCTCATAGTCCTCCACATCACGGTCTAAGCGTTCTTCGATGTAGCGGCTCAGTTCCACGCAGTCTTCTATCCACACGCCATCGGCATGGTCTATCTCCACGACGATGCGGTTGTCGCTGCTGATGTCGATATCGACCAGGAAATAGTCCTTTCCCTCGAGCCACTCTTCCACTAATTGTTTTACGACGTTTCTGTCTATCATTTGTTTGAAATGTATAGGGGTGTAATAATGAAAATGAGGGGCTTTTGCAGCCCCTCATTCCACTGAACGGGTGCAAAGGTACGAACAAATCCGCACCTGTGCAAGTATTTTTGTTATTTTTTATTTCACATTCAAAATTCTCTTGTATTCTTCTGGTGTATTGATGAGCCTGACGGCTTCTTTCATGAGCTTGTCGTTTTGCAGTGCATTGCGCACCGTGCCGCTCTCGAAGTAGTAGGCGGCCACGATGTCGCTCTCGATGAGCCGTTTGATTTGCTCCTTGTTGTAGTCGAGGTCTTTCTCCAGGTTGTGCGTCAGTTTCTTTTGCAGGTTGTCAAACTCTTGCCGGGCGTCGTCGTAGTATCCTTCAAACTTAGCCAGTTTCACGAGCGTCTCCATGAATTTCTCGCTTTCGGGGTCGTATTTGAAACCGCTCTTGAGCACCTGTTGTTTAAATTCTTCGTAGTCGGCATCAGTGAGCTGGAACTGCTCGGGTGGTGCGATGGTGGGGTGCTTGCGGATATACTCAATCTCGTAGTTGAGCATCACCTCGGTTGAGTCCATGCCCGACGAGGCCAGGTAGTAGGCGATGTTGGGCAGTGAGTCGGGCACCACCTCCACGTCGGGCTTGATGCCTCCGCCGTCGCGCACCTCGCGTCCGCCACGGGTGTAGAACACGTGCGTGAGCGAGTCGGGTATATGTTCGGTGTATCCACCCTTGGCGTGTTTGTAGTTGATGGCTTGTATGCACCGTCCGCTGGGGATGTAGTATTTGTTCGACGTCAGTTTCAGACTGCCGTTGTAGGGCAGGTCGATGCTCATCTGCACCAGTCCCTTGCCATACGTGCGCGTACCTATAATTACAGCACGGTCCAGGTCTTGCAGGGCGCCGGCGGTGATTTCCGAAGCTGATGCCGAGTTGTCATTCACCATCACCACCATGGGCATGACGGTGTCGATGGGTTCCACCTTGGTGTAGTAGTCGTGGTTGGCGCGTTTCATCTTGCCCCTGTTACTCACGATGAGCACATCTTTCGGCACAAACATATTGACGATGCTCACCGCTTCCGACTCCGACCCGCCGCCGTTGTTGCGCAGGTCGAGCACGAAGCCCCGCATCCCCTTGTCTTTCATCTCGATATAGGCGCGTCGCACCTCTTTGGCGCAGCCCTCGGTGAACTGTCTGAGGCAGAGGTAGCCTATCTGTCCTTGCTGCATGCCATAGTAGGGCACGGCGGGTGTTTGGATGGTGCGCCGTGTGATCTTCTTCTCCATCTTCTTGCCGGTCGAGGGGCGTTTGAACTTGAGCACGAAGGTGGTGCCGGGGTCGCCGCGCAGGTGCGAACTCACGTAGCTCACATCTTTGTCGGTCATCACCGAGTCGTCGATGGCGAGGATGATGTCGCCTTTTTTGAGTCCTGCCTCGGCTGCGGGCATCCCCTCGTAGGGCTCGTCGATGACCACCCGTTTGAGTTGCAGGTTGTAGCGGATGAGAGCGCCGATGCCGGCAAACTTGCCGGTGTATAGCTCCTTGAGCTCCTGCATATTCTCTTCGGGATAGTATTCGGTGTATGGGTCCAGGCTTCTGAGCATGGCTTTGATGGCGGTGCCCACCACCTCATTGGCGTCGAGCGTATCCACGTAGAGCATCTCGAGGTTTTTGTAGATGGCGTTGAATGTGTCGAGGTTTTTCGTCACGTTAAACAGGTGTTTGTCGTCTGTTTGCGCTTGGGTATGTGTCAGGGCCACTGAGCAGAGGGCGATGATCAGCAATATTTTTTTCATCTCGTGGGTGTTTTAGAGGTGAGAGGTGAGAGGTGAGAGGTGAGGGGTGAGAGGTGAGGGGTGAGAGGTAAGAGGTAAGAGGTGAGAGGTAAGAGGTGAGAGGTGAGAGGTAAGAGGTGAGAGGTAAGAGGTGAGAGGTAAGAGGTAATGAGGTGAGGGGTGAGAGGTAAGAGAGCAGTTGTCTTTCTGAAGTATTGCTGTTTGAGAGTTGCAAAAATACGTCATTCTGTTCGTATTCCGCCATTTTTGGTCGATTTTTTATTGTTTTTTTAGTTGAAGAGGGTAGAAAAATGATTTTTTTAGTTGAAATCTGAATTTTTTTCAGAAAAAGTTTGGCGGAATGAAAAAATCGCCGTACTTTTGCAACCACATTCAGAAAATGCTGCTTCAGTAGCTCAGTTGGTTAGAGCACCTGACTGTTAATCAGGGGGTCGTTGGTTCAAGCCCATCCTGAAGCGCCTAAAAAAGAGTCCCGTAGGTCAATGACTTACGGGATTTTTCTTTTTCTAATAATACAAATATCCTGTTTTTCTGAATGATCGTACCTTGATTTTTGTAAAATGTGGTATTCTGGAAGTAGATTTCTTGCGCTTTCGTCTATTTATACACACTTTTATGCCGTGATATGGGTGGATATCGGAAAAATATTGTACTTTTGTGGATGATTAACAAACAGACAGACAAGATGAAACTTTTCGCTTTCTTGCTGTGGGGGGTGCTGGCCACTGCCACAGCATTCGCACAACCGGCCACTGCCACAACAATCGCAGGGCAGACCACTGCCGCACAAGTGCTCGAGACGGCACGGCGGGTGAACGACTATTTCATGGAGCGGTATGCCGACCCCACCGAGCCTACCAATGTGGGGCGCATCAGGCCCAGCAACCTATGGACGCGGGCCGTGTATTACGAGGGGCTCATGGCCCTCTATCAGGTGGCACCCCAACAGCGCTATCTGGACTATACCGACCGCTGGGCCGATTTTCACCAGTGGACACCCCGCCACGGCACCACCACCTGCCATGCCGACGACCAGTGCTGCAGCCAGACCTACCTCGACCGCTATATGATGACGGGCGATGAGCGGATGATGGCACCCGCGCGCGAAAACCTGGATTACCAGATGACCACCAAGATAGGGTGGTGGACCTGGATCGACGCCATCCAGATGTCAATGCCCGTATATAGCAAGATGTATCGCGCCACCGGCGAGCAGAAATACATCGACTATGCGATGAAGATGTATGTGTGGTGCCGCGACACGTTGGCCGGCGGACTGTTTAATACGGCCGATGGACTGTGGTGGCGCGACAAAGACTACGTGCCGCCATACGCCGAACCCGATGGCAACCCATGCTATTGGAGCCGGGGCAGCGGATGGGTGTATGCCGCACTGGTGCGAGTGATGAGCGATATGAAGGCCATGCCGAAGAACCATGCCACCCGGCGGTACGAAAAGTTGCTCAAGGGCGACTTCGTCAGGATGAGCCGGGCTCTGCTGCGGTGCCAGCGTGCCGACGGGATGTGGAACCCCAGTCTGGTGAGCACCAACTACGAGGGCAGAGAACTCACCGGCACCAGTCTGTTTCTCTATGGGATGAGCTGGGGTCTGACCCACGGCGTGCTGAAAGGCAGGAAATACCGCGAGGCCTGCGACCGCGCGTGGCAGGCGCTGGTGCGCGACTGCGTACACCCCGACGGATTCCTGGGCTATGTGCAGGGCACGGGCAAAGACCCCTCTGCCGGCCAGCCCCTCTCCTACGACAAGGCGCCCGACTTCGAGGACTACGGCACAGGGTGCTTCCTGCTCGGTGCTGTGGCCTATGCCCGACTCTTGGCGGTAAGTCCTGGCAGATGATGACTGCCGGCGAGTCCGTCGCGATGATGACTGCCGGCGATGCGGGATATGACTGGCTGGGCACGGGGAAAGATGTTTTTCCGCAAATTGTTGCTCAATTAGCAAAAAAATCGTACTTTTGCACCCGTTTCATCATGAAACAGATTTTGTGATTTTTTGTTTAACCATCATTCAGCAAAACAAATGAAATACATACTCGTAACAGGGGCGTCGAGAGGCATCGGTAGGGCTGTCGCACTCAAACTGGCAAAGACGGGAATGCCCGTCATCATCAATTATCACGCTAACAACAGCGCTGCCGAGGAGGTGAAGGCGCTGATAGAGCAAGAAGGCGGACAAGCCGAACTGCTGCCCTTCGATGTGGCCGACAAGACCAGCATCGACCAGGCGCTCGACGCATGGGAGCAGGCGCACCCCGACGACTATATCGCCGTCTTGGTCAACAATGCCGGTATCCGTCGCGACAACACTCTCTTTATGATGCCCGACGAGGATTGGCACAGCGTGCTCGACACCACGCTCAACGGATTCTTCTATGTCACCCGCCGTCTGCTCAAGCACATGATGCCGCGCCGGCGGGGCGGACGCATCATCAACGTGGCCTCGCTCTCCGGGGTCAAGGGCCTGCCCGGGCAGACCAATTACAGTGCGGCCAAGGCGGCTCTCATCGGAGCCACCAAGGCGCTGGCACAAGAGGTGGCACAGCGTGCCATCACCGTCAATGCCATTGCGCCGGGGTTCATTGATACCGACATGACCAAGGGACTTCCCGAAGACGACCTGAAGAAGATGATACCCGTGGGTCGATTCGGACGCCCCGAAGAGGTGGCTGCCCTGGTGGCCTTCCTTGCCTCAGACGAGGCTGCCTATATCACAGGCGAGGTCATCAACATCAACGGCGGACTCTATACTTGAGAAGTTAATGGTACTGAATTATATTTGGATAGCGTTTTTCGTCATCGCCTTCGTGGTCGGATTGGCGAAGTTGTGCTTCTTTGGCGATGTGAGCGTGTTTCCCGCCATGATGGACTCTACGTTCGACACGGCGAAGAATGCTTTTGAGATTTCTATCGGACTCACGGGCATGCTCGCACTCTGGTTGGGCATCATGAAGATAGGCGAACGTGCGGGCCTGGTCAATTTTCTGGCACGCATCCTCTCGCCCGTGTTCACGAAATTATTCCCCGACATCCCCAAGGGGCATCCTGCCACCGGTTCCATCTTCATGAACATCTCTGCCAATATGCTTGGTCTGGACAATGCCGCCACGCCGCTCGGCCTGAAGGCGATGGAGCAGATGCAGGAGTTGAACACAAAGAAAGACACGGCCACCAACCCGATGATTATGTTTCTGGTGCTCAACACCAGCGGACTGACCATCGTGCCGGTGTCTATCCTGTCGTATCGTGCGCAGCAGGGGGCCGCCCAGCCTGCCGACGTGTTCATCCCCATCCTCATCGCCACGTTTGTGGCCACGCTTGTGGGCATCATCGTCACGTCGCTCTACCAGCGCATCAATCTCTTCAACCGCACCTTGGTGCTGGCCCTGGGTGGCGTGAGCCTGTTCATGGCAGGCATGGTGTGGGGCTTCATGCAGCTCGACGCTGCGATGGTCGATCGGGTGAGCGTGTCGTTGACGAGCATCCTGATCATGCTCATCATCGTAGGGTTTATCGTCACGGGCATGTTCAAGAAGGTCAATGTGTATGACGCTTTCATCGACGGAGCCAAAGACGGCTTCACCACCGCCGTGCGCATCATCCCCTATCTGGTAGCCTTTCTGGTGGCCATCGGTGTGTTTCGCGCGTCGGGAGCCATGGACTGGCTGTTGCATGGCATCGGCTGGCTGGTGGGTGCCTTGGGTTTCGACACCTCGTTTGTCGATGCGCTGCCCACGGCGTTGATGAAGCCCCTCTCTGGCAGTGGTGCCCGCGGCATGATGATGGATGCGATGACCACTTACGGTGCCGACTCGTTTGTGGGGCGTCTGAGTTGCATGTTCCAGGGCAGCACCGACACCACGTTCTACATCCTCGCCGTCTATTTCGGTTCGGTGAGCATCAAATACACGCGCCATGCCGTCGCCTGCGGTCTGCTGGCCGACTTGGCCGGCGTGATAGCAGCCATCGCGTTGGCATATATTTTTTTCTAAGGAGTATGGGAGTGTAGGAGTGTAGGAGTTTGGACACTTGTCCACAAATTGCGGACAGGGCACGCCCTGTCCCTACTTGCAGCGAGCATATCTCCTGCCCCTTGCCCCTTTCCCCCTAAAACATTATTTCAATGGCAAATTTTAAAGGTTTAGCAAAAGACACGGTTATCTATGGGATGAGCAGCATTGTGGGGCGTTTCCTCAACTACCTGCTCGTGCCGCTTTATACCGCCAAGATTTCTGCCGAGAGCGGCGGCTATGGCGTGGTGACCAATGTGTATGCTTATACGGCACTGATCATGGTGTTGCTCACCTTCGGCATGGAGACCACTTTCTTCCGCTTCGCCAACAAAGACGAGGAGAACCCGAAGGTGGTGTTCAGCACCTCGCTCATCTGCGTGAGTGCCTTGGCAGTGGCGTTTTTCCTCGCCGTGTTGTTAGGGCTGGGCCCTGTGTCGGCCTTCTTAGGTTATGCCGACCATCCCGAATATGTGTGGACGATGGCTGCCGTGGTGGCGCTCGACGCCATCCAGGCCATCCCCTTCGCTTATCTGCGCTTCCAACACCAGCCCGTGCGCTTCTTCTCGCTCAAGATGCTGTTCATCGTGCTCAATGTCGTACTCAACCTGCTCGCGTTCCTGGTGCTGCCCCTGATTACGGGCCGTGCCACCGATGTGGAGTATGTGTTCTATATCAACTTGGTCTCTACGGGTCTCGTCACGTTCTTCTTCTATCGTGAGTTGGCCGAGGTGCGCCATGGGTTCGACACCGCCCTCATGAAGCGTATGTTTTCTTACAGTTGGCCCATTCTGGTGCTCGGACTGGCAGGCATCCTCAATCAGGCGGCCGATAAGATCCTCTATCCCTTGCTCGTAGATGGACATCAGGGACAGGTGGACCTTGGTATCTATGGCGCCGCCGCCAAGATAGCGATGATCATGGCCATGATTACGCAAGCCTTCCGCTATGCCTACGAACCCCTCGTCTTCGGCAAGGCCAAAGACCGCGACAGCAAGGAATACTACGCCAAGGCCATGAAGTATTTCCTCATCTTCACCCTCTTCGCCTTCCTGGCCGTGGTGGCCTATCTCGGTATCCTGCGCTATATCATCGGGCGCGACTACTGGGACGGCCTGCGCGTGGTGCCCATCGTCATGGCCGCCGAGATCATGATGGGAGTCTATTTCAACCTCTCCTTCTGGTATAAACTCATCGACAAGACCATCTGGGGACTGTGGTTCTCGCTGGCCGGCTGCATCGTGCTGTTGTTGGTCAACATCATCTTTGTGCCCCGGGTGGGGTATATCGCCTGCGCATGGGGCGGTTTTGCCGGTTATGCCACCGCCATGGTGCTCTCTTATATCGTGGGGCAGAAGAAAAATCCCATTCGCTATCCCATGCACGAGATGATGGTCTATGTATTGCTCACCACCGTGCTCTTCGTGGGCATGACGCTGGCCAACCACCACCTGCCCGTCTGGGCCGCCGTGATGGTCAACACCCTGCTCCTGGCCGTGTTTGTGGTCTATCTGGTGAAAAAAGACTTCCCGCTCACCCCAATCATACAGAAAATCAAAGAAAAAGTAAAAAAGTAAAAAAGTAAAAAAGTAAAAAAACTATCGTTACGATCGTTACAACCGTTCCAATCGTTCCAATCGTATCTCCACTCTCAAACCTCAAACCTCAAATCTCAACCCTCAACCCTCAAATCTCAAATCTAAATATAATATGATGAAAAAGACTTTTTTGTTAATCGCCGGCGTGATGGCCATGGCAACAGCCCGCGCCGATGAGGGCATGTGGACACTCTATAACCTGCCACCCGCGGTTTATGCGCAGATGCAGGCAGAGGGATTCCAAATGCCTTACGAGAACCTGTACAATGGCGACAACGCGATCAAGAACGCTGTGGTCAACTTCAGCGGCTACTGCACAGGCGTGGTGGTGTCGCCCAACGGACTGGTGTTTACCAATCACCACTGCGGTTTCGATGCCATCCGCTCACATTCCACCGTCGAGCACGACTATCTGCTCAACGGCTTCTATGCCAAGAGCTATGAAGAGGAACTGCCCAACGAGAATATGTTCGTCAGTTTTATGATCGACCAGAAGGATATCACTGACCGGGTGAAGGCGCTGGGCTACTACGAACTGGGCAGCGAAGCCCGCGAGGCCCTCATCGACTCGCTCACACATGTGCTGACCGACGAGTCGAAGCGCATCGACACCACCTATCACGTGAGCATCGACCCCTTCTACGAGGGCAATCTGTTTTATGCCACTACCTATCAAGACTTCACCGACCTGCGCCTGGTGTTCACCGTGCCCAAGTCGATGGGTAAATACGGCGGCGATACCGACAACTGGATGTGGCCCCGCCAGACGTGCGACTTCTCCGTGTTCCGCATCTATGCCGACCCCAAGACCAACGGTCCTGCCGCCTACAGCCCCGACAATGTGCCCTACCATCCCAAGTACTGGTCGCCGGTGTCGTTGCAAGGATACAAAGACGGCGACTATGCCATGACCATCGGCTACCCGGGCAGCACCGAGCGCTACCTCTCGTCGTATGGCATCAAAAACATGCGCGACGGCGAGAATACCGTGCGGGTGCAGGCACGCGGCGTCAAACAGGAAATCATGCGCCGGCACATGGAGGCCTCGGAAGCGGTGCGCATCAAGTACGACTCGAAGTATGCGCAGAGTGCCAACTACTGGAAAAACTCGATGGGCATGAACAAATGTATCGACTCTATCGGCATCATCCCGCAGAAGGAGCGCTTCGAACAGCGCATCCGTGCATGGCAAGACTCGACGGGCTACCTGAAGGGTGAGCTCGACTTCGACAAACTGCGCAACGCCTACAATGAGCAGTTCAACACCAGCCGCGCCTTCTACTACCTGTGGGAGTCGCTGTGGTCGTCGAGCGAACTGGCCGTGCGTGCGCGCAAACTCATCAACGGTGCCGAGGTGAAAGGGCCGAAAGACGACCCCGAGAAGCAGTACGTGGTGTTTGAGGATAACAGCAAGGAGTGGGACGAAGCCCTCGACAAAGAGGTGATGGCCGCCATGCTGAAAAACTACGCCGAGCATGTTGACAACCGATACCTGCCCTCGTTCTACAAGACCATTCAGACGCAGTTCGGCAACGACTATACGGCCTACGTCAACTACCTCTACAAGAAGTCGGTGCTCATGAAGAACGGCAAGAAAATCTATGTCATGAAGAAGAAGACGATGAAAGACCCGGGCTTCGAGTTCGGCTTAGGACTGTATGAAATGGTGTGGTCGATGCGCGACGCCATCCAGGCACCCGAGCAGACCATCGAGGAACAGGAGCGGCTGCTCTGTGCTGCCGTGGTGCGCATGGAGCAAGACCTGCCCCACTACAGCGATGCCAACTTCACCATGCGCCTGAGCTACGGCCAGGTGGGCGGCTACGAACTGGGCGGCAGCGAGTCGGGCTACTACACCACGCCCGAGAGCCTGGTCAAGAAGATGCGTTCGACCACCGACCCCAATCACGACTATTTCGCCGAGCCTATTATGCACGAACTGCTGTCGGCCACCGACTATGGGCCCTATACCGATGCCACCACGGGCACGATGAACCTTTGTTTCTTGACCAACAACGACATCACGGGCGGCAACAGCGGTTCGCCGATGTTCGACGGACAGGGACGACTCATCGGACTGGCCTTCGACGGCAACTGGGACAGCCTGTCGTCCGACATCTTCTTCGACACGAAGCTGGCACGCTGCATCGGCGTGGACATCCGCTTTGTGCTCTACATGATGGACCGCTGGGGACATGCCGACCGCCTGCTCCGCGAAATCAATGCCAAGTAGCTGGTAGTTACTTCAAATAAACAGTTCGATGAACGACACCTCCGAGTTTTTCACTGACAGTTTCGAGGGCATCAGCCGCGAGTTGACCGACATACAGTTGCTCTGCGAGTCGGGCACGAGTCGCTTGTACCGCGCCACGCGCTACGGCCGCCTCTTCGTGCTGAAGACGCTTACGGCCGATGCCCTCCGGCAGTCGATGTATCGTGAGATGTTGCGCAAGGAACTGGAAATCATGATGCAGCTGCAGCACCCCGGCATCGTGCAGGCCGTGGGGTTGGAAGCGGTGCGCGACATCGGGCAGTGCATCGTGATGGAATATATCGATGGAGCCACGCTCGCCGACTATACCGAGGGCGAGCGGCGCGGCACCTTGTCGGTCGTGCAGCGGCGCCACATTGCCGACGACCTCATCGCTGCCGTGGGATACCTGCACTCCAAGGGCATCATCCACCGCGACCTGAAGCCCGAGAATATCATGGTGGCCCACAACGGCTTGCAGGTGAAGGTGATAGACTTCGGCATGGCCGACACCGACAGCCACACCACGCTCAAGCAACCCGCCGGCACGCTGCGCTACATGGCGCCCGAGCAGACCACTGCCTACACGCCCGATGTGCGCAACGACATCTACAGCTTGGGCCTCATCCTGCAAGACATGGACCTGGGTAAGGCCTACCGCCCCATCATCGAGCGGTGTCTGCGTCCCATCGACCAGCGCTATGCCACCATCAGCGAGTTGCGCGGTGCCATCGACAGCACCCTGGCCCGCCGCCGCCGTCGCCGCCAGTGGCTCATGGCCGGTGCCGCCGCCCTGTGTCTTCTCGCCTTGGGAGCACTCGCCGCATGGCTCCTCAGGCCCGCTCAGGCCCCAGACACCCGCATCGTCATCGACCGTCATGCCACCGACTCGCTGCGCGAGGCACTTGTCCGCCAGCAGGCGGAGAATGAGGTCGCGCAGGCCGAGATGGAGGCCCAGGTGGCTGCGAGGATGGCACTCATGCGCGACAGCATCGCCCTGTTGCACGCCGAGAGCCAGCGGTTGCAACAGGAGGGGCGTCAGTTGCAGGAGGGGCTCGACCGGGTAAGCAACGCCAAGACCGAACTCATACGGCTCTTCGACCATGTCGCCCGCGAACAGGGTGTGATGGCCGAACTCGACACCCTGCGCCGGTGGTCGTGGCGCAGCCCCGACCTGGGGCAGCGCATCCAGCTGATGAACCGTTTAGTATATGATAATATCGACCAACTCCCCACTGACTTCTTTTCTCAGTCAGACCTTGACAAGATACGTGAGGCCCTTCTTGAGCACTGGCAGCAGTGGAACAGCCAGGTAGAGGCGAAAATCAAAGCCATCAAAAACAAGGAAAGAGGGTGAAGCAGACCCACCCGCCAAGTCAATAATTCTCCATGCGGTAAGGGAATAGCGGCCAGGCATCGGTGGCCATATATGCCTCCATGGCATCTTCAGGCACCACGAGCGTGGCCGTGCTGAAGGTGCGGTCGTCGAAGGCATCGACGAAGAGGTCGGGCGGCGTCGGCGCCAGCGTCACCACCCGGCGTACCGACGTGCAGCCGGCGAAGGCCGACGCGAGTATCTCGCGCATATCCTCGGGGAAGACCACCTCGCGCAGCGACTGGCAGTCGGCAAACGCGTAACTGTCGATAAACTCCATGTGCCGGGGGAAGTCCACCCCTTGCAGCCGTCTGCATCCCGAAAAAGCGTTCATGGCCACACCGCCCACCATCATCCGTCGCCCGTCGGGGGCGGTGATGCTGTCGGGCAGTGTCAGCGTACCCGCAAAAGTGGTGTCGATGCAGCATTCGCCGGCCACCCCGCTGCCCGCCACCGCCATGTGGTAGGCACGGCGGGTAGAGAACACCATCGGGATGTTGCCTTGGCTGGTGCTCACCATGGCGGTCCAGTTCACATCATCCTCCACGCGTTGGGGCTTGCGCCATCGTTCATCGGCGTGTAATGTCTCCATGGCCTCCTTTTTCCGCTGCCAGTAGTCGTAGTCGACTGGTGCCGACGGCATCTGCGCCTCTTCGCCCTCATCTATCCGTTGGAAGCGGCACCACGGCTCCGCCGCCCTGTAAGCCTCGCGGCACCCTTGCGGCATGACGAGCAGCGCCTGTCTGAATGAAGAGGCATCGAAGGCATCGGCGGCGCACCGTGGCGGCACCGCGCAGGGCACGACGATGCGGCGGAGCGACGGGCAACCGCAGAACGCGCGCTCGCCCACTATCAGCAGACTGTCGGGCAGACGCACCTCGGTGAGCGCGCTGCACCCATAAAACACCTCGTAGCCCAGCAGACGCGCCGTGGGTGGCAGCGTCACCCCGGTCAGCCCCACACATTTGTAGAAAGCATGAAAGCCCACGGCCAAGATGGGGTATGGCGTGCCGTCGTAGTCGATGACCGTGGGTGGCACCGTCAGTGCCCCCTTCAGTGTCCAGTCGATGCAGGCGTGGCCCCGGCGCAGCACCCCCACGAGGGGCAGGTCGGTTAGATGTTGATATCTTAGGGTCAGCGAGATGTTGGTGACGGAGTCGCCCACCATCACCTCTTGATACAATATCTGTGCCTTGGCGCACCAGCAAGCCCACAGACACACGCACACGAATAATACCCTTTTCATCATTTCTTGTCATCCCGCCCCCGGTTTCCTCCTTGCTGTTGTCGCATCGGTAATCACTCCCCTCCCTGCAAGGGAGGGGTCGGGGGTGGGTCTGCTTTTAGAAAAGACACATTCTAAACTTAAACTTCCTCCATGCCGGCGCACGGCGGTAGGCCTCCTCGCTGTCGGCCGGCACCACCAGCGTAGCCTTCTGATAGGTCTGGCTGTCGAACACGTTCTCGTCGCATTTCGGCGGTTCCTTGGCCAGCACCGTCACCCGGCTGAGCGACGCGCATCCGCTCAGCGCCTTGGCGTATATCACCATCATCGTGGGGGGGAAGGTGATGCACTCCAGACTGGCGCACCCCTGCAGGGCCTGGTCGCCGAAGGCGAGGCAACTGTCGGGCAGCACCACCTCGGTGAGATACTTGCACCCTTGCAGCCCCGCCCTTCCTATCGTCGTCACCACATATCTTTTACCCTGTTTGTCGTACACCTCCGATGGGATGGCGATGCGGCCCTTCGTATCGGCATCTACAGCCGGATGGTGGTATTCCGAGATGCCTACGATCGCATCTTTGCCCTGCAAATTGTAGTCGAAGCACATCTCCACCTGTCGCACGCTGTCGATGACCACATAGAGTAGTCCTCTCTCCTCTTCGGGCTGTTGCTGTGCTTGTGCCTGTGCCGAGAGCAAGGCGCACATCAAGTATAGTGCTGTCGCTGTTTGCCTGATATGATGTTTCATACCGTTTCGATGTATTTGATTTCAAACAGGTTGAATTCTGCTTCTTGAAGGCAAAAATAATGTATTTTTTTGTAAAAAGCGCCGATACTATGCGAAAGTTGCAATTTTTTTCCAACTTTCGCACGGTATCGGCGCTTTTCGCCGGTTCATACCACATAAGACTCTCTTTGGCGGATCCAAAGACCCGCCCCCTACGGCGAAGCGATAGAGGGCGGGTAAAATGAAATCCTGAAGAGAAATACAAGTGTTTTGGCGCAAAACTCAATATTCTACTGCCACACGCTCTTGTCTCTGGGTGTTGCTACTTGTTCATCCTCCCAGATAGTGTTTTCTCCGGCGAGGGCGCCGCCCGGCGGCTGTGGGTCATCGGTATGTACACTCACTTGTATCAAGTCGTCGTCGAGCAACGACTCGGTGTTGACGTTGCAGAACTTCGTCTGCGGTTGTTGATAATTCTTTTTCATATTCTATTTAATTCTTTTTCATATTCAATTAAGGAAAGTAACAATTTTTATTCTTGTCTGCGATGCTACACGAATACACATGAATGAAACATAAATGATTCATCAATGATATCTTGTGTGATGATGGGGGGCCGGATGAGGCTTTACCTCACCACCACTTTCTTACCGTCGCGGATATACACGCCCTTCTTCATCGGCTTGCCGTTGAGTTTGATACCGTCGAGCGTGTAGTATCCACTCTCCTCTCCCGTCAGAGAGGGGCTGGGGGTGAGGCTGATGCCAGTGGTCTGGCCGTCGTCGAACACCAGCGTGATGCCGTTGGCCAGGTTCTCTACCGAGCGTGTGGGCAACGTCAGGTAGGCCTTTCCGGCGGCGATGGTGCCTGCCTCAGACAGTGTGTAGAAGCTGACGCCGTGGCTGCCGTTGGCCAGAATGAAGTTGGTATTGCCGCCCTCGGTGGGAGCCACCTCGGTATCTTCGGTCAGGCCCACAAGCAGGTTGGTGTAATACATGGCTGTTGTCTCCACGGGTATGTTGTATTCGCCCGCCTTGCCTTTCACGAGGAGTCCCGTGCCAGCCGGCACCTCCTCCACAGGTGTGAGCACCAGCTTGCCCGTCTGCGGGTTGAATCCGCTGGCGATGTAAGCTTTCACGCCTTCGACGCCCGTGAAGTTAAGGTCGTAGGCGCTGGCGAACGTACCCATGCCCGCGCTGCCGATGGTCAGCGTCACCTCGGTGGGGTCCATTTCGATGATTTCCTTGAACTCCTTCCAATAGTCTGCCGCCTCGTAAGCCGCCTTGCAGCCGTAGGGCACATAGAGCGTGGCTTTTTCACGGTTGGAGAAGGTTGAAGAAGAAATGCTTGGTGGAGTCTCCATATAGCTATACACGCTCATCAGACCGGAGCATTCTACGAACGCATGATCGCTGATGCTCGTCACGCTCGAGGGGATGGTCACGCTCGTCAGGCCGGTGCAGTTACGGAACGCAGCATAGTCGATGCTCGTCACGCTCGAGGGTATGGTCACGCTCGTCAGGCCGGTGCAGCCAAAGAACGCATAAGAGCCGATGCTCGTCACGCCCTCGGTGATGGTCACACTCGTCAGGCCGGTGCAGCCATAGAACGCAGAAGTGCCGATGCTCGTCACGCTCGAGGGTATGGTCACGCTCGT
>CAMVAT010000047.1 GCA_947165505.1 uncultured Prevotellaceae bacterium | reverse complement strand
AGTTGCTGGATTAATCAAATTACAGATTAAAGGTGGCGCTGCGAATCCTTCACCTCCAGTAGGACCTGCACTGGGTTCGAAAGGTATCAACATCATGGGATTCTGCAAGGAGTTCAACGCCAGAACACAGGATAAGGCTGGTAAGATTCTCCCTGTCGTTATCACATATTATAACGACAAGAGTTTCACCTTCGTCATCAAGACTCCTCCTGCAGCTGTGCAGCTCTTAGAGGCTGCCAAAGTGAAGAGCGGCAGCGCTGAGCCCAACCGTAAGAAAGTTGCCTCGGTGACTTGGGATCAGGTGCGTGCCATCGCAGAGGATAAGATGTCCGACCTCAACTGTTTCACAGTGGAGTCTGCTATGAAGCTGATTGCCGGCACAGCAAGAAGTATGGGTATCACTGTCAAAGGTGACTTCCCCGGTTAATAAATCATAAACTTCAATTAAGAAATGAGTAAACTGACAAAGAATCAAAAATCAGTAGCTGATAAGATTGAAGCAGGGAAGGCATATACTTTGCGTGAGGCTTGTGAACTGGTGAAGGAGATTACCACCACCAAGTTTGAGGCTTCCGTGGATATCGATGTGCGCTTGGGCGTTGACCCGCGTAAGGCCAACCAGATGGTGCGTGGCGTTGTGTCGCTGCCCAATGGTACTGGTAAGGTCACACGCGTGTTGGTGCTCTGCACCCCCGATGCTGAAGCTGCTGCCAAAGAAGCTGGTGCTGATTATGTTGGTCTCGACGAATACATCGAAAAGATCAAAGGTGGATGGACGGATGTTGATGTGATTATCACGATGCCCTCGTGCATGGGTAAGGTAGGTCCGCTGGGTCGTGTACTCGGTCCCCGTGGCTTGATGCCTAACCCCAAGAGTGGCACTGTGACCATGGACGTCGCTAAGGCAGTGAAAGAAGTAAAACAGGGTAAGATCGACTTCAAGGTTGATAAGACGGGTATCATCCATACCTCTATCGGCAAGATCACGTTCACCCCGGAGCAGATCCTCCAGAACGCGAAGGAGTTTATCGCCACTGTCATCAAACTGAAACCCGCTGCCGCTAAGGGTACATATATCAAGAGTATCTATCTTTCGAGTACGATGAGCTTGGGTATCAAAGTTGACCCGAAATCTGTTGAATAATGCTAATGCACTAAGGAAAAATGAAGAAAGAAGTAAAAGATACTATCATTGTAGAACTGGGCGAGAAGCTGAAGCAGTATCCGCATTTCTATCTGGTCGATGTGACCGGCATGAATGCTGAGAACACTTCGAAACTGCGTCGTAAGTGCTTCAAGAGTAACATCAAGATGGTGGTCGTGAAGAACACCTTGCTCCACAAGGCGTTCGAGGCTTCCGACATTGATTTCTCACCCTTATATGTAGCCCTCAAAGGCAATACGGCTGTGCTCTTCACCGAGACGGCCAACGAACCTGCAAGAATGCTCAAGGAATACACCAAGGAGGGTATCCCCGCACTCAAGGCCGCATACGCCGAGGAGGGATTCTTCGTTGGAGCCGACAAGCTGGAAGAACTTGCATCTCTCAAGAGCAAGAGCGAGGTTATCGCCGACATCGTGGCCCTGCTGCAGTCGCCGGTCAAGAACGTGGTTTCTGCTCTCCAGTCAGGCGCAAACACTATCCATGGTGTGCTGAAGACTTTAGGCGAGCGTCCTGAGTAATCCTACTCAAAAGTCACAAACATTAACATTACAAAACAATTAAATCTTTAAAATAAAATGGCAGATATCAAAGTACTTGCTGAAGAATTGGTTAATTTGACAGTAAAAGAAGTTAACGAGTTGGCAAAAGTCCTCGAAGAGGAGTATGGAATCAAACCCGCTGCTGCAGCTGTCGCTGTGGCTGCCGGCCCCGCTGCTGGTGGCGCTGAGGCTGCCGCTGAGGAGAAGACCGAGTTCAACGTGGTCCTCGCTGAGGTTGGTCCTAACAAGCTGAAGGTCGTCAAGGCTGTGAAAGAGGCTTGCGGTCTGGGTCTGAAAGAGGCTAAAGACCTCGTTGACGGCGCTCCCTCGACTCTGAAAGAGGGTCTCTCGAAGGCTGAGGCTGAGAACCTGCAGAAGGCTATCGAGGCTGAAGGCGCTAAGGTTGAGCTGAAATAATACTGATTTCTCTCCGTGGGGCAGGGGAGCAGTATCCCCCCGACCCCCAGACTTGATAAACTTTGGTTAAGGATCTCACAGTCTGAGATTCTTAACCTTTTTGTGTCTCAAACAGAAAACCATCAATTCCAAATATCGTAAATGGCTTCTAAAATCGTTGACAACAGAGTAAATTTCTCCACCGTCAAGAATCCGATGCCCACACCGGACTTCCTCGACGTGCAACTGAAGTCGTTCAAAGACTTCTTGCAGTTAGACACTCCCCCAGAGCTCAGGAAAAACGACGGATTGTATAAGGTGTTCGCCGAGAACTTCCCTATCACCGACACGAGAAACAATTTCGTGCTCGAATTCCTCGACTACTATATCGACCCGCCGCGCTACTCCATCGAGGAATGCCTGGAGCGCGGACTGACCTACAGCGTGCCCCTGAAGGCCAAGATGAAACTGTATTGTACCGACCCCGACCATGAGGACTTCGGTACGGTCACGTCGGATGTCTTCCTTGGCACCATCCCCTATATGACCGCCAACGGCACGTTTATCATCAACGGTGCCGAGCGCGTGGTGGTGTCGCAGCTGCACCGCTCGCCGGGCGTGTTCTTCGGACAGGGTGTGCACTCCAACGGCACCGTGCTCTACTCGGCGCGTATCATCCCGTTCAAGGGGTCGTGGATTGAGTTTGCCACCGACATCAACAATGTGATGTACGCCTACATCGACCGTAAGAAGAAATTGCCTGTCACCACGCTGTTGCGTGCCATCGGTTTTGAGTCAGACAGAGACATCCTTCAGATATTCGACCTGGCCGAAGAGGTGAAGGTCAACAAGAAGAACATGAAGGAGATGGTGGGCCGCAAGCTCGCCGGACAAGTGCTCAAGAGCTGGAACGAAGACTTCGTCGATGAAGACACCGGCGAGGTGGTGTCCATTGAGCGCAACGAGGTCATCATCGACCGCGAAGAAATCATCACTCCGGAGAATGTGGAGGAGATACTCGACAGCGGCACGCCGACCATCTACGTGCATAAAGACGACGAGACGGCCAGCCGCTATGCCATCATCTTCAACACACTCGCCAAGGATACCAGTAAGAACGAGAAAGAAGCCGTGGCTTACATCTACCGTCAGCTGCGCAATGCGGAGCCTGCCGACGACGCTTCGGCACGCGAGGTGATACAAAACCTCTTCTTCTCCGACAAACGCTACGATCTCGGCGAGGTGGGACGCTATCGCATCAACAAGAAGTTGAATCTCGATATCGACCCCAACAAGCGTATCCTCACCCAGCAAGACATTATTGAAATCATCAAATACCTCATACAGCTGGTCAACTCCAACGCTACGGTCGATGATATCGACCACCTGTCTAACCGTCGCGTGCGCACGGTGGGCGAGCAGTTGGCCAACCAGTTCTCTATCGGCCTGGCACGTATGAGCCGCACCATCCGCGAGCGCATGAACGTGCGCGACAACGAGGTGTTCACCCCGACCGACCTGATCAACGCCAAGACCATCTCGAGCGTTATCAACTCGTTCTTCGGCACCAACCCCCTGTCGCAGTTCATGGACCAGACCAACCCCCTGGCCGAGGTCACCCACAAGCGCCGTCTGTCGGCACTCGGACCTGGCGGACTGTCGCGTGAGCGTGCCGGTTTCGAGGTGCGCGACGTACACTACACGCACTACGGCCGTCTGTGCCCCATCGAGAGCCCTGAAGGACCTAACATCGGTCTGATCTCGTCGCTCTGCGTCTATGCCACCATCAACGAACTCGGATTCATCGAGACACCCTACCGCAAGGTGACCGACAAGGTGGTCAACCTGGACAACGACCAGGTGGTCTATCTCACCGCCGAGGAGGAGCAGGATGTCATCATCGGCCAGGGCAACGCCCCGCTGCGCGAGGACGGTTCGTTCGTGCGCGATGTGGTGAAGTGCCGCCTCGACGCCGACTTCCCCGTGGTGGAGCCCGAGCGCGTGGGACTGATGGACGTGTCGCCCCAGCAGATCGCCTCGGTGTCGGCAGCCCTCATCCCCTTCCTCGAGCACGACGATGGTCACCGTGCGCTGATGGGATGTAACATGATGCGCCAGGCTGTGCCTCTGCTGCACAACGACGCACCCATCGTGGGCACCGGACTCGAGAAGCAGGTGTGCGAAGACTCACGCACCATGATCGTGGCCGAGGGCGAGGGTGTCATCGAGTATGTCGATGCCACCACCATCCGTATCCTCTACGACCGTACAGAGGAGGAGGAGTTCGTGAGCTTCGAGCCCGCTCTCAAGGAATACCGCATCCCTAAGTTCCGCCGCACCAACCAGAATATGACCATCGACCTGCGCCCCATCTGCCAGAAGGGTCAGCGCGTGCACGAGGGTCAGATCCTGACCGAGGGTTATGCCACCGAGAATGGTGAGCTGGCCCTGGGCCGCAACCTGCTCGTGGCTTACATGCCGTGGAAGGGTTACAACTACGAGGATGCCATCGTGCTGTCGGAGCGTCTGGTGCGCGAAGACGTGCTCACCTCGGTGCATGTGGATGAGTACTCTCTCGACGTGCGCGAGACCAAGCGCGGCATGGAGGAGTTCACCGCCGACATCCCCAACGTGAGCGAAGAGGCCACCAAAGACCTCGACGAGAACGGTGTGATCCGCGTGGGCGCTCGTGTGGAGCCCGGCGATATCCTCATCGGTAAGATCTCGCCCAAGGGCGAGAGCGACCCCTCGCCCGAGGAGAAGCTGCTGCGCGCCATCTTCGGCGACAAGGCCGGCGACGTGAAGGACTCTTCACTCAAGGCCAACCCCTCGCTCAGCGGTGTCATCATCGACAAGAAACTCTTCTCGCGTGCCGTCAAGACCCGTGAGTCGAAGAAGCAGGACAAGATCATCCTGGCCAAGATCGACGACGAGTACGAGGCCAAGAACAACGACCTGAAAGACATCCTCGTGGATAAGCTCCTCACACTGACCGAGGGCCACGTGTCGCAGGGCGTGAAAGACTATTCCGGCACAGAGATCATCACCAAGGGCAGTAAGTTCACCGCCATCAACCTCAAGAACCTCGACTACGAGGGCATCCAGACCGGCGGCTGGACCAACGACGCCCATATCAACGAGCTCATCTCCGTGCTCGTGATGAACTACCTGCGCAAATACAAACTGCTCGACGCCGAGCTCAAACGCCGTAAGTTCGCCATCTCTATCGGCGACGAACTGCCCTCGGGCATCCTGCAGATGGCCAAGGTGTATGTGGCCAAGAAACGTAAGATCGGCGTGGGCGACAAGCTGGCCGGCCGACATGGTAACAAAGGTATCGTGTCGAAGGTGGTGCGTCAGGAGGATATGCCGTTCCTCGAGGACGGACGTCCCGTTGACCTGGTGCTCAACCCGCTCGGCGTGCCGTCGCGTATGAACCTGGGCCAGATCTTCGAGGCCATCCTCGGTGCTGCCGGCAAGCGCCTCGGCGTGAAGTTCGCCACACCTATCTTCGACGGTGCCAAGCTCGAAGACCTGAGTGAGTGGACCGACAAGGCCGGACTGCCGCGCCTCTGCTCCACCTACCTCTACGACGGTGAGACGGGCGAGCGCTTCGACCAGCCTGCCACTGTGGGTATCACCTACTTCCTCAAGCTCGGACACATGGTCGAAGACAAGATGCACGCTCGCTCCATCGGTCCGTACTCGCTCATCACGCAGCAGCCCCTCGGTGGTAAGGCACAGTTTGGCGGACAGCGTTTCGGTGAGATGGAGGTCTGGGCACTCGAGGCCTTCGGCGCCGCGCACGTGCTGCAGGAAATCCTCACCGTCAAGTCGGATGATGTGGTAGGCCGCTCGAAGACCTACGAGGCCATCGTCAAGGGTGAGCCCATGCCCAAACCCAGCATCCCCGAATCTCTCAACGTACTTCTCCACGAACTCCGTGGTCTCGGCTTAAGTGTCAAACTCGAAAAAAAATAATATAACATGGCTTTTAAGAAAGATAATAAGGTTTCGCAAGACTTCAACAAGATCACCATCAGCCTGGCATCGCCTGAAGAGATTCAGCAGAACAGCTGCGGCGAGGTGACCAAACCCGAAACGATCAACTATCGTACCTATAAGCCCGAGCGCGAAGGACTCTTCTGCGAGCGTATCTTCGGCCCTACACGCGACTATGAGTGCGGCTGCGGCAAATACAAGCGCATCCGCTACAAAGGCATCGTGTGCGACCGTTGCGGTGTCGAGGTGACCGAGAAGAAAGTGCGCCGTGAGCGCAGCGGCCACATCTCGCTCGTGGTGCCCGTAGCGCATATCTGGTACTTCCGCTCTCTGCCCAATAAGATCGGCTATCTGCTGGGTCTGCCCACCAAGAAGCTTGATGCTATCATCTACTACGAGAAGTATGTGGTCATCCAGCCCGGTGTGCTCGAAGGTATGAAAGACAATGAGGGCAACGAACTGCTCGGTTCGCAGAAATACGACCTGCTCTCTGAGGAGGAGTATTTCGACCTGATAGAGCATAAACTGCCCGAGGGCAATGAGCGTCTGGAGAATACCGACCCCAATAAGTTTATCGCCAAGATGGGTGCCGAGGCCGTGTATGACCTCTTGGCGGCCCTCGACCTCGACAAACTGGCAGAGGAGCTGCGCGGACGTGCCAACACCGACACGTCGCAGCAGCGCAAGACCGAGGCCCTGAAGCGCCTGCAGGTGGTCGAGGCCTTCCGTGGCAGCCGCGACATCAACAAGCCGGAGTACATGATCATGAAGATCATCCCCGTCACTCCGCCTGAGTTGCGCCCGCTCGTGCCCCTGGATGGCGGCCGCTTCGCCACCTCCGACCTCAACGATCTCTACCGTCGCGTCATCATCCGAAACACGCGTCTGAAGCGTCTGATGGAGATCAAGGCCCCCGAGGTGATTCTGCGCAACGAGAAGCGTATGCTGCAAGAGGCTGTCGATTCGCTGTTTGACAACTCGCGCAAAGGCTCGGCCGTGAAGAGCGAGTCGAACCGTCCCCTCAAGTCGCTCTCCGACTCGCTGAAGGGTAAGCAGGGCCGCTTCCGTCAGAATCTGCTCGGTAAGCGTGTTGACTACTCTGCCCGTTCGGTCATCGTCGTCGGTCCGGAACTGAAGATGGGCGAGTGCGGTCTGCCCACACTCATGGCAGCCGAACTCTACAAGCCGTTCATCATCCGCAAGCTCATCGAGCGCGGTATCGTCAAGACCGTGAAGAGCGCGAAGAAGATCGTCGATCGCCGCGAGCCCGTGATCTGGGATATCCTGGAGAACGTGATGAAGGGTCACCCCGTGCTGCTCAACCGTGCGCCCACGCTGCACCGTCTGGGTATCCAGGCGTTCCAGCCCAAGCTCATCGAGGGTAAGGCCATCCAGCTGCACCCGCTGGCCTGTACGGCGTTCAACGCCGACTTCGACGGCGACCAGATGGCTGTGCACCTTCCCCTGAGCAACGAGGCCATCCTCGAGGCGCAGATTCTCATGCTGCAGAGCCACAACATCCTCAATCCCGCCAACGGCGCACCTATCACCGTGCCCTCGCAGGATATGGTGCTCGGACTCTATTATATCACCAAGATACGTCAGGGAGCCAAGGGCGAAGGACTCACCTTCTATGGTCCTGAAGAGGCCATCATCGCCTACAACAACGGGCGTTGCGACCTGCATGCCCAGGTGAAGGTGATGGTCGATGACTTCGACGAGCATCACAACCCCATCCGCCATCTGGTGGAGACATCGGTGGGCCGTGTCATCGTCAACGGCATCGTGCCCGACGAGGTGGGCTTCGTCAACAAGGTCATCTCGAAGAAGAGCCTGCGCGACATCATCGCCGACGTGATCAAGTCGGTGGGCTTCGCCGAGGCCTGCGAGTTCCTCGACGGCATCAAGAACCTCGGTTACCGCATGGCTTACCGTGCCGGACTGTCGTTCAACCTCGATGATATCATCATCCCGCCAGAGAAGGCGGCCCTCATTGAGAAGGGTAACGAAGAGGTGCGTCAGATCACCGAGAACTACAATATGGGCTTCATCACCGACAATGAGCGTTACAATCAGGTGATTGATACGTGGACACACGTCAACAACGACATCTCTAACGTGCTGATGAAGGAGATGACCGAGGCCGACCAGGGCTTCAACGCCGTGTTTATGATGCTCGACTCGGGTGCCCGTGGTTCGAAAGACCAGATCAAACAGCTCTCCGGTATCCGTGGTCTGATGGCCAAGCCGCAAAAGGCAGGTGCCGAGACACAGCAGATCATCGAGAACCCCATCCTCTCCAACTTCAAGGAGGGTATGTCGGTGCTGGAATACTTCATCGCATCGCACGGTGCCCGTAAGGGTCTGGCCGATACCGCCATGAAGACCGCCGACGCTGGTTACCTGACCCGTCGTCTGGTTGACGTGTCGCACGATGTGATTATCACCGAGGAAGACTGCGGCACGCTCCGCGGCCTCGTCTGCACGGCGCTCAAGACCGGCGACGAGATCATCTCCTCGCTCTATGAGCGTATCTTAGGACGTGTGTCGGTGCACGACATCGTCAACCCCCATACCGCCGAGCTCATCGTGGCTGCCGGCGACGAGATCACCGAGTCGGTGGCACAGGCCATCGAAGATGCCGGCATCGAGAGCGTGGAGATACGCTCGGTGCTCACCTGCGAGAGCCGCAAGGGCGTGTGCATGAAGTGCTACGGCCGCAACCTGGCCACATCGCGCATGGTGCAGATGGGCGAGGCTGTCGGCGTTATCGCCGCACAGGCTATCGGTGAGCCGGGTACACAGCTTACCCTGCGTACGTTCCACGCCGGTGGTGTGGCTGCCAATGCCGCTGCCAACGCTTCGATCGTGGCTAAGAGCGACGCCAAACTGGAATTCGACGAGTTGCGTACCGTGCCCTTCACAGAGGACAACGGCGAGGGCGAGAAAGACTGCCAGATGGTGGTGAGCCGACTCTCCGAGGTGCGTTTCATCGATCCCAATACGGGCATCGTGCTCTCTACGCTCGGTGTGCCTTACGGTTCGTCGCTCTACTTCAGCACCGGCGACACGGTGAAGAAAGGCGACCTCATCGCCCGTTGGGACCCCTTCAACGCCGTCATCGTGACCGAATATGCGGGTACGCTCCGCTTCAACGATGTGCTCGAGGGTGTCACCTACAAGGCAGAGACCGACGAGACGACCGGCTTGACCGAGAAGATCATCATCGACTCGAAAGACCGCAGCCGTGTGCCTACCTGCGACATCATCGACGACAACGGCGATGTGGTGGGCACCTACAACTTCCCCGTAGGCGGACACGTGGTCGTGGAAGGCGGACAGAAAGTGAAGACGGGTACAACGCTGGTGAAGATACCGCGCAGCGTGGCCAAGGGTGGTGATATCACCGGTGGTCTGCCCCGTGTCACCGAGCTCTTCGAGGCCCGCAACCCGTCGAACCCCGCCGTGGTGAGTGAGATCGATGGCGAAGTGACCATGGGTCGCCTGAAGCGCGGCAACCGCGAGATTATCGTCACCTCGAAGGCCGGCGACCAGCGCAAGTACCTGGTGTCGCTCTCGAAGCAGATCCTGGTGCAGGAGCACGATGCCGTGCGTGCCGGCACGCCGCTTTCCGACGGTGTCATCACGCCCAACGACATCCTTGCCATCAAGGGTCCGACGGCCGTGCAGGAGTATATCGTCAACGAGGTGCAGGATGTGTATCGCCTGCAAGGTGTGAAGATCAACGACAAGCACTTCGAGATTATCGTGCGCCAGATGATGCGCAAGGTGCAGATCATCGAGCCGGGCGACACCACGTTCCTCGAGCAGGAGATAGTAGATAAGCTCGACTTCGCCGAGGAGAACGACCGCATCTGGGGCAAGAAATACGTCATTGACGCGGGCGACAGCGAGAATATCCGCAAAGACCAGATCATCTCGGCACGTAAGTTGCGCGACGAGAACTCGTCGCTCAAGCGCCGCGACCTGCGTCTGGTGCAGGTGCGTGATGTGCGCCCCGCCATCTCGACGCAGATCTTGCAGGGTATCACCCGTGCCGCCTTGCAGACCAAGAGCTTCATGTCGGCCGCCTCCTTCCAGGAGACGACGAAGGTGCTCAACGAGGCAGCCATCCGTGGCAAGGTCGATTACTTGGAGGGCATGAAGGAGAACGTGATTTGCGGTCACCTCATCCCTGCCGGTACCGGTCTGCGACAGTGGGAGAACCTCAAGGTGGAGTCGCTCGAAGAGCACGAGCGCAACCTGGCCAACCGCAAGACGGTCATCGACTACGCTCAAGAAGAGAACTAATCATCAGACGGGTGTATCAAAACATCAACAACGGATTTCACGGATTATACGGATTTACGACGTGCTGATCATCAGCAATAATAAAAAATCTGACGAATCAGTGGAATCCGTTGCCTGTTACATTTGATGCACCCTCTTCTTACTTTTTTACTTTTTTACTTTTCAATTATGGACAATCAGAAACCCCAAGGCAACCAGCTTCAGATAGAAGTGACCCCTGACATGGCGCAGGGTGTATATTCCAATTTCGCCATTATCTCGCATACCAGTTCAGAGTTTATCGTCGATTGCGCGCAGATGATGCCCGGCATCCCCAAGGCCATGGTGCGCAGCCGCGTCATCCTCGCTCCCGAACATGCCAAGCGTCTGGCCATGGCTCTTCAGGAGAATATCGTGAAGTACGAGCAGGAGTTCGGGCGCATCGAACTGCCCAACCGTCAGCCCCGCACCATCAATCCGTTCGGCAAGGGAGAAGCTTAACTCCCGTCGAGGGTGTGTCATATTAAATAGACAACGGATTTTGCGGATTTCACAGATGCTTGTTATTGCTGATAATCAGCAATTTGTAAATCCGTGAAATCCGCGAAATCCGTTGTTGAGGAGAAATCCAAGTGTTTTGACACACCCTCACTGCATTTGGGAGGAACCGACCAATAGGCAATAAGACAAGAAAACCGTCTGGCAGATTCTGCCAGACGGTTTTCTTGTCTTCACTGGTCGTTATGTCGCGATGTCGTTATGTCGTCATATCGTCATATCGTCATATCGTGATCGCGACATGAACTCGCGCCTTTATTTTTCCCAGACGTTCAGGTGGCGGAGGTTTTTGTAGTAGGCGTCGCTCTCCTCTTCAAAGAGATCGTACTCGTCGGCGAAGCCGCCCTCGTCACCCTGTTCGTTGTAGATGGATATCTCGGGCATTCCTGTGGTGTTGTCGCACAGTTGCTCTGTCTGTATGCGCTTGATAGCGGGTTGGATATATTTTTTCATAATCGTCGTTTTTTTTATTCATCCCCCACACCTACGGGGTAGGGTGGAGGATGAGAGGTTCATGTCGTTTTACTTGCGTATTTGCTTTTTGCCGTTGACGATGACCACGCCCTTGTAGCTGGCGTTCACCTTTTGTCCGTTGAGGTTATAGACAGCATCCGTGGCTTTGCTCTCGGCCTGCTCGATGCCGTTGATGGCTGTAGCGGTGCCGTCGAACAGCACGAAGGTAGCGAAGGCAGCCTCTTCCTCGCTCAGAGGCAGGAAGGCCTTGTGTGCGCCCAGGATGAAGGGCTCGCCGTCGGTAGCACCGTAGTAGAATCCGGGCACACCGTCTTTGGCTCCGAGCCAGTAGTATTTGAACACGGCGGTAGGTATCTCCACCGAGCCTTCCTTGTCAAGACCCATCAGGCGGTTCATCTGGTCGCAGCTGAAGTTAGAGCCGTCCACCTCAGTGAGAGTGTAGGTAGCGCTGGCCTCACCCTTGAGCACCACAGCCTCGCCGGCGGGGATGACGCGGCCCTCGCTCATCACCACGTTGGGCTGCACCTTGTGTGTGGCCTCGTCGTAGGTGTAGGTGGCTGCAGACAGTCCTTCGGGTAGCAAGAATGCCTTGTCGCTCCAGTAGAAGGTGCCCAGGCCGTATTTGCTCAGCGTCACGTCGTAGGTGGTCTGTGTCTCCGTCACCTTGCGGTAGATGCGCGGCAAGTTCTTGACTGTAGAACTTTCAGCGTAGCATGAGAACATCGGGTTACCGTTGTTGGGGTTGAAGCGCATGTGGTTGCGCGTGTTCGAGCCTTGGAAGACGATGGTGGCGTCGCCCGTCTCGTCGTCGATGTCGATGGTGGCGTTGGCGTTAGCGTCGGCCTTCTCCTCGGTGCGCATCCAGTTCTTGTCGCTGGCAGCGGCGTAGAGATATCCCTCGCCCGTGTAGAAAACGTAGCCGGTGTCACCCTCTCCGAGCGTGATGATTTGTATGTCGTTGCCCGGGATGATGGTGCCGTCGTCCTCAATCTCCACGGCATTGGCGGCGCGGTTGTTGGTGTTCTGCGTGGTGCTCAGGGCGTAGAATTCCTCCTCGTCGGCGGTGCCCACGATGATGATCTCGTCATCAACGGCCAGCGTGGTCACGTCGGTCACCAGCTCATATTTATCGGTGCCAGCGATGACCGGTTCTTTCACCACGAGCAGATAGCTGGCCTGGCCCTCTTTGAAAGCGTCGTTGCCGGCAAACTCGGCGAAGATCGTGGTCTGTCCGGCGCTCACCAGTGTGATGTTGCCATCCGCGTCAATGGTAGCCACGTCGGTATTGGTAGAGCGGTAGGTCACCTCCAGTTGGTTGGGGTTCTCGAGCACGGGGAAGTCGTTCTCCTCGCCGATGGTGGCTGTGTAGGTGACGTTCTCACCGCCATAGCTCAGTCCGGCTTCTTGTTTCTCGATTACCTCGCCGGCCACGATGTTCACGTTCTTCACTTCCCAACCGCCGTAGTTGGTTTCAGTGCTGGTGTATTGGTATCCAATTTGGAAGGTCTTGCCGGCATAGTCAGACAAATCAACAGTTACCTCGGAGAATGTGGTCCATTTGGTTCCGGTAAAGGCTTCCGGGTATTCAATTGCGAGCTGTTCCCAGTCGCCGCCTGCTTCTCTCACCCAAAGTGTAGCTTCTTCGGAAGGTGTGGTGAAGAAGCGGCCTTGGTGCTCGAAGGTCAGTGTAATGGCTTCAGTCACATCTTCAGCGTCAACCAGAGGTGATACGAGCCATGAGGTGACATTCTTCTTCGAAGCCACAGCCCCGTAGCTGTTGAAGCTCCAACAGTCGTCGCCCTCGATCACGAACTTACCCTTATTTTCGATGAGTGTCTCCTCGTAGGGAATCTGAACGGTCTCGTAGTCGGGCGAGTCGGGGTTGACGGTGTAAGTCACTACCTTAGGCTGGTTGGCCACCCCCTCAGTGTAGCTTCCGCCTACCACAGTCAGTTCGATGTCTTCCGTGATGGTGATGGTCACCGACGGGCTCTGTTGTCCCATTACGTTCACACTTCCATCTTCGTTGTAGTAGCCATAGATATACCATCCGTCGTTGGCGGTGATGGTCACCTCGGTGTTCTTGTCCACCATACCCGGTTCGGGCGAGAAGGTGGGGTTGAAGTCGGTGACAGCTGGAGTATCATCAATGGTATAAGTGACATCCACGGTCTGTACACGTATATTTCCAGAACCGCTTGCTGCGGTGAACTTGACGCTGCTGGCCTCGCCCTCCCACGTGTCGCCAGTCATGGTGCCGCTGTCAGCGCTGAATGTCTTGCCGCCATTGTCGCCTTCACCTCTTGTAATAACAATCTTAGTGATTTTCACTTTCTTGTCAGAGTTGGAAGAAGTCACGGCCATGGTGTTGCCTCCATATACACGCACGGCATCGCCGTCAGTGTAATAGGTTGGTGCGGTGCTGCCAGAGCCTTTCGCGAATGTCAGATACAAGTCGGTACCACGGATGGTTTCGACTTGTGTCCGATTCGGGTATCCTTGCTTAGCATTGGTGAGCACGAATGTGGCCTCGGGTACCGCTGCTTTGATGGTGTAGTTGGCGGTGGCTCTGCCTGTCTCCTCACCATAAACACCGTTTACTACAATCTCAGCATCTTCGTTGATGGTTACCGTACAGCTCTTTTCACCGACGGTCGTCTCTTCGCTATTGTAGAGATAACTGGCTATGCTCCAGTCGTCGTTGGCGGTGATGGTCACAACGGTACCAGCCTCCACCTCGCCCGGTTCAGGCGAGAAGGTGGGCATGAACTCGGTGGTCTCCACTGTCGGCTCAGGGCAGCCATCGGTGTTGTAAGTCACCGTGACCTTGGCGATGCGTACATGCCCTGTAGTTCCATCGGCTGTGAACGTGATGTTACCGCCATTAGAGCAGCCCTCCCACGTGTCGCCGGTCATTTTGCCAGTGCTGGCAATCAATGCTTTACCGCTGTCACCAGAACCCCTTACGAATACCACCTTGGTGATATAAATGGTCGATTCGGCTGTCGGGGTGATGGTCAGGGTGTTGCCGCCATACAAACGTACGGCATCGCCTGTGCTGTAATACTTAGGGTCATTGTTTTTGTTTGAACCTTGTTCAAATGTCAGATTCATACTCGTACCTTCAAGGATTTCCACTGCTGTTCCACTGTCATAGCCTAAATCGGCTGTGAGCGTGAAAACCTCGTCGGTGGCCCATGTCGGACCTGCCACTGCCATGAGTAGCAGCATCCATAGATAACGTAGATTTTTTAACATAGTTAGAATATTTAAAGTTAGAAATTGATGTCTCGTGGTTATGAATGAGTCGTGGTTAAGGCATAGATTGTCTTTACAAAGTGCAAATGTAGTGATTATTTTTGAAACTGCCAAGGATTAGTGCGTAATTTTTGTTTTGCCGGTCGCAGACGGCAATATTTTTATTCATGTCTGCGACGCCACATCAATCTGCATGAATGAGCCATGAATGGGTCATAAATATTTTTGGTGTGATGCGAATATTCATGGTTTCATTTGTTGCCATTGATGTGTATTTTTGTGGTGTCGCAGACGGCAATATTGGCGGATTATTCATCCGATAAATCCCCAAAACTGAAAAATTTTATCGATTTTGGCGAATTATCCGTTCGATGTATGAAACATATAATTACCATGAATATCCCATGAATTTTCATGAATGAAGGTTCGTGAACGAACCTATATCGTTGTTTCCAAGGAATATAGGAATATAGGAAGATTCTACCTAGGTTACCACCTATGGGTTGCATGCCAATATGTACTCTGTAGAGGTTACCGAGCGGGTAGTACTTGACGATCTCTTCCATCGCATGCTATAAATGATGGGGCAATCGTGTCATCTTTGTCTGCGACAGCACATGAGCCAACCGTAACTATAGGAAGCGGTTAGTAGTTTGCATCAATTGCTCCACTTTCAAAAGTGGTGATTGACTGTGGTCAATTAGGGGTGTCCTTGTGACGTATTTGATAGGACTCCTTAATAAGGGCAAGCATTCGTTGTGAGAAGACCGATGATATCAATATCTTTCAACTCGGGGTTTAGTGAAAATGTCCTTGAAATGAGCTTCAGCCAAGTAGGGTAGAGATTGCTTGTTTGATATGGGAAATCCCAATATTCTTTTATGTCGTATAATATGTCAACATCAGGATTGTTAAGGAGTTCTTTTATTTTTATATGTTGTTCCAACAATCTTTTTACAACTTGAGGATATGGTTTGGGTAATTTTTCTCCATTGAGCATGGTCATTTTTCCACCAGCAGAAAAAGTGTCTCGCATATTATAGCAAAGAAGAGAATATCGGTTGCATAACCATAAAGACACATCTTTATATCCTTCTGAAGCATTCCTTGCAAAGACAGAAGGAAATAGAATAAATGTCCTTGTCGCTAAATCTTCTTTTGCGGCTTGTCCCAAGTCGTTATAAAATGACAAATTAACACTGGTGGTACCGCCCATCCACCAAGGCATCTCCGATTTATGTTCTTTCTTTGCCTTCCTGATATAGTACTGTCTTACTTTGGTGATTTTATCGTCCTCCGTCAAAAGACGGAAACTGTCATAGTCTGTATGCATTTTTGAGAAAATATTCTCTTGTTGGCTAAGTGTCATGTCTATCAAATAGCGGGGGGAGTGAGTAACTGCAATATTACTGAGACATTCTTGATATGGCCTACAACGGAAAGCTGGTGGCTTGCTTCCTAAACTCCCGAAAAGCATATAAATACGTTCTACCAGTTCGCTTCTTGTTGACTCTACAATGCTGCTACCAGTAGAAGTCCATTTGTCCTTATTCGTTGACTTTACCTCAACGCCATACATGTCTGTCGTCATGATGTCTGGAAACGTATGTCCAGATACCAATTTGATATCAGATTCCCTAAATGGAGTAGAGTGGCAGACATCTTTTAGCACCAATTCTGTGACTTTTTCCAATTCAGACGAGGAACAATTTCGATATAATAAAGGGTTGCTCTTAGAACGTTCATTGAAGCAGTGCTCTAACTTAGCCATCAATTCAGCAAAAGCTTTATTTGCTTCATTGATGTCACGATTTCTAATCGCAATAATATTTTCTTCAGGATATCTCATCTTTCAAAGTATATAGGCCACAATTGATTCAACCGCATTGCAATATGAAAAGCTAAGACAGGAGGAACAGCATTCCCAACAACTTTGTATGCACCCGAAGAACTGACGTGGGGTGCTCTTCCGTTTTTATTTGTTATTACTAATTTGTAATCAGGTGGAAATGTCTGAATCAAGGCACATTCACGAGGGGTAAGTCGGCGTTCCGTCATACCTGCTGAAAGTTCTTCTGTATGCTTTCCACCATGTTCACTTGATAAGCGTCTAAATTCTATGTTACCATGATGCTCAGAACGAATAGTAGGGCCTAATCCGTCTAATTTTATTTCTACCTGACCTTGGCTTCCGTTTGCTAAAAATTTAGCTTTTGAATATACTTGCTGCGATGGGTCTTCGGAGAATATAGGCTCCTTTAAATGTTTCAAGACATCACGTGTGCAGACAGGAGGTAATAGTTGGCTACTCTTAATATGATGGGCATGTGTAGGTCTTGGGTATGGATTATAATTTTCATCGATTCTGTCTTTTTCTAAGGCTCTCAATACGTTAGGCCGTAAAGCATTGCGTCGAATACCGATGAATATGACACGTTCTCTTGTTTCGGGAACGCCATAGTCTGCAGCATGTAGCACTTGAGGATTTAACACAATATAGCCATTCCCGTCAGCACTTGCAAAATCTTTTTGAATGATGTCTTTTACGTCGCCTAAATTGACAAGACCTTTTACATTTTCAGCTACAAAGATTTTGGGTTTGGTGATGTCAATCACTTGTTTCATCCAAAAATACAACCTTCCTCTGTTTTCCTCAGAAGGCTTATCGTCTGCGCGTTTTTTCCCCATATCATCCTTTTGCGAACTAAAACCAAGTCGTTTGCCTGCTACGCTAAAATCCTGGCATGGAAATCCTCCTGTAACAAGATCAATGTTGTCTGGGAAAATATGAGCACCTTGTTGATGCATCTTTACTAAATCTACAATGCTTTCACAGTGATAAACATCATGGTGGTAGCCATATCTTTTCATGTTTTCTAACCAGACATTCTTAGCTTCTGGCAGGATGTCATTGGCAAAAACGGTCTGAAACTGAGTACCTTTTAATAATACCCAGTCTTCGTTTAGCTTTTTCTCAATGTATTTACTGTCCTCAGCAAACGATTTGCTACTTGCTATAAAATTCCCTTCAAATCCTAAGTCCATGCCGCCGCATCCAGAAAACAAAGAGAGAACTCTATATAGTTTACCAGGCCTCATCCCATCCTCTTCAAATATCAAAGGGACTTGAGGCTCTGCGACGATGTCTGAAAGCCATGGCGAATCAGAAGAGAAAAGTTCATACTTTTCTTCAAGTATTTCGCTCATACGAATTAATTTTAAAGCGTCTTGCGGAATACTCGAAACGCAGTCAGACCAAACACTATGATACACAAAAACGTGGACGATTTCCCTATCCACGTTCCTGGGTGTTTGGCCTAACCCACAATATCTAGATAGTTTAATGTCCACGTAGGCGGACATTAACTTCATATCTGAGATATTGTTCTTCCAGTGGCCAAACTTTAGGAACGTCCAGAATACAAAGCAATGCGCTATGTTTTTACCCATAAATTGTACGTAGTCCACGCTTGGATTCTTTTACGTACGTGGTGCAAAAATACATCTTTTTGTTCAAATGGCAAAATTTTTATCGAAGAAAAGAGTATAGGCCGTTTTTCTTATGCCATTTTTTCAAATCAATATCAGATAAAATGAATCTTCATCTTTTTTTTGTTTCCCCAAAGAATGTCATATAGATGCTTGTTTTTTATTGTTTTTTCATCCGCCGTAGGCATTTTTCCTCCTTTTTCTTCCTTTTTCCTCCTTTTTGATGATTTTTTTAACTCGCTATCGCTCGTGCGGGCGGGCACGGTGACCCGCCCCTACGGCAGGGTGTGGGAGGCACGGTGATCACTGGATGATGTAGTGACCACTGGTTGATGGTTATTGATGTGCATTTTGTAGCGTCGCAGACGAAAGATATTCTTATTCATGTCTGCGACGCCACATCAATCTGCATGAATGAGCCATGAATGGGTCATAAATATTTTTTGGTGTGAATATTATTGGTGTGAATATCTTTGACTGCGAATATTCATGGTTTCATTTGTGGCCATTGATGTGTATTTTTGTGGTGTCGCAGACGACAGATATTTTTATCCATGTCTGCGATGCCACATCAATCTGCATGAATGAGCCATGAATGGGGCATAAATATTTTTGGTGTGAATACCTTTAGCGGCAAATATTCATGGTTTCATTCGTGTCCATTGATGTGTATTTTTGTAGCGTCGCAGACGACAATATTGGCGGATTATTCATCCGATAAATCCCCAAAACTGAAAAATTTTATCGATTTTGGCGAATTATCCGTTCGATGTATGAAACATATAATTACCATGAATATCCCATGAATTTTCATGAATGAAGGTTCGTGAACGAACCTATATCGTTGTTTCCAAGGAATATAGGAATATAGGAAGATTCTACTAGGATTACCACCTATGGGTTGCATGCCAATATGTACTCCGTAGAGGTAACCGAGCGGGTGGTACTTGACGATCTCTTCCATCGCATGCTATAAATGATGGGGCAATCATATAATTATTGTTTGCGAGATTACCTCGCCTCAAGTAGGGACAGGGCGTGCCCTGTCCGCAGCGAGGATATTCAAATATGCTGTTACTTGCGGACAGGGCACGCCCTGTCCCTACCTGTTGGTTGGGATTCTCCAAGGTGTGCCATAGATGTGCTTGTTTTTTTATTGTTTTTTTCATCCGCCGTAGGCGTTTTTCTTTCTTTTTTCACCTTTTTCCTCCTTTTTGATGTTTCTTTAACTCGCTGTCGCTCGTGCGGGCAGGCACGGTGACCTGCCCCTACGGTGTGGCACGGCGTACTTGATAGAGGTGCCTAGCTTCTTCAATTGCAGAAGTAACTATTTCCCTCCCTGCAAGGGAGGGGCAGTGGGTGGGTCTGCTTCGGTGGGGCAGGGGGGGTCTGCTTCAGAGGGACCGGGGGTGGGTCTTCCTGTAGCTTAAGTAGCCTCGCAGGCGGCAGCCATTTTCTCCATATTTGACAAAAATCTTTTAAATACGGCAATTTGTCAGAATTGAAAAAGCCTGATTTTCATATTAAATGGTGATATTGTATCTTTGCACCACTTTTGGGCATACCATACCCCGACACGTAGTATATCCGGAAATCATATATTCATCAATAACAATAATTTTTATGAGAAAATTCTATTTTGTCTTTGCGCTCATGTTCATGCTGATGAACGTGGCGCAAGTGAAGGCCGAAACACTGACGGAAGATTTTAATAGTCTGACCGTTTCAGGAACTACTACGCTTTCAAATGGCTGGTTCGTCCAGAACGCTTCTTTAGGGACACAAGGAAGCACATCAAGTAATTGGGGAAGCTCTTATTATGAGTTGGCAAGCCGTGACGAAGACGGCACGTCGGGTAAATCGCTGGTCGCTTCATACGGATCGCAGACCGGTTATGTGATTATTCCTACAGATTTGACTGGAACTATCACTTTCCGTATCGCAGGCACAAAAACCACTGCAGGTTCGTATAGTATCCATCCTGTGACGGAGGAAAATGGCACCTACACGGTAGGGGAAGCACTCACCAGCGGTACTGTAGCCAAAAAGACTGACAGCCGTTCTTCGTTCGGCACATGGACAACTGTGACTTATGAGTATGCCGAACATTCCATGATTGCTTTGATGTTCAACAAGGCTGCCATTGATAATTTCTCGGCCACCATTTATGAGCAGGTCGAAGGCCCGGGCTTTGCCGTGCAGGATTACAAGAATGGTGATGCCTACAGCTTTGGTTTTGCTGAGGCTGGTGCCACAAAAGAGTTTACACTTAAGAATCCCGGAACGCAAGCTGTTGCTGTGAATGTTGCCACAACAGGTGGTTATACCGTTGATCAAGCAAAGGTGACTATTGAGGCAGGTAGCACGGCTGTTGTCACCGTCTCCGTTCCTGAGACAACCGCAAGTGGCTCCGTTACATTCACTCCTCAGGCAGATGGTCTTGATGCCGTCACTGTCAGTCTGACAGCTGTGGTGAAAGACGCCGCAAAGCTGTTCTTTGATTTCGCTGAAGGCGAGCAGCCAGAAGGTTGGACGGCAGAAGCCTCAACATCTTGGTATAGCTGGTCGTTTGCGAATGAATATGCCAACTACGGTGGCACCTCTTCTTCCTATGCCGGCACGCTGACCTCTCCCCAACTGTCTGTCGAGGCTGGAGAGGTGTTCGCTTTCAGCACATCGAAAGCCAGCAGCAGTACTTATTATACCAGCAGTGTGTCTTTCCAGACTTCTACCGATGGCACTACATGGACCACTGTTGAAACCTATACCGATGATGTGTATGGAGACTGGAACACGCGTACTGTGACTATCAGTTCCGCAGATGTGAAATATATCCGTTTCTCGGGTTGGAATATCAGAATTGATAACATTTATGGTGGTGAACTCTCCAGCCTGCCAGAGTTGACGGTGACTCCTGCCGAGGGTGCTGTTTTCGGTAAGGTCTCTGCTAATGCAACCAAAACCTATACGGTAGCCAATACTGGTAGAAGTGAGATGGTTGTCAATATCACGTCAGACAATGCCGCCTTCACAGTCGAGCCCACCACGCTCACGGTTGCCGCAGGCGAAAGTGCTGACTTCACCGTGACCTTCATTTATACGGAGGATAATTACGGTTTGTTTGAAGGTGCCATCACCATCACTCCGACCTATGATGAAACCGCCGCCGTGACCATCGAGGCCTCGGCCACCGCCAAAGACCCCAACGTGTGGGAAGAGGAATTCGCCGACGGCACGCTGCCCACCGGTTGGGAAGCCAACGGCTGGACCGTGGGAACCTTCAAGAACTATGCCAACAACACTCCGATGGCCCTGGCACCCGACAGCCGCGACGCCGGCACCCTGATCACCCCCGCCCTGGAAGCCAAGGCCGGCGACGTGCTCAACTGGGATGCTTACCTGAACTGGTATGACGAAGCCCTCATCGTGGAGTACTCCAGCGATGAGAAAGCCACTTGGACCGAGATCTACAATTATGAGACCCGCAACGACAGCGAGGCTCCCTCGACATCGCAGCGCTACTACAACAAAGCCATGTCGTTCACCGCTCCCGCTGACGGTGTCTATTATCTGCGCTTCACCTCGACCTATCAGAACGGTGTCGACAACTTCTATGGTTTCAAACCCGTTACAAAAGACCACGATATCGCTGTCTCTTCTTACGTCATCCCCGCTACTTTCAACCAGTATGTGGAGACCGAGGTGAGTGTGACGCTTAAGGAACTGGCTGGCAAGGACGAGACCGTCAGCGTGATGTTTGCCGTGGGTGAGATTGGCTATGGCACCGAGGAGATTCAACTGGCTGCCGGCGAAGAGAAGACCGTCACTATCCCCGTCACTTTCGAGGATGCAGGCGTTACAGGTCCTGCTTCCTTCTTGATGCAAATTCTTGAGGACGGTCCTTCGTTCAATTCCGACGAGGTGGAAATCAGCGTCGTGCCCGCTCCCGCTCTTGACGAGACTGTTGGCACATTAGACGACTTCGAGAACTTCGGCCGCTACGACGCCGTGGTGCTGAAGTATAGCATGAAAGCCGGTTGGAACACCCTCGTGCTGCCCTTCGCCGTGAGCGACCTGACCATCTTCGGCGAGAATGCCAAGGCATACGCCTTCACTGGCTATACCAATGGTGAACTGAATTTCGCCCCCGTCACCGAACTCAACGCACAGCAGCCCTATCTCATCCAGACCGATGAGGCACAGTCTGAGTTCCTGTTCAAAGACGTGACCGGCTTCAGAACCGGCACCGATGCCGCCGACCTGAACATCTCGAAAGACGGTGTGCTGTTCCAAGGCACCTACGCACCGATGGAAGCCGGCACCATGGCAGGCAAATATGGCGTGGTGCCCGCTGGCGACTTCAAGAAGGGTAGCGCCAAGGCCACGATGAAGGGCTTCCGCGCTTACTTCGAACTGCCCACGGATGCAGGCGCCGTGTCGGTGAACATCGTGGAGGATGGCGCCGTGACACGCATCAGCGGCGTTGAACTCAACGAGACAGTGGCGGACGACGTCTATGACCTGAGCGGTCGTAAGATGAATGCAACGACTCTGAAACCCGGCATCTACGTGAAGAACGGTAAGAAAGTGATTGTTAAATAATTGATACAAGAGAACGAAATGAAAAAAGAATATATGCAGCCCGAAATCAAGGAAGTGGTTCTCAGCGAAGCGCTTCTGGGCCTTGTCGAGAACAGCGACGGCACAGTGACCGGTACGCCCGACGAAGAAGAGTATGACGGTGAGTTCAGTGCCAACCGCTACAATGTGTGGGACGACGAACTCTAAACCCACTCTACTGATGTATATCCCCTCGCGCGTAAGTGCGGGGGGATTTTTTTTGAACTTTGAACTTTGAACATTGAACTTTATGATTACTGGACTAATGTCCAAACTCCTCATTTATCATTTATCATTTATCATTTAGCGAAGCGCCAACTCCCAAACTCCAAGGCAAACGGCGGAAAAATGCCGACAAACGAAAAAACTTAAAGAAATAATTGCAAATGTCACGGAAAAGCACTAATTTTGTCACATTATTTATAATAAAGCGTTAAAACCGGAAATTGTTGAAGCGTTAAAACCGACCATCATTCAAGTGTTAATCCGACAATCATAAATACTAAAAACCTAAAAAATACATCTTATGAGAAAAAGAAAACTACTTATCACGTGCCTTTTGTCGCTGATAGGTGCGCTGCAAATGACAGCGCAAACCACCCTGACGGAAGACTTCAACAACGTGACCATCCAGAAAGACGGAGCTGACATATCCGGATGGCAGACCGGCAACGGACTGAGCAACGGATGGTACATCATCGGTGCCAGTGCCGGCATCTACACTGACGACCAGTATGGCGCCAACTATTATGGTCTGGTATCTGACGACAACGGAGGCAAGTGTATCGGCTACGACTACGGCACATCCAACGCCGCCTATCTGGCTATACCCGACAAACTGACCGGCGAGGTGTCGTTCAGCGCACGCGCCACCACCACCAACAGCCGCTACCAGTCGTATATACAGGTGAGCCTGTATGAAGTGAACGACGACAACACCATCGGCAACCTGATCGGCACCGTGAAGCCCACCTCCACCTCGTGGGGCAGCTACACCATCGACCTGGGCACCGAGGGCAAGCAGGTGGCCATCTTCTTGGTGCGCGCACGTATCGATAATATCTCCGCCACCATCTATGAAGACGGCGCCGAGGTGAAGGCCATCGGTGTAGATGGCTTCTCGACCGAGCAGGCCACCGTGAACGCCACCGCTGACGGCGACTACACCGCCAACTTCACCGTGCTGGTGCAGAACAAGGGCAATGTGGACCTGACCGCCGCCGACGGTGCCACCGTCAGTCTGCTCGACGCATCGAAAAACGTCGTCGCCACCTCCGAACCTATCGTGCTCGCACAGGGTGAGTCGAAGGCCGTGACCATCACCTACGACGGTCATGTGACCGCCGACGGCGAGGTGACATTCTACGTGAAGGAAGACCTGACCGACAAACAATATGCCACACCCGTCACCATCACCGTGCAACTGGCCGGCGCCCGCTTCGCCATCAATGCGTCCGGGTTGCAAGACTTCGGCTTCGTGTCGGAAGGCATCTCCGTGGTGAAAGTCTATACCGTGACCAACAGCGGCAACGCCCCGCTGACGGTCAATGTCACGACACCCAGCGGCTTTGAATCGTCGGCACCCCTGACCGTCGAGGCCGGCGGCACCGGCGAACTGAGCATCAGCCTGGAGGCTGCCGATCCGGGTATCCATAGCGGCAACGTGGCAATCACCACCAACGCCGTGGATGTGAAGAGCCTGACACTGCCCGTGAGCGCATACGTCTATCCCATCGACGTGGAGCATCTCGACTTCACTGAGCTGCCCGCCAACTGGACTGCCAAGGGCTTCACTGTGGCCGACGGACTGGCTACGGCCGGCTACGGCACCAACACCCTCACCTCGCCTGCCATCCTGTTCAACGACGGTCATGTGCTCGCCATCAAGGCACGCTTCGACTCGTCGATGGGCGAGATTGTGGTCAAAGGCTCGGCCGACATGGGCGACACTTGGACCGCATTCGAGAAGACCTATACCGCCGAGAGCGGTGAGTTTGGCACCGACGGTTTCACCACCGTCGAAGTGAAGGGCATCCCCGCCACGGTCAATATGCTGCAGATCAGCGGCCAGCGCTTCGCTATCACCGACATGGCCGGATTCAACTACAACGACAATGCCCCGAAGATGGCCGTGACCAAGGACGGAGCCGCCGTGACCGAGGATGATTTCGGTACCCTGACCGCCTCGTCGTCGCACACCTATACCGTGGCCAACACCGGCACAGGCACGCTCCGTGTGGCAATCGCCTCCGACAGCGACGACTTCACCGTCAGTCCAGCCACGCTCGAGGTAGCAGGCGGCGAGGAAGCCACCTTCACCGTGACGTTCAACTTCTCTGAAGAGAGCTACGGCGAGAAGAGCGGCAACGTGACCGTGACCCCGCAGAACGAGGGCCTCAGCCCCGTGACCTTCGCCGTGAAAGCCTTCACCAAAGACCCCAATGTCTGGGACGAGGACTTCGAGGGCGGTGCGATGCCCGCCTACTGGACGAGCGAGGGCGTCTGGACCGTGACACAGCCCACCTACACAGGCAACAACGGCACCTACATGGCCTATATCCGCTCGTATGGCGCTCCCAAGGCGCTGACCACTCCGCGCTTGCAGGCCAAGGCCGGCGACGTGCTCACCTTCTACGTGGGCATGGAATACGACGATGAGCCGATGACCATCGAATACTCCGCCGACGAGCGCGAGACATGGACCGTCATCCAGGAGGCCGTCACCGAGTCGGGCGAACTGTCGTTCACGGCTCCCGCCGACGGCTATTACTACCTGCGCTTCACCGCCACCTTCGCCATGCTCGACAACTTCCTCGGCTTCAAACTCGCCCTGAAAGAGCACGACATGGCCATCACCGCCTCCACGATTCCCGCTACCGGCAAACAGTATGAGGCCTATACCGCCAGCGTCAGCCTTCAGGAACTGGTAGGCAAGGACGAGGCGGCCACTGCTACGCTCTATGTCGATGGCACGCCGATGGCAGAGGCTGACGCCACCGTCGAGGCTAACGGCACCAAGGCCATCACCCTGGATTATACCCCTGCTACCGCTGGCACGCTGCCCGTGTATATCGAGGTGAGCTACGAGGGCGGCACCCTCAAGACCGATGTGGTGGATGTGACCTTCGAGCCTGCTTTCACCCTCTCGGAGAATGGCGGCAACACCATCGCCGAGGGCAACTATGATATCGTGAATGTGGAATATACCATCGCCTCGCAGTGGAACACCATCTGTCTGCCCTTCAAGGTGAGCGACCTCTCGCTGCTGGGCGAGGGCACCGAGGCCTACGAACTGTCGGGCTTCAGCGGCGGACTGTTGCAGTTCTCGCCCGTCACCGAGTTGCAGGCCGGCTATCCCTATCTGCTCAAGGTGCAGGCACTGCCTGATCAGTTGCTCTTCAACAAAGTGGTCATCTATAGCTTCACCACCGCTGCCCAGTCAGAGACCAAAGACGGTGTCACCTTCTTCGGTTCATACGAGCCGGTGGCCGCCCCGGGCATGCAGGGCATGTATGGTGTGACCGATGCCGGCACCATCCGTCGTGGCGGCAGCGGTGCCAACCTGCTGGGTCTGCGCGGCTACTTCCAGTTGCCCTCTGACGCTTCGGCCGAGGAGTACGGCATCATGATTGGCGGCGAGACCGTCACCGCCATCCGCGGCATCGACGCTCCGGCACTCGCCGGCGACGTCTATGACCTGAGCGGTCGTAAGATGAGCGGCACGCAGGCGTTGCAGCCCGGCATCTACGTGGTGAACGGAAAGAAAGTAGTAGTGAAGTAATGAAAAGACCCTCCCCCGTCCCCTCCCCTGTGGGGAGGGGAGTGGTTACATCCACAACCGAGGGAGAAAGCGTAAACATAAATTCCAGACCAATGAAAAAGACATATATGCAACCTGAGGTGAAAGAGGCACGCGCCTGCACCGACGAACTCATGGGAGAAATCATCATCAGCAGCGACGGCCGCACCATCGTCTCCGACACCGAAGAGGAGGAAGAGGACTACGACGGCACCTTCCGCGCCGAAGAGACCCGTGTATGGGAAGACATCTATTATCGCTATAACGTATGGCAGCGATGAACAGAAAATCCCCGGCTCACCTGACGAGCCGGGGATTTTTTTCTATAATGGCTATCGTGGTTATAGCAATTGGATGTGATTGTCGTCGAGGGCGATGAGGCGTCGTTTGTAGAGGTCGCCGACAGCCCGTTTGAATGTCTTCTTGCTGACGCCGAAGCGGGCGGTGATGTCGGCGGCGTCGCTCTTGTCGCCCAGGTCGCAGAGGCCGTCGTGGTCGTGCAGGTAGGCCAGCAGCGTGTCGGCGAAGTCGGTGGTGGCGCGTCGGCCGGTGGGTTGCAGGGTGATGTCTATCTTGCCGTCGGGGCGTACGTGATCGACGTAGCCGCGCAGGCGGTCGCCGGTGTGTATGTCGGTGAACAGTTGGTCGCTATACACCATCCCGGCATATTCGTTGGCCACGATGACCTTGAACCCCAGGTCCGTCTTCTGCCACACCAGCAGTGGCACCTCGTCGCCATGTTGGTAGGGTGGGGGAGCCTCGTTGAGGTATCGTTCCACCTTGGCCGATGCCATGATGCGGTAGCTCTCGTCGTCGATATGCACGTGCACGATATATCCCTTTCCCCGCTGCATGCGCATCTTTTGTTCGCGGAAGGGGCAGAACAGGTCTTTCATCAGTCCCCAGTCGAGGAATGCTCCGTATTCATTGGTCCACGAACACGTCAGGTAGGCGAAGTCGCCCACCTGCGCCAGGGGGCGTTCGGTGGTGGCGATGATGCGCTCGTCCTGGTCCAGGTAGATAAACACCTCGATCTCGTCGCCCACCTTGGCCTCTTTCGGCACGTAGCGCGAGGGCAAGAGGATTTCCCCCTCTTGTCCGCCGTCGAGATAGAGGCCGAAATCCACCTGTTTCACTACTGTCAGCCGATGGAAAGAGCCGAGAGAAACAGCCTTGGCCTCCCCCCGACCCCCTCCGAAGGAAGGGGACAGCGAGCTGGGAACAGCCTCCCCCGTTCCCCCTCCGAAGGAGGGGGACAGCGAGCTTAAGTTTCTTTTCTTGTGCATATAGTTGCTTTTTTAATAATCATGTGTTAGTGACTGTAAGTAGGGACAGGGCGTGCCCTGTCCGCTATTTGTCGTTGTGCTATCTTGCTTGCGGACAGGGCACGCCCTGTCCCTACATGCGCGGCGAGGTGTTCTCTCACCTCTAAATCTTGTTTATCTCACCGTCTCTCATGTGTATGGTGCGGTCGGTGAGTGTGGCGAGGCTCTCGTCGTGAGTGACGATGACGAATGTTTGTCCGAAGCGGTCGCGCAGGTCGAAGAAGAGTTGGTGCAGTTCTGACTTGTTTTTCGTGTCGAGGCTTCCTGACGGTTCATCGGCCAGGATGACGGCAGGGTTGTTGACCAGTGCCCGTGCCACCGCCACGCGTTGTTTCTCGCCCCCCGACAGTTCATTGGGCTTATGTTTGGCGCGGTCGGAGAGGCCCATGAAGGCAAGCAGTTCCTCGGCGCGTTGGCGGGCTTGTTGTGGCGGTGTGCCCGCGATATAGGCCGGTATCATCACGTTTTCGATGGCGTTGAACTCCGGTAGCAGTTGGTGAAACTGGAAGACGAAGCCGAGGTGTCGGTTGCGAAACTCCGACAGTTGGTTGGTCGATAGCTGTCTGACGTTGACCCCGTCGATGATGATCTCACCCTCGTCGGGTCGGTCGAGCGTGCCGATGATTTGCAGCAGGGTCGTTTTTCCGGCTCCGCTGGGTCCTACGATGCTCACCACCTCGCCTTTGTCGATGTGCAGGTCGATGCCTTTAAGCACTTGCAGTGAGCCAAAGCTCTTTTTGATATTCTTAATGTCGATCATTTTTGTTTAGGGTTTAGGGTTTAGGGTTTAGGGTTGAGTGTTTAGGGTTTAGGGTTTAGGGTTTAGGGTT
>CAMVAT010000046.1 GCA_947165505.1 uncultured Prevotellaceae bacterium | reverse complement strand
AGGGTTGAGGGTTTAGGGTTGAGGGTTGAGGGTTTAGGGTTGAGGGTTGAGGGTTTAGGGTTGAGGGTTTAGGGTTGAGGGTCGAGGGTTGAGGGTTGATGGTTGAGGGTTTGGAAGTAGGGACAGGGCGTGCCCTGTCCGCAAGAAGCCGGCATTTGATATTCTCACTACGGACAGGGCACGCCCTGTCCCTACTTGCGCGGCAAAGTAATCTCCTGCCCCTGCCCCGAAACTATTTTTCACTGTCGCTCAACAACTCTCCTCTCTCCTCTCTCCTCTCTCCTCTATAAGCTCTAATAGCCGTTGTACGGCCTCTTCTTCAGGTATATTCTTCAGCACACATTCTTTGCCGCGGTAGAGAGAGATGCGTCCGCGGCCTGCCCCCACATAGCCGTAGTCGGCATCGGCCATCTCGCCGGGACCGTTGACGATGCACCCCATGATGCCAATCTTCAGTCCTGTGAGGTGCGCCGTGGCAGCCTTGATGCGTGCGATGGTAGTGCGCAGGTCGTAGAGCGTGCGTCCGCACCCCGGGCATGAGATATACTCCGTCTTGGTGAATTTGATGCGGGCGGCTTGCAGGATAGCGTCGGCCAGAGAGGTCAGTTGTTGGGTGCTGTATTGTGGATGGTGTATGACCAGCTGATGAGCCTTCCGGTCGATGAGCAGTGCACCCACCGCCATTGCCGCTTTCAGTTGGAGTGTAGGCCAGTCGGCCGCCTCCACCTCGAGCGTGATGGTATCGTCGTGTATCGACGCCTCGGCCGCCTCGCGCAGCAGGCTGCATTCCGGTATGAGAGCCACCAGTTGTCTGGCCACGGGAATCTCCGCTTCCGGTTCCTCGCTGAGCGACACGCGTATGGTGTCGCCGATGCCCTCGGTGAGCAGCGCGCCGATGCCCACGGCGCTCTTGATGCGCCCGTCTTCGCCCTCGCCCGCCTCGGTGACGCCCAGGTGCAGCGGATAGTGCATATCCTCGGCGTCCATGGCCTTGACCAGCAGGCGCACGCTCTGCACCATCACCACCGTATTGCTGGCTTTGATGCTGATGACCACATCGTCGAACTGTTCGCGGCGGAAGATACGCAGAAACTCCATGCAGCTCTCCACGATGCCCTCGGGCGTGTCGCCATAGCGCGACATGATGCGGTCGGAGAGCGAGCCGTGGTTCACGCCGATGCGCACAGCCGTATGGTGCTCTTGGCAGATACGGATGAAGGGGATGAGTCTGTCGTCTATTTTTTTCAGTTCCTGCTGATACTCCTCGTCGGTATATTCCAGATGTTTGAACGTGCGTCCCGGATCAACGTAGTTGCCGGGGTTGATGCGCACCTTTTCGCAGTATAGGGCAGCCACGTCGGCGGTATGCGCGGTGAAGTGCACGTCGGCCACCAGGGGTTGGTCATATCCGTCGGCCTTCAGCCGGTCAGAGATATTCTTCATGTTCTCCGCCTCGCGAGTGCCTTGCGTGGTGAATCGCACCAGTTCGCCTCCGGCATCGATGATCCGTTTAGCCTGCGCCACACATCCCTCGGTGTCGTTGGTGTCTATGGTAGCCATCGACTGCACCCGGATGGGGTTTTGGCCTCCGATGTCGATAGAGCCCACATGGCATACACTGCTAATTCGTCTTGTATTCATATTTCAGTTGCGCCAGATCTTCGTTAGCCTTTTCTATCTTCGCTCCCAGTCCGCTCTTGTATGCGGCAATCTTCTCAGCGATGTCAGGGTTGCTGAGCGCCAGCATCTCAGTGGCGAGAATGGCAGCGTTGAGTGCCCCGTTGACGCCCACGGTAGCCACGGGGATGCCCGGAGGCATCTGTATGATAGAGAGCATAGCATCGAGTCCGTCGAGCATCCCTTTGATGGGCACGCCGATGACGGGCAGTGTGGTAGAGGCCGCGATGACGCCGGGCAGCGCCGCCGCCATGCCTGCGCCCGCGATGATGACTTTGATGCCCCGGCCGGCGGCTTGTCGTGCAAACGCTTCGACGGCGTCAGGGGTGCGGTGTGCGGAGAGAGCGTTCACCTCGAAAGGAATCTGCATCTCATCTAAAAACTTCATGGCTTTTTCCATGACGGGCAGGTCAGAGGTGCTGCCCATGATGATACTGATGATAGGAGTCATATTTTGGTCGTTTGGAGTTTTGGTCGTTTAGGAGTTGGCGCTTCGCTAAATGATAAATGATAAATGAGAAATGAGGAGTTTGGGAGTTTAGGAGTTTGGACATTAGTCCAGTAATCACAAAGTTCAAAGTTCAAAGTTCAAAGTTAAGAGACGAGTACGGCGATGAGGGCGACGGAGAATCCGGTGAGGAAGCCCAGTATCACCTCAGAGAGCGTGTGTCGGTGCAGGAAGATCTGGCATGAGCCGATAATGCCCCAGAGCGCCACGGTGAGGCATATCCACCACACGGGGTCGTAGATGAAGAGTAGCGAGTAGCCTATGAGCACCCCCACGACTGCGCCCCACGCCGAACTGTGCAGCGAGAAGTTGCACCATTGCTGTGCGATGATATGTAAGAGCAGGATGATGATCGACGTGGCCGTCATGCAACTGATGATGTGCGGCAGGAAGATGATTTTCTGTATGATATACCCGAAGAACAGGCAGAAGAGAACGATGATATGCGGTATGTCTGTCATCCTTTTGATATCTTTCTCGGGATAGACATCGGCATAGGCCCGCCGGTATAAGATGGTCATGGAGATAGGCATGAGCACCGTGATGATGAGCATGATGAGAGGTATCTCGTACATGAACGGGGGCATCGGGTGCAGTTGTCCGAAGAAGATGGTGAGTCCGCAGACGGTGCCGCACAGCGGGAAGAAGAGCGGGTGGCATATCTTGCAGAGTGTTCTGGCGTATTGTTTCTTCTGTTGTTGTGTCATTGTTTTCTCAGAGAAGCTTTGGGGATATTGAGTTGGTCGCGATATTTATTGATGGTGCGTCGGCTGATGGGGCATCCTGCCTCTTTCATCTTTTTTGTCAGTTCCTCGTCGCTCAGCGGGTGTTTCTTGTCTTCGTCGTCGATGATGCGTTTGAGCGTGTCTTTGATTTTCCGTGTTGACATTTCATCGCCGCTGTCGGTGGTATAACTGTCGCTGAAGAAATACCGGAGCGAGAAGGTGCCCCATCGTGTCTGCGCATATTTTTGGTTGCACACCCTCGACACCGTTGAGATGTCGAGTCCGGTGCGGTCGGCGATATCTTTCAGGATCATCGGTTTGAGTGCCGCGTCGTCGCCCTCTTGGAAGAATCGTCGTTGTATGTCGATGATGGTTTTCATCGTCAGATAGAGTGTGAGCCTTCGTTGCTTGATTGCCTCGATGAAGTTTTTCGCCCTGTCAACGCGTTCCTTGGTATAGGTCAGTTCGTCTTTCTCTCTTCGGCTGAGTTGCCCTTTGTTTTTATACAGTTCGATGGTTTCCACATACGAAGGAGCCACGTGCATCTCGGGTATGCGTCCTTGGTTGATGTAGAACGACACCTGTCCGTTGTCGTCGGTGTCGATGATGAAGTCGGGCGTGATTTGTTGTTGGCTTTTCCCCACTGTTTCGCCGAGCGAAGCCCCCGGTTTCGGGTTGAGTTTGCGTATTTCTTGTTGCAGCGTGTTTCTCTCGTCGTCGTCGAGGTGCAGTGCCGTTTGTATCTTATTCCAGTGGTTTTTTTTCAGTTCGTCGAAGTGGTTGGTCACCACATCGAGCATTTGCTGTTTGACGTCAGAGTCTTTTTTCCGTTGTATCTGCAGCAGCAGGCATTCTTGTAGGTTTTTTGCTCCGATGCCTGGCGGGTCGAATGTCTGCAGCAGTCGTATCATCTGCTCCACCTCGTGCGTGTCGGTGTCGAGGTAATAGTATATATTGAGGTCGTCGGCAATGCTTTGCACATCGGTGCGCAGTCTTCCCGTCTCGTCGAGCGACCCGATGAGGTATTCCATGATGGTCTGTTGCTGTTGGCTGAGCTCCTGCTCGCCCATCTGCTGCTTGAGCAAGTCGTAGAACGAGTCGTTGTTTCCGAAAACGGGTTCTACGTAGTCTTCATTGCTGTGTTGTTGTGCGGGCGACTCCATTTGGTCGTCCATGCCCATCGTCTCGAGCGCCTGGTCTAATTGTTCTTGTCTCTCTTCCCGTTCGTTTTGCTGGTCGAAGGTCTCATCGCCCGTCTCCGCAGGTGTGCTGTCATAGTCGGAGTCGGGTGCCATGAAGTCGTCGGGCATGTTTTCCTCGAGCGCGCCGTTTTCGTTGAGTTCGGTGTTCACGCTCTCTTCGAATTGCACGAGTGGCATTTCCAGCAGCCTCTTCATCAGCAGTTGCTGTTGAGAGATTTGCTGTATGTTTTGCTGTGTGAGAGTCTGTTCTTGTCGAAATGACTGTGGCATTGAAAAAGTAAAAAAGTAAAAGAGTAAAAAGGTAAAAGAGTAAAAAGGGAGTTTGGGAGTGTAGGAGTTTGGGAGTTTGGTTAAAACATCTGTCCGAGCAGTGAGGCGGTGGAAGCCAGTTTTTCGGCGCTGTCGTTGACGAATCGTTTCCAGATCTCCTCGCAGGCGGTGAGCAGGGGCGACGGCTCAGGCTGTTGCCGGTTGAGGTAGGGGTCGCAATACTGATATGTCTTCATCACATCCACCACGGTGGCGGTGGGGATTTTCATCCGCTGTGCCAGTTGTCTCACCTCGGGCGTGTCGGCGTTCATGGTCACGGGAGTGAGTCGGAAGTATTGGTCAAGGATGAGGATGAGCATGACCGGAGTGAGAGGTTCCAGGCCGGCAATCGTTTTGAAGTCTCTCTCCCACGACTCATTCACCTCGACCCCCTCGTAGAAGTCGTCGGGGTTGTTGAAGCCTCTCATACGTCTCCACAATTTGACCCCTTTTGATAGTTTTTGGGGGTTGTTGCCATAGTTGTTCCACAGCCGTTCGATGCGTGGTGTGGCCAGTCGTCTGAGGAGGAACATCTTTTCGTAAAGAGTGCGTGGTGGTATGTGCAGTTCGAGTGCCAGGTCCACCATCCCCTTCGAGTACATGGGTTTCACGCCTGCGGGTTTTCGCAGATAGAGCTGTATGAGCGGCAGCCAATACTCATCTTCCCATTTGATTTTTCGTGTCATAAGCAGAGTATGGATGATTTTTCTACAAAAATAATGCCAAAATGTGAAATGTGCAAGAAAAAAGAGAAAATTTTGTCGTTTGTACTTGGGCAGCGGCCCAACCGCTGCCTGTGGAGAAATAAAAGTGTAAGGGGGCAGATGGCTTAACGTATTTCACTTTTCAGGCTCACGGCGATGGTCTTGAGCCGGAAATAGTTTTCCGACATATACATCCATCCGTGGTAGGGGTTGTTTCGCCCCCAAGAGTTTTTGCAGATATAGTATTTCCGTCCTTGTTGGTCGTGGGCCAGTCCGATGATGGCCATGCAGTGGTCGTCGGTGGTCTGAAATCGTTCGAAGGCCCTTTGGCGTGCCTGTTGTGTCACCGGTTGCTCCTCGTCGTCGGTCACGGCAATGCCATTAGAGAAGTCGAACCCCCGTTCGCTGGTGTCGCCCTCCCAGCATACCGGGTGCCCCTGTCTGAGCGACTGGTCAACCATGGTTTGCAGCGTGTCGATAGGCATATTGAGGAACGTATCGTGGTAATAGTTGTCGGGCACCTCCAGTTCGAACGGTTTGCCAAAGGGGTGGTGGTTGAACGAGGTGAGGGCCGTATATTCATGCTGTCTGCACACGCTGTGTGCGAACTCATGCGGCGTATATTCGCAGGAGAGCATGAACACGAAGCGTGGAACGATGCCGAGCACCTCTTCCAAGCGGTTGTCCACCTCTTTCATCATTCGTTGCAATCCGGCGTGCTGCTGCCGGTGGCTGTCCACGGTGGTTTGCAATACGTGTAAGAGCGCGTTGTAGTCGGCGTCGGGATTGGCGTGAAACGTCTGGTAGGGTTCGCATCCGTAGCGGTAGAGCAGTTGTGGCAGCATGGTGATGGTGCCTCGTGTGGTGAGGGGTTGGTTGCCCCGCATATATCGTTGTTGTGCCTGTTCGCGCAGATACATGTAAGCCACATAGTCGGTGCTGAGGTCCACGCTGTCGCCCTGCATCAGATGCTCGGTCTCGATCGTGGCGAGCATGGCGTAAGCCCAGCAGAGGTTGCTTTTACCTTGCGACTTCACGGGCGTCGTTTTCAGCAGCACCTCGTTGGTGAAGTGGTAGATGCCCGGGGTGTTATCTGTTTGTATTTGTTTTTTGTTGCAGGCCGTCGTCAGCGTCAGGCAGAGAGCGGTCACGATGAGTTTAATACTGATTCTCATACAGCAAGATGTTTTGCTGCAAAGGTACGGCATTTTTAAACGGTATAAATATTTTTGGTGAAGATTTTTGTTTTATTGTAGAGAATTAAACAGAAAAATAGTAATTTTGCAACCATGAAACATTTAGTCATTCGTAATCTGGGGCCATTGGTAGAGGCAGACATCGAACTTAAGGGAATCAATGTCATGATTGGTTCGCAAAGTTCGGGCAAGAGTTGTGTGCTGAAGACGGCTTGTTATTGTACTTGGGTAGAAAAGCGTATCGAGCTGACACAGACAGCAGATTTTTTTTCTCAAGATGGTAACTTTTTAAAGGAGTTGGAGCGTTTCCACAAATTGAGTGGTTATATCCAGCCAGACACTTTTATCAGTTATGAGTCAGACTATATGTCTTTCTTATATGAGAATGCTACGAAAACATTTAAGTTTGAATGGAAAGAGGGTAGGTGGGATTACCGTCGTATCAAGGTGACGTATATTCCTGCTGAACGTAATCTTGTGGCAGCTATTCCCAATTGGTTTCAAGTAAAATTTGCAGATGACAATATCCGCGATTTTATGGCAGACTGGGAAACGGCGCGTCAAGCTACTCAGACGGACTTAAGCGTATTGAATCTTGGAGTGTCTTATCATTATGATGCAGATAAGAAGTCGGACCAGGTGCAGGTGGCAGATGGTGTCACACTTAACTTTACGAATACATCAAGCGGGCTGCAATCCGTCATTCCGTTATATGTGCATTTGAACTACTTATCGCATCTTAATGAAAGGAGAATCGTGAATACCAGTATTATCGGCAATCATGAAAAGAATAGTCTTTCAGATATTTTTTTCACCCATTTTGCCCCAATATATGGTGATCTGGTGGATGCAAAAGAATTAAAAGGCACTTCTACCCACTTACTATTCGAGGTGGATGGTAAGGGCTATTCTTTGGATGCTGCTGCTATCAAAAAGATACAAAATATTATTTCACGGTATCTTATTACAGACCATTGTGACATTTTCCTTGAAGAACCCGAGGCCAATCTTTTTCCACCTACGCAGTCCAATCTTGTAGAGTGGTTATTGTCTCTGACGAAAGGGGAGCATCCTAATCACCTGTTTGTGGCTACTCATAGTCCCTATATTCTTAATGCTTTCTTGGAAAAACCAGATGAAGACGTTGCGCTTTTCTTTACAAAAAAAAGTGAAGGCCGTTTTACGGTGAAAACAGCCACAGAAGACCATTTGCAAGAGATTTATGACTATGGCGTTGATGCTTTTTTCAACATAGAAACTTTGGGATGAGTAGAATATGAAAGACCTGTTTTTTGTGCCAGAGTGTTATGTTGATACCAATTTGGTAGAATCGTTGTTAAAGACAGATGGGGTCAACCATCAAAAAGGTTGCAACACGGTAGTCAATACGATGAGAAGTAAAGTCTTAAATGATCGTTTTGCTGTGGGTATTATCGATTCAGATAAGCGAAAGCCATCTTATGTCAAGGAATTTATAGAGATAGCCCAAACAGGGCACTTATCTTTATTAAAGCATACGAATAAACCTCATTATCTGATTATTGTGAGTCCGGCAATGGATCAGTTTATCTTGGATTGCTCAGAGGAGCAGGGTATTGATATGAGAGAATATGATTTACCTTCAGATATAGTTGCTTTTAAGGAACAAACGAAATCAGTAAGCACCAAAAATGATGTCCGATTCAAGCGGCTCTTTAAAAAAATGAGAGATAATACTGAAATCAAGATTTTAGGTGATGTGCTCAATTACCTTAAAAGCAATCAATATCGTTCCAGCCAAGCAGATTTGTTAAAACTATTTCAGTGTAAGTGATAAGGATACACAAGTGCATGAAGGATGAAGCAGAATATCAGTGATTTCGAGATCATGGCTCCCGTCGGTTCGCGCGAGAGTTTGCAGGCCGCCATACAGGCCGGTGCTGGGAGCGTCTATTTCGGTGTAGGCCAGCTCAACATGCGTGCGCACTCGGCCAATGCCTTCACCATCGACGACCTGCGCGACATCGCCGCCATCTGTCATGAGCATGGCATCAAGACCTATCTCACGGTCAACACCATCATCTATGGCGAAGACATCGACACGATGCACCATATCGTGGATGCAGCCGTCGAGGCCGGCATCACCGCCGTCATCGCCTCGGACGTGGCGGTGATGACCTATTGCAATCGTGTGGGCATGGAGGTACACCTGAGCACCCAACTCAATATCTCTAATATCGAGGCGCTGCGCTTCTACGCCCAGTTTGCCGATGTGGTGGTGCTGGCTCGTGAGTTGAACATGGATCAGGTGGCCGACATCTACCGTCAGATTACGGAGCAAGACATCCGTGGCCCGCGTGGCGAGCAGGTACGCATCGAGATGTTCTGCCACGGAGCCCTCTGCATGGCCATCAGCGGCAAGTGCTATCTGAGTCTGAACAACGCCGCACGGTCGGCCAACCGTGGTGAGTGCATGCAGCTGTGCCGCCGTTCGTATCTCGTGACCGATGCCGAGACAGGCACCCAGCTTGAGATAGACAATCAATACATCATGAGTCCGAAAGACCTGAAGACCATCCGTTTCATCGACCGTATGATGCAGGCGGGCGTGAGGGTATATAAGATAGAGGGTCGTGCCCGTGGTCCGGAATATGTCTATACCGTGGTGCGCTGCTACAAGGAAGCCATCGCGAGTGTCATCGACGGCACCTTCAGCGAAGCCAAGAAAGACGCTTGGGACGAGCGTCTGGCAGCCGTCTTCAACCGTGGTTTCTGGGACGGTTACTACCAAGGTCAGACGCTGGGCGAGTGGAACAAGAACTACGGATCGAATGCCACGGTGCGCAAGGTGTATGTGGGCAAGGGCGTGAAATACTACTCCCGTCTGGGCGTGGCTGAGTTCACTTGCGAGGCCTCGGAATTCAGCGTGGGCGACCATCTGCTGATTACGGGACCTACCACCGGCGTGATGTATGTGGATGCTACGGAAATCCGTTACGAGCTGCAACCCGTGCAAACGGCCCAAAAGGGCACACACATCTCCATTCCGGTGCCGGGCAAGATACGGCCCTCGGATAAACTGTTTAAGTTAGTGAAATAGAAAATCCAGAAGACCCAGAAGACCCACCCCCGGCCCCTCCCTTGTAGGGAGGGGAGTAGATAGCTTCGGGGCGGGAGATTACTCTTCAAAGACGAATGGTGAAAACTGCATCAACATTTTCATTCTCGGTCTAAGGCCTCAACACCTCAACAACTCGTCACCTTTCAACTTTAAACATTTTACATTCAACTTTAAACTTTAAACTCTAAATAAAAAATGAGCATCAACGAACTGCAAGAAGAGGTGATAGCCGAGTTTTCCGACTTCACCGACTGGATGGACAAATATCAGTTGCTCATCGACTTAGGCAATGAACAGGAACCCCTCGATGAGAAGTATAAGACCGAGTCGAACCTCATCGACGGTTGTCAGAGCCGTGTGTGGCTGCAAGCCGACTACCGCGATGGCCTGCTGTGGTTTACCGCCGAGAGCGACGCCCTCATCGTCAAGGGCATCATAGCCCTGCTCATCCGAGTGCTCAGCGGCCACACACCACAGGAGATACTCGATGCCGACCTGTATTTCATTGAGCGCATCGGACTGCGCGAGCACTTGTCGCCTACCCGCAGCAATGGTCTGCTGGCGATGGTGAAGCAGATGCGGCTCTACGCCGTGGCGTATTCGAAGAGGTGAGAGGTAAGAGGTAAGAGAATAGTAGAGGGGCAGGGGGCAGGAGATGACCTTACCCGCAAGTAGGGACAGGGCGTGCCCTGTCCGCCAGTAAGGTTACCGCCATGCCGATGCCGGACAGGGCACGCCCTGTCCCTACATTCGCATACAGCAACTCCCAAACTCCTAAACTCCTATATCCCCAAACGACCAAACGCCCCCCCAAAAAACGACCAAACGACCAAAAGCCATGCGTAAACTGCGAACGATAGAGATGCACCGGTTGACGGTGGATGAATTTAAGGCATCGGAAAAGTTGCCCCTGACCGTGGTGCTCGATGATGTGCGCTCACTCTACAACGTAGGGTCGGTGTTTCGCACCTGCGACGCCTTCCGTGTGGAGCGCGTGTGCCTGTGCGGCATCACCGCCTGTCCGCCCCATCCCGAGATACATAAGACGGCGCTGGGGGGCGAGGAGGCCGTGGACTGGCAGTATTTTGCTTCGGCCGACGAGGCCGTGTCGGCCTTGCAACGCGAGGGCGTCTTCGTCTATAGCATCGAACAGGTAGAGGGCTCCACCCCGCTACAGGCCATGCAGACCCTGCCGGGCCGCCGCTATGCCGTGGTGTTCGGCAACGAGGTGAAAGGTGTGCGGCAGAGCGTGGTCGATGCCTCAGACGGATGCTTGGAGATACCACAGTTTGGCACCAAGCACTCGCTCAACGTAGCCAATACGGCCAGCATCGTCATCTGGGAGTTTGCCCGGCATCTGTTGTTAGAGCGTAGTTAAAGAAGTAAAGCGAATAGAGCATAAAGATGGACAGTAAAACAGTTATATCGCCGATATTCAGGCGCACCGAACTGCTGTTAGGCACCGACACAATGACCCGCCTGATGTCTAAGCGGGTCATTATCTTCGGCGTGGGCGGTGTGGGCTCGTGGTGTGCCGAGAGCCTGGTGCGCTCGGGCATCCGCCGGATTACCATTGTCGATTCCGACCGTGTGTGCATCACCAATGTCAACCGCCAGCTGATGGCCACCATGAAGACCGTAGGTCAGGTGAAGGTCGAGGTGCTGCGCGAGCGGTTGCTCGCCATCAATCCGGCGGCAGAGGTGACCGCCATGCAACGTATCTTTACGGAGCAGACCGCCGACAGTTTCGACATCGGCAGTTATGACTATGTGATAGACGCCATCGACTCATTGAAAGACAAGGCGTTGCTCATCGAGATGGCGTGCCGTGAGAAGGTGCGTTTCTTCTCGTCGATGGGTGCCGCCTTGAAGATGGACCCCACACGCATACAGGTGGCAGAGTTTTGGAAGGTGAAGGGCGACCCCCTGGCCCGTGCCCTCCGCCGCCGTTTCAAACAGCAGCAGCGGTTGCCCCGGCGTAAGTTCCTCTGCGTCTTTTCCGACGAGCTGTTGCAGAACCAAGGAAAGAACGCCACCTGCGGCACAGAGAAGTGTGTATGTCCGAAGGCCGTGAGCGGACCGGGCGACCCCTCGCTGCTCAACCATGAGTGGTGTTCACAGAAAGCGCAAATCAACGGCACCCTGGCTCATATCACCGCCATCTTCGGTTTCATGCTCGCCGGACTGGTGGTGCAGGATGCGTGTAAACGACAGACAAACGGATGAGAGACTATCCCAGCCGGATGACCCCCGCACAGGCACGTGCCTTTCGCGACGATGTGCTGAGCATAGTGGCTCAGATACCGCGTGGGTGCGTCACCACCTACGGCATCATCGCCGCGTGGGCCGGTTGGCCTGAGCATGCGCGCATGGTGGGGCGCACCTTGCGCTACACCCCCGGGGCGGAGCAGTTGCCCTGCCACCGTGTGGTGACTATCTCCGGCCGTACCGCTCCGGGATGGAGCCGGCAGCGCACGCTGCTGGAGCATGAGGGCGTGGTGTTCAAGTCCAATGGCCATGTTGACATGGCCAGGCACCAATGGGAGCCGATAGACGAGGAACGTTACGGGTGATTCTTGGAAGGGTAAAGAAACGAAAGAGCGAAGCCGCTGTTTCAACAGGCTTCGCTCTTTCGTTTCTTGTCAAATTATTCCTTCACGTATTCGGCAAAGTCGGTCAGGTGCATGTCGCCCTTGCGTGCCAGCGTGTCGTGCATGGCGAAGGCGGCAGGCAGGTAGTGGTGCGTGTGTCCGCCCTTGGCCAGTTTCAGGTAGTCCCACAGCAGCTGTTTGTAGTCGGGGTGTGCGCAGTTTTCGATGATGCACTGTGCGCGCTGCATGGGGCTCTTGCCGCGCAGGTCGGCGATGCCCTGTTCGGTGACGATGATGTTGACATCGTGCTCAGAGCTGTCTTGGTGGCTCACGAAGGGTACGATAGAACTGATGAGTCCGCCCTTGGCCGTGGAGGGGCATGTGAAGATGCTCAGGTAGGCGTTGCGGATGAAGTCGCCGCTGCCACCTATGCCGTTCATCATCTTTGTGCCGCTGATGTGAGTGGAGTTGACGTTGCCGTAGAGGTCGCACTCGATGGCGGTGTTGATGGCGATGACACCCAGTCGGCGGATGATCTCCGGGCTGTTGGATATCTCGCTCTGTCGGAGCGTGAGGTGTTTGCTGAAGTGGTCCATGTTGTCATACACCTGCATCAGGCACTCGTTGCTCACGGTGAGCGAGCATGCCGAGGCATCCTTGACGCGGCCCTCGAGCATCATGGCGATGACCGAGTTCTGAATCACCTCGGTATAGATATTGAAGTCGGGCACATGCTTGTCGGCTCCCAGTGCGCCGAGGATAGCGTTGGCGGTAGAGCCCACGCCGCTCTGCAGGGGCAGGAACTCCTTGGGTATGCGTCCCTTGTGCATCTCATCGACCAGGAATTCGGCTGTGAGGTATCCGATGCGGTCGGTCACGGGGTTGCTGTCGCTGAAGGCGCGAGCCTCGTCGGGGATGTTGCACTCCACCACGCCCACGATTTTCTTCGGGTTGATCTCCACGTAGGGTTTTCCGATGCGGTCGCTCACGTGCTCGATGGGAATGGCTTTGCGGTAAGGCGGGTCGAGCGGCTCATACACGTCGTGTATGAATTTGGCGTTGGGGTTGTGGAAGGCGTTGAGCTCCAGGATGACATGCTTAGCCAGCCGTGCAGCCGTGGGACTGATGCCACCGGCGGCGGTGAGGTAGGCCCGGCACACGTCGTTGCCCTCTTCGATGTCGCACACCTCGAGGATAGCCCAGTCGATGTCGCCATAGAATCCGTAGCGCAGCTCTTGTGCCATGTGGCTCAGGTGTAGGTCATTGTAGGGAATCTCTCCCATGTTAACATGTTTGCGGAAGTCGGGGTTGGTGGTGTAGGGGGCACGATATTTGATGGCGCCGGCTGCTGCCAGGTCGCCGTCGGTGCTCTGTCCTGTAGATGCACCAGTGAAGATACCCACTTTAAATTCGCGCCCGGCCTCATGTTCGGCCACTGCTTTTTTCGCTAACTCTTTGGTTACGGCCTTAGCCACGCCAGCGGGAGTGAATCCGCTCATAGCCAGGTTGTCACCGTTTTTGATCATGGCTGCACCTTCAGCAGCCGTAATACGTCTGTAAGCCATTGAATTTTTTTACGTTATATAAATTGAGTCTTTCAAATTTGGGTGCAAAGTTACTCATAAATTATGAATAACGAATGAGTAACGGCAAATAATTGAGTATGAGCGACGAAAATATCGTTGATATTTTGTATATTCGTCGATTTTGCCGTACCTTTGCACCTTGAATCCAATTGAATTCACAATTATTCGCAAGCTCATCAGCTTCGCAGTCACAATTGACAATTCAGAATTCACAATTCACAATTGACAATTCAAAACTCAACATTAAAAATTCAACATTCAAAATATGTCACAGCAGCGACTCATCATTTATAACACCTTGAAACGGAGTAAAGAACCTTTCGTGCCCCTGCATGCACCCAATGTGGGCATGTATGTGTGCGGCCCGACCGTCTATGGCGACCCCCATCTGGGTCATGCCCGCCCGGCCATCACGTTCGACGTGTTGTTCCGCTATCTGAAGCACCTCGGTTACCGGGTGCGCTATGTGCGCAACATCACCGATGTGGGTCATCTGGAGCATGATGCCGACGAGGGTGAGGACAAAATCGCCAAGAAAGCGCGTCTGGAGCAGTTGGAGCCCATGGAGGTAGCCCAATACTACACCAACCGCTATCACGAGGCGATGAGGCGGCTCAATGTGCTGCCCCCCAGCATCGAGCCGCATGCCACCGGCCATATCATCGAGCAGCAGCAGTTGGTACAGCAGATACTCGACCACGGCTATGCTTACGAGAGCAATGGCAGCGTGTATTTCGACATAGAGAAATACAACCGCGAGCACCATTATGGCATCCTCTCCGGACGGAGTCTGGAGAATGTCATCAACGAGTCGCGCGAGCTCGACGGGGTGGGCGAGAAGCATAACCAGGCCGACTTCGCCCTGTGGAAGAAAGCACAGCCCGAGCATATCATGCGATGGCCGTCGCCCTGGAGCGACGGGTTCCCCGGTTGGCACTGCGAGTGCACCGCCATGGGGCGCAAATACTTGGGTGACCATTTCGATATCCACGGTGGAGGCATGGATCTGGTGTTTCCCCATCATGAGTGCGAGATAGCGCAGGCCGTGGCTTCGCAAGGCGAACCGATGGTGCGCTACTGGATGCACAACAACATGATTACCATCAACGGACAGAAGATGGGCAAGTCGCTCGGCAACTTCATCACCTTGGAGCAGTTCTTCACTGGCGACCATCCCACCCTGGAGCAGGCCTACTCGCCCATGACCATCCGCTTCTTCATCCTCTCGGCCCACTATCGGGGCACCGTGGATTTCTCTAACGAAGCCCTCAAGGCCAGCGAGAAAGGTCTGGAGCGTCTGCTCAACGGCCTGAGCGACCTGGAGCGCATCCAACCCGCCAAGGCCTCTGACCCCGCAACGAAGAAAGTGGTGGGCGAACTGCGGCAGAAATGCTATGATGCGATGAACGATGACCTGCAGACACAAATCGTCATCAGCCATCTCTTCGAGGCTTGCCGTGTGGTGAACACCGTCACCGCCCATCAAGCGACCATCGACGCTGCCGACCTGCAAGAGTTGGCCGAGGTGATGCGCCTCTTCGCCTGCGACATCCTGGGTCTTCGGCTGGAGAAGGGCGACTCTAACGACCAGCGCGAAGAAGCCTTTGGCAAGGTGGTCGATATGGTGCTCGAGTTGCGCGCCAAGGCCAAGGCCTCAAAAGACTGGGCCACGAGCGACCAGATACGCGATGCCCTGACAGCCGCCGGATTTGAGGTCAAAGACACCAAAGACGGTGCCACCTGGAGGCTCACGATATAAAAGGCAGCAGACCCACCCCCGGCCCCTCCCTTAGGGAGGGGAGAGGTTTCTCTACTAATAGGAATATTTTGAACTTTATATTACTCAATAAATGGAGTATTGACTTCACTCCCAAACTCCCAAATAACTATTGTCCAAACTCCCAAACTCCTAAACTCCCAAACTCCCAAACTAATAATAATGGCAAATATCAGTGAATGTCCCTCATGCGGGAAAATGATTTATTCTCATGCGGCACTATGTCCGTATTGCAAGAAAAAAACCGGATTCCCACCCGCACCGGAACCCGTGGCGGCTCCGGAGCCCAATGCCGAGGAACAGCACAGGGGGAAACCCATCAAGATGCTCAACCCCTTCGGTCAGCAGCGCAAATATAAGAAAGCCACCATCGCCAAGGCAGCCGTCATCATCCTGCTGTCTGTGGTGGTGCTGATTCTATATATCAATGTGCAGCAGATGAACAACCGGCAGTTGAGCATCGGCAGCACCTTCGACCACACCACACGCGAGGTCATCGACAGCATGGCCAACGAGGTGTTGCAGACGGGCCTGGTCGTAGCTAAATTCTATGAGCGCGACCGCCATTCGCTGGTGTATCTGGAGGAGGGGCACCTCTATGAGTTTGACGCTTACACGCGCGACTCGAAAGAGATACTGCCCCAGGAGCATAACCCCGCCGCTGTGATCGACTACACGGGCAGCGGCATACTGCAAGCCAATATCTCGCCCGACGAGTCGTTTATCGTCATCATGGCATCACGCAACCCCGGCAACACCGAGTGCGGACTCTATCGGATGGATGCCAAGACCAAGGCGGTGACAGTCATCGACCGTGGTAAGGTGACCTTCGAGAACAATGAGTACCGTGTGGAGAGCGGCGGCCGCACCGCCCGCTATAATATGGAGGGCACCAAACTGGCGGGCCTGACCATCGATGAGGCCGAGGCGATGCCGAAAGTCAAGCCCGTGGAAAAACGTGAGGAAGTGCGTGAGGAGCGTCAGGAAGAGCAAAAAGAAGAGTCGATGGTAGAACATCTGCAACCCGACCAGATAGATATCGTCAAGAAAGTAGTGATGCCCAACGACATCAAGGTGGACCCGAAGGTAGTGCCCGATGTGCCTACCGTGCCCACGGTGCCTGTGCAACAGAAAAAGAAATAACCCTGGCAACACTGTCTGACGGATGAATATCTTCGACTCGTTGTTACAGTTTTTCACCACTCCCGATGCCGAGTGGTCGATCGTCACCATGCCATTCATGGTGCTCTTCATCGTATTCTTTGGCGGGTATATCTGGCTCAACCGTATGCGGCATACAGCCATGCTGGCCTACGTGGTGGTGTTCAGCCTGTTTTTTGCGTTCAAGGCCAATGGCTGGTTGATGCTGCTGCTGCCCCTCACGGTGCTGCTGTCGTGGAAAATGACCGATATGTTGCGCCGTTGCGAGGCGGGCCGCCGTCGGTGGCTGCTGGCCGCCACGGTAGCGGTGGAGCTGTTGCCGCTGCTCTATTTCAAATACACCAATTTCTTCATCGAGACGCTCAACGGGATGCTGGCGACGAATTTCTCGCTCCTCTCCATCATCCTGCCCATCGGCATCTCCTTCTATACGTTGCAGGCCATCAGTTATACGGTCGATGTATATAAGGGTCGTTTCAGCGCCGAGGTGTCGTTGTTGGAATATGCCTTCTATCTCACCTTCTTCCCGCTGCTCATGGCGGGTCCTATCACCCGTGCCGAGGTGCTCATCCCGCAGATACAAGAGCGCAAGGCCCTGGACGAGCGTCTCGTCTATGCAGGGTTGTGGCTCATTATCGTTGGCCTGCTGAAGAAAGCGGTGGTGGCCGACTATATCGCGCAGTATAACGCATGGATCTTCGACGACCCGCTGGGCTATTCTGGTTTTGAGGGCGCCATGGGCGTGCTGGGTTATACGTTGCAGATATACCTCGACTTCTCGGGCTACAGCGACATGAGCATCGGTATCGCAGCCGTGATGGGGTTTCAGTTGCGCGAGAACTTCAATTTCCCCTATCAGTCGCTGAATCTGACCGAGTTTTGGCGTCGTTGGCACATAGCCCTTTCCACTTGGTTTCGCGACTATGTGTATATCCCATTGGGCGGCAACCGCAAGGGCAAGTGGCGCACCTATCTAAACAGTTTCGTCACGATGCTGTTGTCGGGTTTGTGGCATGGAGCCTCGTGGATGTTTGTGATATGGGGCGCCCTGCATGGCATCGGACTGATTATACACAAGGCCAGCAAATGGTGGTTGGATAAGATACCCAACACGTGGTATGTGAAGTTTGCCGCTTTTCTTATCACCTTTATCTATGTAGCCGTTGGCTGGGTGTTCTTTCGTTCGCCGAGTGTCGAGTCGGCTCTGACGCTGCTCGGTCATATCGGCAGCGACTTCAGTTGGGACTATCTGCCACCGTTCCTCAGTACGCGTCTGGTGTGGATGCTGTTCTTAGTGCTCGGTTTTGCGTTGCATGGTCTGCGCAAGCGTCATTCCGACCGTCTGAGCGAGTGGTTCGTCCGTTCGCCGTGGCTGGTCAAGCTGCTCATCTTCGTGGTGGTGATGCAGCTGGTCATCAATTTCCGTCAAGACAGCGTGCAGCCGTTTATTTATGCGCAGTTTTGAGAAAGGATAGATAAAACCGATAATAACGATAATAACGTTAGGAACGTTAAGAACGATAGTAACGTTAAGAACGATAGTAGCGTTAGTAACGATAATAACGATAGGAACGAAACAATAGATCAATGATGTTGAAGAGAAAATTTCTCGCCACAATCGCCTATCTGTTGGGTGTGCATCTATTAGCTTTGGCGTTGATGACGGCTTTTCGGCTGGTTCAGTATCTGGTGCTCGGCGATATGATAGGAGATGGCGATGCCTGTCATCTGACGGCTTTTGTCAAGGGCGTGTGGTTTGACAATGTCATCGCCTGCTATGTGATGGTGGTGCCGTTGGCGGTGCTGTCGCTTTTAGGCGTGCTGGGCATATACCGTCGCTGGCTGTTGCGTGCAGCCAATATCTGGTTCATACTCTTCTACGCCCTTGTGTTGATGGCCTCGGCGGGCAATATCCCTTATTTCGCCTATTTCTTCAAGAATCTGGATTCGAGCATCTTCGGATGGATGGGTTATGCGGGTACAACCGCGGGCATGGTGTTTGGCGAGACGGCCTACCTGCCCTATATCCTCGCTTGGGTGGTGTCGGTGGTCTTGTTTGTGTGGCTGTTGCGCCGTTGGCGCCGCATCGTGTGGCACCGCATCGAAGAGGCGCCCCGTGAGCCGCTGTCGTGGCTCGGGTGTGCCTGGAAGCTCATCGTGGCGGCGTTGCTCATCTTCGGCTGTCTGTTCGGCATACGTGGCCGCAGGGGCTACAATCCCATCAAAATCAGTCAGGCCTATTACTGCGACGACCCCTTCCTCAATCAGTTGGGCATCAATCCCACCTTTAATCTGCTCACCTCGCTGCTCGATGACCTGCGCGAAGAGAACCGCGAGTTGCACCTGATGCCCTACGCAGAGGCGGTGGGTAAGAGCAGAGCCTATCTCGGTCTTACGGGCGCTGTTGACAGTACCGCCGTGTTGCACCGTCATATCGAGGCCGATACGACGGAGCAGCATCCCAATATCGTGATGATATTGATGGAGTCGATGTCGGCCGGTTTCATGCAGTCGTTAGACGCCACCGAGTCGTTCGCCCCCGTCCTCGACAGTCTTTATCAGCAATCCCTGGCCTTTACTCGTTTTTATAGTGCTGGCATCCATACCAACCACGGCATAACAGCCACGCTCTATTCCTACCCCGCACTGATGTTTCGCAACCTGATGAAAGGCACCGTGACCCCCCGTCGCAGCGGGTTGCCCACCATACTGAAGGGCGAGGGTTATCACAACCTTTTCTTCATGACCCACGAGGCGCAGTATGACAATATGAACGCCTTTCTGCGCACCAACGGTTACGACGAGGTGTATGCGCAGGAGAATTACCCCAAAGAAGAGCGTGTGAACGCCTTCGGCGTACCCGACCATTATTTGTTTACCTACGCCCTGTCGGTCATCAATGAACGGGCGCAAAGCGGGAACCCCTTCTTTGCCACGCTGCTCACCATCAGCAATCATCCGCCCTATATCATCCCCGACTGGTTTCATCCGCGCACCAGCGACCCTGAGACACAAATCGTGGAATATGCCGACCGTTGCATCGGCGATTTCCTGTCGGCTGCCCGTCAGCAGCCGTGGTATGACAACACCCTCTTTGTGATCTTGGCCGACCATGGCAAACTCGTAGGGAAGACAGAGGCCGAGTTGCCGCAGTCGTACAACCACATCCCACTCATCATCTTCGGTCCAGGCGTGGAGCCCGGCATTTACGATGGCTTAGGCACCCAGGTGGATGTGACCCCCACCTTGTTGGGCTTGCTGGGTGTGAGTTACGATTTTGACGGTTTCGGTCAGGACCTGTTGCGCACGCCCCGTGAGCAGGTGTTTTATACGTCGGACACGCAGGTGGTGGGGCGCGACAGCAGTGCATGCTTCATCTACAACCATCAGGCCGACAAATATTTCTATTATAATGTCGATGCGCGTGGTGCGCTCACACCCACCCAATCCTCTTCGCATTTCGAAGCGCTCAAGGACTACGCATTCTCGATGGTGCAGACGGCAGAGTATCTGTATCGGAGGCAGAAATAACGGGTGTGGTTAGTGCCCGGTATAACAGGCACGGCTGGTCTTTTCTGGAGATAAAAATCAATCAAGATATGAAACAAAAGCAACAAATCAATCAGCGCCCCCTTGCAGTCATCTTGGCTGCGGGCATGGCCAAGCGTCTGCGTCCGTTGACCGACGACCGTCCGAAATGCCTGTTGGAGTTGGGGGGCCGCACATTATTAGAGCGCGCGTGCGATGCACTGTACAGTCATGGCATCAGTGAGTGGGTCGTGGTCACGGGCTACCGCGGCGCACAGATCCGTGCGTTTCTTGACAGCCATTACCCTGAGGCTACTATTCACTATGTGGATAATGCCGACTATGCCACCACCAATAATATCTACTCGCTGTGGTTGGCTCGTCCGTATGCCGCCGGTCGCCACGTAGTGCTCTTGGACAGCGACATCCTCTTCGACCCGCAACTGCTCACCCGGCTGTTGGAAGAGCCAGGCGATGCCTTGTCGGTGTGCCGCCATCCGCTGGGCGAAGAAGAGATGAAAGTAGTGGTTGACAGTGAGGGCCGCATCACCGAGATCAGCAAGACGTGCCGTCCCGAGGATGCCATGGGCGAGTCGGTAGGTATTGAGAAGATGACCCCCGCCTACACCACAGCACTCTATGCCGAATTGGAGCAGATGATAGAGCGTGAGGGACTCGTCGATATATTCTATGAGCGGGCTTTCGAGCGGCTGATACCGCAGGGGCATACCTATCGTGTGGTAGATACCACCGCCTATCTGTCGTATGAGCTCGACACCGTGGAAGACTTCCTTCACGCCAATGAGCTGATCAAAGGCGAAAGCAAGTAATTCAAGTTTCTAAAGTAGTTAAGTAGTCAGTAGTTAAGCCGATACTCAGACAATGAGATACACCCCAATGCAGGTAATGGCTTCACTACTGTCCGAAGGACGAGCGTGCGATAACTACTGCCGTTTATTTAGCCCCCTCCTTGTATTCGCGGTAGGGTAGGTTGAGGTCGAGGATGTGGAAATTGTGCTGGCGCTGGTGTTCGCCGTCAGGAATCTTCATGTAGTCGCCGTAAATCTGTGTGAGATAGGTGTCATAGTCTTTGATACCCATGAAGGTCTTGCCCTCAAACTCAAAGGGAGCGAACACGCCATGTATAGACTTGGGCATGACTCCGTGTGGTCCCTCGGTGTAGTCGTTGACGAGTTCGGCTTTGTCGTAGTCGTATTTAGTGAGCAGGCGGCGTATCTTTTTTTGCAACGACTCCATGGTGGTCAGTTTGCGGGTGAGCAACGGAACCCACGAACTGGGTCCGTGTCCGTGGCGGTAGGGGTCGCGATGAATCCAATAGAGAGCTTGCCGCAGCAAGGCATACCTTGCCTGGTGCCATTTCCTTAGGATGCTATTAGAGGGTACGGCATCCAAAGGGAAAACATCGACGTAGATACCTCCGAGATAACTGAGGTGAAGCCGTTCGATGAGCGTGGTCGAGGCGTCTTGCACCTTACCGAACGGCAGGGGATAGGCCTTGTCGTTTTCGGGGCAGACGAATTCGTAGGGTTCTGGCAGCCACTCGTGGCAGTGCTCGATGAAACGTTCGTAGTCGGGCCGAGGCATCACTATATCCATGTCGTCGTCCCAGGGGATGAACCCCTTGTGGCGGACGGCCCCCAGCAGACTTCCATTGAAGATGCCGTAACGGATACCGTGCTCACGAAAGGTTTTGTCAAGCACTTCCATGATTCTCAGCATCCGCATTTGTAGGGGTCGTATGTCGTAGGTAGCCATTTGTTTTAAAAGTAAAAAAGTAAAGAAGTAAAAAAGTAAAAAGGGAGGAGTGGGGGAGTGAAGAGTGGAAGAGTGAAGAGTGGAGGAGTGAAGGAGTGAAGGAGTGAAGACAATACTCCATTCGCAGAGTATTCTCTCACCTCTTACCTCTCACCTCTAAGTTAAGTATTCTCTTGCCCATTGTTCCCTGCTCCCTGCGCAGAAATACTCTCTTTTGAGGGGAGTTTCATCAGGATGAGGCCGATGATGATCCAGAATATTTCGCGCACACGGCAGATGATGCTCACGAAGATGCCGACGGCGGGCGAGAGACCCAGCACGGCGATGGAGATGACAAAGCCGCCCTCCTGCACTCCCAGCTGCATAGGCAGAAAGCCGATGAGGTTGGCCAAAAACGACGTGAATGCCATGATGAGCACCGAATGGAGGAAGGTGAGCAATAAGCCTGTGGTACCGCCTCCGCAGTCGATGCCGAAGAGCAGCAGCATGAACATCACCTCGAGGCTCTGCACCAACCGTGAGAAGTATTCCAGTCCCAGCGAACTGTAGAACGCGCGCTTCTCCTGATGGTGGAGAGCCGCTATCTGACGGTCGATGTTATGCAGCATGTCGGTATGTCGCTCCAGAAAGCGTGCGCTCCATTTCTTCAGTCCCGGTATCTTACCTATCAGTCGGATGGTCTTCACCACCAGTCCGTTGCGATAGCCTTTCGAGAAGAAATAGAGAGCGAACGAGAAGAGGATGACGATCATGCCGAAGAGGATGGCCGTGCCGCGAGTGAGCGGCAGGTCGCCCGCCCAAGCCAGTGCCAGATAGATGAATACCGAACTGAACCAGAAGATGAAGTGAGCGAAGATATGCATCATCGCATAGAGGATGACCGACGATGAGGCATGCTCCTTGTCCATGTTCTTCGACAGTTCCATGATGCGGTAGGGCTCGCCGCCCAGTCCGCCCACGGGTGTGGCGTAGTTGAGCGCGTAGCCCGTGATGGTGAGCCGGAAGACGCGCCAGAAGCTTACCTTGTGGCTTTCGCCCAGTCCGCGGATGATGCAGTACCACGACCATGCGTTGATAGCATAGATGACCAGCCAGATGCCGATGATGGGTATGAGCCAATAGCCAGCATGGCAGATATGATCCCACAGTTCGGCGAAGCTCACGTCGAATGTGAAGAGCATGACCACCACCATGGCTACGCCCAGCAGGAAGAAGAAGTTATTGACGCTTTTCCGGGTCCATTTCATGAGTTGAAGGATGAAGTGTTATGCCTGATGCGTAGCCTCCACCTGGTCGGCAATGCGCCGTGAGAAGCGCTCGTGTCGGCGGTTGACGTAGCAGGCGAGTATCGACATGGCGATGATTTCGAAGAGGAAGTTGAGTACAGGCACGTCGAGCAGGCAGAAGAGGAAAAGCCATGCGGTGCGGAAATTGAAGGTGAGCAGTCCGTTCCATTTGATGAGCGGCAGCGACTCACGCCGAAACTCGTCGCGTATCTGCTGTGGTATCTGGTCGCTGCTGCCGTAGCGCTGCCGCAGCACACGCATCAAGCGTTGAAACTCGGGTGTGGCCTTCTCTTGTTGGCGCGTGTAGTCGATATACGATTTCTGGAAGGCCCGCTCAATCCATTTCGCATCGGCGGGCATCGTGTCGTAAATCTCCTGCTGGCGGGCTGAGTTGTCTAATTCGCTCCCTTTCTCGCCCTTCATGAAGAAGAGGTGCACCTGAATGTAGTAATCAGCCAACCGTTGCTGTCCGGCCTGACCGACGAATCCGGAGATGAGAGCCAGCACAAACACCACGGCGGTGGCGATGAGCGCATTCTGCTGCGTGTCGGCCAGTCCGATCCATGAGAATTCGATGTCGTGGTGCACATAGAAGCGGTAGGTGAGCGCACAATAGATAGGCACGGCCCAAGTGAACCCGGCCAGTCCGTCGAGGATGCGCCCCATGCGGCTTTTCTTACCCGTCATGCGAGCCAGCTGTCCGTCGGTGCAGTCGAAGATGTCGGCCACCATGAGCATGAGGATGGCGATGAGGTTGCACACCAGTCCGCACCATCCTTCGTAGTAGTAACATCCCTGAGCGAAGAAGAAAGCACTGCCGGCACCGACAAACATCGATGCGATGGTGACGGAGTTGGGGTGTATGTCGAGCCGGGCGAACCACTTCGAGAGGTGGTAGCAGAAGGGGCGTATGATGTGCAGATCGACCCAGTCTTCGGTTTCGGCCGATTTTAATGACGCTTGGTAGTTAGGATCCATCCTCTAACCTCTAACCTCTTGAAATACTTTCACGATGGTGTCGCACACAGCCTGTGTCTGTTCGCGGCGTCCCAGGGTGATGCGCACGCACGACTCCAGTCCCTTGTCGCTCATGAACTTAATCTTGTAGTCTTGTGCGGCGAGAGCCTTCTGCAGAGCCTCCTTGATAGCGATGGGATATTTGATGAGGATGAAGTTGGCCACCGACTTATACACCTTGAACCCGGGCAGATGTCCGAGCTGGCGTTTGTAGAGCTGTCGTCCCCATTCCATCTCATCCGCCACATGGCGGTAGTGTTCGTCGCTGTCGAGAGCGGCCAGAGCCACAGCCTCTGAGAATCGGTTGTAGCCCAGGTATTTGTTGATGTAGCTCACAAACTGCTCGTGTCCCTTGCCCATGAAGCCGAAGCCCATGCGCAGGCCGGGCAGGCCGTAGAATTTCGACAGTGTGCGCGAGATGATGAGGTTGCTGTAGCGTTCCACCAGCGGAGCGATATAGTGCGTGTCGTTGGTGATGAAGCTGGCGTAAGCCTCGTCGATGAGCACGATGGTGTCGTCGGGGATATGCTCCATGATGCGGCTGATCTCGTCGGGTGTGAGTCCGTTGCCTGTGGGGTTATTGGGCGAAGCGAGCAGCAGCATGCGGGGGTGTATGCGGTTGGTGTATTCAATCACTTCGTCGATATGATAGGCGAAGGTATCGTCGGTCTCGTGCAGGGGGTACATCTGGAACGAGCCTCCGCATTCGCCGGCGATGCGGTTGTAGTACCACCACGAGAATTCGGGTATGAGGATGGTTTTGTTGTCGCCCTCCATGAGGTAGTAGTGCACAGCGTTTTTGAGGATATCCTCGCCGCCGTATCCCAGTACCACCTGCTCTTCGGGCACCCCGTAGATTTCACTTAATTTGACGGAGACGATGCTTTTCTTACCTTGGTCGTAAATGCGGGTATAGAAACAAAGCAGTTCAGGGTCGAAATTTTTTACAGCGTCAATCACTTTTTGACTGGGCTGGAAATTAAATTCGTTTCTATCAAGAAAGTTCATATCTGAGATGATTGAGTTAACAAATGATGATTGTTCTATTTTGTGATTTCGTGATGATGTTTTTTGTTATTTTGTGATGGCGTGATAATGATTCCTGTCAAAGCATATATCTGCAGTCGATGACGGGGCTGTCGGTGCGCTGTCGCACATCGGCAAACTCGGGCCATGCAGTGGTGATGACAAGAGCTTGCGCCTGCCTGACGATGTCGTCGTAGGTATGTATATAGTCGATAGGCAAGTCGTAGTGCCGGCGGAACTCATCGATGGCCACAGGGTCGTAGCCGCACAGGTTGGTGTATCCGGCTTGGATGAGCGCCTTGACGATTTTGGCCGACGGCGTGTCGCGCACGTCGTCGCTGCCCGGTTTGAACGACAGGCCCAGGATGCCGATGCGCTGGTTTTTATCGTCGCCTATGGCACGTATGATCTTCTGTGCGATGAACTGCGGCATGTGGTCGTTGGTGTCGATGACGTGATGCAGTATTTGCGCGTCGAATCCCGCCGTGCGTGTCACGGCATAGAGCGCGTTGGTGTCTTTGGGCAGGCAGTAGCCGCCGTAGCCGCATCCCGGATAGACGTATGATGCCATGGCCGCACCGCCCCACCGTTTGTCCATGTGGAGGATGCGGAAGGCCTCGGCCGTGTCGATGCCACCGATGGTGTCGGCCACGATACTCATCTCATTGCTGTAGCTGATAAGCGTGGCGAGCAGCGTGTTGGAGAGGTATTTGATAAACTCACCCGTATTGAGCGAGACGCAGAAGACGGGTTCCTTGACCGAGGCATATACCTGTCGGAGCACCCCTGCCGAGCGGTCGTCGCTCACGCCGAGCACGATGCGGTCGGCATGGATGAAGTCGTCCCAGCAGTGTCCCTCGCGCAGGAACTCAGGGTTGTTGGCCACGCCGATGTCGGTACCCACGGCCAAACCTTTGGCTTGCAGGTAGGGTATCACCTTCTCTTGTGTGGTTGACGGCGGTATGGTCGATTTCACCACCAGCACCTGATAGCGGCCGTCGGGTCTGACGGCTAGTGTCTGGTCGATGGCCCCGAAGAGGTAGCCCAGGTCGGCCTGACCGTCTTTGCCGTAGGGCGTGCCCACGCAGTAGTAGATGCAGTCGCTCTGACCTACCGCCTCTGCCAACTGGTCGGTGCCGATAGCGAAGAAGCGCTGGTTGAGGTGTCGTGTGAGCGCCTCGTCGAGTCCTGGCTCCAGAAACGGCAGTCGTCCTTGACGGATGGTGTTCAATCGCTCTTCGCCAATCTCCACACCATAGACCGTATGTCCGTATTCGGCGAATCCGAGTGAGGTGGTCAGTCCCACAAAACCGAGTCCGAAGACAGTGATTACCATTTGTATTCGCCCTCCTCGCTCTCTTTCAGGAATTGCAGGAACCGAGCCACGCCCTCTTCAACGAAGATGGTGGGGTTGTAGCCGAGTTCGCGTCGAGCCTTGTCGATATTGGGGCACCGGCGCTGCGGGTTGTTGGTCAGGTATTCCTTATCGTCAGACACGGCATACTTCACCTGTCCTTGGTAGCCGAAGATGTCTTGTCCGGCCTTCACGTAGATGTCGGCCAGTTGTGCGATGGTGATCTCCGGTTTTTCGATACCGATGTTATAGTATCCGTAGGCTTGGTGCAACAGTATCTTGAGGTATCCGCAGATAGAGTCGGCGATGTAGCAGAAGGTGCGTGTGGGAGTACCGTTCGACAGTATTTCGATATCCTTCCCCTGCATGATGGCGAGTGCGAAATCGGCTGGTACTCGTTTGTCGCCGATGCGCATGCCGGGTCCGTAGTTGTTGAAGGGTCTTGCCACGCCGATGGGCATGTTGTATTTCTGTGCGAAGAGCATGCACATGGTCTCGCCGAAGCGTTTCGACTCGTCGTAGCAGGCACGCGGTCCGGTGGCACATACGTTGCCGTTATAGTCCTCTGAGGTGGGCACGTGAGCCGGATCGGGGTCGCCATAGAGTTCGCTCGACGAGTAGAAGAGGAATCCGCGGATGTTTTTCTCGCAGTAGAAGTCGAGCAGCGAGCGCAGTCCCCAGATGTTGGCGTCGAGCGTCTCGATGGGGTATTTTCTGTAGAACATGGGTGATGCTATCGAGGCCATGTGGATGATATAGTCGGCCTCATCGGCACCCTCCACCTCATCGATGCGGTCGCGAATGATGTCAAACTTCTGCACATTGAACTTCGGGTTTTGTTCAAGTTTTTTGATCCATGCAGGGTATCCGAGCATGAAGTTGTCGAGTCCGATCACTTTCTTGATGCCCAGTTCGTCGGCTGTCTGTGCGAAGAAGTTCATGAAGTAATAACCCAAGAATCCGGCGCATCCGGTGATGAGCACGGTAGAGTCTTGGAATCGGCTGCGCTCCTGGTCGCTGAGGCCGCTGAGCGTGTGCCTGATGTCGTTTGCTAAGGTATTGTTCATATTATGTTTGTTTTTTTGTTTTTTTTGGGGGGGGCAGCGGCAAAACCGCTGCCTGCGGAGAAAGAGTTGAGGGCTCTTATACGGTTGAGGGTTTAGGGTTTAGGGTTGAGGGTTTAGGGTTTAGTGTTCTTGCACTGTTTCGTGCTCGTTGCTATTCTCTTACCTCTCACCTCTCACCTCTAAGGAACCTCTCACCTCTAGGGAACCTCTATCGTTTCCATGGTGCCTGGTCCGAGTCCCACATCTGGTTGAGCAGGTCGCGGTCGCGCACGGTGTCCATACACTGCCAGAAGCCCTCGTGTCGGTAGGTTTTGAGCTGCCCCTCGGCGGCCAGCCGTTCCAGGGGTTCGCGCTCAAAGGTAGTGAGGTCGTTGTCGATATAGTCGAAGACCCGTGGCGAGAGCACGAAGAAGCCGCCGTTGATCCATCCTTGGTTCACCTGTGGTTTCTCTTTGAACGAGCGCACGTAGTCCTCGTCGTCTATCTGCAGTTCGCCGAATCGTGCTGTGGGGTGTACGGCGGTCACCATGGCCAGACAGTCGGATTGTTGGTATTTGCTCACCAGCCGGCTGATGTCCACGTCGGACACGGCATCTCCGTAAGTCACCATGAAGTCTTCGTCGCCGATGACATCCTTCACTCTGAGGATGCGTCCTCCGGTGAGCGAGGCGTCGCCGGTATCCACGAGCGACACGCGCCAGTCGGTGGGGTGTTTCTGTATGTAGGTCACCTCGCCGGTGCTCAGGTAGATGGTGAAGTCGTTGTTCTGCGCGTAGTATTGCAGGAAGTAGTCTTTGATGACCTCACCTTTGTATCCGAGAGCGATGACGAAGTCTTTGTATCCATAGCTGGCATAGTGGTTCATGATATGCCAGAGGATAGGTTTGCCACCTATCTCGACCATGGGTTTGGGGATGAGTTTGGTGTACTCAGACAGCCGGGTGCCGAAGCCGCCGGCCAGGATAACTGTTTTCATAGGCTGTTGATGATATGGCAGATCTGTTGTATCTGCTCGTCGGTCAGTTCGGGGTGCATGGGCAGCGAGATGATGCGTGCATACACCTGGTCGGTGACGGGCAGTTGATAGTCGGCTTTGAAATAAGTGAGGTGGTGGTTGGGCGCATACTGTATGCCGTATTGTATGTCGGCCTCTTTGAGTCGTTGCTCCAGCAGTGCGCGTTTGCCGTCGAGTATCTGTATGGCGAAGATATGCGGCACGATGTCATGCTCATAGTCCATGGGGGTAAGCCGCACGTAAGGTGTGTCTTTGAGCAGCTGGGTGTATCGCATAGCGATGGCCCGCCGCCGTGGCGCAAACTCCGGTTCAAAGCGTGTCAGTTGTACGTGTCCGATGGCAGCGAAGATATTACTCATGTGGTAGCGGTAGCCCTGGTCGATGACGTCGAAGGTCCAGCTGCGCTTGCCGGCATAGCGTTTCTCCGAGTCTTTCTGCACCCCGAGCAGCCGTGCGTCGCTCACCTGCTGTATCACGTCGTCGTCGTCGGTGAAGATGGCGCCACCCTCGCCGGTGGTGATATTCTTGATGCCGTCGAAGCTGAAGCACACCACATCGCCGAACGACCCTATTTTCTGTCCATCCACAGAGCATCCAAAGGCATGGGCGGCATCCTCAACGAGGCGCAGTCCATGCTGGCGTGCGAACTCTTGGTATTGTCGTGCCATGCGGCAGTTGCTGGCGTAATAGACGGGCATCATCGCTCTGGTGCGTGGCGTGATGCGTCGCTCGGCATCGTTCAGGTCGAGCGTCAGGGTGTCAGGGTCGATGTCGCAACTCACGGGTCGGCATCCTGCTGCTGTGATGGCCTGATAGGAAGCCACGAACGTGAACGACGGCACGAGCACCTCGTCGCCGGGTTGTGTCACGGCCTGTATGGCGAGGTGCAGAGCCGCAGTGCCACTGTTGACACAGATGCACCGCCGTCCGCCTCCGATATAGTTTTCGAGTTCGTGTTCGAGCAGTCCGACGGTTTCGCCCATGCCCAGGTATCCGATATCCTCGATGATATGGGCCACGGCCTCTGCTTCGGCTTTGCCCACGACAGATTTTGACAGACGTATCATATTTTGTCTTATGCGTGTGATTTGGGCGCAAAGTTACGCAAAATAATCCATATATGTCTTTTTCATCGTTATTTTTTCCCGTTTCGGGTGGTTTTTGCGGAAAAACAGAAAATCCGGAGATTCCGGAGATTCCGGAAACTCCGGATTTTCCGGATTTTCTTTCTGGCTATTCTGAGAGCATGGTCACCTCGATGCAGCGCTTGGCGTTGATGAATCTGCGTGCCATGTCTTGCACTTGTGCTGCTGTCATATTCTCCACCAGTTGGCAGTAGTCTTTATC
>CAMVAT010000045.1 GCA_947165505.1 uncultured Prevotellaceae bacterium | reverse complement strand
ATAGCGGCGCTCCAGATAGTAGTCGCGGTCTTCCTCAGGAATCTCCCAGCCCTGTTTGGTGCCAGCCTGCAGCGCCTTCGCGTCTTCCAGTTTCTTGGGCACCCAGATACGTCCGTCGTTACGGAGCGACTCCGACATCAGCGTCAGTTTCGACTGTTTGTCGCCGTGTACGGGGATACAGGTGGGGTGGATCTGCACATACGAGGGGTTGGCGAAGTAAGCGCCCTTGCGATAGCACTGCACGGCAGCGGTGCAGTTGCAGCCCATGGCGTTGGTCGAGAGGAAGTAGGTGTTGCCATAACCGCCGGTGGCGATGACCACGGCATTGGCCGAGAAGCGCTCCAGTTTGCCGGTGACGAGGTTTTTAGCGATGATGCCACGTGCGCGACCGTCAACGATGACCACATCCTCCATCTCGTAGCGGGTGTAGAGCTTCACCTTTCCGGCCTGCACCTGTGCGCTCAGCGAGCTGTATGCGCCGAGCAGCAGCTGCTGACCCGTCTGGCCCTTGGCGTAGAAAGTACGGCTCACCTGAGCGCCGCCGAACGAGCGGTTGGCGAGCATGCCGCCGTACTCACGTGCGAAGGGCACGCCCTGTGCCACGCACTGGTCGATGATATTGTTAGACACCTCGGCCAGACGATACACGTTGGCTTCGCGGGCGCGGTAGTCGCCACCCTTGACGGTGTCGTAGAACAGACGATAGACCGAGTCGCCGTCGTTCTGGTAGCACTTAGCGGCGTTGATACCGCCCTGTGCGGCGATAGAGTGAGCGCGGCGTGGCGAGTCTTGAATGCACAGGTTGATGACATTGAATCCCATCTCGCCGAGCGAGGCGGCGGCGCTGGCGCCGGCCAGACCGGTACCCACGACGATGATGTCGAGTTTCAGTTTGTTCTTCGGGTTCACCAGTCGCTGGTGTGCCTTATATTCTTTCCATTTCTCAGGCACTGGGCCTGCGGGAATCTTTGAATCTAATACTTTTGCCATAGTTGTTTTCCACAATTTTTAGATTTCACAATTAGCACTTACATTCCTCACACTTGCAGGGGTCGCATTTGCAACCATCCTTCTCGCTGCACTTGCAGGGGTCACACTTGCAGTCAGTGCATTTGCAACCAGCGGCGGCTTTGTCGCAAGCCTTGTCGCAACCGGCCTTGGCCTTGTCGCAAGCCTTGTCCACACATTCGGTCTGAACCTTGCAGCAAGCATCCTTACAGAGACTGGGGGCACACTTGAAGGCGAAACCCAACACCACCACGAGGAAACCGAGCATCAGAATGGTGACATACACCAAACCGATCTTCTTCCAACGGTTCAACCACACCTTGCCGCTGATGCCAAGGGTCTGCATCGAACTCCAGAAACCATGAGAGAGGTGGAACCAAATGGCCACAATCCAAATCACGTAAAGCACCACATAGACGGGGCAGGAGAATGTCTCCTTAATCCATGCGAAACCATCAGCAGGACCATGAGCCAGCCCTTCCATACCCAACAACTCGGCAAACATCATGTTGTACCAGAAGTTGAAGAGGTGGAGCAACAGACCGAGCAGGATGATGATGCCCAGCACCAGCATGTTTTTCGAAGCCCATTCCACCTTTCCGGCGTTGACCGTCGTCGCCACCTCGTAGCGGTTGTCGCCACGCGCACGACGGTTCTGTGCCGTCAGGATAAAGGCATACACGATGTGTACTACAGCCAAAAAGGCCAAACCTAACGTTGCCACCACAGCATACCAGTTGGCTCCCAGGAACTCACAAATAAAGTTGTAAGCATCACCTGAGAACAACGCAACGATGTTCATGCAACAGTGGAACGTCAAGAAAAGGATAAGTGCCAGACCGGTGACCGACATGACCACTTTCCTTCCAACAGATGAATTAAATAACCACATAAATGATTGAAATTAAATTGATTGATAATAATAATTCTTTTTCATAGTGCAATGAGGCATCGAGTGCTTTCATAGCAAAGCAGGCCTGAAATCACCTCTTTTAGGTATCTCATGACCTCTATAGGTGTGCAAAAATACTATATTTTAATGATATTTCAAAGTTTTAAGCAGAAAAAAACATAATTACGCATAAAAAATGCATACTTAGACCTATAAAAATGATGTTGACACTTTCGAGTTCATCAAGAAAAGCGTATCTTTGCACCACCAGAAACAGAAAGTCTATGAATCAGAATTACGATGTCATCGTGGTCGGCGCAGGGCATGCCGGATGCGAGGCTGCCACGGCAGCCGCCAACATGGGTGCCAGGACCCTGCTCGTGACGATGGACATGAACAAGATAGCGCAGATGTCGTGCAACCCGGCCATCGGGGGCATCGCCAAAGGACAGATCGTGCGCGAGATCGATGCCCTGGGCGGTCAGATGGCCCTTGTGACCGACGCCACCGCCATCCAGTTTCGTATGCTCAACCGCTCGAAAGGACCTGCGGTGTGGAGTCCGCGCGCCCAGTGCGACCGCGGCAAGTTCATCTGGAAGTGGCGCGAGGTGCTCGACCACACCCCACACCTCGACATCTGGCAAGACCAGGCCGATGAACTGCTTGTAGAGAATGGCGAGGCTTGCGGCATCCGCACCGTCTGGGGAGCGGAGCTGCGCGCCAAGAGCATCATCGTCACCGCGGGCACCTTCCTCAACGGTCTGCTGCACATCGGGCGCAAGCAGTTGCCCGGCGGGCGCATCGCCGAACCGGCCGTGCCCCACTTCACCGAGAGCATCACCCGGCATGGCATCCGCTCCGAGCGGATGAAGACGGGCACCCCCGTGCGCATTGACAAACGGTCGGTACATTTCGACGAGATGGAGATACAGGTGGGCGAAGACGACTTCCACCAGTTCAGCTACATGGGACAGCACCGACAGTTGCAGCAGCTGCCCTGCTGGATCTGCTACACCAACCCCGAGGTGCACCGCACGCTCATGGGCGGCATCGACGACTCGCCCCTCTACAACGGACAGATACAGAGCATCGGACCTCGGTACTGTCCGTCGATCGAGACGAAGCTCGTCACCTTCCCCGAACGCGACCAGCACCTGCTCTTCCTGGAGCCCGAGGGCGAAAACACCAACGAGATGTACCTCAACGGATTCTCGTCGAGCATGCCCATGGACGTGCAGATCAGTGCCCTGAGGCATATCCCCGCCCTGCGCGACGTGAAAGTGTATCGCCCGGGCTACGCCATCGAGTACGACTTCTTCGACCCCACACAGTTGCACCACTCACTGGAGTCGAAGGTCATCCCGGGACTCTTCCTCGCCGGACAGGTCAACGGCACCACCGGCTATGAGGAGGCCGGCGGTCAGGGCACCGTGGCGGGCATCAACGCCGCCATCCGCTGCGCCGGCGGTCAGCCGTTCGTCATGCGGCGCGACGAGAGCTACATCGGAGTGCTCATCGACGACCTGGTGACCAAAGGTGTCGATGAGCCCTACCGTATGTTCACCTCGCGTGCCGAATACCGCATCCTGCTCCGGCAGGACGACGCCGACGCACGACTCACCGAGCGTGCCTACCACATCGGCCTGGCCACCCGCGAGCGCTACGACTGGTGGACGCAAAAGAAGGAGGCCATCGACCGCATCATCCATTTCTGCGAACAGACCCACGTGAAAGCGAAAGAGGTGAACGGCGCACTCGAAAGCATGGGTGTGGCCCCGCTGCGCATGGGGTGCCCCCTCATCGAACTGCTCGGGCGCCCTCAGGTGAGCATGCAGATGGCCGCCGACATCGTGCCCGGACTGCGCGCCGCGCTCGACGAGCCCGCCAACAGAAAAGACGAGATAGCCGAAGCGGCCGAGATACGCATCAAATATAAAGGGTACATCGAGCGCGAACGGCTCATGGCCGACAAGATGGTGCGCCTGGAGAACATCAAGATACGCGGCCACTTCGACTACGCCAACCTCAACGCCATCTCGACAGAGGCGCGCCAGAAACTCATCCGCATCGACCCCGAGACACTGGCGCAAGCCAGTCGCATCCCCGGCGTCTCCCCCTCCGACATCAACGCCATGCTCGTGCTCATGGGGAGGTGAAGCAAGTCTCCGGCTTGCTGAGGGGCAGGGGGCAGGGGGCAAGGGGCAGGAGATTACCTCGCTGTAGATACTACAGATACAGATATAATAAGTAAAAATATTTTACAACCATACAATAAACGTTTCACGTGAAACATAGCAAAAAAACATATTTAAAATGAACAACGAAACACTTCTCAAGAACCTGCGGAGCATCCCCGACTTCCCCGTCAAGGGCATCAACTTCCGCGACGTGACCACCCTCTTCAAGAGCGCAGAATGCCTGCGCATCATGGAAGACGAACTCTATGAAATATACAAGGACAAAGGCATCACCAAGATCGTGGGCATCGAGAGCCGCGGCTTCGTCATGGCCTCTGCCCTTGCCACACGCCTCGGAGCCGGCGTGGTGCTCTGCCGCAAACCAGGCAAGTTGCCCGCTGAGACGGTGCAGGAAAGCTACAGCAAGGAATACGGCACCGACACCATCGAAATCCATAAAGACGCCATCACCAACGACGACGTGGTGCTGCTGCACGACGACCTGCTCGCCACCGGCGGAACGATGAAGGCCGCACTCAACCTGGTGAAGAAATTCCACCCCAAGAAGATATACATGAACTTCATCATCGAACTGGTCAACGAGGGCCTCGACGGGCGCAAGCCCTTCGCCGGCGATGACGTGGAGATCACCTCGCTGCTGGAAATATAAACCGGGCAGAACGCCCACACACTTACCCGTTCCACGTGAAACATGAAAGACAATAGCCACCTGAAAGAAATCGTGAGCAACATGCCCGAGCAACCCGGAAGTTACCAGTTCTGGGATGCCAACGGCGTGATCATCTACGTGGGCAAGGCGAAGAACCTCAAACGCAGGGTGTCGTCGTACTTTCACAAGGAAGTGGACCGATTCAAGACGAAGGTGCTGGTGAGTAAAATCGAGAACATCACCTACACCGTGGTCAAGACAGAAGAGGACGCGCTGCTGCTGGAAAACAGCCTCATCAAGAAATACAACCCCCGGTACAACGTGCTGCTGAAAGACGGCAAGACGTACCCCTCGATCTGCGTGACCAACGAGCCCTACCCGCGCATCTTCAAGACACGTACCATCAACAAGAAATGGGGCACCTATTACGGACCGTACAGCCACATCTCATCGATGTACACGATACTCGAACTGATAGCCAAGTTGTACCAGCCCCGCACCTGCCGCATGCCCCTGACACAAGACAGCGTGAGAGAGGGCAAATACAAAGCATGCCTGGAATACCACATCCACAACTGCAAAGGACCGTGCATCAACCGGCAGACCTACGAGGAGTACCAAGAGGCCATCCGACAGGCACGGGAGATACTGAAAGGCAACACACGCGAAGTGTCGGACTACGTGTTCGCCGAGATGCAAAAAAGAGCGGAGAGGATGCAGTTCGAGGAGGCCGAGGCGCTGAAACAGCAATATCTCCTGATCAAAAACTTCTGTTCAAAGAGCGAAGTGGTGAGCCACACCATCACCAACGTGGACGTGTTCACCATCACCAACGACAGCGACCGACGCACCGCCTTCATCAACTACATGCACGTGACCAACGGAAGCATCAACCAGGCGTTCACCTACGAATACAAGCGCAAACTCGACGAAAGCGACGAGGAACTGCTGCAGCTGGCCATACCCGAAATACGCGAACGGTTCGGGAGCAACGCCAAAGAGATCATCGTGCCCTTCGAGATGGAATGGACCGTACCCGGCGCCGCCTTCTTCATCCCCCAAAAAGGAGACAAGAAACATCTACTCGACCTGTCAGAGATGAACGGCAAGCAATATAAGTTTGACCGCCTGAAACGGACGGAGAAGCTCAACCCCGAACAGAAACAGACCCGGTTGATGAAGGAATTGCAGAACGCGCTGAAGATGGAAAAGATGCCCTATCAGATAGAATGCTTCGACAACTCAAACATCAGCGGCACCGACGCCGTGGCAGGCTGTGTGGTGTTCAAAGGACTCAAGCCCAGCAAAAAAGACTACCGCAAATACAACATCAAGACGGTGACAGGTCCCGACGACTACGCATCCATGCAGGAGGTGGTACGGCGGCGCTACAGCCGGATGATGGAAGAGGGCACTCCCCTACCCGACCTGATCATCACCGACGGCGGTAAGGGACAGATGGAGGTGGTCAGAGAGGTGGTGGAAGACGAGCTGCACCTGCAGATACCCATCGCAGGACTGGCCAAGGACGACCGCCACCGCACCAACGAACTGCTCTTCGGATTCCCACCGGTGGTCATCGGCATGAAAACCAACAGCGAGCTCTTTCACATCCTCACGCAGATACAAGACGAGGTGCACCGCTACGCCATCACATTCCACCGCGACAAACGCAGCAAGCACGCCCTGCACTCCGCGCTCGACGACATCAAAGGCATCGGACCGAAGACCGCTGACGCACTTTTAAAGCGGTTTAAGAGCGTGAAACGCATCCGGCAGGCAACTATAGAGGAACTCGCAGAATATATCGGCACAGCGAAAGCAAAAGCCCTTAAAGAGGGACTTGATCAAAAGTAAAAAAGTAAGAATGAAAACCGTCATACAAAGAGTATCAGAAGCGTCAGTCACCATCGATGGCCAAGTGAAATCACAGATAGGCCTAGGATTATTGATATTATTGGGTGTAGCCACCGACGATGACAGCAGCGACATCGACTGGCTGGTCAAAAAAATAGCCGCCCTGCGCATCTTCGACGACGACGAGGGAGTGATGAACCGCTCTGTCATGGACGTAAAGGGCAACATCATGGTGGTGAGCCAGTTTACGCTGATGGCATCGACGAAGAAAGGCAACCGCCCCTCGTGGATACACGCTGCCCCCCACTCCATCGCCATTCCCTGCTACGAGGAGTTCTGCCGCAAAATGAGCGAGGCCATAGGAAAACCGGTAGCCACAGGCGAATTTGGGGCTGACATGAAGGTGGCCCTCATCAACGACGGCCCCGTTACGATCATGATTGACTCTAAAAAGTAAAAAAGTAAAAAAATCCGGAGAACCCGGAAAATCCGGAGAACCCGGAAAATCCGGAAAATCCGGAAAATCCGGAAAATCCGGAGAATCCGGAGAATCCGGAAAATCCGGAAAAACCGGAAAAGCAGCCCCATGTAACTGTGAAAAGGCCCCTAAACTCTAAACACTCAACAAAAATGCCAGACAAAAGAACAATAACCATACTTGAAGCGCAGCAGATGGTGGACGAATGGATTCACCAATATGGCGTGCGTTACTTCTCTGAACTCACTAATATGGCCTGCCTGACCGAAGAAGTAGGTGAACTGGCCCGTCTGATGGCAAGGAAATACGGTGACCAGAGTTTTAAGGAAGGGGAGAAACAAGACCTGGGCGAAGAGATGGCCGACATCCTCTGGGTGCTCATCTGCCTGGCCAACCAGACGGGTGTAAACCTGACGGAGGAACTGCTCAAGTCGATAGACAAAAAGACGCAGCGCGACGCACTCCGACACATCGAAAACCCCAAATTATTGGCGTAACAACGCCCTACCACCCTACTCCACGACACTATTCATTAAAAAATAAAATAACTATGGCAACAGAAAACAACAACATGCCCAAGAGCAAATACGAAGAAGCTCTGGCCAAGTACAACACCGACCTCGACGACAAGCAGGTGACAGAGGCCGTGCGCAAGATCATCGCCGAGAAAGTACCTGAGAACGACACCCTCGATGTGAAAAAATTCCTCATGGGAAGCATCGAACTGACCACACTGAAGACGACCGACTCAGAAGAGAGTGTGCTCGCCTTTACCGAAAGAGTCAACCAGTTCGACGAAGCCTACCCTGCCCTACCCCACGTGGCCACCATCTGCGTGTATCCTAATTTCGCCAAGATTGTCAGTCAGACGCTCGAAATCGACGGTGTGGAGATCGCCTGCGTGTCGGGTTGTTTCCCCTCATCACAGTCGTTTATCGAGGTGAAAGTGGCTGAAACCATGTTGGCAGTGAAAGACGGCGCCACCGAGATAGACATCGTCATGCCCGTGGGAAAATTCCTCAGCGGCGACTACGAGGGCGTATGCGACGATATCAGCGAACTGAAAGAGGCGTGCGGTGAATGTCCGATGAAAGTGATATTAGAGACAGGGTGTCTGAAAACCGCATCTAACATCAAAAAAGCATCTATCCTGGCCATGTATGCCGGTGCCGACTATATCAAGACATCTACAGGAAAGTTGCAGCCCGCTGCCACGCCCGAGGCCGCTTACGTGATGTGCCAGGCCATCAAAGAATACTACGATGAGACAGGCATACAGATAGGTTTTAAGCCCGCTGGCGGCCTGAACACCGTGATGGATGCCATCACCTATTACACCATCGTCAAAGAGGTGCTGGGCGAGCAATGGCTCACCAACCGCTGGTTCCGCCTCGGCACCAGCCGCCTGGCCAACCTGCTTCTGAGTGAAATTGAAGGAAAAGAGACCAAATTCTTCTAAGTTCCGAGGGGCAGGAGATCACCTCGCCACGCAAGTAGGGACAGGGCGTGCCCTGTCCGCAGTGAGAATATCAAAAGCCGGCTTTTTGCGGACAGGGCGTGCCCTGTCCCTACTTACAAGCCCTCAACCATCAACAACCAAAAAAGCACTCCCGTGGGGAGTGCTTTTTTGGTTGTTGTAATAAAATTATTTGAATTTGAAAGAGTCGAACACGTGGTTGATGATCTCGTCGGTGAACTTAGCCTTGCCAGAGTCCATATACTCAAACTCGATGAGGGCAGTAGCCTTTTTCTCAAAATTATAGAAACGCTTAAGAGCACGATACTCTTTGTCACCAATAGAATTCTTATACTCAAAAATGAGAGTCCAGTTGTCAGCATTCACTTCTTCTTTGATAAAGGTAGGATTGTTGTCTTTCTGATTTCCTTTCCACTCTTCGAAATCTTTCTTCACCTGTTCAGGAGTCAGACTGTCAAATTCATCGTAGTTCACGCCCAGGATATTGGTCATGTTGTTGTCAGCCTCTTGAGTATATTGAAGCAGACCCTCTTCGCCATCTTTCTCGTCGAGAATCTTGTTCTTGTACTTGAACAATCCATTGGGAATATCCACGGTATATCCCTTTTTGTTGTCGTAGGCCACATAGCCATTCTCACCGGCTGTAGCCTGGGCTGCAGAGGCTTCAGCTCCCTCAGCCTTCTGTTCTGTCTGTTCTGCACCTGCCTCAGCGTTCTGGGCCTGATCTTTCTTACCGCAAGAAACGGTCACCATGGCGGCAGCAGCCACCATCAGCATCAAAAATGATTTTTTCATCTTTAGTTTGTTAATATAAATGTTAGTAAAAAAAAAGAATCTTTTCTATGAAAATGGTTAATTAACTCGTTGAATCACAAAATCTAAATAAGCACGCAATGATTGCCGTATATCTTCATTCTGAACGTAAGAATCCACGAAATATTGTGCTTTTTGGTGCAATTCGCGCATTTTTTCCTCAGCATACTCGATGCCGCCATTCTCCTTGGAGAATGCCACCAGACGAGCAATTTCGTCGGTTGACACCGCATGGTGCTTCACTTTTTTAGCGATGGCCAGCATCTTCGGGTTTTGTGTATGATTGAGCACATAGATGGCAGGCAACGTCAGTTTGCCCTCAGCCATGTCATTGCCTGTAGGTTTACCGATTTCTTTCGAGTCGAAATAATCAAAGATATCATCACGTATCTGAAAAATCATACCCACGCAATTTCCGAAGTCGGTAGCCGCCTCCACCTCTTCATCTGTGGCATGTGCCGAGATAGCGCCGATGGCAGCGCAGGTAGAGAAGAGCGAGGCCGTCTTTTGCTGGATCACGGTATAATAGACATCCTCTGAGATACCCCCGTCGATGAAATTATTCAACTGCAAAATCTCGCCTTTCGAGAGCGTACGGCCTAGTTCAGCCAGGCTCTTAATGATACGGTCGTTACAGGTATAAGCCACGCGCAACAGGGCCGTAGAGAGGATATAATCGCCCACCAGCACAGCCACTTTGTTATTGTACGAAGCATTGACCGAAGCCTGTCCGCGACGCTCGGTGCTCTCATCCACCACATCGTCGTGCACCAGACTGGCTGTATGCAGCAGTTCGAGGCCCACGGCGGCATTCTGCGTCACGTCAGACACCTCTCCGAAGTTTTTTGCCATGAGCAGCGTGAGAATCGGGCGCATCCGCTTGCCCCCACGCTGACGGATATGTTCCAGAGCCTGTGAGAGCGTGCCGTCGGTGTGTTGCAACGAGAGGTTAAAAAGGTTAACAAACGCAGTTAACTCGCTGATAATAGGTGACTTAATGACTTTTAAAAAATCCATATCACGAAATTTGTTACAAAATTAGTCATTTTATCGTGATTATTTGCAAAAAAGTTTGTAATTTTACGCGGAAAATCAAAAAAAACATGGAAAAGCTATTTCTTATCGACGCCTACGCGCTCATTTACCGTGCCTATTTCGCCTTCATCAAGAGTCCGAGAATCAACTCTAAGGGGCTCAACACATCGGCCATCATGGGGTTCTGCAACACGCTCCATGAGGTGCTGGAAAAGGAGAAACCTGCCTTTATCGGAGTGGCTTTCGACCCTCACGGGCCCACATTCCGCAGCGAAGCATACACCCCGTATAAGGCGCAACGGGAAAAGACACCCGAGGACATCACAGCCTCGATACCCTATATCCAACAGATATTAGAGGCTTTGCGCATACCCATCTACGTAGAACAGGGTTTTGAGGCTGACGATGTAATCGGCACTTTGGCAACACTGGCGGCAGCGAAAGGCGTGGAGACCTATATGCTCACGCCCGATAAAGACTACGGCCAACTGGTGCAAGAGCACGTCTTCATGTACCGTCCGCGCCATGGCGGGGGATACGAGGTGATGGGCCCGAAAGAGGTGACCGACAAATACGGCATCACCGACACACGGCAAGTCATCGACCTGCTGGCCCTGATGGGCGACAGCGCCGACAATTTTCCGGGTTGCCCCGGGGTGGGGGAGAAGACGGCCGTCAAACTCATCAGCGAGTTTGGGTCGGTAGAAAACCTGTTGGCCAGCACCAGCCAGTTGAAGGGAGCCTTGAAACGAAAAGTGGAAGAGCATACCGACGACATCCGCATCTCGAAATTTCTCGCCACCATCAAAACAGACGTACCGGTGACCCTCGACTTGGAAAAGATGAGGGTAGGGGAGGCCGACGAACAAAAATTAAGAAAGATCTTCTCCGAACTGGAGTTTAAGACACTCGCAGACAAATTTCTTAATAAACCTCAAAAAAAGCAAAAAACGGGTCAAATAGAACTTGATTTATTTGGCGAATTTGCGGACGAGAGTACGGAAGAAACAAAAAAATCGAGTTTTGAGAGCCTGAAAACGACCCCTCATGAATATCATTTGATTGAAAATCAAGAAGATATTAAAAAATTATGTGATTTTTTATTGACAAACAAAATTTTAAGTTTAGATACGGAAACCACTTCACGCGCCGCCATCGACGCCGAACTGGTAGGTTTGAGCTTTTCAGTCAAAGAAAAAGAGGCTTTTTATGTTCCCGTCCCCGAAAACCGCGACGAGGCGCAAAAAATCGTCGAGGTGTTCAGACCACTCTACGAAAATCCCGAAATTTTGAAAATAGGGCAAAACATCAAATACGACATGGAGGTATTGCGCCGCTACGGCATCACCCTCCAGGGGAAGATGTTCGACACCATGATAGCCCATTATCTGCTCCAACCCGAACTGCGCCACAACATGGACTACATGGCCGAGGTGTATCTCAACTACCAGACCATCCATATCGACGAACTCATCGGCCCGAAAGGCAAAAACCAAAAAAGCATGCGCGACCTGACACCCGCCCAGGTGTATGAATATGCCGCCGAAGACGCCGACATCACCCTGCGCCTGAAAAACGTGCTCGAACCCAAACTGAAGAAGGGTGGGGTAGAGGATCTCTTCTGGCAGATAGAGATGCCGCTCGTGCCAGTGCTCGCAGAGATGGAGATGAACGGAGTGAGGATAGACACCGCCGCGCTGCGCGACACGTCAGAGGCCTTCAACGCACGCATGAACGAACTCGAACAGCGCATCTACACCCTGGCAGGCGAGACATTCAACATCGCATCGCCCAAACAAGTGGGAGACATCCTCTTCGGGAAAATGAAAATCATCGACAAGCCGAAGAAAACCAAAACAGGACAGTACGTCACCTCAGAGGAGGTGCTACAATCACTCAAAGGCAAACACGAGATCGTAGCCGACATCCTGGCGCACCGCGGACTGAAAAAACTGCTTGGCACCTACGTCGATGCGCTGCCCAAGCTCATCAACCCCCGCACCGGACATATACACACCTCGTTCAACCAGACCATCACCGCCACCGGACGACTGTCGTCGAGCGACCCCAACCTGCAGAACATACCCGTCAGGGGCGAGGACGGCAAAGAGATACGCAAGGCGTTCATACCCGAAGAGGGATGCCTCTTCTTCTCTGCCGACTACAGCCAGATAGAGTTGCGTGTGATGGCACACCTCAGCGGCGACGCCAATATGATCGAGGCGTTTCGCGAGGGTTATGACATCCACGCCGCCACCGCCGCCAAGATATACCATGAGACGATGGACAGCGTGACGCGCGACCAGCGCACCAAGGCCAAACGCGCCAATTTCGGCATCATCTACGGCATCACCGTCTTCGGACTGGCCGAGCGGCTGGAGATAGAGCGCAGCGAGGCACGGCAGCTCATCGACGGCTATTTTGAGACCTTCCCGCGTGTGCGTGAGTATATGGAACGCGCCAAAGCCGAGGCACGCGAGAAAGGGTATGTAGAAACCTTCTTCCACCGCCGTCGCTATCTGCCCGACATTCAGTCGGCCAACGCCGTGACGCGCGGCTTCGCCGAGCGCAACGCCATCAATGCGCCTATCCAGGGCAGTGCCGCCGACATCATCAAGGTGGCCATGATACACATACATGAGCGATTCAAGCGCGAGGGCATCCGTTCGAAGATGATCTTGCAAGTGCACGACGAACTCAATTTCTCGGTGTTGCCCGACGAACGCGAAAAGGTAGAGCGCATCGTGCTCGAAGAGATGCAGTCGGCCTACGCGCTGCAAGTGCCCCTCATCGCCGATGCGGGGTGGGGTGCCAACTGGCTGGAAGCACATTGAGGTTTGAGATGTGAGATTTGAGGTTTGAGATGTGAGGTTGAGATGTGAGGTTGAGATGTGCCACGCTGTAGGGGCGGGTCACTGTGCCCGCCCGCACGGCCCAAGGGGCCGTTCAATTGAGAAAAAATATGACTTGTGATATTTTCCCGCCTTTGGCAGCAACGTTTTCAGCACGCTTTGCGTGGAAATGATTCAAATTAAATTCAAATTTATCAGATTCCCGACGCTATTGTAAAGCTAACACGGCAGGGGGTAGGGGGGCGTGTGTCAAGAAAAATAACGCTGCACCTCAACAATAAAAATGAAAAATCGCTTTTTCAGAAGATTGAGTCCGATTAAGGACTCAATCGTGTATTGTCTTCGGTTTAAATAAATATCTCACGCTCAGAAATGAAAATAAATTTTCATTTCATTCGCTTAATCGATATTTTGCAGTAATTTTGCAGCAAAAACAAATAAATCATAGCAAATGTCATTAAAATGTGGTATTGTAGGACTGCCCAACGTAGGCAAGTCCACCCTGTTCAACTGCCTCTCCAGCGCCAAGGCGCAGGCAGCCAATTTCCCGTTCTGCACCATCGAGCCCAATGTGGGAGTCATCACCGTACCCGATGAGCGGCTCACCAAACTGGCCGAGATTGTACACCCCGGGCGCATCGTGCCCGCCACCTGCGAAATCGTTGACATCGCCGGACTGGTAAAAGGAGCCTCGAAAGGCGAGGGACTGGGCAACAAATTCCTCGGCAACATACGCGAGACCGACGCCATCATTCACGTGCTGCGCTGCTTCGACGACGACAACATCACCCACGTGGATGGCACCATCGACCCCATACGCGACAAAGAAATCATAGATACCGAACTGCAACTCAAGGACTTAGAGACCGTCGAGGCACGTATCGCCAAACAGCAGAAAGTGGCTGCCGCAGGCAATAAAGACGCTAAAATAGAGATGTCGGTGCTCGAGACATACAAGGAAGTGCTCGAACAAGGCAAGAACGCACGCATCGTTTCCTTCGACAGCAAAGAAGAGCAACAAGCGGCACACAACCTCTTCCTGCTCACCGCCAAGCCCGTGCTCTACGTATGCAACGTGGATGAGACAGCAGCCAAAGACGGTAACGACTATTCGCGCCGCATCGAAGAACTTGCCAAGGAAGAAGGCGCCGAAGTGCTCGTCATCGCCGCCAAGACCGAAGAAGACATCGCCTCGTTTGAGAGTTATGAAGACAAGCAGCTCTTCCTCGACGAGCTGGGACTGGAGGAGAGTGGTGTCAACCGTCTCATCAAGAAAGCCTATTCGCTGCTCAACCTTCAGACATTTATCACCGCCGGCGAGATGGAGGTGAAGGCATGGACCTATCACAAAGGATGGAAGGCACCACAGTGTGCCGGTGTCATCCATACCGACTTCGAGAAAGGCTTCATCCGCGCCGAGGTCATCAAATACGACGACTATATCGCGTATGGCAGCGAGGCCGCCGTACGCGAAGCCGGCAAGATGGGCATCGAAGGCAAAGACTACGTGGTGCAAGACGGCGACATCATGCACTTCCGGTTTAATGTTTAACAGAAGACCCACCCCCGGCCCCTCCCTTGTAGGGAGGGGAGTGGTTACTCAATCAACGGAAAGAATCACGCCCCGTCAGTTCAGGTGGAACCAGCGGTCGGCGGCCGAAGGGAAAGCCAATTGCAATCCACCTGAGATAGAACAAAAAGCATTTGCAATCCACCTGAGTTAGAACAAAAGGCATTTGCAATGCTACTCTCGGATTACAAATCCTGATATTCCATGCGTCGGGATTGCAAATCCCGACGAACAAGATGCTGAAACTGACCGCTAACGGACAGGGCACGCCCTGTCCCTACTTCCATCACAATGACTAATGTCTAAACTCCTAAACTCCCAAACTCCCAAACTCCTCATTTATCATTTATCATTTATCATTTAGCGAAAGCGCATGCTATCCTACATCATCTGGAACCCAAGCGAGGTAGCCTTTAGCATCGGCTCCTTCTCCGTACGCTGGTACTCCCTGTGCTGGCTCGTCGGACTGGCATTAGCCTATTTTGTAGTAAAATATCTTTACAAAGACCAAAAACTGAAGGACAAGGATTTCGACCCCTTGTTCATCTACTGTTTTTTGGGCATCCTCATTGGTGCCCGTCTTGGTCATTGTCTGTTTTACGAACCCGGCTACTTCCTCAGCAGCGGAGCCCATTTCCTCGAGATGTTCATCCCCATGCACCAGATGGCCGATGGCTCATGGAAGTTCACCGGCTATGAGGGACTGGCCTCACATGGCGGCACATTAGGTCTGATGATAGCCCTCTATTTCTACTACCGCAAGACACACGTCAACTTGTGGCGTGTGCTCGACAATATCGCCATTGCCACCCCCATCACCGCCTGCTTCATCCGCTTGGGCAACCTGATGAACTCTGAGATCATCGGCAAGGTGACCGATGTGCCCTGGGCCTTCGTCTTCGAGAATGCCGGTCACGGATTCAACGACGCCCCGCGCCATCCCGGCCAGCTCTACGAGGCCATCGCCTACTTCATCTTCTTCTTCATCGGTTGGTATTTCTATAAGAGAAGTAAACAAGTTGAGGGGCAAGGAGCAAAGAGCAAGGAGCAAGAGGAATCAAATCATCAAGTTCAAAGCTCAAAGTTCAAAGCTCAAAGTAAGCAGGTGGGTTCCGGCTTTTTCTTCGGCTTGTGTCTCACGCTCATTTTCACGGCTCGTTTCTTCATAGAGTTCACCAAAGAGAATCAGGTCAGCTTCGAAGAGGGCATGGCCCTCGACATGGGTCAGTTGCTCAGCATCCCCTTCATCATCCTCGGCATCGCCTGCATGGTGGGTGGCAAATGGCTGAAAAAATTAGGAACGGAAAGTTAATTCAACATTCAAAATAGAGCCCTCTTCAGACATTTATTTTCCTGTCACGATATGTTTGATTTGGTCTAATTTGTTGAGAGCCTCCATGGGTGTGAGGTTGTTGATGTCGAGTCCTAAAATCTCGTCGCGTATCTGACAGAGCACAGGATCCTCCAACTGGATGAAACTGAGTTGCATGCCCTCACGACTCCGGCTGATAGCCTCAGTATTTGGACGACCCACGGTGCCCACCTTGCTATTGTCGGCCTCTAACTGTTTCAGAATCACATTGGCGCGCTTCACGATGCTCTTCGGCATACCCGCAATTTCAGCCACATGAATACCGAAAGAGTGTTCAGAGCCACCCCTTTCTAATTTGCGCAGGAAGATGACCTTCTGATCGACCTCCTTCACACTCACATTATAGTTTTTGATGCGCGGGAAATGCTTCTCCATCTCGTTCAACTCATGGTAGTGAGTGGCAAAGAGCGTGCGCGCATGGGCACGAGGATGCTCATGCAGATACTCCACGATAGCCCAGGCGATAGAGATGCCATCGTAGGTAGAGGTGCCACGGCCCAACTCATCGAAGAGCACCAGCGAGCGCGTTGACACATTATTGAGGATATTCGCCGCCTCGGTCATCTCGACCATAAAGGTGGATTCGCCCACGGAAATATTATCTGAAGCGCCCACGCGGGTGAAAATTTTGTCCACCAGGCCTATTTTCGCGCTCTCTGCGGGCACGAAACATCCTATCTGCGCCATGAGTACAATGAGGGCCGTCTGACGCAACAGAGCCGATTTACCGGCCATATTAGGTCCGGTGATGATGATAATCTGCTGCCGCTCATTGTCGAGATAGATATCATTAGGCACATACCGCTCGCCCAGAGGCAACTGCGTCTCGATGACCGGGTGCCGTCCTTGATGGATGTCGATGACCTCGCTGTCGTCAATCATCGGACGGATATATCCGTTTTCCTCGGAAGTGAGAGCAAACGAGAGCAGACAGTCGATCTGCGAGATGACATTGGCATTGACCTGTATGGCAGGGATAAATTCCTGCATGGAGAGCACCAACTCGTTAAACAGGCGAGTCTCCAGCGCCAGTATCTTATCTTCGGCACCGAGAATCTTCTCCTCATATTCTTTCAGTTCCTGAGTGATATAGCGCTCGGCCTGCGCCAGGGTTTGTTTGCGCACCCATTCCTGCGGCACTTTATCCTTAAAGGTATTGCGCACCTCTAAGTAATATCCGAACACATTGTTGTAACCTATCTTCAGCGAACTGATACCCGTCCGCGCCACCTCGCGCTCTTGTATCTTCAGCAGATAATCCTTGCCGCTATAGGCAATCTGCCGCAGTTCATCCAATTCGCTGTTCACGCCCGGCTTGATGATGTCGCCTTTATTCACCATCAGTGGCGGGTCGTTTTGCACCTCACGGTCGATACGGTCGCGAAGCGAGGCGCACAGGTTGATTTGCTCGCCCATGCGCCGCAGCGCCTCATTGTCGGCCGCCATGCACACATTTTTAATGGGTTCGATGGCTTGCAGAGCCACTTTCAACTGCACCACCTCGCGTGGCGACACCCGTCCGGCTGCCACCTTAGAGATGATGCGCTCTAAGTCGCAGATACGGTGCAACTGCTCGTCGATGCACTGACGGAAATCGGGCTGACGGAAGAAATAATCCACCACATCCAGACGCTGCTCGATAGGGCGCACATCCTTCAGCGGGAAGATGAGCCATCGGCGCAACAAGCGGCTGCCCATCGGGGTGATGGTCTTATCGATGACATTGAGCAGCGACGAACCCTCTTCCTGCATCGGCTGCACCAGTTCGAGCGAGCGGATGGTGAACTTATCCAGTCTGACGAATTTATCCTCTTCAATCCGAGCGAGCGATGTGATATGGTTGATCTGCGTGTGTTGTGTGATCTCGAGATATTGCAGGATAGCTCCCGATGCGATGATGCCCGACTTCAGATGATCGATGCCGAACCCCTTCAGCGACTTGACTTTGAAGTGAGACAACAATTTCTGCATCGCCGTCTGTTCGGTGAAGACCCATTCATCCAGTTCAAAGACACAGTATTTATTGCCGAAATAACGCTCAAAGTCATGCTTATGGTCACGGTCGTAGAGCACCTCCTTGGGTTGGAAATTATCCAGTAGCTTCTCCACGTAGTCGTATGTGCCCTGTCCGGTGAGAAACTCGCCGGTAGAGATATCCAGGAATGCCACGCCGCAAGCCGCCTTACCGAAATGCACAGCCGCCAGGAAGTTATTCTCCTTATAGTTGAGCACATTATCGTTCATAGCCACACCGGGAGTCACCAGTTCGGTGATACCCCGTTTCACGAGTGTCTTGGTCAGTTTAGGGTCTTCCAACTGGTCGCAGATGGCCACACGCCGTCCGGCACGTATCAGTTTAGGCAGATAGGTATCGAGAGCGTGATGAGGGAATCCCGCCATCTCAGCTGAGCCCGACGTACCGCCATTATTGCGTTTGGTCAGTGTGATACCCAGAATCTTCGCCGCCGCCACCGCATCCTCGCAATAGGTCTCGTAGAAATCGCCACACCGAAAGAGCATCAGCGCGTCAGGATGTTTGGCTTTCAGCGAAAAAAACTGTTTCATCATCGGGGTCAGCCCCTTCTCACTCTCTTTCTTTGCCATCTCAATCACTCTTTGATTACTTTTGCTTGCAAAAGTACGAAAAAAAATAGAAAACCTCAAAAATCACCCTTCAAAACTCAAAATTCGACTGTGGAAAACCCTGTGGAAAACTCACTCAAATCATTGTGGAAAACAATACCACCATGGTGTGCATTGACGAAAACGGGCAAAACTAACGGTATTATTCCTGCTTCATCCAAAAGTTTTCCACTTTTTTTATCGGAAAAAGATATAAACTTATTACCTTTGCACCGAAAGGCGAAATGGTGGATAAAATATGCTATCGACTGATATACTGCAAGTAACAATCCCCACGCATGGTGGATAACCCGCCAGATGATGTGAATAATGAAATATGCAACTTTTTTCATCGAAAGTTATCAACCTATTCACACCTTTACTCTTATTATTGAAAATCTTTTTTAAAAAAATCCATAAAAGAAAAATATATGATGTTGAAAGAAGAATGGTTGCGACAAGGTTATATCAACGACCCCGTGCCAGAAGGCGTAGATGTGAAAAAAGAGATACGCAAGATGTGTGAAGAGAAAAACGCCATCATCCTGGCGCACTATTACACACAAGGTGAGATACAAGACATAGCCGATTTCATCGGCGACTCCTTGGCCCTGGCACAGAAAGCGGCAAAGACAGATGCCAAAATCATCGTCATGTGCGGCGTGCATTTCATGGCCGAAACCAATAAGATACTCTGTCCGGACAAGAAGGTGCTGGTGCCCGACCTCAACGCCGGTTGCTCGCTGGCCGACTCGTGCCGTGCCGATGACCTAAAGAAATACAAGGAAGAGCATCCCGGCTATCAGGTGGTGAGCTATGTGAACACCACCGCCGCCGTGAAGGCTCTGACCGACATCGTGGTCACCTCGGGCAATGCCAAGAAGATTGTTGACACCTTCCCTCAGGATGCCAAGCTCATATTCGGTCCTGACTATAACCTCGGCAGTTATATCAATGCCATCACCGGCCGCAACATGCTGTTGTGGAACGGCGGTTGCCATGTGCATGAGCGTTTCTCGGTGGATGAGATCGTCAAACTCAAGAAAGAGCATCCCGACGCCCTGGTGCTGGCTCATCCCGAGTGTAAGGGACCGGTGCTGGCCATCGCCGATGTGGTGGGCAGCACGGCTGTCATCCTGAAATATGCCATTGAGAGCGACCGCAAGGAGTTTATCGTGGCTACCGAGGCGGGCATCCTGCACGAGATGGAGCGCCGCTGCGAGGGTAAGACCTTCTACCCCGTACCGCCAGAGATATCAGAGGGTGGGGTAGGGTGCAGTTGCAATGAATGCCAGTATATGAAGATGAACACCCTCGCCAAGATTTACAACACGCTGAAATATGAGTGGCCCGAGGTGGATGTGGATGCCGACGTGGCGCGCGAGGCGGTGAAACCCATCAATAGAATGTTGGAATTGAGTTGAAGCCAGTAGTTAAAGAAGTTAAAGAAGTTAAGTAGTTAGGCCAAATGTTTTTTGGTAGTTAAGCAGTTAAAGGATGAAATACTTATTATTGTCAATATTTGCCGTGATATCTATGTCGTGCACATCGTCGGAAATGAAGAAGGCCGATGTGGTGACAGAGAGTGTGGACAACCCCACAGAAGTGGAAGAGCAGCCGAAGCGTGAGAACATGCCCGACACCATCACCGTCGCCATGTGCGGCGATATCATGATGGGCACCACCTTCCCCTCCGTGCAACTGCCCCCCAACGACGGCAAGGACCTGTTTAAAGACACCAAGGCCATCACCCAGGCCGCCGACATCGCCCTGGGCAATCTCGAAGGGGCTATGAGCGACGAGGGAGCCTCGCGCAAGGGCAACGGTCCTAATACGTATGCTTTCCGCATGCCCGAGCGTTTTGCGCCGTTGCTCACCGATGCGGGCTATGACTATCTGTGCATGGCCAACAACCATGCCAAGGACTTCGGCGACGTAGGCATTGCCAATACCGAGAAATGCCTCGACCAGCAAGGCATCAAATACTCAGGCATCGAGGGCAGGAAGGAGTCGGCCGTGGTGGAGCTCAACGGCGTGCGTTATGGCATCTGCGCCTTCGGACACAACCAATACACGCTCAAGCATAAAGACCTGAAGACGGTGAAGCGCATCATCGACGACCTGAAGACGAAGTCAGACATCGTCATCGTCACCTTCCATGGTGGTGCCGAGGGTCGCACCAAAAACCACCTGCCCTATGGCACCGAGGTGTTTCTGGGCGAGGACCGTGGTTCGCTGCGTGAGTTTGCCCATTTCTGCATCGACAACGGCGCCGACGTGGTGTTCGGTCACGGACCTCATGTGGTGCGTGCCATGGAGATATACAACAACCACTTCATCGCCTATAGCCTTGGCAATTTCTGCACCCCATACGGCATGAGCCTGACGGGCATCTCGGCCTATGCGCCAGTGGTAGAGATTAAGATCAACGGTCAGGGAGAATTTATCGAGGGACAGATTCATTCGTTCTTGCAGCAGAAGGGTGTAGGTCCGCGCAAAGATCCCTCGAATGCCGTGGCACGCGAAATCAAGCAACTCACCGAGAGCGACATCAAGGGGAGTGTGATACAGATATCAAACGACGGAAAAATAAGTAAATAGTCCCTGGTCAGTTCACGATAGCGATTTTGCAGACAGTGCCTTTTTTTCCGTCGGCAGTGGCTGTATGCACCATATATACGCCCGAGGCCACGCGGTGTCCGCCCAGGTCGTTGCCGTCCCAGGTGAATGAACCGCCATTGCTTCGTCCCTGAGCCACTAACACACCGTTGGTGGTGGTAATCTTTACATCAGCGTTGTACGACAGTCCTACGACCGTGATAGGGCCTGTATAGTCAGGTTGCACGGGGTTGGGATAGGCATATACATTGTCGCTCGACATTTCCTCGTAGGCTTCGGTGGCATTGCTCATATAGGAGCACAGTCCCAGGTCGGTAGCGATGAACACCTCTCCCGTCTGGTGGTTGATGTCTATCGACTCAATATGGTTAGAGAGCAGCGGACTGTTTTCGGCCAGAAAATGCTGTTCTTGCACGAAGTTGTCGGCACTGATCAAGTAGAGTCCGTTGTTGCTGGTGCCTATCCATTTACGGTTGGCACCATCCACGGCCATGCACGTCACATCGATACCGCTCATCAGGTAGTCGGCATAATTAGTGCCGTCGTTGCGTGGCACTTTGATTTGTTGCATCACCATTTTTTCACCTGTATTGACATCCTTGCTCTCGATGACAAACACGCCGGCATTGCATCCTATCCATATATTCCCCTCCTTGTCTTCTTTGATAAACCTCATAAAGTCTATCTGATAGTTGGTGCCGTCTTGGTTGGTGAAGTTATCATAGATGATAGAGCTGTTTTGTCGGGTGTCGATGCAGATGGCAGCACATTTGTTGGTATTCACCATCCAGATGAGTCCGCGGCTGTCTATCATCATCTCTTTCAGGTAATTCATATATCCCGCGTCGTCGGCAGAGAATCCTGCGTCGAGCCGGTTCATCTCGCCATTGGAGTTGAGTTGGAAGATATTACCTGTTGTTGACTGGCTGTTGGCGATCCACAGGTTGCCATTGTCATCGTATTTGATGCCCAGCACCAGCGTATAGTTTTTCTGGGCATTGGCGGGGTAAGAATCATCGAGAGCGCTGCCCAGCAGACTGTTTTCAAAGGTATATTCCCTGACAAACTGACCGTCGTGAAACTCATACAGTCCGCTTCTGCCACCCGCCATGATTTGCGAGGGGTTTTTGGGGTTGACGTCGATGCAGTTGATGTCGATAAACTCATGTTGTGTTTTTTCAGCCACGCCATCGCCCATGAATGTCCAGTTGCCCTGGCTGTCCAAGGTTTGTATGAGTCCCGGTCGTGATAGTTCCACCGTAAAACCAAAGTTGCCGGGCACGGTATATAGTTTTTGGTTGGTCCATCTGATAGCGCAGATATCATTGCTTTTAGGTCCGTCGGGGTTGATATGCGTTTTGATGTGAGTCACGGTAGTGGTGGCGGGCAGTATCTTCTCCTCATCTATTTGGAAGGAGAAGAGTCGTTGGTCGTCGGCCTGGTCGCCCCAAAAGCATTTATTTTGCGTGTCGTAGGCGATATAGTTGTGGGGTTGGGTCAGGTCATAGACCGACACTTTTCGCTGCTCATCGGGCAAATAAATGTATTTATCGGTGCCAATGACCAGCCGTTGGCCATCGTAGTAGAAATAACTGATATAGGTGGTGGCCAGTTCTTGCCACGATCCTTTCTCTGCTTGGTAATAGAGTTTACCGTTTTCCACGGCATAGAGTTGTTGTCCCACATGCGCCAGTGCCAGGGCGTTGATGGATGCCTCCTTGTTCCATACGTTTTTATCCTGCAAGTTGTGGCTGGTGTCGGCCCTGAGGATGCCATTTTGTGTAGCGGCATAGAAAACGCCTTGGTAGATATCGCTCGACAGCACATTGGCCCCCAGGTTGTAGGTCTCGCTGATTTCTGCTTTCGTCACATTCAGTTTCACGATGCCGAATTCGGTGTTCAGGTATGCGTATTCGCCATCAACCATGATGTTGTTGACGTTTTTTCCTGTGATGGTCTTGATATAGAGCGATGAGATATTGCTGACATTGCCTTGTTCGTCGAGCAGGTCGATGTTTTGGTTGTCATATACGATAACCAGTTTTTTTGCTTTTTTGCAGTATGCGATATGTGCGATGCCGCAGTCGCTCAGGCTGTTGAGCTTATGATATGTCGTGATGCTCTCGTCGTTGGTGTTGTATGCGTAGAGGTATTTGCTGCTGAGCACATAGATGATGTTTCCGGCCGGTTGTATTTCTGTGATATGTCCGTATGCCGGAAAGCATTTCCATGTGTTATTGTCGGCAGCTCTCGCTGAGAGTGCCATAAAGAGAGATAGCAGTATAAAAAATATCTTTCTCATATTTTTATAATTCACGATTTAGAATTCACAATTGACAATTGACAATTCACAATTGATAATTCACAATTGATAATTCATAATTCAACACCTGTTCGGGTGGAACCAGCGGTCGGCGGCCGTTCTGTTCGGGGGGATTTGCAATCCCCCCGTATAGAGTAGATGGATTTGTAATCCATTCTCTATTATCTTCTCCCCACCCAACCCTCCCATGGGAGGGCTTCCAACCCATCCCTGTTCGGGGGGATTTGCAATCCCCCCGTATAGAGTAGATGGATTTGTAATCCATTCTCTATTATCTTCTCCCCACCCAACCCTCCCATGGGAGGGCTTCCAACCCATCCCTGTTAGGGGGGATTTGCAATCCCCCCGCAACGAACAGATGGATTTGTAATCCATCTACTATTATTTTTTTCCCCACCCAACCCTCCCATGGGAGGGCTTCCAACCCATCCCTAAATCCCTTCCCAATCCCTGGGAAGGGACTTAACCGCTCCTTCCCGTCGCTCGTTCATTAAGGTACTGCTCCCTTTTTCTGCCGGTCGCAGTATTATTTTACGCAACAGAGTTGCGATTGTTTTTGTTCGCTTCGCTCACCGTGCTTGCGGACAGGGCACGCCCTGTCCCTACATGGGTGATGATTCCCTTTTGGAGAGTAACCACTCCCCTCCCTGCAAGGGAGGGGTAGGGGGTGGGTCTTCTTCCCTACATGCGTGGCGAGGTAATCTCCTGCCCCCTGCCCCTTGCCCCCTGCTCCGACGGTATTCTCTTACCTCTCACCTCTTATTTACTAACCACTCCGCCAGTTTTTTTACGGCGCGTGCCCGGTGCGAGATGGTGTTTTTGATGTCCATGCCCAGTTCGGCGAACGTTTGTTGGTAGCCGTCGGGTTGGAAGATGGGGTCGTAGCCGAATCCCTCTGTTCCTCTGCGTTCGCGTATGATGCTGCCGTTGACGATGCCCTCAAAGAGGTGTTTAGTCACCTCACCGTCATTCACTTCTAATAACGCGATGACAGTGCGAAATCTTGCCTTTCGATTGTTATTTTCTCCTAATTCTTTCAAAAGTTTTGTCATATTGGCCTCGCTGTCGTGTCCTTCGCCTCCGGCATAGCGTGCCGAATAGATGCCGGGGGCACCACCCAGGGCCTCCACTTCGAGGCCTGTATCGTCGGCAAAGCAACTCATGCCATAGTGCTCAGTGATATATTGAGCTTTGAGCAGCGCGTTGCCTTCCAGCGTGTCGGCCGTCTCGGGTATGTCGTCATGGCATCCGATGTCGCTCAGCGACAGGATGTCGAACTGCTCTCCCAGTATATCCCGTATCTCAGAGAGTTTGTGTGCGTTGTTGGTGGCAAAAATGATTTTCATTTTTTTGTTGTTGAGTGTTTAGTGTACAGTGTTTAGTGCTCGTGGCATATCTCTCACCTCTTACCTCTCACCTCTTGTTTAAGGCTTTTCACTTTCATCTCGTCGAATCCTTCGCCATAGACGCCGATGACGAGGCTCTGGCTCACGAAGGCCTGCGGGTCGATGGTCTTGATGAGGCGGAATATCATCACGCTCTCATTCTTTTTGGCGAGGATACAGAGCACCTTGCGCTCCTGTCCGGTGTACCATCCATGTCCGTCGAGAATGGTCACGCCGTGGTTCATCTTCGTGCCGATATGATAGGCTATCTCCTGCCATTTCTCAGAGAAGATCATAAACTGCACCGACTGCCGTTGGCGGTTCATGATGAAGTCGAGCATGAAATTCTCAATAATCATCGTACAGAAACCGAACACGATCATCTGGGCGCGGTCGAGGTATGAGCCGAACTGCGGTATGAAGAAACAGCTGCCGATGATGATGAAATCGACGAAGATGAGCACCGTGCCGAGCGATATGTTGTGGAACTTATTGACCGATGCCGCGATGATATCCGTGCCGCCCGTGCTGCCGTTGTTCAGAAACACGATGCCCAGGGAGCTACCCGTCATGATACACCCGATGACGAGCGACATGAAGTTTTGTCCTTCGCCCAGAATCTTCACCATGTTGCCCTCCTCGTCGAGTGGCACCGCCTCGCGCATCACTTCCAAGAGGAAGGTGAGCATCAGGATGGCATAGATGGTCTTGACCAAGAATTTCCACCCCAGCAGTTTCAGTCCGATGGCCAGCAGTGCCGCATTCACCAGAAAATAGGTATAAGAGTTAGGGAAGGCCGTGGCATAATAGACGATGGCAGAGATACCCGCCACGCCTCCCGTCACAATCTCGTAAGGCATCAGGAAGAAAGTGAAGCCAAACGAGTAAAGCAACAGTCCGAAGGTAATGCCCAGATAGTCTTTTCCCTCAGTCAGAAGCAGTTTTCTATCCATAGTATTGTAAGGTTACAAAGTGGCTTTCCCCCTTCCCCCTCTTTGCGAGGGGGAAACAGCACAGTCGTTTTTTACCTCTCACCTCTTTTTCCCCACCCAGCCCTCCGTTTCCTCCGTTTGGGTCCGTTCGGGTGGATTCCCGTTCGGGTGGACCCATCGGTCGGCTCCTCCCCGTTCGGGTGGATTTGCAATCCACCCGCAAAGAGTAGATGGATTTGCAATCCATCCTCTATTATCTTTTCCCCACCCAACCCTCCCATGGGAGGGCTTCCAACCTATCCCTAAATCCCTTCCCAATCCCTGGGAAGGGACTTAACCGCTCCTCCCCGTCGCTCGTTCATTAAGGTACTGCTCCCTTTTTCTGCCGGTCGCAGTATTATTTTACGCAACAGAGTTGCGATTTTTGTGTTCGCTTCGCTCACCTGGAACCAGCGGTCGACGGCCGAAGGGAAAGCCTGTTCGGGTGGATTTGTAATCCACCCGCAAAGAGTAGATGGATTTGCAATCCATCCTCTATTATCTTTTCCCCACCCAACCCTCCCATGGGAGGGCTTCCAACCTATCCCTAAATCCCTTCCCAATCCTTGGGAAGGGACTTAACCGCTCCTCCCCGTCGCTCGTTCATTAAGGTACTGCTCCCTTTTTCTGCCGGTCGCAGTATTATTTTACGCAACAGAGTTGCGATTTTTGTGTTCGCTTCGCTCACCGTGCTTGCGGACAGGGCGTGCCCTGTCCCTACATGAGCAGGGGGTGGGTCTGCTATCGGAGGGGGTACGGGGGAGGCTTTCTTTTTTATTTCACCACCACGTTGACCATGCGTTTGGGCACGATGATGACTTTGACGACCTGTTTGCCGGCGATGTATTTCTGCGACTTCTCGTCGTTGAGCACCGTCTGCTGAATGGTGTCGTTGTCAGCATCCACGGCGAAGGGCAGTTGGAAGCGCGCCTTGCCGTTGAACGAGATGGTGAGTTGCATCTCATCCTCCTTCAGGTAATCCTCGTTCCATGCAGGCCATGGTGCGTCGCACACGCTGCCCGTCTCGCCGTAAGCCTCCCACAGCTCTTCTGCGATATGCGGAGCGAAGGGAGCCACCAGCGCGACGAGGTTTTTCAGCAGCGGCAGGTTGTTGCACTTCTGTTCGCGCAACTCATTCACGCATGTCATGAATGCCGCGATGCTGGTGTTGTATGAGAACTGCTCGATGTCCTGGCTCACTTTCTTGATGAGTTTATGCACGCTCTTGAGGCTCTCTTTCGAGGGTTCGCTCTGAGCGGGTTTCTCGGTGCAGAACAGCTGCGCCTTGTCGAAGATGTTCCACAGACGTCTGAGGAAGTTCTGGCAACCGGTGATGCCGTTGGTGTCCCAGGGTTTGGCTTGCGTGATCGGTCCGAGGAACATCTCATAGAGTCGCAGCGTGTCGGCGCCGTATTTCTCGACGATCATATCCGGGTTGACCACGTTGAACATCGATTTCGACATTTTCTCGATGGCCCATCCGCAGATATATTTGCCGTCTTCGAGGATGAACTGAGCGTTGGCGTATTCGGGTCGCCATGCTTTGAAAGCCTCTTGGTCGAGGATGTCGTTCTCCACGATATTCACATCGACGTGGATCTCGGTAGTATCGTATTGGTCTTTCAGTCCGTACGACACGAAGGTAGGCTGTGTGTCGGCCTCGTCGTTGTTGATGCGATACACGAAATTGCTTCGTCCCTGAATCATACCTTGGTTGACGAGTTTCTGGAACGGCTCCTCCTTGCACGACACGCCCAGGTCGAAGAGGAATTTATTCCAGAACCGCGAGTAGATGAGGTGCCCGGTAGCATGTTCGGTGCCGCCCACATACAGATCTACGTTCTGCCAGTACTGGTCTTTCTCTTTCGACACCAGCGCCTGCGTGTTGTTGGGGTCCATATAGCGCAGGTAGTAGGCCGACGACCCGGCGAATCCCGGCATCGTGTTCAGTTCCAGCGGGAATACCGTCTTATTGTCGATGAGCGATTTATCCACCACCTTGTTGCTGAGTGTGTCCCATGCCCATTTCTTGGCATGTCCCAGTGGCGGTTCGCCCGTCTCCGTGGGTTTGTATTCATCTATATCGGGCAGTTGTAGCGGCAGGCACTCTTCGGGAATCATATAGGGCATGCCGTCTTTATAATAGACGGGGAAAGGCTCGCCCCAGTAGCGCTGGCGCGAGAAGATAGCGTCGCGCAGGCGGTAGTTCACCTTCACGCGGCCCAGGTGATGTTCCCTTACGTATTTCTTGGTGGCTTCGATCGCCTCCTTCACGGTCAGTCCGTTGAGCGAGAAGTCGATATAGGGTTTGACGCCGTCGCGTGGCGAGTTGCACACGATGCCCTCTTTGGCGTCGAAGCTCTCCTCGCTCACGTCGCATCCCTCGATGAGCGGAATGACAGGCAGGTTGAAGTGTCGTGCGAAGGCATAGTCGCGCGAGTCGTGCGCCGGCACCGCCATGATAGCGCCCGTGCCATATCCGGCCAGCACATAGTCGCTCACCCAGATGGGGATAGCCTCGCCGGTGAAGGGGTTGATGGCATACGAGCCGGTGAACACGCCCGTGACCTTACGGTCGGCGATGCGTTCGCGCTCGGTGCGTTTCTTAGTAGCTGCCACATAGTCTTCCACGGCTTGCCGCTGGCTGTCGGTGGTCACCATGCTCACATATTCGCTCTCAGGCGCCAGCACCATGAAGGTGACGCCGAACATCGTGTCGGCGCGTGTGGTGAAAATGGTGAAGTCGATATCGCTGTCTTTCACGTGGAACACCACCTCGGCACCCTCCGAGCGTCCTATCCAGTTGCGTTGTGTCTCTTTGAGCGAGTCGGTCCAGTCGATATGGTCGAGACCGTCGAGCAGCCGCTGAGCGTAGGCCGACACACGCAGGCACCATTGCATCATCTTCTTCTGCACCACGGGATAACCGCCGCGCACGCTCAGTCCGTCCACCACCTCGTCGTTGGCCAGCACGGTGCCCAGTCCGGCGCACCAGTTCACCATCGTCTCGCCCAGATAGGCGATGCGGTAGTTCATGAGCGTCTGTTGCTGCTCTTGTTCGTTCATGGCGTTCCACTGGTCGGCGGTCAGCGTCAGTTCTTCGCTGCACGCCACGTCGAGTCCTTCGGTGCCTTTCTCCGTCAGGTGCTTCACCAGCAGGCTGATGGGTTGAGCTTTCTGCAAAGCGTTGTCGTAGTACGAGGCGAACATCTTCTGGAAGGCCCACTGTGTCCAGTGGTAGTAGCCTGGTTCGCAGGTGCGCACCTCGCGGTCCCAGTCGAAGCAGAATCCTATCTTGTCCAGCTGGCTGCGGTAGCGTGCGATATTCTGGTTGGTGGTGATGGCAGGGTGTTGTCCTGTCTGTATAGCGTATTGTTCGGCAGGCAGACCGTAGGCGTCGTAGCCCATGGGGTTGAGCACGTTGAATCCCTGTTGTCGTTTATATCGTGCGTAGATATCGCTTGAGATGTATCCTAAGGGGTGTCCCACGTGCAGTCCAGCGCCGGAGGGGTAGGGGAACATATTGAGCACATAGAATTTTTTCTTTTGCTCATCTTCCTTCACTTGGTAGGTTTTCTGTTCCACCCATTTCTGTTGCCATTTCTTCTCTATTTCCCTGAAATTGTAGTCCATTTTGCTTATTATAAATGATTTGGGTGCAAAATTACATAAAAAATACGATTTATAAACCAGAGAGATAAAAATTTTATATGGAATCTTTTTTCCCCACCCAACCCTCCCATGGGAGGGCTTGCATGCTGTAGGGGCGTGTCACCGTGTCCGCCATTCCACGCCGTAGGGGCGTGTCACCGTGCCCGCCATTCCACGCCGTAGGGGCGGGTCACCGTGCCCGCCCGCAC
>CAMVAT010000044.1 GCA_947165505.1 uncultured Prevotellaceae bacterium | reverse complement strand
ACCGAGGGCACCGCCGAGAAGCACGACGCCTTCATCGAGCACGACGGCAAGGGCGGCATGATCGAGGAGTTCAGCGGCAAGCTGCTGGTGCAGCAAGAGCCCGACGCCTCGTCGTTCCCCTCGGGCGGCATACGCAGCACCTTCGAGGCGCGCGGCTATTCGGCCTGGGACCCCACCTCGCCCGTGTTCATCATCGACGACACGCTCTGTATCCCCACTATCTTCATCTCCTTCAGCGGCGAGGCGCTCGACTATAAGGCGCCCCTGAAGCGCGCCCTGCGCGCCGTGGGCGAGGCGGCAGCCGCCGTGGCACGTTACTTCGACCCCGAGGTGAAGAAGGTGATCACTAACCTGGGATGGGAACAGGAGTACTTCCTCGTAGATGAGGACCTCTACTCAGCCCGTCCCGACCTGATGCTCACCGGACGCACCCTGATGGGGCACGACTCGGCCAAGAACCAGCAGATGGACGACCACTATTTCGGCATCATCCCCGACCGCGTGCAAGCCTTCATGAAAGACCTGGAGGTGCAGGCGCTGGAACTGGGCATCCCCGTGAAGACACGCCACAACGAGGTGGCGCCCAACCAGTTTGAACTGGCCCCCATCTACGAAGAGACCAACCTGGCCATCGACCATAATATGCTGCTGATGTCGCTGATGAAGAAGGTGGCACGCCGCCACGGCTTCCGCGTGCTGCTGCACGAGAAGCCCTTCGCCGGCATCAACGGCTCGGGCAAGCACAACAACTGGAGCCTGACCACCGACACGGGCGTGCTGCTGCATGCCCCCGGCAAGACCGCCGAGCAGAACCTGCGCTTCGTGACCTTCATCGTCGAGACGCTGATGGGCGTATGGCGGCACAACGGTCTGCTCAAGGCCAGCATCATGTCGGCATCCAACGCCCACCGTCTGGGCGCCAATGAGGCACCGCCCGCCATCATCTCGTCGTTCCTCGGCCAGCAGGTGTCGGAACTGCTGGAACATATTGAGAAAGCAGACAAAGACGACCTGTTCACCATCGCCGGCAAACAGAAGATGGAACTCGACATCCCCGAGATACCCGAACTGCTCATCGACAACACCGACCGCAACCGCACGTCGCCCTTCGCCTTCACCGGCAACCGCTTTGAGTTCCGCGCCGTGGGTTCGGAGGCCAACTGCGCCAGTGCGATGATCGCGCTCAACACCGCCGTGGCCGAGGCGCTGACCGACTTCAAACGGCGTGTCGATGCCCTCATCGCCAAGGGTCAGGACCAGACCAGCGCCATCATCGACGTGGTGCGCGACGACATCAAGACCTGCCGCCCCATCCACTTCGACGGCAACGGCTACAGCGACGAGTGGGTGGAGGAAGCCGCCCGCCGCGGCCTGGACGTGGAGAAGAGCTGTCCGCTCATCTTCGACCGTTATCTGGACGACGACACCGTGCGTATGTTTGAGAGCCAGAGCGTGATGAACCGCAAGGAGCTGGCCGCCCGCAACGAAGTGAAATGGGAGACCTATACGAAGAAGATACAGATAGAGGCACGCGTGCTGGGCGACCTGTCGATGAACCATATCATCCCCGTGGCCACGCGCTACCAGAGCGAACTGATAGCCAATGTGCAGGGCATGAAAGACATCTTCTCGTCGGCCTTCTTCTCTACGGAGAAAGCCAGCAAGCTCTCCGCGCGCAATATCAAGCTCATCGAGGAGATAGCCGAGCGCACCAGCGCCATCGAGGTGATGGTCGAGGAACTGGTGGAAGCGCGCAAGGTGGCCAACAAGATTGTCTCAGAGCGCGAGAAAGCCATCGCCTATCACGACACGGTGGCCCCGAAGATGGAAGAGATACGCTATCAGATAGACAAGCTCGAGCTCATCGTCAGCGACGAGCTCTGGCCGCTGCCCAAATACCGCGAACTGCTGTTTATCAGATAGGATAGATACTATTTATAGAAAAAAAGCAACACCCCCGCTACTCCATTGAGCAGCGGGGGTGTCGTTTTGGTATCTACGCCCCTCTCCCGTAGGAGAGGGGTTGGGGGTGAGGCTTATTATTTATTCACCCGTTTCTGTCCGCCAGAGATGACCACGCCCTTGTACGAGCGGTTCACGCGCTGGCCGTTGAGGTTATAGACAGGCTGGTCGGCCTGCACGCCGTCGGTCTGGATGGTGCTGATGGCACTGACCACGTCGAAGATGAACTCATCGGCACCGCTTGCCGTCTCAGTGCGCAGATATGCCTTGTTCTCGCCGCAAGTCCATCCCACCTTCTTCTTCTGGAATCCGATGGCACCCGTCTTAGCCGACTGGAAGAAGCCATACACATAGCCATAGTCAGCCTCGGCCACGGTGAAGGCGCCGGTAGAGGTAGCCACCAGCATGTTGCCCTCCACAGGCTCCACAGCGGTGGTGGCCACGGGCACCTCGTATGTGCCTTCAGCGGCAGCCACGAGCAGTCCGGTGTTGGCCGGGGCCTGGGTCAGTTCCTGTTTGGTGAAGAGCGTTCCGTCGCGTCCGGTGATGATGAATGCCCTCACGTCGCTGGCAGTGAAGTCGAGCGGATAGATGCTGCTGAACGAAGCGGCACCGGCGCTGGTGATGGTCACGGTGACCGTCTGCGGAGCCACGATGGCAGCCTCAGACTGTTCGCTCAGACCACCCATCTCGTTGGCGGCACGGATGGTGTATTCGCCATTGAGGTCGTTGAGGGTATAGGTCTCCTCGGTGGTGAAGTCAACCACCTTGCCGTCCTTGCAGATGGCATAGAGCAGAGCGTATTCGCTGCCCGTCCACGAGAGCACGTTGCCTGTGATCATCACGTCGGTGGGCACGGGAGCCTGCTCAGTATAGAGCGTGGGCATCCAGTCGCCGTACATCGCGCTCATATCGCTGTAAGCGGCAGCCTCCTCGGCTGTGAGTTCGGGATTGTTCGTGTTTCCGTCGCCGAATGTGGTCTTACGTCCAGAGAGGTCGATGACCGTGCCGGAAGCGGTGGTCGAGTTATACTCGGCGAAGCGTGCGGGCCATCCGCCGCTCATCTCGCTCCAACCGATGGCCGAGGGCACCACGTTCATCTTCGTGTCGATGAAGACAGCCACGGGCGTGCCACTGCCCCAAGGACGACCGAGGGTGTAGTTGCCGTCGACGCCACTGCCGTCGCCATTGATGACGCAGTCTTTGAACACCCATCCGATGTTGGCGGGCTTAGAAGGCACAGCGGCATAACCGCCGGCAATCTGTTGCAGTTCCACGCCATTGAAGAAGATGTCGCCCTTACCGCAGAGGAAGTCAGTGCGTCCGCGCACGATACCGCCCTCGAAGTAATAGAGACCGTTGTCGTTGTTAGAGTCCCAAGTGTCCTGATAGCCGTGCAGTTTCACGTTCTTGTAGATATTCTTCGTACCCTTGTCCTGGATGGCGATGTCGCGTCCGCGCGCATCCTCCATGCCGGTAGATACGGTGAGGTCTTGCCAGTAGAGGCCCGACACGCTGCTTCCGATCTGGAACACATCGCTGTTGCCGATACCATCATACTTGCTGGTAGTGCCGTACTTACCTTCGAAGGTAGCGTCGGCGGGAATGCCATTGGTGATGACCACGCCGTCGCGGCTCTCACCGATGAACGAGATGTTGCTGCTGTTGATGAATGTGATACACTCTTTTACCTCGTATTCGTTGCAAGTCTTCGTGGTCTCATAGAGCGGGATGGTATATTCGCCGTTCTTGACGAAGATGCGGAAGCGCACGTTCTTGTCGCTGCGTGCAGCGGCAGCCGTGATCGCCTCGACGATAGTACCGTCGTCGGGCACGATGAAGTCGTAGAGGCCCTTCTCCACGCTCGGGCGAGCCATGGTGGTGAACGACAGGGTGATGGCTTCGTCCATGTAGTTGTCGGTCAGGTCGGCCACGCTGTTGGCAGGCAGTTCGAAGGTGTAGTTAGTGGCATAGTCGAGACCCTTGTAAGCGAAGGTCACGGTCTTGCCGCTCACGGTCGGAGTGAGGCTTTCGCCATTAAGTGTACCCATGGTGCCATCGGCCACCTTCACCTTCTCATCGAAAGTGAGCACAATCTTACCGGTGGCAGAAGCATTGTCAGCGCCTTCGGCAGGCACGGTCGATTTGAGCACGGGAGCGATGCCGTCGTTCACGAGTTTGGGTGTGCCTGTGATGAAGAACATAGCCAGTGCGTTGCCGTCGTTCTTAGAAGCCGTACCATCCACTTCAGATGTCTTGTCGGCGATCATGCGGATGTAGAGCTCAGCCTGGTTGTTGGCCTCTTCGGGCAGCGTCGCGTTGAACGAAGCCACATTCTTGGCGCCTGCCATGGTGATGCTGCCTGCGTTCTCCCATGTCTCGCCGTCTGTTGACCACTCCACGTTGTAGGTCTTGTAGGCGTTGAAGTTGTAGAGCATCTGGAACTGCACTTTGATGTCGGTGAAGGCCTCGGCGTTCACTTTCGTCTGCCAGTGGTAATTGCCCACGTCGCCTTCGGAGGCACCTGTGCGCCAGTTGACGGCAGCGCCCTTGAAGCTCTCGTAGCCGCTGTTGCCGGGGTTGAGGGTCGATTTGTCGAGCCATCCGCTGGTGGTACCGTTGGCGGTGTTGACGAGGCTGAGAGCTGTGGCGTCGTTGCCCTCGCCGTAGAAGTCGGCCTTACGCCCGTTGTTGCCTACGTTGTAGAAGTCCCAACCGGCGATGATGTCGGCCTCGGAATAGGTGGCGGTCAGCGTCACATCCTCATTCATGGTGATGGTCTTCTCTGAGTTGGTGTCGCTGTCGCTCCAGTTGTTAAAGGTCACTAAGCCCTCATATTGGTTGGCAGTCAGCACCACGGTGGTGCCAGCCTCGTACATGTTCTTGCCATCCACCACGGTGGGAGCGGGATCGACGGTCACCATGTAGTCGTTGGTGCCGTCCACGGACAGTGCCAGTTCGTAGGTCTCCACGGCGGTGAAGTTGGCGGTCAGCTCAGCGGCGGCGCTGACGGTGTATTTGAACTTCGCGTCGGTAGATACCTCGTTGCCCTCGGCATCGGTCCAGTTGACGAAGTTGTAACCGAAGTTCTCGGTGGCGGTCAGAGTCACCTCTTCGCCTTCCTCATACTCGTCGGCAGCGGGATAAGCGGTCACTGTACCGCCCTCGGCAGGAGCAGCAGCCACGGTGAGGGTGTATTTCTCCACGTCGGCCACGGTGCCGTTGAAGGTACCGCTGATGATGACGTTGCCCAAGCACTGGTCTTTGTTGTTGGCCGTCTTAGAGATGTAGTAGCGGAAGGTAAACACCTCGCACTCGCCGGCAGCCGACACATCCACGGTGTGGGTGAGCTGAGCCGTAGCACTGTTGGCACCGTTGTTGCGGATGAGGTCAGCAGCAGCGATATCGGTGACTGTGCTGACCACGTCGTCGGCGGTATAGCCCCATGATGTGGCGGCACCGTCGGTACCCACCTTCACGGCGTTGAACGTGACGGTAGAAGGTGTGAACTTGACACCGGCAGCAGCTTTTACGCGATATTCAATCATCACGTCTTCCACGTTGCCGGCATTGCCGGTAGAGGGGCGGTATTTAACCATCGTCCCGGAATTGACATCTGAATAGGAAGCCGTACTCACTGACAAGCCACTGCCCACGCTCACGCTGGTAGCAGACACGGCTGCGGCGGCATCAGCGGCGATGGCGGCCTCGGCCTCATTACCCACAGCCCATGTGATGGTGCCTGCCACATTATCGAACGAGGCACCGCCCTGGCTCTGCACCACGGGCAGCACCACTTGGATGTAACGGTAGTAAGTGCCATCACCGATGACCACATCCACCGTCTCGGCCGAGCCGCCGATGGTGTAGCTGATGGTCTTGCCCTGGGTGTAGTCGCTCTGTCCGTCGATGGTGGTGGTGGTGATGTTGTTGAATGCCTCCATCGAGATGGTAGCGCCCTTGCACGAGGGAACAGTCCATGTGGTTCCACCATTTAATTGTGCCCAGTCCGGCCAGTTGCCGTTGGCGAACTTACCACCATTGTTGGTGTCAAAATCAGCCTTCACATCTATAGCCTTACCATCAATTGTAACTTGTGTTACCCAAATGCCAGTCTGGTTCTGATATGAAACAGTGGGAGCGCCATTTTTACGTTGGAAGTCAAACTTCACAGTCACAGCCTCGGTGCGGTCGGCCAGGCTCACGCTGTTCTGGGTGAAGACGGGGGTGAAGGTGACATCCTCGGCGGGGAGCGAGACGGTAGCACCCAGTTCATACTCGTTGGTGCCGTCGGTCCATCCGGTCAGGGTGTATCCCTCTTTATATAAGGTATAGTTAGCTACGGGCAGTGTGAAGTCATCACCCGAAGTATAAGTGCCACCAGTGGTAACCAGTTGGCCTGCGCAATCGACACCGTCGAGCGAGAAGGCCACGTTCACGTCAACGGCCACAGGTGCGTCGCCCGACGGTACGGGATAGACGGCCTGCACCCAGCGGTAATAAGTGCCGCCGCTGATGACGATATTCATCGTCGAGGCGCTGCCCTCGTAGGTGTAGGTGTTGACATAATTGGCATAGGTGCCGGTACCACCTGCAAAGGTGGTCGCGCTGTTGTCGCCCATCGAGTAAGTGGTCACCACCGTACCCGTGTACATGGGCAGTGTGAAGGTGGTGCCGTTGTTCACCTGAGCCCAGTCCTGCCAACTACCGTTGGCCAACTTGCCACCATTATTGGTGTCAAAATCCATTTTAAAGTCAATGGTCTGTCCATTCACTTCAATCTGTGTGACGTAGATACCCGTTTTGTTTTGATAGTTCAGCACGGGAGCGCCATTCTTCTGTTGGAAGTCCCAGATGGCGGTCACCTCCGACTCGCGGTCAGCGAAAGCCACCGTGTTTTGGGTGAATACCGGGTTGAGCGTGACATCCTCGGATGTCATCTCATAACTGTCACCGGGAGCATAAGTATTCGTGCCGTCGCTCCACCCTGTCATTGTCGAGCCTTCCACGTAAAGCGTGCGGTTGAGCGGCAGTGTAATGCTGCTACCCACCTCGGCCTTGACGGCGGCAGGAGCAACGCCCTCGGCTGTTCCTGCCGAGAATGTCACGGTAGTCTCTTCAACCAGCGTTGAGGGGTCAACGGCCTCGACGGCAAAGTAAGGCACGTAAGAGCCTCCGCTGATGGTCAGCGTTGTGGCCTCATTGACCTTATAATAGCCAGAAACCACGTTCTCGGTCGTGTTGTTGTGATAACATGCACCATTATTGGTGTTGAACGTAGTGACAGTGGCACCAGTTGCATCTTTCACTGTCACGTTTCCACCCCAAGCACAAGTACCGAAAGTAATCTTCACAGCACCCTCCACGGGTACAATAGCAGAAAAGTTCTGCAGCCCATGATCATTACTATGAAATTTTCCAGTAATGGTGGCTACAGAGCTCGCATCGTCAGCTGCAACACGTGTCACAGTCCCATCAGTGCCTACGGCCAATCCGTAAGTGCCGCTTTCGCCATCGGCGAAGAAACTACCATTACGGAAGTCGGCCTTGATGTCTGTGAACGCATTCGCACGTGTCGTCCATGTCAGACATGCCAACAGCATACCGACAAAGACAAACAATCTTTGAATTTGCTTGTTCATAGAAATTTGTTTTAAGTATATAAATGAATATTAGTAGTTTGCAAAGAATTTGGCGACAAAGGTAAGCATAATTTTTTATAATATTGTTTTTTAAACACTTTTTTTCAACGAAATGTCAAAAAATCATGGAATACCGTCAATTTATCCACCTTGGCAGGATAGGAATGGGCGAGAATCCTATAAATAGTTTGCTCATGGAACTTAATATAATGATCGGCGACCGTTTTTCATATGCAGAATCGCACGTCGGGTCAAGGGGACAGGTACTTTGACCCAGGATTGGGTCAAAGTACCTGTCCCCTTGACCCGACCCCCTTGACCCGACCCCCTTGACCCACACATCGCCCCGCCCTCAAATCATTGAAGAAAGAATCTTTACCTCTTCAAAATAAACGACATCATGTTCCGTTATCATATTACAATCAACTACTTGAATAGCCATGCCCAGACAGCCAAGAAAACAAAGCGGAACAGGTATCTATCATGTCATGTTGCGTGGTGTCAACCGACAAGACATATTTGAAGAAGACCAAGACTACCAGACGTTGGTCAGTATTCTTTCTAAACTATCTTCACGCCCAAAAGGACATGAAGACTGCCTGACAAGCCAGTTGGTGGGACAATCGGGGCAAGGGGACAGGTCGGGTCAAGGGGACAGGTCGGGTCAAGGGGACAGGTACTTTGACCCAGGATTGGGTCAAAGTACCTGTCCCCTTGACCCGACACGCACACAGACCATTTGCACTTGTCACATATACGCATATTGCCTAATGCCCAACCACATACACCTATTATTAAGAGAGAAAGGCTGGCAACTAAGTGACATTATTAAGTCCGTTGCCTCCAGCTATGCTTTCTATTTTAATAAAAAATATGAAAGGATAGGTCATTTGTTTCAAGACAGATACAGAAGTGAGCCCTGCGATGATATGCAATATTTTTTCACACTTTTCCGTTACATTCACCAAAACCCTGTTAAAGCAGGAATTACGCAATGTGTTGAAGATTACCCATATAGTAGTTGGAGGAATGATTACTTAGGATTTTCCGAAATTCGAGTTTGCACGACTCAACCGATCTTCAAAAGAATAGGCACAAAGATGCTTCAAGATTTGGTCAACATGGCATTACCTGACGATGTGCCATGCATTGACATAGAGCATGAAAGAAAAGCGATACCCGACGAGTTCGTCTTAAATACCCTTTTACAAAAAAGTAACGTCCAACACTTGGCTGCATTTCAATCATTGGACAAAGAATTACAAAAGAAAATCGCAGCGGAAGTAATGCGCCAATATCATATCGGCCCGAGACAGATGTCGCGCGTTTCATGTATTAGCTATAGCATTGTGCAGAGATTATTAAATTGGATATAGCAACCAGGGACTAGGGGATTGCCGGATCAAGATGAGAGCCGGATCAGGGGCGGGTCAGGGGGACAGGTACTTTGACCCAATCCTGGGTCAAAGTACCTGTCCCCCTGACCCGCCTGTCCCTTGACCCGACCCTGACCCGGCAGCCAAACAGCCACAAAAACACAACGACAAACCAATAAAGAAAACACTCCCTCATGAAAAAATTCCTCTTCCTCGTCCTGATGATATGTACTTGCGGCCAAGGCGTGGCACAAACAATGAATGTGGCCGACGCACGAGCCGACACCACATTCAGCACCACCAAGGCGGGCGTGCGCTGGTGGTGGCTGGGATCGGCCGTCGATGACGACAACCTGCGGTGGTGCCTGCAACAATATGCCGACGCCGGCATCGGGGCCGTGGAGATCACACCCCTCTACGGAGTCAAAGGCAACGAGGCCAACGAACTGCCCTTTCTCTCGCCGCGCTGGATGCATGCCATGCAGACAGTGATTGACGAGGGACGTCGCCTCGGCATCCGCACCGACATGAACCTCGGTACGGGATGGCCCTTCGGCGGTCCGCTCGTGACGATTGACGAGGCGGCCTGCAAGGCAGTGTTTGTGGTGGATACCGTCATGACCGGCGCACCCGCGAAGAAAGCCATCGCCGAGAAAGAGAGGCCCTACGCCCAGTTGCTGTGCGAGCGCCGCTATCCGCTCGACAGCCGACACGAACAAGTGATACAACTCTACCAGAGTCGCACACGCCAAAAGGTGAAGCGGGCGGCTCCCGGCGGCGAGGGCTACGTCATCGACCACTTCTCGCGCCAAGCCGTGCGCCACTACCTCGACCGCTTCGACCATGCCTTCGCTGATTCGGCACAATGTGCAATGCACAATTCACAATGCAGAATTGACAATTCACAATGCACAATTGACAATTCGCAATTAAACGGCTCTGCACAAAACCATTTCTCTCACCTCTCATCTCCGTCCTCTGCTGAGGGGCTAAAGCTTGGAAGTAGGGACAGGGCGTGCCCTGTCCGCAACCAAGATAGCCACCACGCATACGACGGACAGGGCACGCCCTGTCCCTACTTGCGCGGCGAGGTAATCTCCTGCCCCTTGCCCCTTGCCCCCTGCCCCCCAAAAAGTGCCCCCTACCCCTACTATTTCTTCAACGACAGCTACGAGGTATATCACGCCAACTGGACCCCCACCCTATTGGATGAGTTCGCACGCCGACGCGGCTACCGTCTGGAAGAGCATCTGCGCGAACTGCTCGGACTGGTCGATGACGGCAACCAAGTGCTCTGCGACTACCGCGAGACACTCTCGGACCTGCTCTTGGAGAACTTCACCCGGCAGTGGACCGACTGGGCGCACAGCCATGGCGTGCAGACACGCAACCAAGCCCACGGGTCGCCTGCCAATCTCATCGACCTGTATGCGGCGGTGGATGTGCCCGAGATAGAAGGTTTCGGACTGACCGACTTCGGCATCAAGGGCCTGCGCACCGACCCGGGCATGACACGCGAGAACTACAGCGATGTGTCGATGCTGAAATATGCCTCGTCGGCGGCTCATATCACGGGCAAGCCGCTCACATCGAGCGAGACGTTCACCTGGCTCACCGAGCATTTCCGCACGTCGCTGTCGCAGATGAAGCCCGACCTCGACCTGATGTTCACCTGCGGGGTCAACCATGTCTTCTTCCATGGCGCCGCCTACTCGCCGAAAGACGAGCCATGGCCCGGATGGAAGTTCTACGCCTCGATCGATATGAGTCCCACCAACAGCATCTGGCGCGACGCCCCCTACCTGATGACCTATATCGACCGCTGCCAGCAACGGCTGCAAGCCGGTCGCCCCGACAACGATTTTCTGGTCTATCTGCCCGTATATGATATGTGGCGGAGGCGGTTGACCGAGGGCGAGGCGGGACTGCTCATGCCGTTTGACATCCATTCGATGAAAGAGAAAGCGCCCGACTTCATCCACGCCGTCATGCAGATAGACAGCCTGGGCTACGACTGCGACTATATCAGCGACCGCTACCTGCTCAACACCACCTACAGCGACGGCATGCTGCAGACCGCCGCCGGCACCCGCTACCACGCGCTCGTCATCCCCGGCAGTGGACGGATGACCGACGCCCTGCGGACGCACCTCGACAGTCTGCAACGACAGGGAGCCGTCATCATCCGGGGCTTCGACGCTGAGAGGATGAGCCGCGCCGCCAAGGCAGAACCTATGCGGCGCGACTGCCATCTGCGCGCCATCCGCCGAGCCTGCGCCGACGGGCACCTCTACTTCATCGCCAACCTCACGCCCCATGACATCGACACGGTGGCACCGCTGGCCGTGAGCGACACACAGGGCGACTGGTACGACCCGATGACCGACCGTCGCAGCAAGGCGGTGTTCACGACCGACGGGGTACATATCCGCCTGCGGTCGGGCGAGTCGCGATTCCTCAAAACATGCGACGGTGTGGCACCCCAACCCTACACCCACTGTCTGCATAACAGCAAGAGGCAGATGAAGGGGAACGACAAAAAAACAGGGAAGAAAGACATGAAGACGCCTGCCGAGATCGACCTGACCCACCGCCCCTGGTCGCTCCACTTCATCGAGTCGGCACCCGCAGTAAACCGCACCTTCCGTCTCGACAGCCTACAGACATGGGAGACGCTCGACGACGACTCCGTGCGCGTAACGATGGGCACGGGTGTCTATACCACGACCTTCCGACTGACGAAGAAGGAGGCTCAGCAGCATTGGCGCATCCATCTGGGCGACGTGCGCGAGAGTGCCCGGGTGTATATCAACGGCACGTTCATCGGCTGCGCCTGGGCGGTGCCGTTCACGCTCGACTGTGGCGACGCCCTGCGCCGAGGCGACAACGAGTTGCGCATCGAGGTGACCAACCTGCCCGCCAACCGCATCGCCCACCTCGACCGTCAGGGCGTGCAGTGGCGTCGGTTCAAGGAGATCAACTTCGTTGACATCAACTATAAAAAGACCACCTACGAAAAATGGCCGCCCATGCCGAGCGGCCTCAACTCAACAGTCACGTTGAGCGTGGAAGAATGAGGGGGGGCTATTTCTTATCTTTTTTCCCTCGTCTGCCGTCGGGACGCTGACCGCGCTGCGGGCGCATCTGCTGCATCTTCTCGTATTGCTCTTTGGTGAGTATCTGCTGCACCTTCTGCTCGTACTCCTCGCGCTTAGCCTTGCGCTGCTCCATCTTGGCACGCATCTCTTCACGCTGCTCGTCGCTCATCTGGGGGCGCTGACCGAAGCCTTGCCCGTCTTGCTGTTGACCGTCCATCTGTGGTGGCATCTGCTGTCCGCCATGATGTCCTCGCCCGCCATGATGACCGCGCCCGCCACGGGGTCCGTGTCCGCGTCCGCCCGGTCCTGCCAGCACATCGGCATATTCGGCGTTGAGTGCTTGCAGTTGCTGCGTCTGTTGTTCGTTCAGTCCCAGTTCTTCAGCCATGCGCTGTGTCATCTGCTCGGTGGTAGGTGGCTGCTTTTTGTCGCAGTTGTCACAACATTTTTTGTCATCCTGGGCATAACCGAAAGTCACGGTTGCCGCCATTGCTAAAATCATTACAATCTTTTTCATAATCGTTGGATTTTTAAGTTTTTGATAGATGGGAGTTGAGGAGTTCGGGAGTTTGGGAGTTTGGACATTAGTCATCGTGCTGGGATTCATGGTGGTGTAGCGGCAAAGCCGCTACCTACGGAAAAGAACAGCCTGGACAGCATATCTCTTACCTCTCACCTCTTACCTCTCACCTCTAAGAGAACCTCTCACCTCCTTTTGCGCTGCAAAGGTAAGGCACAGACATGAGTCTGTAAAACTATTTCAGTAAATCTGGGTTTTCTTTCAGCAAAAGTCCGATTTTCAGCCCTTATAAGGTTGAGGGTTGAGGGTTTAGGGTTGAGGGTTCTTACACGTATTCGCGCTCGGAGTATATCTCCCACCACTTCTTCCCCGCCCCGACACTATCTACTGAGGGTGTGTCATAATCAATAGACAACGGATTTCACAGATTTCACAGATTTTTGTTATTGCTGATAATCAGCAAGTTGTAAATCCGTAAAATCCGCGAAATCCGTTGTTGAGGAGAAATCCAAGTGTTTTGACACACCCCTCTGGGGGTGGGTCTTAAAACTCCACATTCACCCCTGCCATCACCCACAGACCGGGCTGAGGCACGTTGCCGTAGTCCATCCAGTCGCGGTCGAAGAGGTTGTTGGCTTCCACATAGAGGGTGTAGCGCGGCGCGTTCCACGACAGGCGGGCGTCGAAGATGCCATACGCCTCGTAGGGCAGCACCTCGCCTGCTGTGGTGGTGTAGGTGCCGGTGCGCTCCTGCATCCGGTATTTCACGTCGAAGTCGAGCCGTGCGAAGAGGTGCGTCTGCAACGAGGCGGTCAGCTTATGCCGCAGATACTCCAGCTTCGACTGCGTCTGCATCTGTCCCACCGCCGGTTTGTCTTGGTCGATATAGCAGTAGGCCATCTGGAATGACTTGAGCAGCGTCTGCGCGGGCCACAGCCGACGGCAATCGAACGCGGCACTGAGCTCAAAACCCAGCGTGTTGACCTTGGTGCGGTTCACGCTCTCCCATACGGGTTCAGGGGCCGTGGGGTCGAGCACCCAGTCGATCATATTGCGCAGGTGATGGTGGAAGACGCTGGCCGAGGCCGTCACGCCCGCCGACGTGTATTTCACGCCGCCCTCCACGGCGCGCATCTCCTCGGGTTTGAGGTATTTGTCGGCCTTATGTCCGCCCACGCTGTAATACAGTTCGGTGAACGACGGCATGCGCAGCGACGAGTTGTACGAGGCATACACCTTCCAGTGGTCGCCGATGCGGTAACTGGCATCCACGCCGGGATAGACGGTAAAGGGCATGCCGTTCCACGTGTTTTTCACTGCCACGAAACCGGCGGAGAGGGTGAAGCGGCTGAGCAGCACATTATGCTCCAGATGGAAAGAGAGGTTGGAGCGGTTGAGTCCGTATTGGTAGTCGCGGTCGGTGCCGTGGATATGCTTGGGACTATGCAGCGGTTCGCCCAGGTTGCCGCTGATGATGTCTTCATTACGAAACTCAGCGCCGATGGCGGTACGTCCGAGCACCCAGTCGAAATAGCTGTTGAGATGGATGCCGAACACATCGGTGCGGTGGTAGTTGTAAGGCACCTTCTCTTCGGAGCCGCGTATCAGTTCGAAGCGGTCGTGACTGCGGTTCCAATACACCGAGGGATGGAAATGAAACCACCCGTGCTTGTTCTCGCCCTGGATGGCAGTGTATAGTTTGGTGGTGCGCTCATACTGCTCGTCGAACTTCGCGCTATAGAACGTGTTCGACCCGAAGCCCTTCGTGCTCAGTCCTGCGTGCCACTGCAGTCGCACCGAGGCATCGTCGTAGAGGCCCTGATAGAACGCCTTGCCGCCGCGGTAGTCGCTGTTGAGGTGTCCGGCCGACGACCGCAGGTAACCGTCGCTGCGCGTCAGGCTGCCGCTCAGTTGGTTGCTCCACGCCCCACGTGTCACATTCGCCCGTGCGCCGGCCGAGAGATAGCCATAACTGCCACCTTCTACACGAACGCCAGCGGAAAGGGAGGGGCCGGGGGTGAGGCTTGCCTGGCTTTTTGTCACGATATTGACCGCCCCCACGAGCGACGAGGTGCCATAGACACGTCCGGCGGGGCCTTCGAGCACCTCGATGCGCTCCACCTCGCTCAGATCGACGGGGAAGTCAAAGGCATTGTGACCTGTCTGCGGGTCGCAGATGTTGATGCCGTTGAGCAGGATCGTGATCTGCTCGCTGGTGCTGCCCCGGATGCCGATGTCGGTCTGCGCGCCTATGGGGCCACGCTGACGCACATCTACGCCGACGGCGTACTTCAGCAAATCGTTAATACTTTGCACTGGCGCCGACTGAATGTCGTCGCGCGTCAGTACAGTGACCATTCTCGCCGCTTGCTCCAAGGCAAGCGGTGCGCTCGTGCCGGTGACCTCGATCTCATCGAGCTCGTGCACCCTGCCCGTCAGTGTCGTGTCGGGGCGCTCCTCGTCGGAGTCTTTCACATCGGAGGTGGCCGCGGCGGCCGACTGCAAGGTGGCCACGCTCAGCACTCCGATGACGACCTCACGACCCAGACAGGCAAAGAGGGCATATCCCTTTCTGATGAAATGCTTGAAAAGGATAGGACGGCGCCTGTTGAATTGTGGTTTGTACATCTGAATATGATAAAAAAATGATGAAAAGAAGCGGGCGACAACCTGTCGCCCTTCTTTCGGCTGCAAAATTACTGCATATTCTTGTAAAAACCGTCCTCCGAGGCAAGATATTTTCCCCAACCGGTCGAAAAAGGGCTTGACGATACGCCACCCGGCCGACCGTCCGTCTCTCTAAAGTCTCTCTAAGGGACCATTCCTAATGCCCTGGCTACAGCTTTTTTTATGAACGCATTGATTGTTATGCCCTCATTGTAACTAAATTTAGTTACACCTCTAAATATAATCAAAAAAAACGCACAAAAAACATTTATAATTATGGAATAAGCAGTACTTTTGCATCCAAGAAGATTCTAACTAACCCTATCAGACATGAAGACAAAAGCGAACCATCATTTCACAGTAAGAGGCACGCTGCTCATCCTGCTGCTGGCGCTGATGCCGGCGCTGATGCCGGCGGGCATGACGGCCAAGAACAACCCCATCCCACGCAAACAACTGCTCGACGACCAATGGCAGTTCGTGCTCAACGACAGCGACTTCACCAAAAGCCATGCCGTCACACTGCCGCACGACTGGAGCATCCAGCAGCGGTTTGACGCCAACACCCCCGCAGGCAACGAAGGCGCGTACCTGCCCACCGGAAAGGGATGGTACCGACGCACGCTGACACTGCACAAAGGCTACGAGGGGAAGAAAATACGTCTGTATTTCGAGGGCGTATATATGCACTCCAAGGTCTTCGTCAACGGACATGAGGCGGGAGGCTGGCCCTATGGCTACTCCGCGTTCTGGGTAGATGCCACCCCCTATCTGACCACCGGCGACAACGAGATTGTGGTGAGCGTAGATAACTCACAGCAGAAGAACTGCCGCTGGTACACAGGGTCGGGCATCTACCGGCATGTGTGGCTCGTGACCACCCCCAAGACCTATATCGACGACTGGAGCGTGCAGGTGAACACACCCGACAGCCACCATGTAGAACTCAGCGCGACGGTGATACACGACGACGGCTCCACCTCGCCCCTGACACGCACCATACAGGTGGAGCAACCCCGGCTGTGGTCGCCCGACGACCCCTACCTCTACGAGACCGTGCTCGAAGCACCGGGGGGCGACTGCCTGACGGTGAGCTACGGCATACGCACTCTGGAGTATGACGCTGACAACGGCCTGCGGCTCAACGGCAAACCCCTGAAGTTGAACGGTGCCTGTCTGCATCACGACAACGGCATCCTTGGCGCCGCAGCATACGACGACGCGGAGTACCGCAAAGCCCGCCTGATGAAAGAGGCCGGCTTCAATGCCGTGCGCACGTCGCACAACCCGCCCTCGGAGGCTTTCCTCAGGGCATGCGACGAGGTGGGACTGCTGGTCATCGACGAGGCGTTCGACGGATGGCGCGAGAAGAAGAACGACCACGACTACCATACGCTCATCGACGAATGGTGGCAGAAAGACATCGACGCGATGGTGCTGCGCGACCGTCTGCACCCCAGCGTCTTCTGTTGGAGCATCGGCAACGAGGTCATCGAACGGAAGAAGATAGAGGTGGTGAAGACCGCCCGCCAGATGGCACGACGCATCCATGCCATCGACCCGCAGCAGCGGCCCGTGACCTCGGCCCTGGCAGCATGGGACAGCGACTGGGACATCTACGACCCCTTGGCGGCCGAGCACGACATCGTAGGCTATAACTATATGATTTTCAAGGCCGAGAGCGATCACGAGCGGGTGCCACAACGGGTGATGATGCAGACGGAGAGTTTTCCGCGCGACGCATGGCGCAACTATCGCCACACGATGGACCACCCCTACATCCTCGGCGACTTTGTATGGACGGGACTCGACTATCTGGGCGAGTCGGGCATCGGACGGTGGTATTACGAGGGCGAGGTGCCGGGCGAGTCGTGGGAACGCCCCCTCTATCCCTGGCACGCCGCCTATTGCGGCGACGTGGACCTGACCGGACAGCGCAAGCCCATCAGCCACTACCGCTCCATGCTCTGGAACGGCGGCAGCCTCTACATGGCTGTGCGCGAACCCGACGGCTACCGCGGAACAGTGAAGACGACGATGTGGGGCACCTGGCCCACCGAAGAGAGCTGGACATGGCCGGGATGGGAGGGGAAGCCCATCGAGGTGGAGGTGTATAGCCAGCAACCGAGCGTCAGACTATACCTCAACGGGCAGTTGGCCGGCGAGCAACCCACCCAAGAGATGAAAGCGACATTCACGCTGCCCTACCGACCAGGCACGCTGCGGGCTGAGGCTGGCGGCCAGCACACCGACATCTGCACCGCCGGCGCACCCGCCGCCATCCGCCTGACAGCCGACCGCACCCGTCTGACGGCCGACGGACAGTCGCTCGCCTTCATCACCATCGAGATCATCGACAGCGAAGGACGAGTGGTGCCCGGCGCCGACAACCTGCTGACGGTGTCGGCCACCGGCAGTGCCTCGCTGCTCGCCGTGGGCAACGCCGACGTCAAAGACGAAGACCCCTACTACGACCCACAGCACCATGCCTGGCATGGACGCGCCCTCGCCGTGGTGCGCAGCATAGGAAAACGGGGGAAATCGACGCTGACCGTCGCCGCAAAAGGATTGCCAGCAGCAAAAATAACACTTTCATGCGAATAGTTATATCATATCAACAAAGTACATATAAAAGTTAGAATAATTATTTTAATTTGCATTTTCAGGAAAAAACACTTACCTTTGCAAAAAATTATTGTAAGATTGTTATGACAACAGTACAGTTGAACACGATGATTACAATGACAAATAGTTGATATATTTTTTTAAGGTATTATGGAAATAGGTTTCGACAACAACAAATATGTGAAGATACAGTCTGAGCATATCCGGGAGCGCATCTCGGAATTCGGTGGCAAACTATATCTCGAACTGGGCGGCAAGCTGTTCGACGACCACCACGCCTCGCGCGTGCTGCCCGGCTTCAAGCCCGACAGCAAACTGAGCATGCTGCAACAGTTGGCCGAGAGCATCGAGATCGTCATCGTCATCAGCGCCGAAGACATCGAGGCCAACAAGACACGCGCCGACCTGGGCATCACCTACGACGAAGACGTGCTGCGACTGCGCGACGCCTTCATCGGACGCGGATTCTTCGTGGGCTCGGTGGTCATCACACACTACTCCGGACAGCGGGCTGCCGACAACTTCCGCACGCGGCTCCAACGCATGGGCATCAAGACCTATTACCACTACCTCATCGAGGGATACCCACACAACGTGGCCCTCATCGCATCCGACGAGGGCTTCGGCAAGAACGACTTCGTAGAGACCGAGCGACCGCTGGTCATCGTCACCGCTCCCGGTCCGGGCAGCGGCAAGATGGCGGTGTGCCTGAGCCAGCTCTACGGCGAGAACAAACGCGGCGTGCGGGCCGGATACGCCAAGTTCGAGACTTTCCCCGTATGGAGCCTGCCACTGAAGCACCCCGTCAACGTGGCCTACGAGGCAGCCACGGCCGACCTGAACGACGTGAACATGATCGACCCCTTCCACCTCGACGCCTACGGCAAGGTGGCCGTCAACTACAACCGCGACATCGAGATCTTCCCCGTGCTCAATGCCCTGTTCGAGGGCATCTACGGCTCCAACCCCTATAAGTCGCCTACCGACATGGGGGTCAACATGGTGGGATTCTGCATCTCTGACGATGCCGTGTGCTGTAAGGCCTCGAAAGACGAGATCATCCGGCGCTACTACGCCGCGACCAACAAACTGGCCGACGGGGCTTGCAACGACAGCGAGGTACACAAGATACAGATGCTGTTCAACCAACTGAAGATCTCGACCGGCGACCGCCACACCACGGTGGCTGCCAACGAGCGCAAACGGCTCAGCGGTCACACCTCGGCGGCCATCGAACTGGCCGACGGCACCATCATCACCTCGCAGTCGAGTCCGCTCTTAGGCTGCTGTGCCGCCCTGCTGCTCAACGTGACGAAGCACCTGGCAGGCATCGACCATGAGGTGAAGCTCATCCCGCAGAGCATGATCGAACCTATCCAGAAGACGAAGATAGAATATCTGGGCGGGCGCAACCCGCGTCTGCACACCGACGAGGTGCTCGTGGCGCTCTCGGTGCTGTCATTGCACGACGACAACTGCCGCCGCGCACTCGAGAGTCTGCCGCAACTGCGTGGTCTGCAGATACACTGCACGGTGATGCTGAGCGAGATAGACCGCAAGATACTCAAAAAACTGGGCTGCGACCTGACGTGCGACCCTGTAAGGAAAGCCCCACCCCCAACCCCTCCCGAGGGAGGGGAGTAGGTACCTTGCCCCTGGTTCGGTCTTCCCCCTCGGGTTTCGGTCTTCCCCCTCGGGGGATAAGAGGGGGCTCGATAAGAAGGGGGCTCCTAAGACCCTTGCCCCTGTTTCGGTCTTCCCCCTCGGGGGATAAGAGGGGGGCTTATAACTATGGAAAATCCCTATATCAAACAGTTTCCCGACCTGATGTCGGGCAAGAAAGTGATGTATGTGCATGGCTTCGGTTCGTCGGCACAGACGGGCACCGTGCATCGGTTGCGCGAAGTGCTCTGCAATGCCACGGTGGTAGCCGAGGATGTTCCCCTGCACCCGCAGGAAGCCCTCGCGATGCTGCGTGAGATGTGCGAGCGCGAACAGCCCGACCTCATCATCGGCACCTCGATGGGAGGCATGTATGCTGAGATGCTCTACGGCTACGACCGCATCCTCATCAACCCGGCGCTGCAGATAGGCGACACGATGGTGAGCCACGGCATGACGGGCGCACAGAAGTTTTTCAACCCGCGCAAGGACGGCATACAAGACTTCATCGTGACCAAGGCGATGGTGAAGGAATACAAAGACATCACCACACATTGTTTTAGCGGCGTGAACGACGACGAGCGGCGGCGCGTGGTGGGTCTCTTCGGCGACCAAGACAATCTGGTAGATACCTACGACCTCTTCCACGCCCACTACCCCACCGCCATCCATTTCCACGGCGAGCACCGCATGGACGACCGCTCGTATATGCAGTCGGTGATGCCCGTCATCCGCTGGATCGACGACCGCCAACGCGGCTACGACCGGCCTGTGGCCTACATCACCACCGACACGCTCATCGACAGCCGACAGATGCCTGTGGCGAGCGCACAGAAGGCTTTCCGACACCTGATTGAGACATACAACGTGTATATCGTGGCTCCCATGCCGCTCTATTCCAGTCAGGTGAGCGGCGACATCGTGGCGTGGGCCGAGGAGTATATCAACGTGCCGGCCTACAACCACATCATCTACAGCAACCAACCCGAACTGCTGATAGGCGACTTCCTCATCTCTCGTGAGCCGTGCGACAAGTTTATGGGCACCGTCGTCCAACACGGCTCCGACACATTCAAGACATGGGAGGAGATTATCACGTATTTTGAGAGGATCAAATAAGGCTCAACAAGCAGACCCGCCAGACCCACCCCCTGGAGGGTGTGTCAAAACACTTGGATTTCTCCTCAACAACGGATTTCGCGGATTTCACGGATTTACAAATTGCTGATTATCAGCAATAACAAGCATCTGTGAAATCCGCAAAATCCGTTGTATATTTAATTTAATATGACACACCCTCAGTGGTTAGTTCGGCGGCAAGGTACAGGAGATATGCCACGTTGTAGGGGCGGGTCACCGTGCCCGCCCGCACGAGCGACAGCGAGTTAAAAAGAGCCCCTCCCTTTATCTTTCTGGTCGGCATCGCGCATTTGGAGCAGCCGCATATACTCGTCGTAGGGGATGAAGCGGCCGCCCATGGAGCGCAGGTGGGGGGTCTCGAACTGGCAGTCGATCAATACGCCGCCACCGTCGCCAAAGACACGGGCCAGGTGGATGAGTGCCAACTTGCTGGCGCTGGGCACCAGCGAGAACATGCTCTCGCCGAAGAAGCCACGCCCGATGGCCACACCATACAGACCGCCCACCAGGCGGTCGCCATCCCACACCTCGACCGACGCGGCAAAGCCCTGCCGGTGCAGCTGGGTATAGGCGTGTATCATCTCCTCGCCCAGCCAAGCACCCTCCTCGCTGATGCGCAGTTGGCTGCACTGATGGATGACGCCCTCAAAATCCTCGTTGATGCTCATGCGGTAGCGCTCTTTGTGCATCAGCGTGCGCATGGAGTGCGACACATGTATCTCGCCGGGGAAGATGACAAACCGCTGCATAGGACAATACCAGTGTATCTGCTCGCGGTAGCGGAAGGCATACCACGGGAAGAAGCCATAGCTATACGCCAGCAGCAGGCGATCGACGCTCAGGTCGCCACCCACGGCTATCAGTCCGTCGTCCTCGCCCAGGCGGGGATCGGGAAACCATAATTCATTATCTAGTTGGAATACCATAAGCCCCCCTTAATCCCCCGAGGGGGAAATTGTCCCCTCGCCGTTTCCTTCTAATGGTGAAGACGATAATTGTAGAGTAACTACACTCTCCCCTCGGGGAGAGTCGGAGAGGGGGCTTAAGTTCACAGACACCTCTCCTCCGTCTTTGAGCCGTCCGAAGAGGATTTCGCGCATAAGCAGAGGTTTGAGCCGCTGCGCGATGACGCGGTCCATCTCGCGGGCGCCGTATTCGCGTGTGAAGCCCTCACGGAGCAGGTAGTCGTGCGCCTCGGGCGTGAGTGTCATCGTCACGTTCTTCGCGGTGAGCTTAGCTTGCAACTCACGCAGTTTCTTGTCGAGAATCATCGTGGCCATGGTGCGGTCCATGTCGTGGAACACCACCTGTCCGGAGAGTCGGTTGAGGAACTCGGGCTTGAACGTCTTCTTCACCTGCCTGAGCATCGCCTCGCCGCGCGACACGTTGCCACCGAAGCCAATCGAGGCCTGCGAGGCGTACTGCGCACCGGCGTTCGACGTCATGATGAGCACCACGTTGCGGAAGTCGGCCTTGCGCCCTTTGTTGTCGGTCAACTTCGCATAGTCCATCACCTGCAGGAGGATGTTGTAGATGTCTTGGTGCGCCTTCTCAATCTCGTCGAGCAGGAGCACGCAGTTGGGTGTCTTGCGGATGGCGTCGGTAAGCAGTCCGCCGTCTTCATATCCCACATATCCGGCCGGTGAGCCGATGAGTTTGGCCACGGTATGCTTCTCGGTATATTCGCTCATGTCGAACCGCACCAGTTCGATGCCCAGTTCGCGTGCCAGCACGCGTGCCACCTCGGTCTTGCCCACGCCCGTGGGTCCCACGAAGAGCAGCGACGCCAGCGGTTTGTTGTCGTCGAGCAGTCCGGCCTTCGACATCTGCACCGCCTCGACCACCTGCGTCACGGCCTCGTCTTGTCCGTATATCTGTGCGGTGATGCGCTCGCGAAGCGTCTCGAGCACCGCCGTGTCGTCGTCTTTCATCGCCATGGCATCCACCTTGCATATCTTGGCCAGGATGTCGGTGATGAGTTGTCGGCCCACGGTCTGCCGCTCCCCCTGTAGCGGGTGTATCTCGCGGTAGGCGCCCGCCTCGTCGATCAGGTCGATGGCCTTGTCGGGCAGGAAGCGGTCGTTGATATACTTGGCGCTGGCCTCGACGGCAAAGGGGATGACATCATCGTCGTAGCTGACATGGTGGAAAGCCTCGTAGCCGGGCCGCAGTCCCTCGATGATCTTCACCGTCTCCTCGGCCGTGGGCTCGTCGATGTCTATCTGCTGGAAGCGCCGCACCAGTCCCTTGCTGCGCGAGAAGTAGCGGTTGTACTCTTCGTAGGTGGTACTGCCGATGAAGCGGATATGTCCGCCCTCGAGGTAGGGTTTGAGCATGTTCGACGCGTCCATCGACCCTTCACCCGTCTGTCCGGCGCCCACCAGGTTGTGTATCTCGTCGATATAGACCACGGGAGCCTGTTCCTGACTGATGCCCTCCATGATCATCTTCAGGCGTTTCTCGAAGTCGCCGCGGAACTGCGTGCCGGCCAGCAGCGTGCCCAGGTCTATCTGGTAGATGCTGCTGCCCTTGAGGCGTTCGGGCACACGTCCCTCCTCGATGCGTGCCGCCAGTCCGTGCACCAGGGCCGTCTTGCCCACGCCCGACTCGCCCACGTGCAGGGGATTGTTCTTCTCTTTGCGGCAGAGCACCTGTATGGTGCGCTCCAGTTCGGCCTCGCGCCCGATGAGCGGGTTGTGCTGCGCCACGGTGTCGTTGAGCCGCACCACGAGTTGCCGCCATGGCGGTGTGTCGCCCTCGGTCTCAGCGTCGGCGTCGCCGTCCTGTTCGTTGTCGAACGTCAGGTCATCTTCATCGGCGTCGGGATCCGTACCCTGACTGCCATACTCGTTGACGACGGCGGTCATCAGGTCGGTGTCGCCGCCCATCATATACTTACGCAGGAAGTAGGCGGCATCGCTGTCGTTGAGGCGTAGGATGCCGCGCACCAGATGGGGCACGTCCATGGCCTGGGCCGAGGAGAACTGCACCGACTCGTAGGCGCAGTTGAGCACCTCGTCGAGCTGTGCCGATGTAGAGAAGGGCACATCCACGTCGTCGGGCACCTTCTCCTGGTGTTCGAGAAACGTCTCCAGGCTGTCGGCCACCTCGTCGGCATCGCCTCCGCACAGGGCGTAGGCCATCTTAAACTGCTGTTGCCGGCAGATGGCCAGCGCCAGATGCTCCACCATAAGAAACTCGTGGTGGTATTGCTTATAGATATCCATGGCATCCTTGAATGCCTGGTTGGCAAATGTCGTATTTTCTAATTGGTCACTCATTGGGGTAGTTCTCTTAGAGGTGAGAGGTGAGAGGTAAGAGGTAAGAGAATAGTTTGGGGGCAGGGGCAGGAGATGTTTTGGGGGCAGGGGGCAGGAGATGTTTTGGGGGCAGGGGGCAGGGGAATGGTTTTGGGGCAGGGGGCAGGGGGCAAGAGGCAGGAGATATGCTCCGAGCACCTGAAATCCGGAGAATCCGGAATATCCGGAATATCCGGAAAACCCGAAGAACCCGGAAAAGGCTCCTACTCCGGCTCGCACGTCAAGCGGAGGGGGTATCCCTCGTCGCGTGCCATCTGGGTGGCCCGGCGCACCTTCGACACGGCCACGTCGTAGCTATATACGCCCACGACGGCCTGTCCGGCGCGATGCACCTTGAGCATGAGCGCCTGCGCCTCTTCTTCCTTTTTGAAAAACACCCATTTGAGCACCTTCACCACGAAGTCCATCGTGGTGAAGTCGTCGTTGTAGATGGTTACCTTGTAGCGGCGCGGCTCACGCAGGTCGGTGCGCTGCCGTTCCCTGACAGCTGACTGTTCTTTTGCCATAGCGACAACAAAGTTACGGCATTTGTCTGACAACGCAAAACATTTTCGGGTAAAAGCGTGATTTTTTGAAAGATTATTTGGCCGTTTTGCTACAAATCACTACTTTTGTCTGACATTTTCTATAAAACTATTTGTATATGTGTAAAAAAATTACTCTCTTAGGGCTTTTGGTCGCACTGCTCTGCGCCATCCCCGCACAGGCACAGACGATGGCACGCAAAGCCACGGCAGGCAGGGTCATTGCCACACAGAAGCCTGACACGAAAGCCGTAAAAGCGGCCGACTTCGCCAAGATGAGAGCCACCAAAGCACAGAAACACGAGGTGCAAGGGAAGACTGACATCAAAAGCAAAGGAAAAACGACTGGACAAACGAAACAGCTGCGCAACAGCCGACCGCAGACACGCGCCAAGGCACCCCGCCGCGCCGGCGAGGCCGAGGGCGAGGTGCCCAGCGAGTGGGGCGGCATCTACCAACCCGCCAAGGGCGAAGCCTCGCTCTATGAGCGCAGCGGCACCAGCTACTACGTGGAATACGGCGACCGCCTGACCGGCAGCCAGGCAGGAGGCCTGGAGATGGTGGAGTGCAGCGACGGCACCATCTATGTGAACAACATCATCTCGGCCTACCCCGCCAATACATGGGTGAAAGGAACGAAGACGGGCAACACCATCACCATCCCCACCGGCCAGATCGTCGACTTCGACTATAACTACACCACCACCGTGAGCCTGCACTGGGGCGTGATGAAGACCGACGGCACCGTCGTCGCCGCCGACGACTATGCCGATGCCTTCACCTTCGTCATCGACGGCGAGACCATCACCCTGCAAGGGTCGTCGGCGTTCGATGGCAGCGGCGACGCATACTTCATGGGACTCTTCTACGACGACGTCAACGCATACACCGGTGTGGGCGACGCCGAGACGCAGTGGAAGAAGGTACATATCGTGACGCATGTAGATGAACTGCCCTACTTCACCGACTTCAGCGCCACCGCCGACCAATATTCATACACCGTCATTGATGCCAACGGCGACGACTGCACATGGAACTTCGTCACCAACACCGATGACGACTGGTTTGCACGCTACATGTACAGTCCCGACAACAACGCCGACGACTGGCTCATGTCGCCCGCCATCCGACTGGAAGCCGGCAAGGCCTACCGCATGAGTTTCGATACGCGCAACCGCGGCGACGACGAGCGCATCGAGGTGCTCACGGGCACCGACAAGACACCCGAGGCCATGACCCAGCAGGTGATAGCCCCCACCGACGTGCTGTGGCAGGACAACAAGACGCTGAAGAGCGACCTCTTCCAAGTGGAGACGAGCGGCTATTACTACTTCGGCATACACGCCATCTCGGATGCCAACCACTACTTCGCCTATGCCGACAATATCCGCGTAGAGGAGCTCGACACCAGGGCACCGCAAGCCGTGGCCGACCTGACCGCCACCGCCGTGCCCGATGTGCTCGAGGCCAGCATCACCCTGACCGCACCCAGCACCAACATCAGCGGCGAGGCACTGACCGGCAACATCAGCATCGACCTGACGCGCGACGGCAACGTGATACACACCTTCACCGACGTGGCTCCGGGCACGGCACTCAACTACACCGACAATGCCAGCGACCTGACCATCGGGCGCCATACCTACCAGGCCACCGCACACAACGACTACGGCAACAGCGAACCGAGCCTGGAGGTGACGGTATTCATGAGCGCCACGCTCGACGTGCCCTACTCCGCCGACCTGACCGGCGAGGCCGACTTCAGTGCCTTCAACGTGATTGATGCCAACGGCGACGGCAGCACCTGGAGCTATGAGGACTACTACCGCACCTGCTATGCTTACAGCAGCGACAACGCCGCCGACGACTACCTGGTGGCACCGCCCATCCGGCTGACCGCAGGCAAGTACTACAACCTGACCGTCAACGCGCTGACCACCGGCTACGATGAGCGCCTGGAGGTGGTCATCGGCAAAGAGGGCACGCCCGAGAGTATGGACACCATCATCATCGAACCCACCGTGGTGAACGAGACCGACGATGCCGGCCATGACTATGAGGCAACATTCACCGTGGCCGACGACGGTGTCTATTACATCGCCGTGCACGCCATCAGCGATGCCGACATGGACCACCTGACACTCAACCGCTTCGCCATCGACTTCGGACCTGAGGCCACGGCACCCGCCGCCCCCCTCATCACCGCCGAGGCCGGCGAGAACGGCGCACGCGAGGCCATCATCACCGTGACAGCTCCCACCACGGCCGTAGATGGCAGCACGCTGACCGCCAACGTGACCCGCATTGAGATACTGCGCGACGGCGAGATGGTGGGCGAAGTGACCGACGTGGCACCCGGCACCAACGCCACCTATACCGACAACACCGGCGTGAGCGGCACCTATACCTATATGGCCATCCCCTACAATGCCGACGGCAGCGGCCTGAAGAGCGAACCGACAACCGTATATGTGGGCGTTGACGCTCCCATGCCCGTGCAAAACCTCATCGCCATCGACCACCAGAACAGCGTGACGCTGAAATGGGACAAGGTGGGCACCACCGGACTGAACGGCGGATATGTGGACCCGACCGAAGTGGAATACGTGATATGGAACGTGACCGTGGAGGAGGGATGGTTCGGACCGCAGCTCGTGATGAGTGAGGTGCTCGGCACCGTGACCGACGGCGACACCTTCGAAATCCCCTACGACGACACCGACCAGGGCGACCAACAGTACGAATACTGGGTGGTGGAGACCAAGAACGAGGGCGGCGACAACAACAACACCACTACCGGACTGCTCGTGGGCACGCCCTATGACCTGCCCTTGGAGGAAGGATTCACCGACAACTCGACACACTATTTCTGGGACACTAACGCCACCATGATGGGCGCCACCGAAGCCTCAGACGGCGACGGCAGCGCCGTGGCCCTGCTGGCCACCGAGGCGGGCGAGGTATATCTCAACTCAGGCAAGCTCAACCTGAAAGGGGCTACCAAACCGACGCTGACCTTCGACGTCATCGGCTTCGGCATCAGCCAGGTGAACATCTACGGCATCACCGACGGACAGGAACAGACGCTCATACAGACCGCCAGCATCAACAGCAACGGCTACGCCACCGTGCAGGTGCCGCTCAACACCCTGCAGGGCGGACGCTACTCGCAGATCAGTATCACCGCCGAGTTTGTCAACCCCACCGTCATCGACTTCTTCGGCGACATCGAGACCTACGGCGATGCGCTCTTCATCGACAACATCCACATCATGGACTTCATGGCCGACAACCTGAGCTTGGCCGTACAAGGACCGATGCAGATCACAGCCGGCGAGTCGGGCACCATCACCGCCATCGTGAAGAACTACGGCGAGCAGGCCGCACAGGGATATACCGTGACCATCACCGCCGACGACCAGCCGCTGCTGCAACAGACAGTCAGCGAGCCGCTGGCCACCTTCGCCATGAAGACGTTCGACGCCACGCTCAACACCACCGTGTTTGACGAGGGCAAGGACATCAACATCAAAGTGCAGGTGGACTATGCCGCCGACATGGACACCAGCGACAACAGCGCAGAGGCTGCCATCAGCATCGTGCCCTCTGAGGCTCTGGCACCCACCACACTCGCAGCCACCGACCAGGAAGGCGGTGTGGAACTGACATGGACAGCACCCGCAGGCGAGCCGCTGGAGGTGACCGAAGACTTTGAGAAAGGCATGGGCGGCTGGACATCAATCGACGCCGACGGCGACGGAAACGTATGGATGCGGCACCAGAACGGCGGGGAAGGCACAGTGATGAACACCAACAGCGGCGACGGCGTGGCCTATTCGGAAAGCTACCGCAACGGCGTGGGCGCGCTGACACCCGACAACTGGCTGGTGTCGCCCCTGGCGAAACTCGACGGCACCTTCACCTTCTGGGTTGCCGGACAAGATAAGACCTACTTCAACGAGCACTTCGCCGTGTATGTATCGACCGAGAGCGCTACCGACCCCGCCACCTTCACACAGGTGAGCGAGGAGTTCGTGGCCACACACGACTTCACACACTACGAGGTGGACCTGAGCGCATACGCCGGTGCCGAGGGATACATCGCCATCCGGCACTTCAACGTGAGCGACCAATACACCATCCTGCTTGACGACATCACCTACACCCGGATGCCCGTGCAGCCCACCACATATAACATCTACTTCGATGGCGAACAAGTGGCACAGGTGAGCGGCGACACCACCACCACGACACTGACCGACAGTCAGGTGGCCGATGGTGAGCACACCTTTGCCGTGACCGCCGTCTATGCCGACGGCAGCGAGTCGCAACCCGCCACCGCCGCCATCACCGTGGTGACCGCCATCGAGCAAATCACAACCGACGCTCAACCCGTGGACATCTATACCCTCGACGGCAAGCTCGTGCGCCGGCAAGCCCGCAACCTCGACGGACTGAAAGGCGTGTATGTGGTGAAAGGTCAAAAAATCATGGTGAAATAAAAAAAAATGGCCGATTATTTTTTGCGGTTCGGCGAAAATCACTATTTTTGCAGCGCAAACATTTAATATTCACTAAAAATAAGAAAAGAAAATGAAAAAACTGTTTTTAGCAACGATGATGGTGCTGGCTTCATTGACAGCCAGCGCACAGCACGCAGTAGGCGGCCTCACACTGCAGCCGCAGGTGGGTATGACACTGTCAACACTGACCGACAGCGATGAAGCAAAGATGAAGGTGGGCCTCGTGGCAGGCGCCGAGTTGGAATACCAGGCCACCGACATGCTGGGTATCGCAGCCGGCCTGCAATACTCTATGCAGGGTGCTGCCCTCGAGCATGACGACGACAACACCAACCTGGACTATCTCAACATCCCCATCCGCGCCAAAGTGTATGTGGCTCCGGGATTCTCTATCAACGCCGGTATGCAGTTCGGATTTATGACACGCGCCAAGAATGGCGACGCCGACTTGAAAGATAACTGCAAGACATTCGACTTCTCTATCCCCCTCGGACTTTCTTACGAGATTTCCAACGTGGTCATCGACGCACGCTACAACCTCGGACTGACGGATGTGAACAAAGACACTGGCATCGAATTCGTTGACGATAAGGTCAATTCGAAGAACTCCGTCATCATGCTGACCGTGGGCTACCGCTTCGACCTCTAATCATCTACATTTGAATACAGACAATCAGGGGTGCCACAGCGTGTGGCACCCCTGATTATTTCTGACGTAGAAGACTCACCCCCTGCCCCTCCCTTGTAGGGAGGGGAGTCGTTACTCCTCTAAAGGGAATCATCACTTAAGTAGGGACTGGGCGTGCCCTGTCCGCAAGCAGGATGATTGCCATGCTAATGGCGGACAGGGCACGCCCTGTCCCTACTTGCGCGGCGAACGAGTGTTGAGTGTTCTATACGGTTCCGTGCCCCTCAACTATTCTCTCACCTCTTACCTCTCACCTCTTACCTCTTACCTCTCACCTCTTACCTCTTACCTCT
>CAMVAT010000043.1 GCA_947165505.1 uncultured Prevotellaceae bacterium | reverse complement strand
CCCCCATTCATCTCAATCAGTCAACTAACTTCATTCCCCCTCTAAGTTAGAGGGGTTTAGGGGGCGTGTGTCCCATCAATGATGCAAACCAGTTTCCCCCTCTAAGTTAGTGGGGGCCGGGGGGCGTCTGCCCTTACCCCCCAAAAAAAACAAAAAATAAAAATGGACGAATTGGATGTCGCCCGTCTCATCTTTTTTTCATACTTTTGCAATCGGAATAAGAAAAAAGTCGCTCGCATATTTGCGCCGTCGAAAATTTCTTCTTATATTTGCAGCGTCGTGGAAGGACCACGGCAGACACATTTAGGAAGCGTTTCGCTATTCCGCATCTGTGAATCTCGACAACTCACTTGGATTAAACGGAAAGGCAAAGGCGCAACCTTAGGTTAGCATATATGTTCACTGCATATAAGGCCTGAGGTGTGAGCGGCTTTTCTTATCCTTTAATCCGGGCAGTCGAGAGCCTACAGATGGAATAAGTGAAAGCAGGCTCACACTTTCTTTTTGTGCCCCCAAAACAAACTGTTTATTGTTAACCGCATCCTTTTTGAGCCGGAGGGTGGCGTAAAAATATGCGTATGTCTTTTCATAGTGTTATTCTAATGTACACTTTTGTCGAGAACAAAGAGTTAAATAATCTTTTCCTTTCTCAAATTAAAAATGTATTCCCAGAGTGTACAAAAATTAATGAATCTTCCTATTCACTGAAGTGTATAGACATTGAAAAAATCTGTAATGAAGTGAGGCGAATTTACAATGAATGCATAAGGCAATACCCCTCACATGGAAAGGATTATGTTTGCATTTTATTTGCAGCGGCTTTACAAAATATCAATGGAACGAATAAAGATAGGATCGTAGAAATGTGTATAATCGGCTAAAAACAAAAGAAAAGAAAATCCCCTTCCATAGAAATGAAAGAAATGACTGGAAAAAGAAAAAAATCTTTTAAATACGAATATTCGTATATATGTAAGTTTTGTGGCTATAATATAAAAGTGTTTAGTAGCCCTAATTTCATATCTCAAAATACATCTTCTGATTTTTGTCCTCAATGCAATAAATCTGTTGAGGTAAAAATCAGTTTTAAGCTTATACCTGTTGTTGACTAAAATTTACAATAATATAACCAAAACAATTATGAAAAGATTATTAACTTTATCGGCATCGTTCCTATGCACGCTATTATCATTCGCACAATTTAGCGGTTCGGGGTCGGGAACTGAAAGTGACCCGTACTTAATATTGAATCCGATTCAATTGAATCAGATGCGTAACTATTTGAATCAAAATGGGGTATATTTTAAGTTGATGGCTGATATAGATTTGATTGATTATCTGGATGATGAGAATCCAACGCAGGGATGGCAACCAATTGGCACATTATCAGCTCCTTTCAAAGGTATTTTTGATGGAAATTGCCACATAATAAAAGGACTGTGGGTTGATAGAAATAATACCGATTACGTTGGACTCTTTGGACACGCGTCAAATGCAACCATAAAAAATGTAATTATTGAGGATGTTTATTTAAAGGGGAATAATTATGTAGGAGCTATCGTAGGTTCTGGCGGAACTTATGGTAATGAAGTTGAAATCAAGGATTGTTCTATTTCCGGGGTCGTTTTTGGAAATAATAAAGTAGGCGGTTGTGCCGGAGGTGGATATTTCTCCATTTCATCAGTAGTTTCGTCTGTAGATGTTTCTGGAAGTGATGAAACTGGAGGACTTTTAGGTTATGGGGGTGGTTATTCTTTTGAGAATTGTTTTGTGGAATCTAATGTATTTGGACAGAATAAGATTGGTGGAATAATTGGAGCTACAGGCTTGTCAAAATGTTATGCTTCTTCTAATGGGTTTGTTGGAACAGTCTCGGGAAAAAACAATGTGGGAGGTATTATTGGAAGCGGAAACTTAGATATTACTGCTTCTTATGCATTAGCAAATGTTTCTAGTTCGGATGATTATGTTGGGGGGTTGGCTGGCTCTATTAGTTCCTCTTTAACCCAAAGTTATTTCAGTGGAACGGTTTTAGGGGGTAATCATGTGGGCGGCATAGTAGGTTACTTAAAGTCTGGCTCTATTGGAAAGTGCTTTTCAGAAGGTTGTATAGCTGGCACTTTAAATGTGGGTGGCTTATGTGGATTAGTGCAATCCTATAGTTCAGATTCCCCTGATTTAGTTTCAATAAAATCAAATGTAGTAATTGCATCATCGATTAAAGCAACAGAAGGAAATGTAGGAAGAATATATGGAAATAAAGAAGGCGATAGAGTAATAAAAATCGGAGTTATGGGCTCACAGGAGGAGAACAAATCCTACAATCGTACTATTGTTATAAGCCAGGGAGTAGCATTAGAAATAAATGACGATTTGCAAAATGGAACTGGTGTCAGTTTGACAACATTAAAGTATAAAGCGACCTATGTTGGAATGGGATGGGATTTCAATGATATATGGTCAATACAAGAAACAGAATCCTTTCCATATATGAAACGACAGACGGCTCCCCCTGTCATTACATCTGATGTCGTTTCTGGTGCCACAACTATCAGTGGTATATGTGTAGATGGAGGCACCATCACATTGGAAGTTGATGGAACAAAACAGCAAATGGTTAGTTCTGGGAATGAGTTTTCATTTACTGTAATCCCATTACAGGCAGGGCATGAAGTGCGTGTTAGTGCAAAAGCTAATGACAAGGAACCGTCATATTATGTTACAAAGACGGTGGCATACCTCGGTAAAGGCACAGAGACAGAACCGTACCTTGTATATACTGCATCTGACTTAACTGGAGTGTATCGCAAAGGTTACTTCAAACTCATGAATGACATAGATCTGACAGAATACATCAATCAGTTTAGTCCCGTAGAAGGGTGGGAGTCTATAGGTCGTCAGGGTAGTGAAACTATTCATTTTGATGGGAACGGTCATACAATTTCTGGTCTGTGGTGTAATACTACACGTGACAATACAGGTCTTTTCTCTTGTTTTGATAACGGAACCATCAAAAATCTGACAGTCGTAGTGGCTAATGGTAAACAAGTAAAAGGAGGAAATAACACAGGTATCCTAATTGGCAAGATGACCAATGGTACGATTGAAAATTGTAACGTGACAGGAGTTGTTGCAGATGGTACTCCTGTCGGTGGTATGGTCGGACTATTTGAAGGTGGAAGAATTTTTAAGTGTAAATCATCTGTAACAATTACGACCACACAGGAGAATACGTACATCGGTGGTTTGGTGGGTGAAATAACGGATGGCGAAATTGGCCAATGTTTTACGACAGGAACAATGACAGGAACAGGTTCAGAATCTTATGTCGGTGGAATGGTCGGCAAAAATTCTGCTACTATTACTAACTGTTATAGTACAGCCTTAATCAATTCATCATACAACGCTGCAGGCTTGGTTGCATATAATTACGGGATAGTAGAGAATTGTTATGCAACAGGAGGTTTGCAGAGTAACAATTATGCGGCGGGTGTTATTGGTTATAATGATGGTGAAAATGCCATTGTAAAGAACTGTGTTGCAATGAATAACATAATTGAGGTAATTTATGAATCTCAACAGTCTCAACAAGGTGGCGGTTATGGGCAAAGAATTATTGGCGGTCTGAAAAATAGTGCGCCAGCGCCAGAGATGAATAATTATGCCTTGAAAACAATGCAAGTGTCTGTAAACAACATCGCCCAAAGAGTGTATGATGACATTATGAATGGTGTTGCCAAAACTCAAACTGATTTGATGAGTGCAGCCACCTACCAAGGACTGGGTTGGGACTTCTCAACGGTTTGGGGTATTGATGATGGATTGGGTTATCCCTTCCTGCAATGGGAGAACGAGATAACTCCTGTGACAGGGATTACGTTAGACAAGACTACTTTTTCGATAGAAGAAGGCCAAGAAGCATCTATTACTGCAACTATTACGCCTCAAAACGCTACCAACAAACAATTGAGTTGGACGAGCAGCAACGAAGATGTAGCCACCGTGGAAAACGGTGTCGTCACCGCCGTGGCTGTGGGAACGGCGACCATCACTGCCGCAGCCACCGACGGCTCTGGCGTGACAGCTACCTGCCAGGTGACAGTGACGGCTAACAAAGACGCCGCCATCGCTGCCCTGCAAGAACTGGTGGCTGAGGCCCAGACGCTCTACGACAACAGTACCGAGGGCGAGAACATCGGAGAATACGCCGCTGGTTCGCGTGCTGCCCTGCTGGCAGTCATCAACAGCGTAAACGCGCAGATATCCAGTACGATGAGCGACGAGGCCATCAGCCAGTGTACGGAAGACATCAATGCTGCCATCGAGCAGTTCCAGGGTCAGCAGGTGACAGCCGGTGAAGACACCGACTACAGCACCATCGCCAATACCGTCTATCTGGAGCCTGTGGAGGCCGCCGCTGGCGGACAGGTGGTACTCTCGGTGAAGATGAAGAACACCGCCGAGATACAGGGCTACCAGTTCGACCTCGTGCTGCCTGACGGCGTGACCGTGGCTACCGACGAGGACGGGTTCAGCCTGATAGAACTGAGCACAGAGCGCACCACGGCCCGCAAAACCGACTACTTCAACTCGACCGTTCAGGCCGACGGCAGCATCCGCGTGCTCTGCGGCTCATCGAAGGGATACACTTTCGAAGGCACCGACGGCGAGGTGGCTCTCATCACGCTCAACATCGACGAGAGCATAGTGGAGGGCGACCACCCCATCATCCTGAGGGACGTGAACCTGAGCGACAAGAACACGACGCTCTACACAACCGACTACCTGAAATCCACGCTCACCATCATCAACTTCATCCTCGGTGACGTAAACGCTAACAAGAAGGTGGAAGTGGCCGACTTTATTGCCACGGCCAACTACATCCTCGGCAACCCACCGCAGGTGTTCGTCTTCAAGGCGGGCGACCTGAACGCCAACAACAACATCGAAGTGTCCGACTTCATCGGCATCGCCAACATCATCCTGAACAACTCAAGCAGCAGCAATGCCGCAGCGGCTCCGAGAAGGGCACCAAGGAAAGCTGCCACAGACGTTTCCACGCTGACAGACGCCATCTACGTGGAACCTGTGACGGCGGCCCCCGGCACGCAGCAGACACTCTCCATCCAGATGAAGAACAGCGACCCGGTGGCTGGATACCAGTTCCGCCTGCAGTTGCCAGAAGGCATCACAGTGGCCACCGACGAAGACGATATGATCATGGCCGAGCTGAGCACAGAGCGAACCACGAGTCGCAAGACCGACTACTTCAACTCTTCCCTTCAAGATGACGGCACGCTTCAAGTGCTCTGCGGAACCTCTACGGCCGACCCGAAGACGGGCAAGACTTATGTGTTCAGCGGCAATGAGGGCGAAGTGGCGCAAATAACGGTCAACATCCCCGAGGACTATGCCGAGGGCGTGTACGAGGTGAGCATTCTTGACGCGGCCTTCTCCGATGCCGACAACAACCTGAAGGAAGTGGGCCGGACGGTGACCACTGAATTGACCATCGGTGACAACAGCATCGTGCTCGATGAGAACTCCACGGAGGACATAGCCGCCACCAGCGGCCCCGTGAACGTGACCGTGAAGCGTACGCTGAAGGCCGGCCAATGGAGCACCATCTGCCTGCCGTTCGACATGACCGAGGAGCAAGTGTACGCCGCCTTCGGCGATGACGTGCAACTCCAGGAGTTCGACAGCTACGATGCCGAATACGATGTCGACGACAATGTGACTCGCATCCTCGTCCATTTCGTGGATGCGGACCTGAGCGAAGGCTTCTACGGCAACTACCCCTACATGATCAAGACCTCGCAGGACATCACGGAGTTTGAGGTGAACAGCACCATCGACCCCGACGAGGAGAACGCCGTGGCGGAATATGCCGAGGGGCGCGGCAAGAACCGACATGTCTATGGCACATTCATCGGCACATACAAAGCGCAGACGATGGTGCCTGCGAACTGCCTGTTCCTCAGCGGCGGCGACTTCTGGTACTCTGTGGGCAAGACGAAGATGAAGGCCTTCCGCGGCTACTTCGAGCTGGAAGACGTGCTGGCCTCTCTCGACGGTGCCGGTGCTAACATCTCGATGGTGTTCGACAAGACCACGGGCATCCGCGAGCTGAAGGAGAAGTCACTGGCGGAGGGTACTGTCTACACCATTCAGGGTCAGTTCATAGGCCAGGACATCGACATAAAGAAACTGCCCCGCGGCATCTATATCGTGAACGGCAAGAAAATGGTGGTGAAGTAAAGACCCACCCCCGGAAGACCCACTAAGACCCTCCCCCCGGCCCCTCCCTTGTAGGGAGGGGAGTGGTTACTCTATAAATTAAAGCATGATTTTATAAATGAAGTAATTAAAACAAATTGTCTCTGCCTGTGTCCCCCTCCTTGGGAGGGGGTACGGGGGAGGCTCCCCCAGAATTATGAAAAAGACCTATATACAACCCATCTTGAAAGCGACAGTGACTTACGAAGAGCCTGTGCTTAACGGCGGCAGCGTGACCGGCGACAACGGTACCGGATATGGCGGCGTGGATGAAAACGGTGAGAAAGACCCGGATGCCAACTACTATAACATCTGGGACGAAGACTATAACATCCGTCGCAACCGCAACGTTTTCGACGACGTAGAGGAGTAATCCTCCCCCACATCTTACAATGACACTGGTGATAACGTTCCAATCCATATCACCAGTGTCATTTTTTTCTCTATTATAGATGACTCTTTCATGTGTCATTGATGTGTATTCGCGTAGCGTCGCAGACTTCAACGAGATTTAGTGCGGTTAATTCCACGTTCTGATTTAACTTCACTCCCCCTCTAAGTTAGAGGGGGCCGGGGGCGTGTGCCCTTACCCCCAAAAATCCACCAAAAAGGAAAATGGACAAATTGGATGCCCTTTATTTCATCTTTTCCTTTACTTTTGCAAACGGAATAAGAAAAAAATAGCTCGCAAGTTTGCGTTTCTGTTAAAAACTTCTTATATTTGTACCGTCTTAACTAACCGGCTGAAATTAATTGAAAACATTTAATAATCTAAAGAATATGAGTCAACTAAAATGTAATGACTGCGATCAGATTTTCGACGAGTCATTGGGTCATTGCCCTAACTGCGGATGTCCTGCTTCGGCATGTCAAAAACTTGAGGAGGATAGCGAGTCGGCCAGTTGGCAGCCCTATGGGGGTGGTTATGGTGATGGCGGTTTTGTCACAACCGATACAGGGGATAAATATGAAAAAACGATAAAGATTTATGCGAAGGTCGTCTGGATAGTCAGTATAGTGTTGTCTGTCGCTTCCGTCGTAGGTGGTCTTGTCTTGATGTTAAATACGCATGGCGTTGGCGCTGAGGAAGTTTTCCTTTATCTATTGGTTAGTCTGGTGGGTATTCAATTATTTCTGTTATTAGTATATGTATTTCGCGCCTTTATCATGGTGATACATAATATATCTATCAATCTCCATGAAATCAACATGAAGATCAAGTAGAGCAATGTAATCGCTTGACAATGTCGTTTTTATCCTTTATAATCTTATTTCTATGGCACTAATAAAATGTCCTGAATGCGGGCACATGATTTCCGATAAGGCGGTAAAATGTCCCAAGTGTGGTTTTCCTATCGGCCAAGAAACGGCCCCTACGCCTAACCATGTCTATCCTGATGACTATGGGTATGATGAAAGAACCAGTTCGTCTTCCCGCAAGTGGCTGTTTGCAGCCATCGGAGTATTGGCAGTAGCCGTGGGCGTTGTCGCATTCTTGCTTTTGAGAAATGGGCAAGGGCAAGAGACTGCTGACACTGAATCGGAGAAGGAAAAAACATACGCATTGGCTATACCCGAACTTGGCTGGTTGAATATCCGTGAGTCGCCCTCCACTTCGTCTAAGATTGTGGGCAAGATGAGGACATGTGTAGATGAGGCCGAGGTGCTGGGTAAAGAAGCAGACTGGTATAAGATTCGTTTCGATGGCGTCGTAGGCTATATCAACGAACCGTTCTCTTTCGTAGGAACGAAAGAGGAGGTGGAAGAATATCGCAATACGTTGAGGATGCCGACTTATAAACAGGTAATGGCTCTATGGGAGTGGGCTCCAAGAAAACAAGAAATCACAGAGGAGGACTTGTCGCCTTTGGCTGATTTCATTCCTAAGATGAAGTTTTTGAAGTGCGACATAGACAAAGAGGTGTCAGCTTCAGATGAGTACGGATGGGATGAGGGCAACACGTACTCCAGTTATTGGGCTTGTTATGGAATGAATATCACAGATGTCAGCGTGTATGATGGATGGAATGCCCATTTTTCAACAGATCAACCCCGCGCTTGCGGTGTAATCGTTCGGTTAGACTGTGACTCTTATCAGACGCAGGTGAATCTCGGCGCTTATTTCAAAGACAAAGCTGATGCGGAAGCGCTCTTCCAACAATTAAAGCAGAATGAAAAATGGAAAGCTGAAAAAGATGGAGGGGAAACCCTTTATTCAACCTCTTCTGCGAGTACTAAAGGAATTGAACAAAAAGGTGAGTGGTATGTGATATATATAAAAGGTGTCGAACAAAAGCAAGAAAGACGAGAGGAAGAGACTGTCCGTGCTGCGGCAGATGCTGTAGAAAGGGTAGTTGAAACTTCTTCAGGTAATGGCTATAGAGAATCCAATTATTCCACTAACGAAGATTTGTCTCTGAATGGGAATTCTCAAAGCGGCTCGAGTTATCGCTCCTATAGATTCTCCTCTGCTGATGATGTGATAGGGTGGTTGAGCGATAAGACCTTTTACAATGGAAGCAGACGATTAAGAATACGTCCCAACGGTGTGTGGTTGAATGATTTTTGTGCTACATCTGCTCCCGTAGTGGAACGTTTCGAGTCGTGGAAAGCGCTGGTCAGAGCAATGGCTGTGATAGGGCAACGAGTGAGTTTCTTCGTCAATCCTATAGATGGGGAAATTACAGACGAGGCAGGGGACGTATTCAGGTTAAGATAGGGCGACAATTGTAATAATACTACGTCGGCGCATCTCCTTTTCTCCTCACCTCCGTAGAGAAAAACAGGGAATAAAAAGCATAATTCAAGCTCTGAGCATTTTAAAAATCAGCGAAAATCAATAATATTCCTGTTTCTTGCTGATTCTTAAGCAGATAATTTCTAATAAACGTCAGCAAACTGCGCAATTCGGGTTTACTGACGTTTTACTTTTCTCTCCTTTTCCTTGCCGTTTTCATTAAAATCCTGTATCTTTGCAACAAAATGAAACATCAACCATTAAAGACTATGAGAAAATACATCATTTTTTTCGCCGCGTTTTTCACCATGCTGACGGCAGGCGCTGCCAGCGGACACAATGAAGGAAATCCGGGTGTCAGCGACATTCAACATCCGCAAGGGGGCGTCATCGAGTATGAAGGCACCATCGGACAGTATCCCGTGGAGTTTACGTTTATGAACTTGCACATGGGCAACGGTCTGGAGTTCTATTACCAGTACAAGACCATCAAGGTGAACAACGGTGAACCCATCGAGCTGGTCTATCAAAAGTCGAAAGGTGAATACGATGTCTATCACGAGTACATCAATGGCAAACATACCGGCACATTCACCATCATACGCACCAATACAACCATCAAAGGCACGTTCCGCAACTCAAAAGGCAAGACCTATAAGGTCAATGCCCACATGGTGAGGTCTAATTACGCTGAGGAATAAGGAGGGGGGCTACGCCCGAAGGTACTCACGCTCGGAACCAACGGTCATCGGCCACGCAGTGGGAAAGATAAAAATGCAAATAAATTTGCTTTTTCGCTCGCTTAATCGCCTTTGAGCTGTCGCTCGAAGGTACTCACGTTCGAAAAAGCAAAAAGAATTTTGCTTTTTGCTCACTTATTCGTACCTTTGGGCTGTCGCCCGAAGGTACTCACGCTCGGAACCAACGGTCATCGGCCACGCAGTGGGAAAGATAAAAATGCAAATAAATTTGCTTTTTCGCTCGCTTAATCGTACCTTTGCACCCGATTTATTTAAATACTAATAATTTAAGGTAAATGAAAGCATTTGTTTTTCCCGGACAGGGAGCCCAGTTTGTGGGTATGGGCAAGGATCTCTACGACAACAACCCACTGGCAAAAGAACTCTTTGAGAAAGCTAACGACATCCTCGGTTACAGAATCACAGATATCATGTTTGAGGGTACCGACGAGGACCTCCGCCAGACGAAGGTGACTCAGCCCGCCGTGTTCCTCCACAGCGTCATCAGCGCTCTGTGCATGGGCGACGACTTCCAGCCCGCTATGACTGCCGGCCACTCGCTCGGCGAATTCTCCGCGCTCGTGGCTGCCGGGGCCCTGAGCTTCGAAGACGGTCTCCGTCTCGTGTATGCGCGTGCTATGGCCATGCAGAAGGCTTGCGAGGCTGCACCATCGACGATGGCTGCCATCGTGGGCATGGCCGACGACAAAATCGAGGAGATATGCGCTGAGATCAACCGCGAGGGGTATGTCGTGGTGCCGGCCAACTACAACTGTCCGGGTCAGCTCGTCATCTCTGGTAATGTGGAGGCTATCAACGAGGCTTGCGAGAAAATCAAGGCTGCCGGTGCCAAGCGCGCTCTGCCCCTGAAGGTGGGTGGCGCCTTCCACTCGCCACTGATGCAGCCCGCCAAAGACGAACTGCAGGCCGCTATCGAGAAGACCGACATCCAGACCCCGAAATGCCCCGTCTATCAGAACGTGGACGGCAAACCCCATACCGACCCTGCTGAAATCAAGCAGAACCTCATCGCACAGCTCACTTCTTCGGTGCGCTGGACTCAGTGCGTGCAGAACATGATTGCCGACGGTGCCGACGACTTCACTGAGTGCGGACCGGGCAAGGCCCTCCAAGGCATGATCGCACGCATCGACAAAACCGTCAATGCTCACGGAATCGCGTAAAGTTGAATGGCTCAAAGTTCAAAGTTAATCGTTTACCAGGTTTTCACACGTCTCTTCGGAAATCGTAAGACTACCTGTAAACCGAACGGGAATATAGAGGAGAATGGCGTCGGGAAGTTCGAGGACTTCGACGACGCCACGCTCCTTCGTATCCGCGAGATGGGGGCTACGCATGTCTGGTTCACGGGTGTCATCCGTCATGCCTCGCAGACCGATTATTCCGACTATGGCATACCGGCGCAGCACCCGGACGTGGTGAAGGGTAGGGCAGGGTCGCCATACGCCATCACCGACTATTACGATGTCGATCCCGACATGGCCTCCGATGTCAACAACCGGATGATGGAGTGGGAACTGCTCATCGAGCGTGCCCACCGCGCTGGCTTGAAGGTCATCATCGACTTCGTACCCAATCATGTGGCGCGGCAGTATCATTCCATTTGCAAACCCGAGGGGGTGAAAGACCTCGGCGAGGACGACGATACCAACATGCACTTCTCCACACGCAATAATTTCTATTATTGCTGGGGACAACCCCTCGACCTCTCCGACATCGTCCAAGCCCCCAACAGCATATCTCCTGCCCCCAGCCCCCTGCCCCCAGCCCCCGAGATGCCCCTTGCCCCCTATTCAGAACAACCCGCGAAAGCCACTGGCAACGACCAGTTCACAAGCAAACCCGGGCGAAACGACTGGTACGAGACGGTGAAACTCAATTACGGCATCGACTACTGTGATGCCGGGGGGCGCTCTGAGCATTTCGACCCCATTCCTGACACATGGAGCAAGATGACCGACATCCTACTCTTCTGGGCACAGAAGGGCGTCGATGGCTTCCGTTGCGACATGGCCGAGATGGTGCCCGCCTCTTTCTGGCACTGGGCCACCGACAAGGTGAAATATATCTATCCCGAGAAAATATTTATCGGCGAGGTGTACGACCCCGCGCAATACCGTAATTATATCGCTGCGGGCTTCGATTACCTGTACGACAAGGTGGGCATGTACGACTGCGTGCGCGATGTGATCTGCGGTCGTCGCCGCGCGGCCGACATCACGGCGCAATGGCAAAAGACCGACGACATACGCGACCACATGCTCTATTTCCTCGAAAATCACGACGAACAGCGCATCGCCTCCGATTTCTTTGCAGGCAATGCGCAGAAGGGCATCCCTGGGCTCATCGTCAGCGCTCTGCTCATGAGCAACCCGCTGATGATCTACGCCGGACAGGAGTTTGGCGAGCGGGGCATGGATGCCGAGGGATTCAGCGGGCGCGACGGGCGCACCACTATCTTCGACTACTGGACGGTGGATACGCTGCGCCGGGGCTATTACGACCGCCGGCGACTGAAAAAAGAAGAGCGGCAGTTGTGCGACACCTATCAGAAGGTGATGCGTATGGCGAATGATGAGAACGCACTGCGCGAGGGCGTCTCGTTCGACCTCATGTATGTCAATCCCCAACTCGCCGACCGGCAGTTCGCTTTCCTGCGCAAATCGGGCACGGATGTGATTCTGGTGGTTGCTAATTTTGATGAACTGGCGGCCGATGTGGATGTCAACATACCTCGGCATGCGTTTGATTTCTTGCAGATTCCGGAACGCTCTTTTAGCGCGGTCGATTTGTTGACCGGCGAGAAGGTGAAGGGCTCGCTCTCTTCCGACGCTCCCGTTCGCGTTTCTCTTCCCGCCCTTGGCGGAGCCATTCTCAAACTGAAATTATAATACGATGGACGACTATATCTTGAACGAACACAACAAGGAAGAGTTTCCGCCGGCGCACACGGCTGAGCATCTGCTCAACCAGTTGATGATGAGAAAATACGGGTGCGAACGCTCGCGCAATGCGCATATCGAGCGGAAGAAGAGCAAAATCACCTATATCCTGCCGCAAAAACCCGACAGAAAGGCGGAGAAGGAGATTGAGCGCGAGATGAACGACCTCATTGAGCAGGACATGCCCGTGACGTTTCAGTTCGTCACAAGGGCTGAACTCGACGGTATCATCATGAGTGCCGAGCCTGACTCGCCCGAGGCACGCCTCTCATTGGAGCGGTTGCCCGAGGACGCCAGCGACACCATCCGCCTGGTGCGCATCGGCGACTACGATGTCTGTCCCTGCATCGGCAAGCATGTGCGCTCTACCTCACAGATCGGGCGCTTCGAGATGCTCGGCACCAACTGGGACGAGATGGCGCACACCTTCCGCATCCGATTCAAGATTGTTTAGGTTATTTTGTTGAGAGTCGAGTGTTGAATCCGCGCCATCGTTTTTCGCTCATTTTTTTGCAATATTTGAAAAAATGTGCAAAATGCAGGAAAGATTACGGCTGAACCATAATGATGGGCCGTTGCTATGCAACAAAAACAAAAGAGACACTCACCGATGAGTGTCTCTTCTGCGTAGGAACGATGGGAGTTGAACCCATGACCTCTACAATGTCAATGTAGCGCTCTAAACCACCTGAGCTACGCCCCTGTCATGTTTTGCGGGTGCAAAGGTACAACCATTTTTCCGTTCCCGCAAATTTTTTCTTTAAAAATTTTACCAAGTCAATAATCAACCACCATAATACCTCCATACGGCGTAAGATGTGCAAAGGCGTCAGCCTCGGCAAACAGACCGAAGTAGAGACCGGCACTCACCAGTACGCCGCCATGGGCGAAGATGGCTACTCGCTCGAAGGGCTGCTTCAATAACTCGTCTAAAAAGGATGACACCCGGCGGCGCAGCATCGGAAAACTCTCGCCGCCGGTGGCGGGCAGGTGCATGTAGTCGTCGTACCATGCTTGCAGGGCGGGGTCGGTGATGTCGTCATAGCGCTGCATCTCCCACTCGCCCATGTCCATCTCCATCAGACGGTCGTCGCGGATGGCGTCGGGATAACCGCAGTAGGCGGCCAACCGGGCGGCACGGCTCAACGGCGAGGTATAGACGCGGTCGAACGTGATGCCATCCAGATGACTCTTCGTGACGGCTGCTTCCTGTTCGAACGTATCGGCCACAGGCACATCGGTCTGGCCGTAGCAGGTGCCCTTGGGCACTGCCACACTCGTATGACGTATCAGATAGATTTGCATTTGTTTAGGGTTTAGGGTTTAGGGTTCTTATACGGCAGGGAGTAGAGGGCTTGAAAGTAGGGACAGGGCGTGCCCTGTCCGCAAGCGAGATGAGCGTCAATCGAATGTCGGACAGGGCACGCCCTGTCCCTACTTGCGCGGCGAACAGATTTCCAGCCCCCTGCCCCTTGCCCCGAAATAAAGTTTAAAGTTGAAAGAGACAGCCGACATATACAGCCAACTCCACCAGCAGGCATAATGCGCCGCAACAGTCGCCTGTGTAGCCTCGCAGCCGGTGCCAAATGAGACGGTAGAGAAAGTACATGACTAAGCACGGCATAAACACAAGCAACTCGATGTGCGGCAACTGACCCAGTTCGGTGAGCAGAAAGATGATGACTGCCGGGGCTAACCCCTGAACGGCCAGCAGAATGCCCGCCTGCGCACTCACCTTGCGATACACTACCTTGGCCTTGGCTTCCTCTTCGCTGCGGGCGTAGGGCATCATCTGGATAATCTGGCCTGCCAGCATCTTGCTGAAGGGGTCGGCGGCTAATACGAGCAGGGCGGCCTTGGCTGCATCGCCCACACAGTAGAGCGACATGAACAGCAGGGCCACGTAGCCGATAAGGCTCAGCACGCCGTAGGTGCCGATGTGCGAGTCTTTCATGATGGCGAGGATGCGCTGGCGGTCGTGGCCACCACCGCCGAAGCCGTCGAAGAAGTCGGCCAGTCCGTCTTCGTGCAGCGCGCCTGTGAGAAACAGTCGTGCCACGATGGCGCACAGCACGGCCATGGGGTAGGGCACAACCATGCTGCCGAAGTAGAGCACCGAGGCCATGATGCCGCCCGTGAGCCAGCCGGCCAGCGGCCAGAACTCCACCACCGTTCGGTAACTTTCGCGCGGTGGCTGGTAGATACGCCAGAAAGGCAGACGCGTGAAGAAAATCAGGGCCGCCCAGGCGTTTTGATACCATTTAGAAGTATTTGGTGATATTTGCATTCTTAAAATTGTTCATTTCGTTCACCATCCTGACTGCACTCTCGATGAGGGGATAGGCGCAGAGCGCTCCGGTGCCCTCGCCCAGGCGCAAGCCCAGGCGAAGCAGAGGCTCGGCTTTCATCAGCTGCAGCATGCGCTGATGTCCGCTCTCGTCGCCGCTGTGGCAGAAGATGGCATAGTCGAGCACTTCGGGGTATAGTTGCGAGGCGGCCAACATGCAGGCAGTCATGATAAACCCATCGACCATCACCAGCATCCCACGCTCCGCGGCACGCAACATCGCTCCGATGGCACCCGTCATCTCAAAGCCGCCGAAGTAGCGTATCACCTCTTCAGATTGTTGAGGGTTGATTGTTGAGGGTTGAGGGTTGAGGGTTGAGGGTTGAGGGTTCGTGCAAGCAGCCCCCTCCCCAGCCCTCCCCGAGGGGAGGGGGTAGATAGCACGGTGATTACAATGAGAAGCCCCCAAAAAGCCTTGAAGAGCCCGGCGCAGCACCTCGCGCTTGTGGGCGATGCCTGTATCATTGAGGCCCGCGCCCGCGCCGATGCACTCATCGAGGGGGATGCCCCCGAAGAGCGACATCCAGATGCTCGACGGCGAGGTGTTGGCGATGCCCATCTCGCCGATGCAGATGATATTACAGCCGGTCTGTGCACAGTCATCGACCAACCGGGCGCCAATGTCGATGCTGCGGTCTAACTCCTCTTGGCTCATCGCCGCCTCGTAGAGGAAGTTGCGGGTGCCGCGGGCTATCTTGTGGTCGATGATGCCCGGGATGCCGCTCAGGTCGTAGTCAACGCCCATATCCACGATTTTGAGGTCGAAGCCATGTTGGCGGCAGAACATATTGACGCCGCCGCCACCACGCGTGAAGTTGATCATCTGTTGCCAGGTCACCTCGCGCGGCGACACACTCACCCCCTCACGTTCTATGCCATGGTCGCCGCCCAATAGCAGGTGGCACGGATGCTGCAAACGGGGCGTCAGCGACTGCTGCACCATGCAGATCTGTTCTGCCAATGATTCTAAACGGCCTAATGAGCCTTTTGGCTTGTTCAGATTGTCTATCTTTTCCCTGACGGCACTGCGGATGGCTTCGTCAGGATGATATATATGAAAGGTTCGCATAAGTTAATGGTTGTCTTTTATCTCCCTCTATTCCTCGTTTTCTCCCTCTTCCTTAATCTTCACCGCGATGCCGCTCACCATGAGCACCACCTCGTCGGCTGTTGATGCGATATACTGGTTCATCATGCCTTGCACATCGGTGAACTGCCGCATCATGGCATTGTCGCTGATGCCGCCGCAACCTATCTCGTTGGTCACGAAGATGAAGGTGCCCTCTTGCGATGTGAAGCGGTCGAAATCGCGCTTCAATGCAGCCTGAACGTCGCTGCTGTCGGGCAACGCGCCGTCGGGGCCGCTCATGTCGAGATAGCGGTTGGTGCACCAGTGTGTCACGCAGTCTATCAGGGCCACACGTCCGCCGATGTCGATGCCGCCGAGTTCGCCGTCTTGCTCTATCGTGGTCCAGCACGGTCCGCGGCGCTCTTGGTGCAGACGCACACGGTGGCGCATCTCGTCGTCCCACACACGGGCTGTGGCGATATACAGCGGGGTGTCGCTATGCTGCAAGGCCAGCTGCTCGGCATACACGCTCTTGCCCGACCTCTGACCGCCGGTCACTAAGATGATTCGTTTCATGCTGCAAAAGTACGTCTTTTTTTCCACAACGGGGAGCTCGACACATGATAATTGTTCCATAACCCTCCAAAAATGGCCGTTTCATTGAATAAAAGTCCAAAATGTGAGGGATTTTTTTGGAAATATCAAGATTTTTTCATTATTTTGCACCCGATTTCAAGATAATAATAACATTTCTTATCATTTAAACCTAAAAATTTAAAAGAGAGACATGAAAAAAGTAATTACACTGATGGCAGCAGCAGCCCTCACTTTGTCGGTTTCTGCTCAGACAGTTAAGGAAAGCAAGTCTTTCGACAACTTCTACATTGGCATTAATGGCGGTGTGGCTACAAAGACCACTGGCCATAAATGGCTCAGCGACCTCAATGGCAACGCCGGCCTCCGCATCGGACGCTATTTCACTCCGGTGTTCGGACTCGCACTCGAGAGCAATGCCTATTTCTCAAACAAACCCTGGTGCTCTACAGGCACAATGGTGCGCTTCCTCAACACCTCGCTGCTCGGTACTGTGAACCTGAGCAACTGGTTCGGAGGCTATCCCGGCGAGCCCCGCTGCTTCGAGGTGAGTGGCTTGTTCGGCATGGGTTGGGGACATGTGTTCACCAACAAGCACGACTACTATGAGCCGGCCAACCACGTGACTTCGAAAGCCGCTATCGACTTCGCCTTCAACTTCGGCAGTAAGAAACAGTGGCAGTTCTACATCGAGCCCTCTATCACATGGGCCCTCAATGCCAACACGGCCAACGCCGAGGCTGCCTTCGACCAGGGCACCTACAAGGCTCGCCAGAACGTGGACCAGCCTGCCTACAACATCAACAACTCGATGGTGCAGCTCAATGCCGGTATCGTCTATAAGTTTGGCAACTCCAATGGCTCGCACAATTTCGTGATCTGCCCGGGACGCGACCAGGCTGAAATCGATGCCCTCAACGCTACCATCAACGACCTGCGCAACGCTCTCTCTGCCAAGGATGCTGAATACCAGCGCCTGCTCGCCGAGAAAGACCGCCGCATCGCTGAACTGCAGAAGCAGCTCGACGACTGCCTCAACCGCGAACCCGTCGTCATCAAGAACGAGACGGCTACCAACCTGCAGCCCACTGTGCTCTTCCGTCAGGGTAAGTCGGTCATCGATCCCGCTCAGTATGCTCCGATCGAGCTCATCGCCTCTTACATGAAGAACCATCCCGAGGCTCAGGTCGAGATCAAGGGCTACGCTTCGCCCGAAGGCTCTGCCGAGATCAACCAGCGCCTCTCTAACGAGCGTGCCGAGGTGGTGAAGAAGGCTTTGGTCAACAAGTACAAGATTGCCGCCAACCGTATCACCACTCAGGGTATGGGTGCTACCGATAAGCTCTTCGAGCAGGTGGAATTCAACCGCGTGGCTACGTTCAACGACAACACGAAGAAGTAATTTCTCTCAAGCCCTAAAAAATAGGTCCGACTCGCAAGAGCCGGACCTATTTTTTTCTTACCTTTGCAGTGTGAATCAAGAGCGGAAGATTATACATATCGACATGGATGCCTTTTTCGCATCGGTTGAGCAGCGCGACCATCCTGAGTTGCGCGGCAAACCCGTGGCCGTGGGGTTCGACGGCCCCCGAGGCGTGGTATCCACGGCATCGTACGAGGCGCGTGTGTTCGGCGTGCGTTCAGCCATGCCGATGAGCAAAGCCAAACGGCTGTGCCCGCAGCTCATCGTCGTGGCGTCCGACTTCGCCGCCTATAAAGAGACGTCGCGACGGATACATGACATCTTCCACGACTATACCGATGTGATAGAGCCGCTCTCGCTCGACGAGGCGTTCCTCGACGTGACGGAGAATAAGCGCGGCATCGCCCTGGCCGTGGATATCGCTAAAGAGATCAAAGAGCGCATCCGCAACGAACTGCACCTGACGGCATCGGCAGGGGTGTCGTACAATAAGTTTCTGGCCAAGGTCGCGTCCGACTACCGCAAGCCCGACGGCCTGTGCGTGATACATCCCAGCAGGGCGATCGACTTCATCGCGCGCCTGCGCATCGAGGACTTCTGGGGCGTTGGACCGAAGACGGCCGAGCGCATGCATCATATCGGGGTGTTCACGGGCGCTGACCTCCGACGGCTGTCGGAGCAGCACCTCACACAACTCTTCGGCAAGATGGGGCCTGTGCTCTATGGCTTTGCCCGCGGCATCGACCACCGCCCGGTGCAGACGGAGTGGGTGCGTAAGTCGGTGGGCTGCGAACATACGTTCCTCGCCGACATCAGCACCGAGGCGGCGGTGACGATAGAACTGTATCATACCGTTTTGGAACTGCTGCGACGCATCGAGAAAAGCCGTTTCCGGGGGCGCACGCTGACCCTGAAGGTGAAGTTCGGCGATTTCACGCAGATCACTCGCAGTCACTCTTCTGCCGAGGTGCTGCTCTCCAAAGAGCAGATTCTGCCCCTGGCGAAGGCGTTGATGCACGGGGTGGACTACTCCGGACGCTCCATCCGCCTGTTGGGACTCTCGGTGTCGAACCCCTTAGACGATGACGTGGTGCCGACCCGCCCACGATGGGTAGAACTGGAACTGCCCTTCGAATGGTAGGCGTAAGAAATGGATGGGCACTTCCCCGCGCGTTTTCGCCTAATAATAATTAAAAGGTTGAGCAAAAATGATTGCTTTTCGCAGAAAATGATTATCTTTGCACCAAAATCATAAAACATCAGCATGATGAGCGAAAAACAGAAACAAGTCGAGAAAGAGCGCAAGGCCGTGTTGCAACTGCTCCTCGAAAAGACAGGACTAAAGTACAAGGAACTCGTGGATGCACAGGTCGGCATGTGGATGGCGGGCAACATTGACCTGCTCACAGCCGAGGAGAAGAAACAATTCCCACACTTGGTATTCTAATCGATAGTAATGACACGACAGGTTAAAACATACAATCCCAATCACGTATTCGTTGATACTAACGTGCTCATCGGTGCCTACAGCGGTGATGCTAAGTTTCAGGCCGATAGCGACTGTCTGCACTACCTCTACTCTATCGTGGGTAAGCGGCTCTACATTTCGACGCTCAGCGTTGCACAACTCATCTCTGTCTATCAGAAGCATAAGACGAATGAAGAGATACGCACCATCGTCCGCGAGCTTCAACACCGTTTTACTATTATTAACTTCACGGTTAAGGACATCGACGCCGCAATAGACCAGACGGGTGCCGACATCGAAGACAATATACAGTTTGTGTTAGCCAAAAAGCAGAAGTGCCGCGTCATCATCACCAACAACTACAAGGACTACCGTATTCTGTTGGGAGCACAGGTGATCAAGCCCTCAAAGGTCAGAACAATAACCCGATAATTATTTAAGATCACATCAAAATCTACAAGCGAAGCGAACTCGTCGCCTCACGGTCTCTGCGAAACAGAGGCTTGCGATAGTTGAGTAAAAAGGATTAAGGTTGCAGCGTAAAACCGAACACCAGATATGCTTTCTGCGAACAGGGGTTGGCTGCGACCTCTGCGAACAAGGGGATGCTAAACGTGTCGGTGATGCGGATGGCCTTGTCGGCTCTTACCGATAGGTTGGTCACGGCGAAGCCCGATGTGCCGTAATAGTCGGTGGCCCAGGGCACGACGCCCGCCGTGGCCGTCCAGTCGATGCCTGCCAGTGTGAAGGGGGCGGAAACCTCGAAGTAGGAACTGTAGGCTCGCTTGCCGTCGTCGTTGACACCGTCGTTGCCGGCGAAGTTGGTGTACCACTGCAAGGCTGCCACTCCGAAGTCGTAGCCGATGTTGGCCTCAAACACATGGTTGGTCGAGTGGGCGTCGTACTTGAAGTAGCGCCCCTGCGGGTCGCTGCCTTCACTCATCCAGTAGTCGGTGATGCCTGCGTTGAATCCGCCGGCGGTGTAGGCCAGCGTCAGGTCTATCTCCTTGGCGTCGTCGGGGTCGGTCAGTCCGTAGCTGCCCCATGCTGTCAGACTCAGTCCTTTGTAGCCGATGCCCAAGGTGGGCTGTACGGATGCGCTGCCCAGGTCTTGTCCGCGCCAGATATAGCGGCTCACGAAGTCGGCGCCTATTGTGGCTTCCCATTCTTTCTCATTCTCTTGTGCCATGGCCGAGGCGCTTGCCATCAGCATCAGGGCGTATAACGCAATCTTTCTCATAGGTGTATCCTTTCTTGTTTTGTGGCGATGGCTACCGTGTGCCGCACGGTTTCTTGACTGTCACGTGTCCGTCGCCGTCCACTTCTACGCTTACCTCTCCATAGAGTGTGTGGATGGTGGTTTTGAGCTGGCGGATGTCGCCCACACGTTGCGGGTCGATCTCGAGGTGGCGCATGCCGTGGGTGCCGTCCTTCTGGCGGATGCCGGAGAGTGAGCGGAAGAGCCACTCGTCAATCTGTCCCATCATGAAATGGTTCCACGACGACCCTTGGCGCGGGTCCCACTGCTCGGTCAGCGTGGTGGCTCCCTGCAATAGCTGGAATCCATAGCCGGGGGCCTCGTAGTGGTTGAGCATCTTATACAGCAGTTCATTCTCGCCATTATCGGCCAGCACGCGAAACAGGTAGCGGTTGCCTACATCGCCCGTGGTGAGCCGGTCGCCATGGGCATGGATGTCGGCGATGAGACTGCGCAACACGGCGTCTTTGTGCTCGCCGGTGATGCCGAGGAAAAGGGGCAGCGCATTGCTCGTCTGACTGCCTGTGCCGTAATAGCATGAGTCGGGCTTGTAGAAATGGCGGTTGAACGAGGCGGTCACCTCGTCGCACAGCGTGCGGTACTTGCGCTCGTCTTGCGTCAGTCCTTTCATGCGTGCCGCCTCGCTGATGAGCTGCAGGTCGTAGATATAATGGGCGGTGGCCACCAGTGCGATGGGGGTGTTCTTCGAAAAGCCCGCCCGCCACGGACCGTAGTCGTACCAGTCGCCCAGACCGTGGCTCACGATGCCGTCGTCGGCGCGCGTGCCCAGATAGTCCACGTAGCGGCGCATCGGCTCATAATAGTCGGTGATGAGGGTGCTGTCGCCATACATGTCGTAATACATGAAGGGCAGGATGATGAGTGTGGAGCCCCATTCGGGCGAGTCGTCAAACAGGTTGCCGAACGACACGTACTGGGGTGCCGTGGTGGGCACCATGCCATCGGCCTTCTGTGTGTCTGCGATGTCGCGGATGATTTTGGGCACCACGCGTGTCATGTCGTAGTTGAACAGCAGCGACGGACCGCACAGGTGGTTCTGCTCCAGCCAACCCAGTTTTTCGCGGTGCGGACAGTCGGTCATCACGGCTTGCATGTTGCTGCGCTCGGCCCGCTCAATGAGGCGGTGCGTCTGCGTAAACAGGTCGTTGTCGCACCAGAACGTGGAGGTCTCCGCGGCGGAATTATACACGAAGCAGCTCTGCAACTGATGTATCACGGGCAGTCCGTCGGGGTTGGGCTCGCCTTCCAGCACGGCTCCCTCTACCTGGATGTATCTGAATCCATAATACGAAAACCGCGGATGCCACGACTCCTCCTGCCCCTTGCCCCCTGCTCCTTGCCCCTCAGAGTGCCCCCTAAGGGTATATTCGTAATAGTGCTGTCGTCCGGTCTGAGTCTGGTCGCAAACGCCCTGCGGGGTGAGGCGCTCCGACACGATGAGGGTCACCTTCTGTCCGCGGCGGCCGCTGACAGTGATGGCGGGGAACCCGGCGAGGTTCTGTCCCATGTCGCACACGATGGCTGTGGCATCCACGGTGCGCTTGGTCTTAACCGAGGCGGCGGCGAGCGAGTCGGCGGCCACGTGCTGCCATGAGCGTATGCCGTAGCGCTCCATGATCTTCACAGGCGGGGCGGTCTGGGCGCGCAGCAATCCCTCGGGCGCTTCCACGATGCTGACGGGAGTCCAATGGCTGTCGTTGAAACCTGTCTCAAGGCATCCTTCCTGCTCCAGACGGGCATCGTACGACTCACCGCCGTAGATGCTGTTGAACGTGATGGGACTGAGTGTCCACCGCCATGTGCCGTCACTCTCGATGCGCTCCTGCGTGCCGTCGTCGTAGCAGATGTCCATGCGCAGGAAGAGGCGCGGACTGCCGAAACTGGTCTGCAACTTGCTGTAGCGCCCGCCGCGCTGCACGTTGAAGAATCCGTTGCCCAGCAGCACGGCGATGGCATGGGGGCTGGCGTTGCCTGCCAGCATCGGCGTCACGTCATATACGTTGTAATACACCGTGCGGCTGTATTCGCTCCACAGGGGGGCAAACTCGCTGTCGCCTACCTTACGTCCGTCGATGGTCAGTTCGTAGTGCCCCAGGCCGCTCACATACACCACGGCATCGGTCACACGGCGCTTCGCACGAAACTCCTTGCGCAGCAGGATGCTCTTGGCCGAGAGGGTATCTACATGGGCCCATTTGGCCTGAAAGGTGTCTTTCTTGAATACGGCGTTGCTCCAGCGGCCCACGGGGATGCCGGCGTCGCGTGTGCTGATGGCGCCAATCCATTGCACATCGCTCATCGCGGGCATCACACGGAGCATCTGACGGCGGCTCCAGTCAGACCATTCGCTACCGCGGCGGATGCACACCTGCCACTCATAACCGCGAGGGGAGTAGGGCAGGGCGGGCAACTCGCGCAACTGGCTTTCGTCGGAGTTGACCTGACCGCTGTCATAGACCCGCCGGCCTGTCTGCCGCTCATCTACTACGATGCGATAACTCTCTTGCATCGCGGGCTTGCCGCTGTCGTCGGCATACTGCCAGCCCACGCGCAACCGGCTGTCGTGCTCCACGATGGCCATGTCTTCACTCTGGTAATTGCACATTGTCTTGGTAATCACCAGCTTACCATGACAGACCATTCCTATCGCGCAACAAACAAGTGTGATGATGTATCTTCTCATTGTAAAAGTAAAAAAGTAAAGAAGTAAAAAAGTAAAGAAGTAAAAGAGTAAAAAAGTAAAAGAGTAAAAAAGTAAAGAAGTAAAAAAGTAAAGAAGTAAAAGAGTAAAGAAGTAAAAAAAGAATTGCATTTTATAGTAGTACTATTCACTCCCTCCCCTCGGGGAGGGTTGGGGAGGGGGCTTTCCCTCGGGGAGGGTTGGGGAGGGGGCTTCAGTGTTCCACCACTCTCCCCCCTGTGGCGTGCAACTTAAACCGCACGGGCCATTCCTTCGGCCAGGCCGGCAACAGCAGCAACTCGCCGTCGGGCGTCTCTTGCAACAGCATCTCCTGCAGGCCTATCATGGCCGCGCCGCCGCGGTTCAGGTCGGGTGCCCAGTCGAAGCCGGGATCCCAGAAGGCGGGGAAACGGTAGGGACCGTCGGCGAATTTCTCGATGCACAACCGTCGGGCTTCGTCGGTCAGTCCCAGGCAGGCGGCCCATATCAGGTCTTGCTTCCAGCCCTTGCTGCTGCGCATGGACACGGCGTGCTGGTCTTTCAGATAGGTGTTGCGGGCGATGTCCAGACCGGGCCGTCCCATGCCGTAGATGCGCCAGGGGAAGACGGGATAGAGCTGCGGCGTCTCCACATTCTGTATGCGTGCCCATGTCACGGCGGGGGCAATGCACGTGTCGCCGTCGATGACCCGTAGGGGAATGTCGGGGATACGGTCCAGGGGCAGGGGACTCTGCGGAAAAGCCGTGGCCACGGCCTTGAGGGCGGCGATGGTGCTCGACGGGTTGTATGCCATCTTGTAGGTTTCGCAACCCGAACCGGGATAGAGTATCAACCGCCCGTCGCCGTCGAGGGTTTTCGCGCCCAACTGCTTGGCTCTGTATTGGTAGTGCTCGTCGAAAAAGCGCAAGCACTCTGCTACCATCGGATGGTAACGGTCATAGTCGGTACGGTGCTCCGGGTCGTATTGCGCGGCTTGCAGGGCCATCAGACAAAACTCCAAGGCGGTGTCCCATTCGTATTCCAACCAGGCGTTGCGCTCCACGCCGTAGTCGCTGCCCTCTGGGTGCTTGCCATACTCGGCGGGGTTGGGCAGTCCGAAGTTTTCCAGTTGTTCGGTATAAGAGGCGCCCCCATGTCCCCAGTAATGGCGCGTGCGGGCCGTGGCGGTGGGCAACAACCGCAGATAGGTGTCCAACTGCGAGTGAAGCATGTCGTAGTCGCCGCTCTTCAACATCGGCCAATACACCAGTCGCTGGTTTTGGGCGGTCATCGTGCCGCCGCCCCACTTGCGGTAGTCTGGCGTGAAGGCATTTTTCGCCTCGCCTTTTTCGTCAGGCCCTTCCACATACACGGGGTCGAAGGTGAACAGCCCGCCGTTGAATTTTGTGGGCCATGCCCCGTAGGCGTTGCAACCCAGCATATACCGCATCAGCTCGTAGTTGCGCACCACGCGCGCTGCGTCGGCGTTGCTCCCGTCGGTCGTTATCCAACTGCGCTGCCAGTAGGCATGCCACCAACGCGCGCTTCTCTTCCTCGATACCTCAGCACCCTTCCCATCAAAAGTCAACCTCTTCCCATCAAAAGTTGCCCCCTTCCGGTCATGCCTTCCCCCTTTCCCCGCCTTTAATCCTTCCCCCTCGGGGGATAAGAGGGGGGCTTTATCCCCGTGTGATAAGAGGGGGGCCTCCAGCTCAATGGCTATCGTCGTCTTTTTATTGACGTCTTCTTTCCTGAAGTTCCATGCACGGTAGTCGGTCGAGGCGTATGTCCCGTCGCTTGTGCCTGTGAAACGGAACTCTGGTGCAAACATCATCCCCTCCATCTGCAACCCTTTGATGGGATTATACAGACTGTCCTTGATGGCATCCAAGTGCTCCCGTTCCACGGTAAAGTCAAAAATCGTCTTTTCCCTGTTTCTATGCCAGAAGCGCAAGCCATATTCCTCAATACCAACATGATCCCCATACGTCACACTTCCTTTCGGCAGCACCCATTTATACGAGCACTGCTGGCACTCGGCTTTCGTCAATTCCCGGTCTTGGTATCGCCAACTCTCATAGCTCACAGTCACACCGTGCTCATCGCTCTTCGCTATAGTTTCACCTTCCCTCTTTCCTTTTCCGCTCTTACCTGCAGACCCGTTCTTCTCCGTAGTTCGCGATCTCATTGTGACAAACACCACCGGCTCTTCCACGTCGGCCCATATCCGCACCTCGGTGCCGCCGCCGCTCACATACATGGCACCGTCGTCCAGACACAGCCGTTGACGGAAGTCGCTGCCCTCAAATGGCATGTCATCGAAATGAATGCGCCAACGACCCGCTTTGAGCAGCGTGTTGTTCTCGTCAAACCACCCGCTCTGAGAGATATAGAACAGGATGTCGCCCCGTTCCACCCACACGTTCATGCCGATGTCGTGCCCGCCGCAGGGCATCGACCCGCTTGAGTTGTCGCTCTGTGTGGTCCACACGTAGTCACGTGGCACGTAGTCCTGCCCCCGGCACACCATGGCCAGCAGCATCAGTATCATGGTCAGCGTTTTCTTGATTCTCATGTCTGTTTTTAAGTAGTTTCGGCAAAGATACGGCTTTTCATCTATATTTGCAAATAAAACGTTGGATTTCATGCATGACAACGCATACCATGACAAAAGTGCCGCACACTCATTTGTATTATACACGGGTGCATCGTCGCTGCTCTCGGTCATTACCGTGCCGATGTCGCCCACCGTGTTGCCGTCGATGTGGTATCGGCATTGATGTCGCCGCCGTAGTCTATCTTGAAAAGACATCGGAAGTGATCCTGAAAGGCTCTTTTATCAGCGAAATGACTGATGTCAGGCTGGTACATTGCGCTTTTTCTGCAAATATCACATTGTGGTCGAATTTTATCAATTTAAACAATTATAACTGACAAAATAGAAGTGAATAATGTGGTTTCTGTCGTATTTATACATATTTAACGCGAATAAATGTCTGTGTTTTGAAATAAATTATTATCTTTGCAACGAAATTTCACAAAATATCAGACGTCATTATGTTATTGTCAGCCAAATTTGAAAACATTTACTCGTTCAACGAGGAGACGCGCATCTTGTTCACAGCCAGCAAGAGCGACCAATTGCCGTTGCAAGTGTCACGTGCGGAGAAACGGGATGATATATCCGTGCTCCGTATGGGATTGATTTATGGTGCCAATGCTTCCGGAAAGTCAAACATCATAAAATGTTTGGCTATTATCAAGGAGTTTGCCTTGAATGGTTGGAGCAACCTCAAATATAATTACTTCAAGATGACTGATGAGCCCCAAGAGCGTTCGAGTATCGAATTGGAGTTCAAGGCAGACAACCAGTTCTTTGCTTATGGTGTAGCTTTCTCGAAGGGTGGCTTGCTTGAGGAATGGCTATATAAGACTGGCAGCCGCAATGACACCATGATCTTTGAGCGTAAACGTAATGGTGACAGTTGGGATAATACTATTGCACCTCAGTTCCTAAAAGATGAGGATGGACAATTCTTGAAGTTCCTGATTGACGGCACACCTACCAAGGGTACTTTCTTAAGTGAGTATATCAAGCGTAACGGAAAGGGAATAGATGCGATTAAGTCTGCTCGTAAATGGTTTGAGAATCTGAATATCATCTTCCCCAATACTCATAGAACGGATTTCCCATTCCGAGTTGTGAACGACACTCAGTTCAGAACTATTATGCGCGAACTGCTAAATTATTTTGGAACAGGTATCTCAGACCTTCGTCGCGTAGAGTCTAAACCTGAAGAATTGGGCATTCCCGACGAAATCCGTCAAAAGATTGAGGAAAGTCTTGAAGGCAAAGGCTCCGAATCTGGTGTAGTGATTCACAATGAGAACCGCTTCGTCTTTGCAGAAAAAGATAAGTCGAAGAATCTGAAGTGGTATGAGCTGAAAACCATACACAAGAAGGATGGCAGTAATTCAGATTATATATTCGAAATGTTCGAAGAGTCTGATGGAACGTCACGTCTGTTCGATTTCATTCCAATGCTTATCGATATGCGAGCTAACGATGCTGTCTATGTGATTGACGAGGTTGACAGGAGCTTACACCCGATGTTGACATTGAAATTATTAGAGATGTATAACAGCTTGCTTAGAAGCGATTCGCAAATGCAGTTAATATGCACGACACACGAATCAAATCTACTTTCTACAGCCCCTATCCGTCAGGATGAAGTCTGGTTTGTGGAGAAAGATAAAAAAGGAGAAAGCCATCTATCTTCACTCTGTGAGTACAAACCAAGGGAGAATGTACAGAAGGGCTATCTGAATGGCCGATACGGAGCCATTCCATTCTTTGGAGAACTGAATAATATTCATTGGGACGATGCGAAGCAGGAATAGTTTGATGCGCGAGCGTCAAGAGGCATTTCGTGACGCTCGCCTTATAGTCATAGCCTCCGAGGGCAAAGACACGGAGCGGATATATTTCAAGGCATTAGCCAAAGAATATACCAATCCCCGTGTGCACGTACATATTTTAGAACGTAGTGTAGATGAACAAAACAACTCCAGCCCAGAACACGTGTTAAAACAACTCAATGATTACAAAAGCCAATATGCGTTGGAAGCAGACGATGAACTCTGGCTTGTTATTGATAAAGACCGTTGGACAGAGCCTATGTTGTCTCGTGTAGCCACGGATTGTTCGCAGGAAGTTGCCATGCACATGGCTTTAAGCAATCCTTGTTTCGAACTTTGGCTATTATTGCATATAGAAGATGCAGCATCGCTGACACCTGAAGAACAGATGCTATGGATGGAGAATCGCCGAAAGTCTAAAAATGCCGCCCCATATTTGAAGGTACGTTTGCGTCAGAAAATGGGTTCCTATCATGAGTCCTCCTACGATGCACTATCTTTGATAGCTCACGTAGAAGATGCGATAGAGCGGGCAAGGGCATTGGACAAGAATCCAAATGACCGTTGGCCGCAAACTCTCGGTACGCGAGTGTATCTATTGGCTGAGAGCGTGATGAATAGGAATTAATTTCTTACTATTTTCAGACTATAGCCAATGCCAATCGGTCAATGGATGAGACGAACTTAAGCAAATTACTTCGTCACCATATCATACAGACTCTTGTAGTCCTTAGCGACATCGTAGATGTAGCCGTTGTCGCTGATGGCTTTGAAGTGGCGGCGGGCACATTCTAGAACAGGATGTCGCCCCGTTCCACCCACACGTTCATGCCGATGTCGTGGCCGCCGCAGGGCATCGACCCGCTTGAGTTGTCGCTCTGTGTGGTCCACACATAGTCCTGTGGCACATAGTCCTGCCCCCGGCACACCATGGCCAGCAGCATCAGCAGTGTTATCAGTGATTTCTTGATTCTCATGTCTGTTTTCAAGTAGTTTCGGCAAAGATACTGCTTTTCAACTTAATTTGCAAATAAAACGTTGGATTTCATGCAGGACGAAAGAGCCGCACACTCAAAGGTGAGTATGCGGCTCTTGTTATGAATGCCGTTCAGGTGATGTGCAGCCAACCTTACTTCACCAGTACTTTCTTACCGTTCTTGATAAAGATGCCTCTGGTGGGGGTGTTCACACGCTGGCCGTTAAGGTTATACACGGGAGCGTCATCATTGTCTTCGATCTGCACGGTGCTGATGCCGTCAGGTACGCTCTCCACCTCGATGCTGTAGATCTTCAGTTCGCCGTCGGAGGCAGCACGTCTCGTTACGTTGGCCGCAGCAGCAGTACTGCCACCATAGATGTACACATAAGTTTCTTCTGTCACGTTGTAGGGGAACGACGCAATCAGTTTACCTGTCAGTTGCATGGTGGCAGGGTCGTTGTTGCCGATTTTCACTTTCAGCACCATACCGCCAGTGGTCTCCGCCTCAACCTTAATAGAACCTTTGCCTGCTGGCACCATAAACACGACACCCGTGAATTGGTTGTTAAAATCCTCGCCGAAGATGTCACTGCCAACGAGTTCGTTCATAGTGTTATCAAGTGTTGGCGTGTTGATAACGATACAACCTTCTGTGGCGTTATATTCTCCGTTTTCTTCGTTGATGCTGAAATAGACGTCACCCACCAAGTTACCGTTCAGGTTCGTGTTCCCGTCAATGTCATTGCTCATGTCAATAGGCTTGTTCTGATTTATCGGTTCGATGCTCATCTCCACAATCGGGTTGAAGTTCTTCCAACCTGCTGCCGCCAAGTACTTCTCTTTAGTTCCAGCGGGAACATAAAGGGTGGCAGAGGTGAAGAAAATGTCACTATATTTCGGTCCACCATACTGTCTGAACACGCTATCATCGATGTCAAAAGGATCCTCAATATACGATAATACTTCGGTCAGGTGGCAGTCGAAGAATGCCTCACTGCCGATACTCTTCACGCTCGAGGGTATAGTAATGCTCGTTATGTTGTCGCAGCAAGAGAACGCCCTTGCACCGATTCTCTTAACACCCTCGGGAATGGTCACACCTCTCAGTTTGTAACACTGATAGAACACACCGTCTGCAATGCCATGAGTTTCAGGGTTTAATGAAAGGACACCTTCAGGTTCCTTACCCTTGTAACCACATACCCAATTATCAACATAAAAGACACCGTCTGGTGCATTTTCATACAATCCTGTAGTATTGAACGCACCTCCTCCGATGCCCGTCACACTCGAGGGGATAGTCACGCTCGTCAGGCCCGTGCAGCCAGAGAACGCTCCAGAGCCGATGCTCGTCACGCCCTCGGGGATGGTCACGCTCGTCAGGCCGGAGCAG
>CAMVAT010000042.1 GCA_947165505.1 uncultured Prevotellaceae bacterium | reverse complement strand
TAGCCCACTCGGGCTTCACCTCAAACTTCTTGTACTCGCCACCGCGGTCGATAGCGGCGTAGTTCTTGTCAACCACATCCTGACCCTTGGCTCCGTAAGATTTCAAGGCGGCTGCCTTCATCTTCTCAACGGCAAGCTCCACGGGAATCACCTCGGTGATGCGGAAGAAGGCACTCTGCAAGATGGTGTTGGTGCGGTTGCCCAGACCAATCTCCTGTGCAATCTTGGTGGCGTTGATGGTATAGACGGTGATGTTGTTCTGTGCGAAGTAACGCTTCACCTTGTTGGGCATGAACTTCTCCAGCTCGGCATCGTCGAAGATGGTGTTCAGCAGGAAGGTGCCGTTCTTCTGCAGACCACGGGTCACATCATACATGTGCAGATATGCCTGAACGTGGCAAGCCACGAAGTTAGGTGTGGTCACCAGATAGGTAGAGCGGATGGGCGTGTCGCCGAAACGCAGGTGCGAGCAGGTGAAACCACCCGACTTCTTCGAGTCGTACGAGAAGTAGGCCTGACAATATTTGTCGGTGTTGTCGCCGATAATCTTCACTGAGTTCTTGTTGGCACCCACAGTACCGTCGGCACCCAGACCGTAGAACTTAGCCTGGAACATGCCGGCACCGCCAAGGGCAATCTCTTCCACCTCGGGCAGCGATGTGAAGGTCACATCGTCAACGATACCGATGGTGAAGTGGTTCTTGGGCTCGGGCATGGCCAGATTGTTGAATACGCTGATAATCTGGGCGGGAGTGGTGTCGTGCGACCCCAGACCGTAGCGGCCGCCAACGATGAGAGGACGGTCCTCAACGTCGTAGTATGCGTCTTTCACATCGAGATACAGAGGCTCGCCGTTGGCTCCGGGCTCCTTCGTGCGGTCGAGCACGGCAATGCGCTTCACGCTCTTCGGCACGCTGGCCAGCAGGTGCTTCACGCTGAACGGACGATACAGGTGCACGCTGATCATACCCACCTTCTGGCCGTTGGCGTTCAGGTAGTCGATGGCCTCACGGGCGGCATCGGTGGCCGAACCCATCAGGATAATCATGCGGTCGGCATCCTCGGCACCGTAGTACGAGAACAGGTGATACTCACGGCCGGTAATCTTAGAGATCTCGCCTAAGTATTTCTCTACCACTTCAGGCACGCTGTCATAGTAGGGGTTGCAGGCCTCACGGTGGGTGAAGAAGGTCTCGGGGTTCTCGGCGGTACCACGGGTGATAGGACGCTCAGGACTCATGGCACGGTCGCGGAAACGCTTGATGTACTCTTCCTTCACCAACGGACGGATGTCTTCCTGGTCCATCAGCTCTATCTTGTGATACTCGTGAGAGGTGCGGAAACCGTCGAAGAAGTTGACGAACGGCACGCAGGTCTCCAGCGTGGCAAGGTGAGCCACAGCGGTCAGGTCCATCACTTCCTGCACACCGCCCTCGCACAGCATGGCGAAACCGGTCTGGCGGCAGGCCATCACGTCCTGGTGGTCGCCAAAGATACACAGTGAGTGGCTGGCCAGCGTACGGGCAGACACGTCAAACACGGTCGGAATCAGTTCACCGGCAATCTTGTACATGTTGGGTATCATCAGGAGCAAACCCTGAGAAGCAGTGAAGGTGGTGGTCAACGCACCTGCCTGGAGCGAACCGTGAACGGCACCGGCGGCACCTGCCTCCGACTGCATTTCCTGCACGGATACGGTCTGACCCCACAGGTTCTTACGGCCACGGGCGGCCCACTCGTCAACGTGCTCCGCCATGGGCGAAGACGGGGTGATGGGGTAGATAGCGGCTACCTCCGAGAACATATAACTCACGTGAGCTGCTGCCTCGTTACCATCACAGGTGATAAATTTCTTTTCTTTTGCCATTTGTTGTTAAATAAAAAATATAAATGTTTTTGTTAGAACTCTCATATCCAATCGTTTACCTCCAACCTCATAAGAGACATATCTCCTGCCCCCAAGCTACCTCTCACCTCTTATCTCTCATGAGACATATCTCCTGCCACTTGCTCCCTGCCCCCTGCCCCCTGCCCCTTAGCTATTCTCTTACCTCTTACCTCTCACCTCTTACCTCTCTCAATACAGAAACCCCAACAGCCATAGCGGTATTTGATTGCCTTTGCCTATCTCCGTGTTATAACGGGCGTAGATGGTGTCTCCGTTCATTCGAAGACGTGAACTCTGGGTCGCATCGCAAATGCAAAACTGCCTGTCGCCATCTACGATGTAGCAACTGTCCTTGTTCGCCTGGTTCACCGTGTGGTCTTTCCAAAGCGCATTGACAAAAAACGTCTCCATCACGTCTTGTTTCAATACCTTGATGGGATAAATGGCATACATCAGATTGGTGTTTTGCATCATCAACTTCGAAGGCTTCTTCGGAAACTCATGCCCCACGGGATATATCATATTCAGCAGCCGGGCGTCGGCCAGGTATTTGATATAGGTCATCACCGTGGCGCGGCTTGTTTCTATGTCTTGTGCCAGCTGGCTGATGTTGGGTGCCTTCGGACCGGCAACGGCCAACTGGTAGAACAGCTTCTTAATCTTTGTCAGGTATTTTAATTCTATCTGTTTAATCAGAAGGATATCCACTTCCGTCATCATGTTCATCGTCTTCAGCAGATTCTCGGAATAGTTGCGATGCTCTTGAAAAAACGGGTAGAAACCATGGTGCAGGTAATCCTGAAAATAGCGGAGCGGACTCACATGGGGTAATATCTGCTTGATGATGTGCTCATGGTCGGCAAGTATCTCCTCTAATGAATAGGGGCGGAAGTGGTTGTCAGTCTGTAAGTTGATGAACTCGCGAAACGAAAAACCACGCAGGTTGTAGCTCTTCACAATGCCGTTCAATTCGGGGTTCTCTTCTTTCAACCGCATCACACTCGACCCCGTAAACACAATCTTCAAACCGGGATATTCATCATAGCAGCGGCGCAATTCCTTACTCCAGTTAGGCTGCTTAAACACTTGGTCTATCAGCAGCACTTTACCTCCATGACGGTAAAACTCGCCGGCAAAGTCGGCGATGCCACGGCCCTGAAAGTAGAAATTATTCATGTTGATATACAGACAGTGACGGTCAGACGAACCGAAGTTCTCCTTGGCATATTGCAAAAGAAAAGTGGTTTTGCCTACACCACGGGCTCCTTTGATGCCTATCATCCGGTCACGCCAGTCAATCTCATCCATCAGACCACGACGAACCGGAGCATTCACATGCTCTAGCAAATAACTATGAGTGCGAAAAAATGCCTCCATTTATTTTTTTGATTTCGTTTTTAAGAACCCGTCATTTTTGGTGTGATAGGTTTTTTCTTCGTCGGTGAGTCTGCGCCTCTGTATTCCGCTGCAAAATTACACAATTTTTCCTAATTTGCAAAGTGTAGTTTGCAAAATATCATAAAATTTTTAGGTTTTTTATAGGTGCCCCCTGCATTTCCTATTTTTTTATGTATATTTGCACTGAAAAACAAACGAATGACTCATCTACACCTCTTCAATCCAGGTCATGACTTGGCGCTCGCCGCTGGCATCGCCAATTTCACACCGCCGGCCGCCGCCGTCAGATTGGCTCAAGGCTTGGCCTATATTCCTGCTTTCTGGGCTCAGGAGGGTGACGCGGTCTTGGTGGACGATAAAGAAAAGGTAGCCCAGCTGTCTCTGCCCTTCAAACCCTGGATGGCTGATGTGGCGTGGATTGACCGCAGCGAGCTGCCTGGATGGGTGAAAAAGCATCGCGGCTCTTTTTCTTTCGTTCCGTGGGGATGGGACGAGGCGGTCTGCGGTTTGATGACACGGGCGGGGGTGCCGCCTGAGGCTTTGCTTCCTCAAAAACGATTACAGGACATCAGACGGCTCTCTGGCAGGGCTGCTTCTGTCGATTTGCTGCGCGACATGAAGCGTGATATGCCTTGGGTCGAGGGACTGTCGCAGGTGGTACACAGTATAGACGAAATTGAGCAATGTCTGATGGAGTGGGGGGGCGGCATCGTGTTGAAGTCGCCGTGGAGCTGCAGCGGCCGGGGCGTGAAATTCATCCCTGCGGCCAATCATGAGGATGTGCCTTTTGCGCTTTCTCCACTTGCGGCATGGGCTCGGCGTGTGTTGGATACTCAGGGGTATCTCACCGTTGAGAAATATCTTGACAAGGTGCTCGACTTCGGCATGGAATTCTTCGTCCACGAGGATGGCGGGGTGGAATATGGCGGGTTGTCTGTCTTCTCTGCCGACCATGGGGCCTATTCGGGTAATGTCATCGACTCTGAAGAGCAGAAGACAAGGATGATTTGCCGCTGGGTCTCGTGCGACTGCCTCGACAGCATACGCCATTGGGTGGGTTGCTATCTCGGCAGGCTGTTGAAGGGTATCTACTCGGGGCCCCTTGGCATTGATATGATGGTGGTCAACACGTCGGGTGGATACGCCGTCGATCCTTGTGTCGAAATCAACCTCAGGCGCACCATGGGGCACCTCGCGATAGCCCTCTATCAAAGGGGTGTCCCCGCCAGTCGGTTTGCTATAGAAAACTATCAATTACATATCTTCAAATGAAAAAGTTTCTTTTATCTGCTATCATGGTGCTTCCGATGGCTGTGATGGCGCAGTACAAATCACAAGTGTGGTGCCCCGACAATGGCGACGGCACATACACCAATCCAGTCATCAATGCCGACTACAGCGACCCTGATGTGTGCGTCGGCGCGTCGGGCGAGGATTACTATCTCACCGCTTCTTCTTTCCAGTGTGTACCTGGGTTGCCTATCCTTCATTCTAAGGATTTGGTGAACTGGGAAATCGTCAGTTATGCGCTTACCGAACTCTATGAGGGCGATGAGCAAATGGTGAAGCACTTCAGCACTCCTCGCCACGGCGACGGTGTCTGGGCTCCTTCTATACGCTATCACGATGGGTGGTATTATATTTATTGGGGCGACCCCGATTTCGGCGTGTATATGGTGAAGACACAGAATCCTGAGGGAAAATGGGAACCGCCTGTCTGCGTCATCCGCGGAAAAGGGTATATCGACACCACACCCCTGTGGGACGACGACGGACGATGCTATCTCGTCAACGGATGGGCCAACAGCCGCGCGCGCTTCGCTTCGGTGCTGACGGTTCGCGAACTGTCGGCCGATGGCACCAAGGCCATAGGTCAACCCGTCATCGTGTTTGATGGAAATGGCACGGAAAACCGTACGTGCGAAGGACCTAAATTCTATAAGCGCGAAGGGTGGTACTGGATTATGTGCCCTGCCGGGGGGGTGCCTACGGGCTTCCAACTGGCCATGCGCAGCAAGAGTCCCTACGGACCCTACGAGGCTAAACAGGTGCTCTGGCAGGGGAAAACGAACATCAACGGACCTCATCAGGGGGGATGGGTGCATACCAAATACGGCGAAGACTGGTTCCTGCATTTCCAAGACAAGGAGTGCTACGGACGGGTGGTGCATCTGCAACCCGTGGATTGGAGCAGCGGATGGCCGATGATGGGCAAAAAGGGGGAGCCCGTCACTACTTATAAAAAACCTAAAAGCTCATCCTCTGTCGTGGTCAACCCCGTGGAAAGCGATGAGTTCGACGACCCCGTCATGGGAAAACAGTGGGAGTGGCACGCCAATTACGATGAGAAATTCGGGGTGCCTACGGCTTTCGGCACCTTCCGCATCTATAATTACCAACTCAGCCCTGAGTTCGTCAATTTCTGGGAAGTGCCTAACCTCATGTTGCAAAAAACACCTGCCGACAAATTCACTGCTACGGCTAAACTGCGACTGACCTCCAAAGCCGAAAACCAGATGGGGGGCATCATCATGATGGGACTCGACTATTCAGCGTTGGTCGTAAAAAGAGTGGGACGCGAGTTCCAACTCCAGCTGGTCACTTGCCGGGCCGCTGATAAGGGAAAGCCTCAGACGGTGAACACACTTGCCACGTTGAAACCTACTGCCGAGGATCAAATAGATTATAAGCCGGGTATTCATCTCGACATCTACATGAGGATGGTGGTGCGCGATGGTAAGTGCCGCTTCGCATATAGTCTTGACGGAAAGAAGTATAAAGAGGCTGGCGATGAGTTCACTATGCGCGAGGGCAAATGGATTGGTGCCAAGATCGGCTTCGTCAGTGTCGAACCCGCTGCCAAGACCGACCGTGGATGGGTCGAGGCCGATTGGTTCCGGGTCACTCCATAATGAAATGGGATATGCCACCTGCATGTGGCAAAAAAATCAGCGCGTGAGATTCGTCTCACGCGCTGATTGTATATATATCTTTTTAAAATCTCAAATCTCAAATCTCAAATCTCAAACCTCAAATCTCAAACCTCAAACCTCAAACCTCAAATCTTTAATGCGTATAGAGCCACCACACCGCTATCATGATAACGATGGCAAGCACACTGCATACAAAAAAAAGAATAGAACTAAACATCCTCCGTCTTTTCTGTGAACGTAGAGTCCGTTTCTTAAATACCGAAGAACTGTCTTCGTGGTGATGGTGATGGTGGTGATGATGATGATGATGCTGTTGCTGGCTGTCTCTTTCTGTACTCATGGGTTTGATAGCTTCCTAATCCACCTTTGTCGGTGATTTGTTTGTGTTTCTAAATGATTTAGTGTTGTTGGTAGTTTTTGGTGCTGCTCGCAGGGACTGCAAACAAATAATTGGCACAAAAGTACGGCAATTTATCCTAATATGTGGATAATTTGCCGTAATAAATGTTAATGAAAGAAAATTTTTCTCTTTTCTTGTCAAAATCAGCCCTTTGCGATGGTCAAAATCAACCCATTGCGATGGTCAAACCTGCCATGACGATGCTCACCATCGACATCAACTTAATCAATATGTTCAGACTCGGACCGCTCGTGTCTTTAAACGGGTCGCCCACGGTGTCGCCTACGATCGTGGCCTTATGGGCAAATGAGCCTTTGCCCCCGAAATGGCCCTCCTCTACGTTCTTCTTCGCATTATCCCAAGCACCACCGGCATTGGCCATAAACACGGCCAGGGTGAAACCGCAGGATAAACCGCCAACCAACAGACCCAGCACGCCGGCTACGCCAAGCACCACACCTACGACGATGGGGATGGCTATGGCCAGCAGCGAGGGGAATATCATCTCATGCTGGGCAGCGCGAGTGGATATCTCTACGCATGAACCGTAGTCGGGCGTGGCTTTGCCTTCTAAGATGCCCTTGATTTCACGGAACTGACGGCGCACTTCTTCTACCATCTTCTGGGCGGCACGTCCCACGGCTTCCATGGTCAGACCGCAGAACAAGAAGGCGGCCATACCGCCGATGAAGGCGCCTACCAGCACTTTCGGGTTCATCAGGTTCACCTGGAAGAAATTCATAAAGTCGGGTATCGAGGCGTTCATGGCATCTACGGCTTCGCCTCCTAAGTTGACGATGGTCTCGCCGGCACGGTGCATGGCTATCTTCACCTCTTCTATATATGAGGCCAACAGAGCCAATGCGGTCAGCGCGGCTGAGCCGATGGCGAAACCCTTGCCGGTGGCGGCGGTGGTGTTGCCCAGGGCGTCAAGGGCGTCGGTGCGGTGGCGAACCTCTTCGCCCAACTCGCTCATCTCGGCGTTGCCGCCGGCATTGTCGGCTATCGGACCGTAGGCGTCGGTGGCCAGGGTGATACCAAGGGTGGAGAGCATACCCACTGCGGCGATGCCGATGCCGTAAAGACCAAACGACAGGTTGGTGGCGGTCATCTCCATCTGGAAACCGTTGGCACACAGGTAACTCAGCAAGATGGCTACGCCAATGGTCACCACCGGGATGCACGTCGATATCATGCCGGTGCCGATGCCTTTGATGATGACCGTGGCCGAACCAGTCAGGCCTGCCTCGGAAATCTTCTGGGTTGGTTTATAGGAATGCGAGGTGTAATATTCTGTGGCCTGACCGATGATGACACCTGCGGCTAAGCCGGTAATCACAGAGAAGGATAAGCCCAACCAGTTGTCCATGCCCAACAGATAGAGGATGGGGAAGGTGGCGATGGCGATGAGCAACGCCGACACGTTGGTGCCTAATGACAGGGAATGGAGCAGGTTCTTCATCGTGGCGCCTTCTTTCGTGCGCACCAGATAGATGCCGAAGATGGAGAGAAAAACGCCCACGGCGGCTATCAGCATCGGGGCGATGACAGCCTTCAACTGCATGTCCTCTATCTGCGAGGAGGCAAAGGCGGTGGCTCCAAGGGCGGCGGTTGACAGGATGCTGCCGCAATAACTCTCATACAGGTCGGCACCCATGCCGGCTACGTCGCCTACGTTGTCGCCCACATTGTCGGCAATGGTGGCGGGGTTGCGGGGGTCGTCCTCGGGGATGTCGGCCTCTACCTTACCCACAATGTCGGCTCCCACGTCGGCGGCTTTCGTGTAGATACCGCCGCCCACACGGGCAAACAGGGCCTGCGTCGAGGCTCCCATGCCGAAGGTAAGCATCGTGGTGGTGATGGTCACTAAGGCCAACTGGTCGCCATGATAAAAGAAATTCAAGACGATAAACCAGATGGCGATGTCGAGAAGTCCCAGGCCCACGACCGTAAGACCCATCACCGAACCGCTACGGAAGGCTACGCGCAGACCGCCGTCAAGGCTCTTGCGGGCTGCGTTGGCGGTGCGGGCAGAGGCATAGGTGGCGGTCTTCATGCCGAAGAAACCGGCCAGACCAGAGAAGAAACCTCCTGTCAGAAAGGCAAAAGGCACCCAGGGGTTCTGCACATGCAGCACGTAGGCCATCACAGCAAAAATGGCTGCTAAGGCAATAAACACATAGACCACTACGCGGTATTGCTGCTTCAGATAGGCCATCGCGCCTTTGCGCACATACTCGGCTATCTCACGCATACGCGGGGTGCCTTCATCTTCACGCATCATCTGCTTGAAGAAATACCAGGCCATGCCCAAAGCACAGATCGAGGCGATGGGGACAAGCCAGAATACAAACGGGATATTGCTCATGAATTGGATAAAGTGTAAGTTATAAAATGGATGAAATGACAAAATGACGTTTTCCGATGCAAATTTACAACAAAGTGTGAGAAACGCAAAACAAATGGGTCGTTTTTTTCCGCGTTACTTCATTCCTAAGTGTTTCATGATAAACCCGTAGATGTCGGCCTGCTCTTCTATCACTTTGCTCAACGGCTTGCCGCCGCCATGACCCGCTTTGGTGTCTATGCGGATGAGCACGGGGGCAGGGCCCGACTGACATTCCTGAAGGGTGGCGGCAAACTTAAACGAATGGGCGGGCACCACACGGTCGTCGTGGTCGGCGGTCGTTATCAGGGTGGCAGGATACGAGGTGCCTTTCTTTAAGTTGTGAAGCGGCGAGTAGCCCAGCAGATAGCGGAACATCTCTTCGCTGTCGGCGCTCGTGCCGTAGTCGGGGGCCCAGTTCCAACCGATGGTGAACAGATGATAGCGCAGCATGTCCAACACGCCCACCTGCGGGATGGCCACGCCAAACAGGTCGGGACGCTGGGTCATGCAGGCACCCACCAGCAGACCGCCGTTCGAACCGCCTACGATGGCTATCTTCTCTGAGCGGGTATAGCGGTTGGCTATCAACCACTCGGCGGCTCCGATGAAATCGTCAAACACGTTCTGCTTCGATGTCTTCGTGCCCGCCAGGTGCCACGACTCGCCGTATTCGCCGCCGCCACGCAGGTTCACCTGGGCGTAGATGCCGCCCTTCTCCAGGAATGGCAGGCGCATGGCCGAGAAACCAGGTGTCAGCGAGATGTTAAATCCGCCATAACCGTATAGATAGACAGGATTCTTGCCGTTGCGCTTCATTCCTTTCTTATAGGTCAGGAACATGGGGATACGGGTGCCGTCTTTGCTGTCAAAAAAGACTTGCTCGCTCACATAGTCTTCCAACCGGAAGTTCACTTTGGGCGCGGCATACAGCGTGCTGCGGTCGGCGTCGAGGTTGTATTGATACACGGTGCCGGGGATGGTAAACGAGGTGAATGTGTAGAAACATTCCTTGCGCTCTTTACGGCCGCTGAATCCTACACTGCCTACCGAGGGCAACTTGATCTCGCGCACAAGTTCGCCGCCGGCCGTATAAACGTAGGCATGGTTCGAGGCGTCTTTCAGATACGTCACGATCCACTTGCCGTCTATCAGACTGGCATCTTCCATCACGTCGGCGCTCTCGCCTATCACCTCTGTCCAGTCTTTCACACCGGGGCGGTGGATGTCGGCGGCCATCAGTCGCAGATGAGGTGCTCCGTCGTTGGTCATGATGTAGATGCGGTCGCCGTCGGTCTCTACAATGCCATACTCCTTTTCCATGCCCGATGTCATCTGGATGAACTGGGAGTCGGCCACGCGTAGGTCTTTCACAAATACGTTCACGCCCTGACCCTCGCCGCTCTCATAAAGGAAGAGCATGGTCTCTTCCTCATTGCTGCTCACGGTGTAAAACCGTTGCTCACAGGTGGGGTTGTGATAAAACAGCACGTCGGCTGTCTGCGGGGTGCCCATGCGGTGATAATATACCTTGTGACCTTCATTCTTGTTGGAGTATTCCTTGCCGCCGGTCGGACGGTCGTACGCACTGTAGTAGAAACCGTCGCCCACCCATGCGGCGCCTGAGAATTTAGCCCATTCCACATGGTCGCCGGTCAATTGCCCCGTGGCTACGTCCAGCACATAAAACTCCTGCCAGTCTGAACCGCTGCGCGAGATGGCATAGGCGGCATACTTGCCGTCGTGAGAGAAATACACGCCCTTCAGGGCTACGGTGCCGTCGGCACTCAGCGTGTTGGGGTCTAAAAACACGCGCTGCTCTCCATCAACGCTGTCCATCTGGTACAGTACGCTCTGGTTTTGCAGACCGTCGTTCTTATAGATATACCATTTGCCGTGGCGGTAGAAGGGGATGCCCACCTTGCCGTAGTTGGCCACTTCGGTCAGGCGTTTCCTGAGCCATTGGCGCTGCGGTATCTGGGCCAGATAGCGGTTGGTCACTTCGTTCTCGGCTTCTACCCATGCCGCCGTCGCCGCGCTGGTGTCATTCTCCAACCAACGGTAGGGGTCTGACACTTCGGTGCCGAAATAGGTGTCTTTCACGTCGCTCTTGTAGGTCTGGGGATAGGACAGGCCCTGTGCTCCAATATGGATGCTGGTCATCATGGCGCAAAGTGTGAGATATAAGTTCTTCATTTCTTCGATATGGTTAGTTATTAGGTGTCAACGTGAGCATCATCCTGATTTCCCAATAGGTGATGTCGGGCGGACAGGCCATTTTAATGGCCGTCGAACTGTTCTTCTGCTCGGTCTTGGCGATGGCCTCTCGTATCTGTTGCTGACGCTCTTCCGGGATGAATCGTTCCAGGGCTATCTCGCCTCTTGCGATGTAGCGCGTCAGGTGTGTGTAGATGGTGCTGACGGTGAGCGAGCGCTCTTCGGCTATCTGCTCGGGGGTGCGTCCCTCACGGTAGAGCCGGTAGCTCACTTCCCATGTCTTTTCTTTCTCTTCTTTGGGCTCTTTGGGCTCTTTGGGTTTCCGCTCTCTTCGTGGCGCCTGACCGGCCTCGGCTTGGCGCTGCCGTCGTGTCGCCGACGGTTTCTCCGTGGTGGAGAGTGAACTCGTCAGTTGCTTGATCTTGAGATAGTTGGTGATGCTGAACCCTTCTTGGCTGATCTCGGCGAGCAGGGCTTGACGGGTCACCCATGCCTGCTTGATGGCCTCCGACAGGTTTTTCAGCCTTGTGCGGGCGTCTTTGTTGTTCGTGACGACGCTGTTGTTCAGTTGGGTGGGCTTCTCAAACAATTCCTTGAGCTTGTCTGCAAAGTAGGCGGCACTCTTCGACAGCCGGTCTAAGAAGGGGGCGCCATGAAGTTGTTCGGTCGGCATTTGAGTAATCTGCGACTTCCATTTCCTTGACACGTCCATCACTGCGGTCTCCATCTGGTCGGCGGTCTGCTTATGCAACTGTGATAATGAGGGGTAGCTGTTGCTGAAAAAGTCGGCAAAGAGCCGCACCATGCGCCGCTCAAGGGTCAGCAGGGGCACAAAGTCAAACAGCTCTAATATCAACTGACGGTAGTAGGCTTCTTTCAGCGAGGGCAGACGTTGGATGCTCTGGGTGGTACGTTCGGCTTCCTGGGCGATGTACGAATCCACCCGGCTGTCTTGGAGAATGGCCGCAGGGGGGATGGGGTAGGCTAATACCATGCCCTCGAGCGTGCGGCAACGGCTCAATGCCACATACACCTGACCGGGGGCAAACGATTGGTCGGCCTCGATGATGGCATGGTCGAAGGTCAGTCCCTGGCTCTTGTGGATGGTGATGGCCCAGGCCAGACGAAGAGGGTATTGGCAGAAGGTGCCCTCGATGGTCGATTCCAGTTCATGTGTCTCCTCGTTCAGGGCATAGCGGGTGTTCTCCCACACCACGGGCTCTACTTCGATGTCGGTGTCGTCGCCCGAACAGCGAACCATGATCTTGTCCTGGCTGGCATAGCTCACTCTGCCGATGCGGCCGTTGTAATAACGCTGCTCGCCGCTGGGGTCGTTGCGCACAAACATCACTTGTGCTCCTTCCTTTAATTCTAAATTCACATGGGTGGGGTAGGCGTATTCGGGGAAGGTCTTCTCGATGACTGCTTGATAATGGAATGAGGGGGAGGGCAGACTGCGCAGGTTACTCTCGTTATACTGGTCGGCCTTGCGGTTATGGGTGGTCAGACGGATGTAGTCGTCTTGTGCCGATGGGCGAAACGTGGGTTGGTAACGGCTGTTGAGCAGCGTTAAGTCGTCGGCTGTTGACTGGCCGGTGCGGATATGGTTGAGCAGCGTGATGAAAGTGTCGTCTTGTTGGCGATACACTTTCTCCAACTGGATGGTTACGTAGTCGATGTCTTTCAGTGCCTTGCTGCTGAAAAAATAGGGCGTGTCGTAATACGCTGACAGCAGGGCTTCCTCGTCGGGTGTCACCACGGGCGTGAGCTGTTGCAGATCGCCTATCATCAGCAGTTGCACCCCACCAAATGGCAGACGGCTGTCGCGGTAGCGGCGCAACACGTTATCGACGGCGTCGAGCAGGTCGGCGCGCACCATGGATATCTCATCGATGATCACCAAGTCGAGCGACGCGATCAGCCGCCGCTTCTCATTGCTGAAGTTATAACGTTGTTGCGAACGCATGCCGGGAATGTAGGGCGACAGCGGCAACTGGAAAAAGGAATGGATGGTGACGCCACCGGCGTTGATGGCGGCCACGCCTGTGGGGGCCACCACGATCGAGCGCTTACGGCTGCGTTCTACTACGGTGTGCAGAAAGGTGGTCTTGCCTGTGCCTGCCTTACCTGTCAGAAAGATGCTCTGCCCCGTATTCTCCACAAATTCCCAAGCCGTGCGCAGCGCGTCATTACGCTCATGCTTGACTCCTTCTTGGCTATATAGTCCTTCCATGATGATTGCTCGTTTGTTATCATATTAATAGACACACCTTCACTGGGGGCTGCCCTCTGTGGCCGGGTTCACGGGCGAGGCAAACGGATGCCTATAACCGCATCCCTCTTTCCAGCGGCTGCAGCCGTAAGCGGTGCGCCCTTTGATGATGACTCCCTGACCGCATACAGGACAGGGTGCTCCCACGGTCGGTTCCATACCGCCCCCACGATTCTCCTGTCCCTTCGCACCCCCTTGTCTTTTCGCATTCCCTCGCCCCTTCGCACTCCCTTGTCCCTTCGCACTCCCTTTTCCCTTAGTACCCTTCTTCGTCCCACTATTCTCCTGCCCCTTGCCCCCTGCCCCTTGCCCCATGACAGAAGCCCCACTATTCTCCTGCCCCTTGCCCCTTGCCCCCTGCCCCTTAACAGAAGCCCCCTGCCCCTTAACAGAAGCCCCCTGCCCCTTGGCAGAAGCCCCCTCTGGAACAATCGTCACCCTCCTGTTGCTCCCGTCGGTGATCACCTGGCTCACGATTTCTGTCACCTGCTGTTTCAACTCGTTGATAAACTGCCTGGCATCATAGGTCTTGTGCTCTATCTCGCGGAGCTTTTTCTCCCAGATACCCGTCAGTTCGCAACTCTTCAGCAACTCTTCGTGGATGATGTCTATCAGTTCGATGCCCGTGGCGGTGGCTACCAGATTTTTCCGCTCCCTGCGGATATAGTGGCGTTTAAACAGGGTCTCGATGATGCCGGCACGCGACGACGGACGGCCGATGCCGTTCTCTTTCATCGCGGCACGCAACTCTTCGTCATCTACGAATTTACCTGCCGTCTCCATCGCTTGCAGCAGCGAGGCCTCGGTGTAATATTTCGGTGGCGTGGTCCATTTCTCGGTCAGCGTGGGCTCGTGCGGACCGCTCTCGCCTTTGGTGAAGGCGGGCAGCGTGCGCTCCTCGTCTTTGTCTTTTTTCTCTTCATCATCGCTGACTGGGGCGCTGTTGGTCTGCGGCTTCTCATACACACGGCGCCAGCCGGGTTCAAGTATCTGCTTGCCGCTGACCTTGAAGTCTATCTTTTCCACACGCCCCGTCACGGTGGTGGTGGCAAACTGGCAGGCGGGGTAGAATACGCTGATAAAACGGCGGACTATCAGATCATATACATGGCGCTCCATGTCGGTCAGGTTGCCGGCAGGCACGCCGGTGGGAATGATGGCATGGTGGTCGGTCACCTTCGAGGTGTCGAACACTTTCTTGCTCTTGGGCAGCGGCTTGCCCGACAAGGGGAAGATGAGGGGCTCATAACCGCGAAGACCATTCAGTATCTGCGGACACTTGGGGTAAATGTCGTCACTCAGATATTGGGTATCAACGCGGGGGTATGACACCAGCTTATGCTCGTAGAGCGACTGGATGGTGTTGAGCGTAAACTCGGCGCTCATGCCGTATTTCTTGTTGCAATCCACTTGCAGTGAGGTCAGGTCGTAAAGGTGGGGAGGGGCCTCGGTGCCGTTCTTGCGTTGCACGTCGGTCACGGTGAAAGGCTTGTCTTGAATGAGCGCAAACGACTGCTCGCCCTCCTCCTTGCTGGTGTACTTACCCTTGGTGGCGGTGAACACGGTGTCGCGATAACGGGTGGCGAGCACCCAATAAGGCTCGGGCTTGAAGTTGTCTATCTCTTTCTGGCGGTTGACTATCAGGGCGAGGGTAGGGGTTTGCACGCGACCGATAGACAGTACCTGGCGGTTCTGCCCGTATTTCAACGTGTACAGGCGGGTGGCATTCATGCCCAGCAGCCAGTCGCCGATGGCACGGCTCAAACCGGCCAGATAGAGCGACTGGTATTCCGATTGGTCTTTCAGATGCTGAAATCCCTCGCGGATGGCTTCATCGGTCATCGACGAGATCCACAAACGCTTCACCGGACAGTGTGCCTGGGCCTTCTGCATCACCCAGCGCTGGATGAGCTCGCCCTCTTGACCGGCATCACCGCAGTTCACAATGCCGTCGGCATGCTGCATCAGTTGCTCGATGATGGCAAACTGTTTTTTGATGCCCTCATCCTCTATCAGCTTGATGCCGAAACGGGCGGGTATCATGGGCAGCGACGACAGACTCCACATCTTCCAGGCCAGGGTGTAGTCGTGGGGCTCTTTCAGGGTGCAGAGGTGACCGAAGGTCCATGTCACCTGATACCCGTTGCCTTCCATGTATCCGTTGCGCTGCGCGTTGGCGCCGATGATACGGGCTATGTCGCGCGCCACACTCGGCTTCTCTGCTATACAGACTATCATACCTTATTCTTTGTTTCTTTTCTATCACACCGACGGTCGGTGGGGCGACTGCTCACCATGGCTTACTACCATAAAAAAGTATTTGCTCCCATAAAAGTAGGGACAGGGCGTGCCCTGTCCGCAAATAGCAGTCTCCTGTCGTATCGTCAGGATCATGCTTGCCACACCTGCAAACGTTCTCTCGTCAGTTCGCTGCAAAGGTAATGAATAATTCTGAAATAGACGGTATCCCTGTTTAATTATTTCTTTGGCACCCGTCATAAATGGTTTCTTCCGTCACCTGTCTCTGCCTAAGAGGATGTCTAAGAATCCTTCCACGCCGGCCTTGATCTCTTCGGTGATGTTGAAGATGGAGCGCACGGCCGACGAACCGGCGCCTTTCAGCAGATAGCCGGCACACTCGCCTTCCATACGGCGTATCTCACGACGCTTCTCTCGTGAATAGTCATACTGCTCCACACGCGAAGCGATGTCTTTGAAGTCGAGCGCGGCATCCTTCCAGTCGCTCAGGGTGTAATCCTCGCTGTAGTCGCGCAACTCTTTGGTGATCTTCTTCAGGTCTGAGTAGGCCACTTGCTTCGACGAACACGAACAGAGCAGCATGCCGACGGCCAAAACCCACACAAATGTGATTCCTTGTATCCTTTTCATTGCATTCTTTGTTTTGATGGTTGGCAAATATACGCACTATTTTTTGATTTCCATGCCACCGCATGCCTTTTTTTGATGAACCCTCACACTTTTTTGACGAGCTCGCTCCCTCCTAAAAAACTAAAACCCCCATTTTTAGGTATTGCACAAATCTCTGAATCACCATAACTTTGCACCCGAAATCAATCAATTGATATCTTGTTCGCTAAAGAATATCATTCATAATGTTTTTGTAGAATCATGCAGGGCTGTCGCGACGACAGCCCTTCTTGATGCTTTTTATCCTCTTTTTTCTTGCACAGTCCGCCACTTTTTCATACCTTTGCATCACTTCGCTAATGTCTAAACTCCTAAACAAACCCACTATGATCAACCGACTATTAAAATTTTTAGACGCTTCGCCCGTCAATTTCTTTGCTGTGAGAAATATCGTCACTCAACTCGAGGAGGCTGGCTATCGACGGATTGACCCGCAACAGCCACTCGGCAACGTGAAAGAGGGCGACAAACTCTTCATCACCAAAAACGACTCGTCGGTCTATGCCTTCCAAGTAGGAAGAAAACCATTGGCCGACAGCGGGTTCCACATGATATGCGCACACTGCGACTCGCCCACCTTCCGCATCAAACCCAATGCGGAAATGCCTTGCGAGGGGGGCATCGTCAAACTCAATACCGAAGTGTATGGCGGGCCTATCATGTCAACATGGTTCGACCGGCCGCTTACCATCGCGGGACGTGTCATCGTGCGGGGCAGCGACGCGTTCAACCCGAAAACGCTCCTGCTGCATGTGCAGCGGCCCTTGCTGCAAATCAGCAACCTCGCCATTCATTTTAATCGGCAGGTGAACGATGGCGTGGCGCTCAGCCGCCAGAAAGACATGTTGCCCATTCTCGGCATCATCAACAACCGCCTGGAGTATGGACATCTGCTGGAGAACGTGATTTGCAGCGAACTGAAAATAGAGGTGGACGACATCCTTGATTTCGACCTCTATCTCGCAGATGCCACGCCGGCCTGTACTTTTGGCGTGCACGATGAGCTCATCTCTTCGGGCAGACTCGACGACCTGTCGATGTGCTACGCCGGACTCGAGGCGCTGCTCGCCGCTCCCGTAGGCGATACGACTCAGGTGCTCGCCATCTTCGACAATGAGGAGACGGGGTCGCAGACCAAGCAGGGTGCTGCCAGTCCTTTCCTCGCCACGATGCTGCGACGCGTTGTCATAGCGCAAGGGGGCAATGAGGAGGGGTTCGCCCAGGCCGTGGAACGGGCTTTCATGGTGTCGGCCGACAATGCCCACGCATGGCATCCTAACTATTCTGAAAAGTACGACCCCACCAATCATCCGGTGCTCGGCGGCGGACCGGTCATTAAGTTCAATGCGGCTCAGAAGTACGCCAGCGACGCGGTCTCGGCGGCTGTCTTCGCAGAGATTTGCCGTGAGGCGGGCGTTCCCTGCCAGCGGTTCGTCAACCACAGCGACGTGGCGGGCGGCAGCACACTCGGTAATATTCTCGCCTCGTCGATTCCTTTGCGCGGCGTAGATATGGGCAACCCCATCCTTGCCATGCACAGTTGCCGCGAGACGGGCAGCGTCAACGACCACCTCTATTGCGTCAAGGCGTTCACGCAGTTCTATCAATGATTGAGCCTGCTTTACGCGGATTTCACGGATTTACAACCTGCTGATTATCAGTAATAACAAAGATCCGTGAAATCCGCGAAATCCGTTGCCTGTTGAGTTTGACAAACCTTCACACAACCTATTTCTTCTTCAGTCGGGCATCGCCCAGTATGTTGAGGATGCCTGTCATCTGCGTATAGGTCTCTCCCTGGCCCGACACGAAATACAGGGTCTGCGAACGGTCGGCGGCACGGTTGCTGTCGCCGTTCTTCACATTCGCCAGACTCCAGTTGATGACGTATTCGCCGGGGATGAAGTCGTCTGAGGTGGGCAGGTTGTCCAGACGCAGGAAGATGTTGGCACCGTCGTTCAGCTTCCCCACGGCGGCATCATCCACGACGATGCTCACGGTGCCGCTCTCGGTGGCTTCATCATAGGTGTAGCGCATCTTGAAGTCGAGGTCGTAGTTGTTGCTGCCCTGCAAAAAGGCGGGGGCGTGCGCATAGACCATCTTGCCATAGTCGGCGCTCGTGGGGTCAGGCAGACTGATGGTGATGTCGCGGGTGGCGATATTGTCAAAGTCCACAAAGGTCAGCGTCCAGTCGCCGGCAAAGATGGCGTACGGGTCGTCGTCGGCCGTGGGCGCGATGGGCTCAAACGTAACGTCGCGTATCTCGTCGGTGGGGATGCTGATCACGCTGCCGTCGGTCTTGGTGATGACCATGTCGTAATTGTTTTGCGCATTCACTGCGAATGCCATGCCCGTCAGGGCCAGGAGGGTGAGTATTGTTTTTCTCATTTCTTCTTTCCTTTTTTGGGGGTATTTTATTGCCTGTTTCTGTATAATGGCTGCAAAATTATGCAAAAATAGGGGTTTGGGCAATACCTATAAATAGTGATTTTAAGCGCGGCAGGCTTGTCTGTTTCCACTTCTTCTACTTATTTTAATTGGGGGCCACTTTTAAAAGTTGCCTCAGGGGCGTCAACCTGTTCCCCTCACCTGTAGGGGCGCGGTTCGTGATCACACTTTTTAAAGTGGACACTTATTTTATGTTCCATTGTCATTTGAACTTTTTTGCTTATGTATGTGAATAACATGCTTTTTTCAATTTATTTAACAAATTAACTGATGTATAATCATTGAAATTCCTTTAATTTTGCAATTCAGATATTACTTGCTGTTAAATCCACACGTTACATTCTATTGATTATGCCACTGTTAGAACATTATTATAGTCTTGCATCCTTTGCATTTATTCTCATGGGGGTGTTCTTTTCCACCGTCAGGTGGTTTCATGTCTGCATGCCCTATCAGAAACAAAAAGATTATTACTATCCCGACCGCTTTTTGCTGACTGTTTTTTTCTTGCTGCCGCTCCTAACCTTTCCTTATGTGCTCAATCCGGCGGGTTCCGGCGCGTGGCTACTGATGAAAAGCTTCTTCCCTCTCACTCATTTATATATTTGTGCCGTACTGATACTCAACTACTTCGGTACGGTAAAAAGTTGGAACAAATGGAAACATTGGGCTTATCTCATGGGGGTTCCCATCGCCCTTCTGCTGTTGGCCTTGTTCCTTAATGCTGTCTTTGATGGTGTCTTGGATGATGATCATCAGCAGATTTTATATTGGGCCACTGTCATCGTTGGTGCATTAGCCTCTGCTTTTTGTTTTTATTCCATTATAAAACTGATGCAATGGCTCAAACAGTTCAAAGAGGCCGATTATCTGTCCAATCCCGAGGATTTCCCCACCGTATATGCAAGGAAAATTGTCATCATACCTATTATCGAGTTCGTGATGGTGTGGGGCGTCTTTTTCTTTGACAGCAAGAAGGCGATGGTGCTATTGAACGTCATTTACGTGGTGCTGGGCATCATCTTCCTCTTGTCTGTGCTACACACCCATAGAAAAAAGTCGCCTTCTTCATGGATCGACGGCGAAGTCCTACCTCCTGCTGGTAACGGTGATCTAACCGCTGATAACGAGACATCATCAACGGTGGACGACGCTTCAGGACTGTCCGGAGAGAAGGTTAGCGTCATCATCGGTGAAATCAAGGCTTATGTGGAAGGCGAGAAACAGTTCCTGAACCCTCACCTCTCCATCGTCGATGTGGCGGAGCACTGCGGATATGGGCGCACATACGTCTCAAAAGTGCTGACCAAAGAGTTGGGCGGCTTCTTCAGTTATGTCAACGCTCTGAGGCTTGAATATGCTAAAAAATACCGCGAAGACCATCCCTACGCCACTCAAGACGAGGTGGCTACCGCCTCCGGCTTCAGCTCGCGCCAAACCTTCTACGCGGTACGCCGAAGGATGAACCAACAATAACCTTACTTGTTTTAGGACTATCAATTATTCCATAAATATACCGTATTTATTCAGTGTTCATGAAATAATACGTTCATCTGAACGAATTTTGACGCTTTTGTACGCATCATTTCGTATTTGAACCGCTAATGACCTGTACCCTCGTTTTTTTTTACGAGTTTTGCATGAGTTTAGTAAATGTACCTTTAATTGTCTCATGAGAATGTTTTTTGGGAGAATATTTTCTTCATAAATTTCAGTATTTTGGGATTGTGTGAGGTTGCATTTAACTGCATATTACTTCAACTATTTGTCTTTTGAATTGAATGGTGTCGTAACGACGGTTTTGTAATGTAATTTTAACGTGTGTATGAAAAAGATGGTGAAAAAAAACTACCAATGTCCTGATACGGAGGTAATAGGGACGTGTGTTTTCCAATTGCTATTGCCTCATTCTTGGGACCCAGATTTCATTCCTGATAATCCTGGTCCTACACTGCCTATTATTGAAGGCGACCCTATTGAAGGCGACCCGGAATCTGACGGCCATGGTGCAAATGGCTTTGGTCTGTTTGACTTCGATGATATGTCCCAAAGTTCTGGAAATGGGGGGTATGACCCTTGGAACCAACTTTAATTTAGATAACATGAAAACGATAAGACAAAAAGATATGAAAAAGAATACTTTCAATTTAAGTTGCCTGATGCTTTTAGGACTTTTCATGGCACAAAACGTTTGGGCTCAATCCGAACATACTGAGAAAGTGGATATGAACACAGGTTTGGTTGTTTGGACAGGTTCTACTGTAGATGAGGTGGCCAATCAAGAAACCTATTTCTTCCTTGTTGAGTTTAAAGATGAACTCAACGTGAATGACAAAGAGAAATATGTGGGTGCCAGAGGCGACTATGGCGTACAGGGCATTCTGTCTTCTGTGGGCATGCGAATGCAGCTTGTCACACCCGAAAATACTCCCATCGAATTAACAAATCGACCTGCTGCACCTTATTACCAGTTCGTTTCGCGTATTGACAATGCCGACAACACTTCTGGATATCTGGGCGACCGTATGGGTATTGATAATGAAAACAACGCGGGTGCCAGCATCTATCTTGACCGAGGAAAAAACAGAAACATGTATAATAATGACCAAAACAATTGTAATAATTTCCCCAACTGGAAACTCAATTATGTAGAGTCAACGAAGAGCAATGTTAGATACAAGGGCGAGGCGACATCACATACTGTCACTGTGAACACCTATACCATTCAAAATGTGGAAACACAAAACAGAAATGATAATTGGAATTATAATGGATATTATAAACCCACTTATATCACTGTCAGGGACGGTAAATTGGTGACTACTTTCAATGCCAACGAGGCAACCAAGTGGATTATCGTTTCCGAGGCTGACTTTCAGGATGCAATGGCGGCGGTGACTTGGGGAGAAGTCGATCTTGGCGTGTTTGTACAGGATGCTACTTTTGGACGTGATAACAAAGATGGTGTTTACTGGGTATGGAAGACAAATGGAGAAGGTGGCAACCCCGAAGTCGAAAATGGTAAAACCCTCGACGGCAGGGTGCTTTCAGGCGATAATATTCACTGGCATCAGCGTAACCAAGATCTCATGATCAATGGTGTGATGTTGGCTACAGGAGAGAAGACTGTTAGGCATCAAGATGGGAATAATGTTTGGTATACATATGAAACAACCCGTAAAACTATCGGCAAAAATGTGGCTGGTAATGGTAATGATGATGATTCTTTTGACCACAACTGGTGTCGACAAAATTTAGCGCAATACTATGCCGCTGAAATCTATAATGAGGAGAACTCTCTCCTACAGACCTTGCATGGTGCAACCATCCCTAACCTGATCGATGGACTGTATAAGTTTACGGCACAGGCTCTCTATTATGATGATGAAGATGGCTATACCAACAATGGAGTGGCTTATTTCGTGGTCAAACGCGAGGAACTGGATAATAATGGACAGGTGATACCTGAGAAAACCACCATTGAATACATGCCCATCAAACCCATGATGAATGAGTCTTTGGGCATCACTATCAAACCACACAGCGGCGTGTCGGCAGGATATGTGTTCAATAATAACGAGAATGCGTACCTCCTCACCACTTACGTGGAAATCAATGGTAAAACAAACCTGACTATCGGTATTGAACAGCGTCAGGCCAAAGGATGGACCGTTATAGGTAACGTTCACCTCTATGCACATGGTAAACAAGCACTTATGGTTGATGAGGATTGGGGCGTATCGGAAAAAATGACCTTTAAAGAGGGTGACATCTTGCATGATGGAGAGACCGGAAATCCTTATACCTTGGCGAAGTGGTACGACAACTACGACTATCCTTCAACGGTCTATTATCAGCGGACTTTCACTAAAAATGCTTGGAATACTATTTGTATGCCGCTTGATTTGACTGGACGCCAGGTGCGGCAGGCTTTCGGAGATAAAGCTAAGGTGTGCGAGTTTATCGGACAGAAAGGCGCAAGTCCCGATGGATGCATCTTGTTTAAACGGCCGTTGGACCTCGATCAGGATGAGAATATGAATAAAGTCGTGATTAAGGCGGGAGTGCCTTATATCATCTACGTAACGACTGACCCCCAAAAGAAAGTTCCTGAAGGCGCTGAATATTTTGAACTTGAAGTAGGCAACGGACAATTTAACCATACTGTGAGGGTGGATGGCGACTGCTACGAGATTCCTGGTGTGATAAAACAACAATATACGGGTTATCATACTGGCCTGGGAAATGGGCTTTATGAACTCAAAGCGCCTAAAGTTGTGCCTACCGATACGTTATCTTTCGATGCTCAATATGCCTCTGACATTCGTTTCGTCGGCTCGTTCTATCACACATTATTAAGTAATAGCACTTCAAATTACAATGAATATCCTGACCATCCCCTTTTAAGTGATGCCGATTATTGGGTCGTCACCAAGGGGAATATGTACCACCTAACCGGACAAAAGGATTATAACATCTGGGCTACATACGCTTACCTCTATTTGCCTAAGAGTTCAGGTGGAAACGCTAATAGAAACCTTACTTTCGCTATCGAGGACGGTGGCGTGGAGGAGCAAATCACTGTCATCGAAGGACTCTTTATAGATCAGGGTGAGGGCTTTGAGACTGACGGCGTCTATACCCTCTCTGGGCAGAAGGTGGCTGACGGCATGTCACTTGATGGTCTCCCCAAAGGAATATATGTGATGAAAGGAAAGAAATACGTGGTCAAATAAAAGTTGACTGTCGTATGATGACTGAACTGAAAACCACCCAGCGTGATGCCGGGTGGTTTTTTGTATCCAATATAAATTACAGACCACATTGGAAAAAAGGCTGCTTTTTTTTTGTAATTTGCTGAACAGTTGCTATATTTGCAAATGGATTATTGATTCAAAACACTATGAAAAGAATAATTTCACTAATTGTCACCTTGCTATCTATATCATCAGTATATGCAGAGACCCTTCCTGTTGAGGAAATTGTGAACATTCCCGCAACATTCACGGCCTTCAACGGTAAGTCTTTTTTTGCTTTTTCTGATAATAGTACAAGATATTATTATTATGACAATGTGTTCGGAAACGTGTATAGTCCGGAAACAAATGAGAATGGCATGTTAGTTGATGTTTATAATAGTTCACACGATATTGTCAAGGAAATCATTTTTCATCCGCTATCACAAGCCACTACAATAGGCCCCTATGCTTTTTGTTATTTGGAGGCATTACAATCTATTACTTTTCCGCAAGGAATCACAAATATTGATCACAATGCCTTTCTGGGAACAGATAATATCTCCACAGTCAATGTCTATGTGACCGACACAGCCGCTTTCTGTAACAACCAGATTATTGCATATATAAGGATGTGCTTGAACAAGCCTGTCACATTGATTGACAGCGAGGGTGTTGAGATAACGGATTTAGTTGTCCCCGACGGTGTGGAGACTATTGGGGTGAATGCATTCCACAATTGCACGGGGCTGACAAGCGTCACCTTTCCCTCGAGCGTGACGAACATCGGCTCTTATGCGTTCCATAATTGTCCCATTCAATCTGTGTCGGTGACGGTCAATGACATGTCGGCTTTCCCGAGCAACAAGGTTGTCGGTAAGATCAAATTTGAAATCTACAAACCCGTTTTCTTGATCGACAGCGAAGGCAATGAAATAACCGAATATGTCATTCCTTATGGGGTTCAGACAATCAACACGGAGGCTTTTGCCAACTGTGTCAACCTGAAGAACGTAACCATTTCCCCGACTGTGACCAGTATCGGTAATTATGCGTTCTACAGCTGCAGTGGCCTGAAAACCATAATTATCCCCGAGGGCGTAACCACTATCGGAGGTGAAGCGTTTAATGGTTGCTCTAACCTGACCTCCGTGACGGTTGAGATGGAAACGCCTCTTACTATTACTGAGAATACCTTCACCAACCGCGCCAATGCGACGCTGTATGTCCCGGCAGGCTGTAAGACGGCCTACGAGGCTGCCCAATATTGGCAGGACTTCAATATCGTGGAGATGGCCAGCGTTGTCCCGGGCGACGTGAACGGCGACGGAGATATCGACATCAACGACGTGATGGCACTCGTGTCACACATCTGCGGACAGACACCCACGCAGTTCGACTACACGGCGGCCGATGCCAACGGCGACGGAGAAATCGACATCAACGACGTCATGCGAGTGGTCGATACCATCGTCAACCAGTGATAAAAAACATACGCTTACAACCGAAAACAAAACGTTCAATAAAATACAATGATTATGAAGTACAAGAAAAAAATCCTTTCCGTGCTGCTCGCTGCCGTGGCACTCACAGGCTACGCACAAGACAGCGACCACATCGCCATCAGCGGACTTTTACTAAAAATGCTTGGAACACCATCTGTATGCCGCTCGATTTGACCGGACGCCAGGTGCGGCAGGCTTTCGGAGATAAAGCTAAGGTGTGCGAGTTTATCGGACAGAAAGGCGCAAGTCCCGATGGGTGTATCTTATTTAAAAGACCGCTTGACCTTGACAAGGACGAAAATATGAACAAAGTCGTAATCGAGGCGGGGATGCCTTATATCATATACGTTACGACTGACCCGCAAAAGCAAGTGGCTGAAAATGAGGAATATTTTGAACTTGAAGTAGGCAACGGACAATTTAACCATACCGTGAGGGTGGATGGCGACTGCTACGTGATTCCCGGTGTGATAAAAAAGCAATATACGGGCTATCATACTGGCCTGGGAAATGGACTTTATGAACTGAAAGCACCGAAAGATGTGCCGACTGATACGCATCCTTTCGATACTCAATATAAATCTGACATCCATTTCATAGGCTCGTTTTATCACACCCTTTTGGATAAGAATGATATCCACGGTACGAACAATGCCAATGGAAAAGCCGACCATTGGGTCATCACAAAGGGTAATATGTATCATCTCACAGGTGCCATCGACTATAATATCTGGGCTACCTATGCCTATCTCTATCTGCCGAAAGAGTCTGGAAATGTCAATAGAAATCTTATCTTCGCTATCGAGGACGGTGGCGTGGAGGAGCAAATCACTGTCATCGAAGGACTCTTTATAGATCAGGGTGAGGGCTTTGAGACTGACGGCGTCTATACCCTCTCTGGGCAGAAGGTGGCTGACGGCATGTCACTTGATGGTCTCCCCAAAGGAATATATGTGATGAAAGGAAAGAAATTATGGGGCTACGCTTTATGTGTTGGAGAGTAGCGTAAGCGCATATCAGACTGCTGATGTGTGGAAGCAGTTCAATATCGTAGGCGTGTTGAAAGGCGATGTGAACAAGGATCACTTGGTGAATGTGACAGACTTTCTCATGTTGGCGAATGAACTCCTCGGTTTGTCTCCCAAAGGATTATGCCATCCTCTGGCCGATGTGGCTGGAGGCGCTAACGGTGGTCCCGATGGCAAGATTAACATCATTGACTGGATCGGCATCAGCAACATCATTCTGAATAGTGGCAGTGAATAGACCTGCGCCGCCGCGCTTCTTTAACATCTTTAACTCCCCAAATGATGGCACTCTCACCTTTTTTTATTACTTTTGCACGCACAAACAATTAACAATTCATTTATAACAGTTTTAACATCCCCAAATCACTTCCTCCCCTCGGGGAGGGACGGGGAGGGGGCTTTTTAATATTATGGAAAGAACATGGAGATGGTTTGGCAAGAACGATAAAATCACTCTTGCCATGCTCAAGCAAATCGGGGTGGAGGGCATCGTCACAGCATTGCACGATGTTCCGCTCGGTGAGGTGTGGACACGCGAGAAGATTCGCGACCTCAGAGAGTACATTGAGAGTTATGGCATGCGGTGGAGCGTGGTGGAGAGTCTGCCCGTCACCGAGACCATCAAATATGGCGGACCAGACCGCGACCAGCAGATAGAGGTGTATAAAGAGTCGCTGCGCAACCTCTCCGCCGAGGGCATACATTGCATTTGCTACAATTTCATGCCGGTGCTCGACTGGGCTCGCACCGATCTGCTGCACGACAATCCCAACGGGGCCTCGAACCTCTATTTCAACTATGCCGAATTTGCCTATTTCGACATCTATATCCTCAAGCGCGAAGGCGCAAGGGAGGAATGGGCGAAATTTAAGTTCCCCGAAGGCGTGGGCGAGGGACGCAATGTGCTCGCCGAGGCTGATGAACTGGCCAAGACCATGACACCTGAGAAAGACCACCAACTGGTGGAGACCATCATCATTAAGACACAGGGCTTCGTGAGCGGCAACTTCAGCGAAAACGATGAGGCGCCGATACAGAAGTTCCGCGACTTCCTCGAACTCTACAAAGGCATCGACAAGGCGCAGCTGCGCGCCAACATGAAGTATTTCCTCGAGGCGATCATGCCTACGTGCGAAGAGTATGGCATGAACATGTGCGTGCATCCCGATGATCCCCCCATCGAAATCCTCGGACTGCCGCGCATCGTACGCACAGAAGAGGATATACAATGGTTCCTCGACGCTGTGCCCAACAAGCACAACGGTCTCACGTTCTGTGCAGGGTCGCTCTCGGCTGGTGCATATAACAACGTGGTTGAACTGGCTAAGAAGTTCGCACCGCGCACTCATTTCGTGCATCTGCGCTCATGCCACATCTTCCCCAATGGCGACTTCACCGAGGCAAGCCATCTCGGCGGACGGGCCGACATCATCGAACTGGCACGCATCTTCGAGCGCGAGAACCCACAGCTGCCCATGCGCGTAGATCATGGCATGACGATGCTCGGCGACGAGACTAAGGGCTACAATGCCGGTTACTCTTTCCTCGGACGTATGTTCGCACTCGGACAGGTGCAGGGCATTCTCGCCACCGTTGACCGCGAACTGGGCATCGAATATAAACAACCCGGATTCTTCGACTAAAATCATCCCGAAGACAAAAAGGACGCATCCTCCTTCACTTCTGTCACTTCTACAAATATCACTTCATACACTTCAAAATCACAAAAGGACAATGAAAGAAATCATTTTAAGTAGAGAGGCTTATCTCGAACACAACAATCTTGTCAAACAAATCATCGGGGCCGCCATCGAGGTGCACCGCGAACTCGGACCCGGACTCCTGACCGAGGCTTACGAATATTGCTTGAAGATAGAACTCGAGCGCAGGGGGATGCGCGTGGAGACACATATCGACCAACCGTTATATTATAAAGGTAGAGACACTGGCAAATTCTTCACACTGGATATGCTCGTGGAAAACAAGATTATCGTCGATCTGAAAGCCGTCGATGAAATCACGCCTATCCATGAGTCGCAGATGGTGTCTTATCTCAGACTGACACAGAAAGCCATCGGACTGATCATCAACTTCAACGTGGCTCTTCTCAAAGACGGCGTGAAACGAAAAATGAACGCCAAGGTGGAAGACGAGAATGATTCCACCAACTCGTAAGCTTTACACAATTTGTGATAATAGGGCTCATATAAAAAACTATAATCATTTCTACGGATGAAACTAACTGATATTCTTACTCCCGGTTTTAACGCCGGAGAATGGGAAGCGAAAGGCTATCAACTTCCCAAGTTCGACTACGAAGCAGTAGCTAAAAAAACACACGACCAGCCCACATGGGTGCATTTCGGCGGAGGTAATATCTTCCGCGCCTTCCCCGCTGCTATCCTCAATGATGCCTTGAACACGGGCAAGTACGACAGAGGGGTCATCGTGGCCGAGACGTTCGATTTCGAGGTCATCGACAAGGCCTACGCTCCCTATCATAATCTCTCGCTGCTTGTGAGCTTGCAGTCTTCTGGCACAATCGAGAAGAAGGTGATCGCGTCGGTCACCGAGGCGCTCAAGGCCGACTACCAGTTCGACGACTGGAAGAGATTGGTGGAAATATTCCGGAATCCGTCGTTGCAGATGATCTCGTTCACCATCACCGAGAAGGGATACACGTTCAACGACGCTGATCTGGCTCGCGGTCTGAAACCCGTCTTGGCCATGGGCAAGGTGTGCGCTCTGCTCTACGAACGCTGGCAGGCCGGACAACTGCCGCTGACCGTGCAGAGCATGGACAACTGCTCGCACAACGGCGACAAGGTGCGCGCGGGTGTCTTCGCTTACGCTGAGAGATGGGCTGCCGACGGACTCGTGCCTCAGGCGTTCATCGAGTATCTCAAGGACGAGAGCAAAATCACGTTCCCGTGGTCGATGATCGACAAGATCACTCCCAGACCCCATGTGAAGGTGAAAGAACTGCTTGCTGCCGACGGATTTGAGGATAATAACTATATCGAGACAGAGAAACATACGTTCACGGCGCCGTTCGTCAATGCCGAAGAGGTGCAATACCTCGTCATCGAAGACCATTACACCAACGGCCGGCCGCCACTCGACCTCGGTGGTGCGCTCTATACCACCAGGCAGACTGTTGACCAGGTGGAGACCATGAAGGTGACTACTTGCCTCAACCCGCTCCACACGGCGATGTCTATCTATGGGTGTATGCTCGGATATACGCTCATCTCTGCCGAGATGGCCGATGATGACATCAGGGCTTTCATTCAGAAAATCGGATATATCGAGGCCATGCCGGTGGTCACCGACCCCGGGGTGCTCAATCCTTACGAGTTTATCGGAGCGGTCATCAACCGCCGGTTGCCCAACCCGTTCATGCCCGATGCTCCGCAGCGCATCGCTATGGATACCAGTCAGAAACTGCCTATCCGGTTCGGCGAGACCATCAAGAAATATATCGCGCGCGGACTCGACATGGGCAATTTGGTGCTCATCCCCCTCACCTTGGCGGGATATGCTCGCTACCTGAAGGGCATACAAGACGATGGCACGCCATTCACTCCGTCGCCCGATCCCATGCTCGATGAGTTGCAGGCCATCGTGGCACCACTCGAAGTGGGTAAAGCCGATCAGGACTATAGCTGTCTGCGCCAGCTCTACAGCCGTGCCGATGTGTTCGGACTCGACCTCTACGAGGCTGGTCTGGGCGAGCAGATCGAGGGCATGGTGCGCGAACTCTACGCCGGCCCCGGTGCTGTGCGTGCCACGCTGCATAAATACGTGTCTGCCCGATAAAGGCTTTCTATAACAATGGGGGAGTGCCAAATCTGTTCAATTTGACACTCCCCCATGTTTTTGTCAACCAATTCAGGTTCTTTATGCCACACTTCCATAGTGCTGACTGACGTAGTTATATACAGCATCGCGGTAGTAGTTGATGCTTTCGTCGGAATAGCTCTCGGGGAGTTCCTTCCATAGGATGTCACGGATGGTGATGATGATGGATGCTCTGGTTTCTTGCTTGTCGAACGGATGATCCATCGTGGCCAGTTGGGCCTTTATCTTCTCCAGCAGTTCCTTGGCGACCACCTTCAGTTTCTTAATGTCTTCTTTTGAAAGGTCGTCTTTCATCAGCACATCGTACATGGAGAGCTGTTCGTCATTCTCAAAACCTTCGCGAATGTAGCGTTTCTCCTCTTCGGTCAGTTCGTGGGAGAGTTTCATCAGTTCC
>CAMVAT010000041.1 GCA_947165505.1 uncultured Prevotellaceae bacterium | reverse complement strand
AAACAAGAAAAACAAGAAAAAATTTACTTCACCCGGGTCTGCACCCGTTCGTCGCTCATGATTTCACGTGCCGCAGAGCGGGCGTCGAAATCGACTTTTGACTTGGAGAAGTCGGGGGTGTTGAAAGAATACAACGTCTCGCCGTAATACTTCTTCGGGTTGTGCTGAGGCAGCAGGAAGGGTTTGGTGAAATGTCCCTGGTCATCGACCGATGTAAGGAAGAGTTGGGTGTAGAGCCCATCCTCACGCCGCGAGGTGAAGACCACCCAATGGCTGTTCACATTCCAGTTGTGGAAGCTGTCGGCATCGGGGCTGTTGATTTCGTCGATAGGCCGTGCCTCGCCCGTCTGCAGGTCGAGCAGCCACTGGTCGCTCTCCTTGTGCCAGACGGAGAAATAGCCGTAGTCCATCAGCGTGAAGAGGATATACTTGCCGTCGTACGAGGGGCGCGGCCATGTCAGGCTCTTGCCCATCTTCACCGCATTGAATACAGTATCCACCTGGTTGCCATAACGTCCTGTCTCCGGGTCGAATGCTATTTTGCACAGGTTGTACTGTTCGTCTTTATAATGGGCGGGATAATCCTGCTGGCGGCATGTCATGTAATACAATGTCTTCCCGTCGGGCGAGAACACAGGCGTATTCTCCGACCAGTCGGGCGTGGAGAGTAGCGAGTCGGTGAGCATCTCATGGGTTTGCGGGTCATAGACAAAGACATCCGACGAGAGGTCGAACACCTCGATGCGCTCGTCGGCGATGACGTGGAAGCCCTGCCGCGTCTGGTTGGTCGAGAAGGCGCAGTACTTGCCCGAGGGGTGCCAGTAAGGATAGACCATCGAGCCTCCGAGCAGGTCGTTTTTGGCTTTGAGCCACTCACGCTGTCCGTGCTGCTGAAACATGGTGGCTCCATGTTCGCCGCGCACGTGGAATACGAACTGTTCCGGGTCGGTCTGTCGTGCCGAATGGCAGTTGACGCATTGTCCGGGAATGCGCGAGTTGTCGATGATCTCGTACTCGTCGAACGTAGCGAGGTCGCGCTGGTAGAGTCCCATGTGGCTATATACCTCATAGCCCGGAGCGATGCGGCGGTAGGTCAGTCCCCACTCGTCGAGCGCGTAGGGGCTGACGTGGATGGTGAAGTCTTGATATTGCACCCACTGTCCATCGTTTTTCGCACAAACAGTGACGGCGAGGTCGGCACCCTTGTTCTGTTCGAGCAGGTCATGCCACTCGTCGATGTCGAAGTTGGCAAAGGAGCCGTTGGCATTCAGTTCGCCGCCTTTCTGTCCTTTCACCGTCACATCCATCCGCTCGCAGTCGCCCTTCATGCTGAAGTTGAGCGGTGCGATGCCAGCGGGTATGGTCACGCCGGCATAGTCGGGATAGATATCGGGGGCGTCGGCCACCTTCTGCGGGTTGTCGGGCCTGTCAGAGCAGGCACACACGGCCATCAAGGCCAGAAGCAGTATGGAAATATTTTTCAATGTTTTCATAACGATTACATACATTTGTATGAAACAACGTTCCATAGTGTCGGTTGATAGGATGCTGCAAAATTACAAAATAATGCTGATGTAGCAAAGTGATTATGCAAGAATAATGTAGCTCCCTTGACTTCGTGGGGAACTAAACGGATCCAAGATCTTATTCAACTACCCTACTCCTTCTTCTTTCCGGCAGTCAGGTAATACCAATAGGTGCCCTTGAACTGTTCGGAAGGCACAGACGAATAGCTCTGTGAGAACTCGTTGAAGCGCTGCAGCACCATGGGGTCGATGAGGCCCAGTGGCGGTTGCTGGCGCTGCTGCGCGAAGGCGTATGCCAGTGCCTCCTGACAAGCCAGGGGCCGATAGACGATACGCTCGTTCACCACCTGCATGTATTGCATCAGCCGTTGGCCGTCGCCGTTGAGCATGGGTATGGCCAGCAGGTATTGCATGGCCACGCTGTTGGTCGAGTCTTTGAGAAACGCCTGTCCGATCATCATGTCGGGCTCACGGTCGCTGAAGAGGTAATCGCTGTCGATGCGCCACCGTCTCAGTTTGCCGTAGAAGGAATGTTCGCTGACGGCTTTGTCGTCGGCCATGAGTTGCCGGGTGCGCTGAGCCCAACTGCGGTAGAACACCGTTTTGTCGAGCAGGTCGAGGTATTTCTCCGCCACCTCATACTGTCCGTTCACCATATTGGTCTCGGCCAGCCGTTTGACGGCACGGCAGCTCTTATTCATATTGGGTATGGCCTCCATGGCCTCGAAGGCGAACCGCTGCGCCGTATTGACGAAGCCCAGTTGCCAATAGATCTCGCCCGTCAAGGGAATGGTCGAGAAATTACGCTCAAAGTCAGGCAGCAGCCCTTGCACGCCGTTTTGGAAGAACTGAAACATGCGGTCGCCCAGTTGTCCCTCCATGGCCAGAGCCAGGTTGTTGGCCGCCACGCTCATGGGCAGGTCTGGATTCTGCCGTTCGGCCTTGGCGATGATAGCATCCCACTGCTGGGTGCGCACCAGATAGTCGTAATCAATCAGTTCGTAGGTCTTGGCGTCATAGCCTTTGGGGATGAAGAAGAGAGCCAGCACGATGGCGAGAGCCGCGACGGCGCCCACCACCCGGCCGCCCATCTGAGCGGGCAGCAGCCGGCAGAGGAAGGGCACGACCGCCAAGGCCAGCATCACCACATACTGCATCAGCGGCACCGATGCCCAGATGCGGTAGTAGTCGAGGCCGCGAAACAGCTGATAGAGCGGATAGGGCGTCACGGCCGCGCTGATGAGGGTGCATGCCAGCACCATGACCACAGCCACGACACCGAGGAGCAGACCGCCAAGGCGCGATGCGCCGCACACCATCTCATAGCCGAGGATGAAGAGAGCCGCCACCCACACCGCCGGTCCTGCCACCCAGTAGATGACGGGGATGCCGACGAAGAGAAACGCCCATTTGGCCCATTTCTTCTTGGGCCACGCCAGCGCCAGCGCCGCGGCCATGGCCAGCGACACGGCGAGGGTGAGCATCACCGACACGTCGCCCATATAATACCATAGCAGACACACCGGCACAAACGACAGCAGGTAGGCCAGTGGCGACGTTCCGGCACCCGCCTTGCGGGTCATTCGCCACGTGAGTCGCTGTATGAGCATGTAGAGCGCGGCCAGGATGAGCGCGCCGAAGGTGGTGCTGTTATAGAACTGCACCAGGAATTCCGCCACATAGCGAGCCACGCCGCCCGGCTGTGCCATGCGCGAGCAGAAGTAGTCGCCATCGAGCAGAAACAGCTGCCACTGCTCGTGATAGACCAGCGCCGAGGGATAGCGCAGTCGCCAGAAGAGGAACGCCGCCACGCCGAAGAGCAGCGTGAGCCCCCATTTCGAATATTTCAAGCAGGTTTGGTTCATTCTTCCACCGGTCCTAATTCTTCTTGTGTGTCAGCATCCACCCACACGACCGTGCTGTCAGGCTTGGCCAACTTATATTTTCTGGGGAACATGTCTTGGAGGAAATCGCTCAGCACCGTGTTCTTCACATTGTCGGCCAGTCGGCGCGAGTATTGTTTGTAAGCCAGATGCACACTGTCAGCTTTCGCCTTCAGCAGTGCGGCCTGGCTCTTGTCGCCTTTATTATCAGCTTCGCGGTATTGCTTGATGAGTGGTCCGTACTCACTGTTGTGCCGTTCGGTGACGGTTTTCCACCCTTGGAGCGAGTCGTTGAGCGGTGTTCCGCCGCCTGAGCTTACGGCACCGAAGGTGACGTTCACCGTGCCCGGCTCGGTCACCACCAGCAGCGTCTGTGTACCCAATCGGTAGTGGTAGTCCATAATCAGTTTGGCCAACATCACCGTATCTGTCGTAAACTCAAAAGAGCCATTTACGATTTTGGCCGAATCGACATTGTCTGGACTGTCGTTGGTAAAAGGCACCAGAAACATGGTTTTACCCTCCATCTGCGCGTCGCTCACCACTCCGTGGATGCGGCATGCCCCTTGTTTCCCGCCGCCACAAGCGGTGAGACCTGCCACGATAGCCGCCACCAATAGGCTGGAAAAGATTTTTTTCATTACTGTTGTTGATTATGATGATTCATTCGGTTGATATATTCCATAAATCCGCTGTCTGCGCCTGTTTGCCCCTGCACACTCTGCACCACCTCCTGATAGCCCATAGGCATACGTGCGTAGCCGCCATACCGCTCTACGGCACCCATCGACTGCATAAATCCCTGTATGTTGCCGTTGAGCAGCATCTGAGCCATCATATATTCGAGAGCCATCCGGTTCTCATGATGACTGGAGAACAGCAGGCCGAGCATCTGGTCGATGACAGGCCAGGAGAAGAGGAAGTCGGACTGGAAACGCAGGTTTCGCTTGGGTCCCCAGACCTGATGTGCCGCCACGGCCTCGTCGTTGAGGCACTGCATGGCCTTTTGCGCCCATGACCTATAGAACGTAGTATGCGTGAGCATGCCGAGGTATCTCCGGGCCACCTCGTATTGTCCGTTGACGATGGCACACTCTGCCAGCCGTTTCATACACCGCCCGCTGAGACGATGGTCGAGGATGGCATTCTGCGTCTCGAAGAAATAGCGCTGGGCGGTATTGACCATGCCCAACCGCCAAAAGGCTTCGGCCGAAGGCCATCCCGAGGTATTGTCGTGTACCGCCGGCATCAGGAGGGCATCCGTGCCGCTCTGGTAGAACATGAACTGCCGCTCTGCCAACTGATGCGTCATGGCGAGGGCCAGATTGACGCTCTGCGACCAGAAAGGCGTCTTCACCACTTTGTGCTCAGCGCGCTCGATGATATCGTCCCACCGCTCGTTGCGGATGAGGTAGTCTTGACGGATCAGTTCATATTTGTCGGCATCGAACCCTTTATCGACAGCCAGCCACGCCAGTACGGCCAGCACAGCGGCACAGACCGCCATCGACAGGGTCTTCACGGCTTGAGAGACCTCTGTCTTTCGCCTGACACACCTCGTGACTAATGCCAGCAGGAAAATGACTATCGGGATAACGATTTGCAGTATGGGGGTCATGAGTGGGATGCGGTAATAGCTGAATCCCCACCACACCATTTTGGCCGGGTTGGGCAACAACCAATTAGCCACAAAGAGCACCAATGCCATATATAATGCCAACCAAGCGCTCCTCAACCCCATCCTGACGATGCGCAGCCCCACATAGAGCCAGGCCACCGGCCCTACACACCAATAAAGCAGGGGCAGCACCGCGAGGTCGGCCCATACGCTGGTGTGACCTGCCATGCAAGAGGCCAGCAGTGTGAGCACAAGGGCTACGGGGTAAGCACACAGCACATTCTCATCGCCCAGATGCCCAAGCAGCAGGGCACAAGGGAGGAAAGACATGATGTATATAGAGGCAGGGGGCAGGGTGCAGGGGGCAGGAGATTTGCTTTGTGCAGTAAGAGGTCTGATACTGGCTATTAGAACGCGCTGCATGAGTTGCTGTAACGCAGTGAAGAGCAGCGCCAGCAGCAATGCGCCCAGCCACGGTATGAGGTAGAACTGCGTGATGCATTCGCCGAGGTAGTGGGCCAGTCCGCCCGGCACTGAAAGGCGCTCGCCGAGGTAGTCGCCCGTCCACAGAAACAGCTGGTTCTGCTCCTGATACGACAACGCATGCGGGTAGGCCAGCCACCAGAAGAGGAAGACAGCCAAGAACAGTGCTGCAGTAATAGCCAGACGACATTTCATAGTTTTCATTTCCGCTGCAAAGTTACGAATAAACGAGGGCAGAACAAAAGAAACTTGTTTCTTTTTTATGCCGAGTGTGAGTAACTTATCTAAAGTTACGAATAAACGAGAGAAGTGCAAAAGGAAAGCTTGCTTTTCTTTTCACTTCCGAGTGACAATAACTTTAGTAAACGAGGGCAGAAAAAAGTGAGCCGTGCAGAGGTGCACGACTCACTTTTAGCTATGAGAGAAATGAATTACTTCACTTTCTTGAAGCGCCAGATAGTACCTTCCATCCAGTTGGCAGCTTCATTTCCGCTTGCATCGGTCGTTCCCTTCGGGAAGTTGGGATAGCAGAGCACGAAGTGATCATCGTCGAAATAAACGATATCAAACTCGTTGGTAGTCGAGCCGGCATTGATGCGCACGGGGAAGAGGATGCCATCGCCGGTAGTCGTGAAGCGACCCTTGGTCTTACCTTCATCCCACAAACCGAGGTCAAGCTTATTGTTGGTGTCATAGGCGAATCCGCCACTACCGCCGCTGCTCTTCGTGATGTTGCCATCCTTGTCGAATGTCATCGTAGCACCTTCACCGTCGTTCAGGCCATAGCCATAATTGGAGATTTGCTCAGCCAAGCCGGTAGAGGGCACGCCCCACCATGTGTTGCCGCTGATACTTGCAGCACCGCCGTATGCGAAGCCTGTGTAGCCTGCATTACCCCAGCAGAGGCTGTTGTCGTCGTCCCATGTCCAGGTAGCCTCGTTGTTGTCGGTGAGGCATCCCATGACATCAGAGTCGCTGCTGAAGCGCCAGTAGGTGGCTTCAGCCCAACCAGCCGGGTCATAATTACCTGCAGCATCGGTACCCCAACGGCGTACGCCATTGGCATCGGCATGGGGCACTACGAGCGCCATCTTAGCGGGAGTGAGATAGGCAATCTCAAACTGTGTGGGCATGGCACCGTTCTCATTGATGGCATAGGGCCACAGGATCGATCCGGCATCGGTGTTGAGCAGACCCACATAGTGCTTCGAATTGGTGTAGGTAGGATCATAGTCCTGCACAGAGAACGATCCAGAGCGGATCTTATTGCCACTGGCATCATAGCAAGTGATATTGCCATCCTCGTCCATCACCATGGTGGCATCGAAACTGCCATCATTATGATAAGCACCGTCGTCGGTATGCTGCAGCTGGAGTTTGAACTCTTCCTCGCTGACAACGCCCCACCACTTGTTGTTTCCGGTAAGACCGAAATCAAGTCCGTCGAAGCCATCGTTGCTACAGCCGAGGTTACCCCACACCTGTCCGCCGGGAGCGCTGGCATCCCACTTCCAGGTCTTCACACCCTCGTCGCTGACGAGCAGCTTCATCTCAGGTTTGAGGTCGGCAGCCACAGCCACAGTCACCTGCTTCTCGGCGACCACTTCCTCACCGTCTTGGTTGATATAGCGGATGTAGATCGTCTGCTGGGGATCTGAACCACGTTTGGGCACGAAATAGATCACGCCTGAGGGCTTACCTGAACTGAGCACCTGTTCTGTGCCATCTGCTTTTTTAACAAAGATGGTGACACTTGATGATGCAGGAACGGCAAATTTTATATAGTTACCATTGGCGGCGGGTGTGGCACATTCAGCGTCGGAATATTGCTCAAACACTGCGCCTTGCAGCAGTTGGTCAGCGGTGAAATGGTCCACGCTCATCGTGCCGTCGTCCTTGATGGGGTCGCAAGCGGTGAGCAAGCCCAGTGCTGCTGCGAAAAATATTACTTTCTTCATATTGCTATTCTTGATAGGGTTTAGAAATTAATAAACAGGAGTACCCGAGATATTAGCATCTGACACGCCAGAGCCCCAGCCAGCATTCTGCTTCAGGACATTCTCATCGTCGGCAATGAGGATCTGAGCCTCAGGAATAGGCAGGAAGCCGTCGGTCTCCTCGTAACGTTTAGCCCAAGTAGAGGTGGCATGCTTCATGACGGTCCACCGTCCGGTATAGTTCACGCGTGAGCCATTCTGGCGCTCGAGAGCCACAGCGGCTTCGCAGGAAGCACCACCGTTCTTGCCCGACCAGCGGCGCAGGTCGTTGAAGCGCAGTCCCTCGCCGGCCAATTCCCAGCGGCGCTCATTCTTGATATTGGCCCAAGAGTATGAGGTATCTGCCAGACCGGCGCGTTTGCGCACCTCATTCATGTATTTGGCATCGCCCGTGAGCTCGGTGTGCATCAGCATCACGTCGGCCAGACGCAGCAGCACCATGTCGGCATAGTGCTCGCCCTGGAATGAGTTACCATTATTCTGTGCGATGTTGGCCACTTCTTTACCGTCTTCATCTATGCTGGTGCCACCAAGGTCGTAACGCACGGCAGCCCACCATGTGTAGCGGTTGTTAAAGTCTTCCCAGCTGGAACCGGCGTAAGTGATAGGCATCCACTTCTTGTTGTAGTAACCGGCATCCTCGGAGCAGGATGTGGTGAACACGAATCTCTCGCACTCTTCAGGAGCATTGAGGATGGTAGCCTTCTTTCGGGGGTCAGCGTCAGACCAGTCGTCCCACAGGTTGGCATTGATGGTACCTTGTCCCCATCCCTGACCGAAGGGCAGGGTCTCAGGACCGCCATTGGTATAGCCATTGTTGTCAGCATCGCAACGCAAGCCGCAGTAGAGCGAAACCTGGTTGACGAAACCCATCTGGATATTACCATTCCAAGAAGCGGCGTTCATATACTGCACCTGGAACATCTCCTCAGAGTTGCCGTTGCCGGCCCAGTACTTGCCTTTCTCCACAAGGTCGGCCACAAAAGGATAGTCGGGGGCGGTCACATTATTGGTGTACTGCCAGAGCAGGCGGAAGTCATCTACGAGTTTGTAGCCGCCTTTGGTGATAGCATCCTCGAGAGCAGCCACCACCTCGCTCTTAGAGAGCGAAGAGCCGGCACCTTCCTGTTCGAAATCGAATGTCACGTCAGCAGGATTGGCAGTGGCCAACTCGCCGGCATTCTTATAGAAGCCTTCATAGAACATATATGCGCGTGCCAGGAAACCGGCAGCGGCACCCTTGGTGGCATGTCCGTCGCCCATCTGTGTGGCACCGTTCTGCATCAGCGTATAGGCGCTCTTGAAGTCGGCCAGGATATGCGGGAAGATCACATTTTCAGCACTTACCTGAGGACAGGGATCGGGAGCAGCCGAAGCCCAGTAAGCAGGAATGTCGCCCCAGAACTGCACGCCCCAGAGGTAGAACAGACCACGCATGAAATAGGCTTCGCCCAGCATTTGGTTGCGTGCGGCCTCTTTGCCGGTCCAATCGAAAGCATCCACAGAGTAGATAATAGCGCTGGCACGTGAGATACCCACGTAGATGTTGTGCCAAGCATTCGCGTAAAGGCCTTCCTTATTGGCAGTGAGATGTCCGATAGCATGACTCTCTACGTCGCCGGTGCCGCCAGCACCATTGGCGTCGTCAGACATGATGTAGTTAACGAACCACGGTGTCTCAAGCGGGTTTTTACTCATTTGGTTCATCACGCCATAAAGCGCTGCCAGTTCCTGGTTGAGGTCGCTGACTGATGCAGGGAAGTTACCGGAGTTGGCCTGTGTGTAGTTGGAGGAATCGAGGAAGTCCTCGCACGAAGAGAATGCAAAGACAGCCGCGACAGCCATGATAAATATCTTTTTCATAATTCTATATATCCTTTTTCTATATTTGAAAGATTAGAACTTGATGCTAGCACCGACAACATAAGTGCGTGCAGAGGGATAGAGACCCACATCCACACCACGGATGAAGTTCATGGAATCTTGCGATTTACCACCATCGGAGCTACACTCAGGATCAACACCCGTATATCCGGTGAAGGTGACGAGGTTCTGAGCCTGCACATAGAGACGGAGCTGCTGGAAGGGAGAGTTCTTCCACAGACGGTTGAAGTCATAACCGAGAGTGATGTTCTGAATACGGAAGTAGTCAGCATCCTGCATGTAGCGAGTGGAGACCCACTGGTCGGCCACTGCACCCACGGTCAGTCGGGGCATGGTATTGCTGGTGCCTTCGCCGTGCCAACGGTCAAACACATCTGTGGTATAGTGGTTGAACGGGTTGGCCAGCAAAGCGGTACGATAGGACTGCATGATCTGCTGTCCGAAAGCGCCGAAACCAGTCACATTGAAGTCAAGACCTTTCCAGTCGAAGCCGAGGCTCACACCGAGGGTCACGTCGGGATGGGGGTTACCAATCTCGTGACGGTCTTTGTCGTAGTTGATCTGTCCGTCGCCATCATAGTCAATCCAGATGGGGTCGCCGGGAACAGCGTCAGCAAGAACAGCCTGACCGGCAGCGCGTGCTGCGTCGATCTGTGCCTGGTTCTGCCAGATGCCGTCGTACGACATACCGCTGAAGTAGCCCACGGGGTGTCCTTTCTCGACCAATGACACATAAGAAGAGTTCTGGAACAGGGTGCTACTGTATTTGTTGGTATCGATACCGATACGTCCGCCGGCTGCAGCCAGACGAGTCACCTCGTTCTTATTGGTAGCGAAGTTGACATTGGCATGATAGTTGAAGTCCTGTCCGATGCGGTCGCGCCAAGAGAGAGCCACCTCGACACCGGTGTTCTCGATGTCACCACCGTTGATCATGGCAGCCTCTTCATAACCGAGCACCTCGTTCATAGGAGCCTGCACCAGCCAGTCTTTCGTGGTCTTCTTGTACCAGTCGAAGTTCAAGCCCAGGCGGCTGTTGAGGAAGCGTGCGTCGAGACCGATGTTGATCTGCTCAGAGGTTTCCCATGTCACATCAGGATTGGGAGCATTCTTGGCATAGGCACCAGTGGTGTAGTCGCCGTTGACCGTCTGGTTGATATCGCTGTAGAACTTATATCCATAGTCTTTATAACCAGTGGGCGAGAAAGCGATATTTGAGAGGTAGTAGAAGTTACCAATGGCACAGTTACCGTTCTGACCCCACGATGCGCGGAGTTTGAGGAAGTCGAGCCAGTTGGCGCTGCTCTGCATGAAGTTTTCGTTGGTGATGACCCAACCAGCAGAGAATGAGGGGAAGTAACCCCAGCGGTTGCCGCGTGCGAAGTTGTTGGAACCGTCGGCACGGATGATAGCCGTAGCCATGTAGGTCTCGTTGTAGTTCCAGTTGGCACGTGCGAAGAACGAAGCGATGCTACCGCCCCAGGGGTTGTCGTAGCCGCTGTGTCCGGTCAGGGCCGAAGCGGGGAAGTTGGAAGGAATGGTGTAATCCCATCCGCCGTTGACGAGCGAGCCGGGAGCACCCGTCTCGAAGGTCATATCCATACCGGTGCTCCAGTCAGAGCGCTCGATAGACTGACCCACCAACACGTCGATGGTGTTTTTGCCCAGTTGCGGCAGGACATAGGAGATGGTGTTCTCCAACGAGAAGCTGGAACTGGTGTTAATATTCTGGTTCAGTCCGTAGTTGGTGCTACCCTGTGTAGAGCTGGCATTGTACGGCAGACTGATGTGGCGGTGTGTGTTCGAGCTATAGCCTGTATTGAACTGACCGCGGTATTTCAGGTTCTTGATGGGTTCGATGATCCAGTAGAAGGTTCCACCCACGCCGATGTCACGGTTTTTGTTGATCGAGCTGAATCCACCAGCATTGAAGTGAGCGAGCGGGTTGGCGAAGATCATGCTGCTGTAGCCGTTGTCGGGCGAGTAGCTGTTGATGGTGCCGTCGGCATTGTAAGGCTCCACGAGCGGGCTGGCCACGTATGCGGCCTGCATGATGTTCCAATAGCCGTTGCTCTCAGCCAGGTCGTGGCTGCGGTGGTACCAGTACGACACGTTCTCACCGATGGTGATGATGTCGTGGTTTTTGCCCTTCAGCAGCACGTGCTCAGAGTTGATACGTGCACCGAAACGTTTGTAGTTGGATGCGTTGTCGCCACCCATGATACCCTCGTTAGAGCTGTAGTTCAAGCTCATGGAGAATTTAGAGCGGTCGGTACCGCCAGTCAGTGTGACAGCGTGGCTGAACTGGAGAGCGTTCTTGTTCTCATACTCTTTAAACCAGTCGGTGCCTTCCCATCCGTTGTTCACTTTGTCAAGGATATTCTGGGGCACGAGGCTCTTCCAATCAGGCAGATAGCCATAGGTGTTGAAGTAAGTCTCGTTGATGACCTGCATATACTGCTGTGCGTTGATGAGTCCGGGCACTTTGTAGGCGTTGCTCCATCCCACATAGCCATCGTATTGCAGCGACAGTTTGCCTGCCTTACCCTGCTTGGTGGTGACGAGGATCACACCGTTAGCGGCACGTGCACCGTAGATGGCAGCCGAGGCAGCATCCTTCAGCACGTCGATCGACTCGATATCATTGGGGTTGAGTCCGTTCAGACCGTTGTCGGCTGTGCCGGCATTGATACCGTCGATGATGAGCAGCGGTGAAGAGGTACCGATGGTACCCACACCACGGATGTTGACCTTGAAGCCTTTACCAGGCTGAGCCGAGCTCTGGGTGATATTGACACCAGGAGAAGCGGCCTGCATGGCGGTCAGCGCGTTGGTGGTGTTGAGCTTGGCGATGTCCTCACCCTTCACCTGCACGGTAGCACCGGTGACGAGTTTCTTTTTCTGCACGCCGTAACCCACGACCACGACTTCCTCGAGCACATCAGCATCCTCGGCGATGTTCACATTGATCATCGTCTGATTGCCCACTGCGATTTCCTGTGTCTTGTAGCCCACATAAGAAATGACCAGCGTAGCACCAGGCTGCACATTGAGAGTGAAGTTACCGTCGATGTCGGTAACCGTTCCGTTCGTAGTACCTTTCTCCAACACTGTAGCACCGATAACGGGGCCATCAGCATCGACAACGGTACCGCTCACTGTCTTTGACTGCTGTACTGCCTGTGGGGCAGCTTCGGATGACGCGTATGCGGGGTAGGCGAAGCCCACGGCGGCACATGCGCTCATCAGCAGCACTGTTTTTCTGAAATTCAAATTCATACTTAAGTATTCTTAGGTTAAATAGTATAAATGCATGTTTTAACATACTTATTCACCAGGCTTTGGGTGCATGCACCTGCAGCCCTGCCATCCCTATTATATATAATAAGGTGGACTTTCGGATGATTAACATTGAATGACTTTCTCTTATAGGCAGTAAGTTTAGCAGGTTTTACTTTATAGATAGAAATTTTATTTGCGTCTCGTCTATTAGCTTTCCCGTCGTTGACCGTTTCAACGGCGGCTGGAACTAATTTTTTACACATCGTACATCTTTTCAAGTTGCAAAGTTATAGCAAAAATTACGAATAGGGATATGTTTTTTTGCTTTTTTTTGATACTTTTTTGCTATTTCCGCTGTTTTTAGTGATTGAATGTTAAAAATACACTCATTATTTAGCCGCAAAAAAGTAAAAATTCGCTACAATATTTATGTTCTGTTTCATCCGTGGGGAGGGGAAAAAAGCGGGGCGGGGGCAATATTACTGACCCCGCCCCTGGCCCCTCCCCTTTCAGAAGAGGGGAACTGGCTGACGCCCTTGGAATGACTAACTCGATTCCAATTGTCAATGTTCAACGTAACAGTTCTTTGCCCACTTTGATAAAGGCGGCGATGCACTTGTCGAGCTGCTCGAAGGTGTGGCCGGCGGATATCTGCACGCGGATGCGCGCCTGTCCTTTCGGCACCACGGGGTAGTAGAATCCGGTGACGTAGATGCCCTCTTCCTGCATGCGGGCGGCGAACACCTGCGAGAGGCGCGCATCGTAGAGCATGACGGCACAGATGGCACTCTGTGTGGGTTTGATGTCGAAGCCCGCATCCATCATCTTACTGCGGAAGTAGTTGACATTCTCTACCAAGCGGTCGTGCAGCTCATTGCTCTCCTTGAGCATCTGAAACACCTCGAGCGATGCGCCGATGATGCAGGGTGCCAATGAGTTGGAGAACAGATAGGGGCGTGAGCGCTGGCGCAGCAGGTCGATAATCTCCTTGCGCCCGGTGGTGAAACCTCCGAGAGCGCCTCCGAACGACTTACCCAGCGTGCCGGTATAGATATCCACGCGACCATAGGTATTGAAGAACTCGCTCACGCCATGGCCCGTGGCCCCCACCACGCCGGCGGAGTGCGACTCATCGACCATCACGAGGGCATCGTATTTCTCGGCCAAATCGCAGATCTGGTCCATCGGTGCCACATTGCCGTCCATGGAGAACACGCCGTCGGTACAGATGATACGGAATCGCTGTGCCTGCGCCTCTTGCAGGCATCGCTCCAGGTCGGCCATGTCAGCATTGGCATAGCGGTAGCGCTTGGCTTTGCACAGGCGCACGCCGTCGATGATGGAAGCATGGTTGAGGGCGTCGCTGATGATGGCATCCTCTTCGGTGAAGAGAGGTTCAAACACACCGCCGTTGGCATCGAAGCAGGCGGCATAGAGGATGGTGTCTTCGGTGTGGAAATAGTCGGCGATGGCGGCCTCGAGCTGTTTGTGGATGTCTTGGGTGCCGCAGATGAACCGCACCGACGACATGCCGAAGCCCCGTTGTTCCATCATGCGCTTGGCGCCCTCTATGAGGCGTGGATGGTCGCTCAGGCCCAGATAGTTGTTGGCGCAGAAGTTGAGCACTTCTTTACCATTCACCTGAATGGCAGCGCGTTGCGGACTCTCGATGAGGCGCTCTTCTTTGTAAAGCCCTGCTTCACGAATCTCAGCGAGCGTCTGGCTGAGGTGTTCTTTCATTTTTCCGTACATAGGTTTGAGATTTGAGATTTGAGGTTTGAGGTTTGAGATTTGAGGTTAGCAAATCCCACTACAAAGGAACAAAATATTTTTGAAAGTTGATGATTCGCGTATGTTATTTTTTATAAAAATCGCATGAATATTGAAATTTTGACCGAAAAACGTGCGTATCTCAAAAAAAAGCATTTACTTTGCACATCAAGTTGACAAGTAAACAACTTGACGAGTGATATGTGAAGAACACTCAACACTCTACCCTCAACACAAAACCTTAACAGAACACTAAACACTCAACACTCAACAAAAAAATACAAGAACACAACCTTCAAATTGTAATAATATGAAAAATATCTTAGTCATTGGTTCGACAGGCCAGATTGGGTCGGAACTGACGATGGAACTGCGCCGGCGATACGGCAACGACCATGTGGTGGCAGGCTATATCACCGGGGCTGAACCCCAAGGTGAACTGAAAGAGAGCGGTCCGGCGGCGATGGCCGATGTGACCGACGGCGAGATGATAGCCGAGGTGGTGAAGACACACCACATCGACACCATCTACAACCTGGCAGCGCTGCTGTCGGTGGTGGCAGAGTCGAAACCGCGCTTAGCATGGAAGATAGGCATCGACGGACTGTGGAACATCCTTGAGGTGGCCCGCGAAGAGCACTGCGCCGTCTTCACCCCGTCGAGCATCGGCTCGTTCGGTCTGAGCACACCGCACACGCGCACACCGCAAGACACCATCCAGCGCCCGCGCACCATCTACGGCGTGTCGAAAGTGACTACCGAACTGCTAAGCACCTATTTTTTTCACAAGTATGGCGTCGATACCCGTTCGGTGCGCTTCCCCGGCATCATCTCGTACATGACCCCTCCGGGCGGCGGCACCACCGACTATGCCGTGGATATTTTCTACAGCGCCGTGCGGGGCGAGAAATTCATCTGTCCGCTGAAGAAAGGCACGCTGCTCGACATGATGTACATGCCCGACGCGCTGAATGCCGCCATCACGCTGATGGAAGCCAACCCGAAACGTCTGGTACACCGCAACGGTTTCAATGTGGCCTCAATGAGCTTTGCCCCCGAGACCATCTTCGCTGAAATCAAGAAATATAAACCTGAGTTTGAGATGGAATACCAAGTGGATCCGCTCAAACAAAGCATCGCTGAGAGTTGGCCCGACCGCATGGACGACACCTGCGCCCGCCGCGAATGGGGATGGGCACCCACTTACGACATCACCCGCATGACACAAGACATGCTCGAAAAACTGAGTGTTAGACTTCGTGAGAGGTGAGAGGTTTTATAGAGGTGAGAGGTAAGAGGTGAGAGGTAAGAGAATAGTTTGGGGGCAGGGGGCAGGAGAATAGTATTCAGGACGTTCTGGGCGTTCAGGGCGTTCTGGGCGTTCTGGGCGTTCTGGGCGTTCAGGACGTTCATAACGTTCATAACGATTATGACGTTCATAACGATTATGACGATTATGACGATTATAACGTTCATAACGATTATGACGATCATAACGTTCAGATGGCTATGGCACGGTATATCGCCGTGTCATGTCACCCTGATACGTAGGAATTGTCAGCACCAGTTCGTCGCCTTCATGCAGTGCGGCGAGCGGGATGCTGGCATATACCGCGGAGCGATAATATTGCGGCACGCCGTTTTGGTCGTGAAAGAAGCGGAGCGTATGTACGGTGGTGCCATCGTCACGGACGACGGCCGACATGCGCACCAGTCCGATGCGCTGCAGCAGTTGCTCCTCGCCGGTGGAGCCCACCATCAGTTGCAATGACAGATTGAGATAGCGCCGGTCGTGGCTCACCCACATACTCTCCCATTCCACGGGGTCGGACTTCATCTCTTCTTTCATGTCAGCTTGTTCGCGAAAAGCAAGCACCATCACCTGTGCGATGCCGAACAACCGATAACGCCCGTTGCTGTCCATCCGCCGCTCATACTGCACGTATGCACGGTAAAGGCTGTCGGGTGTGGCTGCCCATTCGCGCTTAAACGGCTGCGCAAAGGTCACCTCATCGCCATTGTCGGTCACCATCCGTGTGATCTGCGCCTCGCCATCGGTATAGACCTGGCCGAACTCGCCAATGAGATAGGAATATTCCCCATCGCCCGTGTCGTAATTCTCTGAGGTGCACGAGACCATGAGGAGGAGGAGTCCCCACCCCATCGCTCTCCAAAGGCGAAACGCTGTCTGTTTTAACAATTCACAATTCACTATTTACAATTCACAATTCACAATTCACAATTCACAATTCTTTTCCCCACCCAACCCTCCCATGGGAGGGCTTCCAACCCATCCCTAAATCCCTTCCCAATCCTTGGGAAGGGACTTAACCGCTCCTCCCCGTCGCTCGTTCATTAAGGTACTGCTCCCTTTTTCTGCCGGTCGCAGTATTGTTTTACGCAACAGAGTTGCGATTTTTGTGTTCGCTGCGCTCACCGTGCATATTTTTGTTTAGTGTTGAGTGTTGAGTGTACAGTGTTTAGTGTTCGTGACATATCTCTTGCCCCTTGCACCCTGTCCCCTGCTCCGAAACTATCTACTCCCCTCCCTGCAAGGGAGGGGCTGGGGGTGGGTCTGCTATCCAAGGGAGGCCAACTGGTTTTTCGCAGGATTGGCATACATGGTGAGCATCCGCTCGCGCAGATAGTCAGTGTCGGGATGGGGCAGTGATATTTTTTTCATCTGAGCCGCCAGATACTGTTCAAAGGCCGCCTCTTGCTCAGCTGTATAGCGGTCGGCGTGGTCATGACTGCCATTGAGTAGATCGAGCGCGATATAGTTATTGGGATAGAGCCTGTAGTGCCGGTGTATCTCGGCATCGATATGAGCCGCCACGGTATCGAAGAGTTCGCCCTTGGGCATCGCGGGGTCGAGCGAGCGCAAATAGTCGTCGATACAGGGAGCGCAATGGTAGTGGATGCGGCCTTTATAGCCCATGATGCCGGTGCGCATGCTGACGATATCGTCCTCTTTCGACTTACGGAAGCCCTCGATGTCCCGTTTCTGTTGAAACTCCTGTGCCTTGAGGAAGTCGCAGGGGTCGAATTCGTATGAGATAGCGAGCGGCACGATATGCAGGGCAGCCAGACGTTCGATGACCGTACCCTCGCCCCCCATCGCCATCATTTTGAGGATGGCCGGCTGCGTGCGGTCGTCAGAGTCTTTCGCGCGTCCCTCACGCTGTGCTATCCAGATGTTCTCATGTTTTTCGGCCACTGCATAGTGCATGTATTCAGACAGTTTCTTGCTTGCCAAGAGCAGTTGCCGGGGCGGCAGGCTCCGCTCCACGATAAACGACTTGTTGACCCTGACCAGATCTTTCACCCATGGCAGCGAGAGCAGGTTGTCGCCGATGGCGATCTCGCAGGTGGTGTCGAAGCGCGCGTCGATGAGCAGTTTATCGAGCAGTGCCGAGTCGAGCACGATGTCGCGGTGGTTGCTCACGAAAGTGTATCGTCGTGTGGTGTCGAGTGCCTCGGCGTTCATATCGCATCCGGTACTGGCTTTCTCAAGCAGCTTGACCAAGAACCCATAGCAGAATTTCTTCTGGAAATCGAGGTTATCCGTACAGGAATGCATCTTCGCGGCGATAGCCTCCACGGGCACACCGGGATAGATATACGCGAGCACGGACAGGAACTGGCGGTCGGCCAGCAGGCGGTCGAACACGGCAGGCAGTTCGTCGGGGTTGAAGGGGCGGATGTCGTCGAAGAGGGAGCCTCCCCCGTTCCCCTTCCGAGGGAGGGGGGCACCCGCTTGGGAGAGATGGTCTCCCCTATTCGCGTGAGAGTCTTGGATGTCTGTATTCATAAGGTTCAAAATTCACAATTCAGGATTGACAATTCACAATTCAGAATTCACAATTCAGAATTCAGAATTCACAATTCACAATTTATAATTTTACGTAGCCTTTCGCCTCATTTTGTGTCCCCCTCCTTCGGAGGGGGTACGGGGGAGGCTGAGGGGGTACGGGGGAGGCCTTTCGTCAGAACTGGTTCTCGACGATGTCGGTGAGCACATCCTTGATGTCGAGTCCGGCAGCGCGCACCTGCTGTGGGATGAAGCTGGTGGCAGTCATGCCCGGCGTAGTGTTCACCTCAAGCATATTGATCTTGTCGGTGCCGTCGTCGTTTTTCGTCAGGATATAGTCGATGCGTATGATGCCGTTGCAGTGCAGGATGTCGTAGATGGCGCTGGTCAGTTCGCTCACGCGGCGTGCCGTCTGCTCGGGGATGCGTGCCGGTGTGATCTCATCCACCTGCCCGTTGTATTTGGCGTCGTAGTCGAAGAACTCGTTGCTGGTGACCACCTCGGTGATGGGGAAGACCACCGTTTTCTCGCTTGTCTTATAGCACCCGCAGGTGATCTCGGTGCCGTCGAGGAAAGCCTCGACCATCACCTCGTCGCTCTCCATCATGGCCTTGCGCAGGGCGGGAGCCAGATGGTCGATGTTGGTCACCTTCGACACGCCGAAGCTGCTGCCGTCGTTGGCCGGTTTCACGAAACAGGGCATGCCGATGCGGCTGAGGATATCGTCGTCGCTGACGAGATGCTCATAGCCACGCCGTATGAGCAGGCTCTCGGCCACGCTCACGCCATAGCTGCGCAGATATTGATTGAGCACGAACTTATCGAAGGTCATGGCCTCGACGAGCACGCCCGACGTGGAATAAGGTATCTGCATCAGTTCGAAGTAGCCTTGCAGGATGCCATTCTCACCGGGTGTGCCGTGGATGGTGATATAGGCGTAGTCGAACGTCTTGCGGCAACCATTCTCTTGGAAGGAGAAGTCGTTTCTGTCGATGGCACTGGTGGTGCCGTCGTGCAGGTTGACATGCCAGTCGAGCCCTTTGATATCTACGATATAGACATCATAACGCTCTTTGTCGAAAAAAGAATACAGACCTTGTGCGGAACGCAGCGACACGTCATGCTCAGACGAGTCGCCGCCGCAAACAATTGCGATAGTACGTTTGTTGGGTTTCATTATTGCTTATAAAATACTTTTTGTTGTGTTCGAGATGTATGCCCTCCATCTCATGATGAGTTTGGCAAAATCGTCGGGCCATTCAGACGTGAAGTCCATCTGTCTGCCCGTGACAGGATGTATGAATCCTAATGTACGCGCGTGCAGGGCCTGACGGTGGCATATTTGCAGACTGTTGTGTATGAACGACATATAACTGCTGCTGCGCTCGCCCCGCAAGATTTCGTTGCCGCCATAGCGCTCGTCGGCGAAGAGAGGGTGTCCGATATGCTTCATGTGGGCGCGTATCTGGTGGGTGCGCCCCGTTTCGAGCACGCACTCCACGAGCGTGGTATAGCCGAAGCGCTCCATCACGCGGTAATGGGTCACGGCTGGTTTGCCCACCTCTGAGCCGGGCGGGAAGACGGTCATGCGCAGACGGTCTTGCGGGTCGCGTGCGATGTTGCCCTCGATGCGCCCTGTATCGTCGGTGAAATTGCCCCACACCAGCGCGTTGTAACTACGGTGTGTGGTCTTGTTGTAGAATTGCAGTCCCAGGTGCGACTTGGCCTCTGGCGTCTTCGCCACGACGAGCAGTCCGCTGGTATCTTTGTCGATACGGTGCACCAGTCCCACCTCGGGGTCGTTGGGGTCGTACGACGCCAGGTCGCGCAGATGCCATGCGATGGCATTGACCAGCGTGCCGTTGAAGTTGCCGCAGCCCGGGTGCACCACCATGCCTGCGGGTTTGTTGATGACCATCAGTGCGTCATCTTCATAAACGATGTCAAGGGGGATATCTTCGGGGATGATCGAAGTGTCGTTTTTGGGGCGGTCGAGCATGAGTGTGACCACATCGCCGGGCCGCACCTTATAACTGTTTTTGGCAGGCAGTCCGTTGACATGCACAAAACCCGCATCGCCCGCCCGCTGGATGCGGTTGCGCGACGAGTGCTGCATGTGCTCGAAGAGGAACTTATCCACACGCACGGACTCCTGCCCCGGGTCCACCACCAATCGGAAGTGCTCGTAGAGTTGCTGGTCGTCTTCCTCTTCTATCTCTTCTATCAGCGATTTGATATCAGTCATGCCAGGGTGGGATTAGTTGGCCGGGGCTGGTGCCGGGGCTGCCGGAGCGGTGTGCACGGGCGCCGGCTTGGGTTCCGGCCGCTTCTCGCCGTCGTCATCGTCTTTCTTCTTGGGCCGCGGGCGCGGTTTCTTCACCTCGTCGTCATCATCGGTGAACTCATCCACGGGAGCCGTGGTCATCTGCACCGCCACGGCGGGGTCGCGTGTGCCGTCGCCCACCTCGAGCGAGAGGGTGTCTTCGGTAGAGAGCATGTCGCCGGGCTGCAAGATACGATGGCGGCTCTTCACCCGATACACCCAGTCGTATTCGCCTGGCACGCTCTCCACGCCGATGCGCGTGAAACCGATGCTCTCGAGCTTCGTGACGGCATCGCGCAGCGAACTGTTGTCGGCGATGTCGGGGATGGGACAGAGGGGTGAATGAGCAGAATTGATTTTCACATAGATGACCCGTCCGGGCTTGATGACATCACCCGCCGGCACCGACTGCTCCAAGATACAGTCGGCAGGCAGCGTCTTGATAAATCCCGTGTCGCTCACCTCGATGGTCAGGTCGAGGCTGTCGAGCGTGGCCTCGGCCTGCTCGTAGCTCTTCTGGGTGATGTCGGGCATCTCTACCGATCGCCCGTGGTAGGTATATAATTGCAGGGCATACGTGACTCCCCAAAAGAGCAGAATCACGATGACAGCCATAGCCAAGAGGTTGCCCCAAAGATGCCAGCTGGCAAATTTTTTAAAGAATCCTTTTGTCGTCATCCGTTGTCATTTATTCTATTTTCGCACCCGCCTGGCGCCCGGTCCGCCCGCAGCACAGGGCTTGTCGGTTTGCCCTCTCAACCACTTTACTGATGTTGGAATTGGCGCCGTCGGTTAGCTGACTGCAAAGTTAATGTATTTCGTGAAGTTACGGCCGAAGAGAATGTTAAAAGGAGTTAAAACGCCTATATACACAAAAAACAGGAATGAAGCCTGGCTTCTTCCTGTCCTCTGAATCTTCTGAAAGCGAACAGACGTTTTACTTTCCGTGGTGCTCGTCGGAAACGCTCAGTTTCTTACGTCCTTTAGCGCGGCGGGAAGCCAACACGCGGCGACCGTTTTTGGTAGCCATTCTCTCACGGAAACCGTGCTTGTTCACTCTTCTGCGATTGTGGGGTTGGAATGTTCTTTTCATCGTTTTTTCTATGTTTTATTTGTATTATTTCTCAATTTGGGATGCAAAATTACGCATTTCTTTTTAAATAACAAAGAATTAAGCGATTTTTAGCATGAATATTTATGTTTTTTTCGGGATTTTGCGTAACTTTGCACCTGAAAAAGAGATTTTTGCGCTCCAAACGCGCTCATTCACATGATTATTTTCTATTTCACATACACTAATTATGATTAAATCACAAGACATTAAGAAAGGTACTTGCATCCGCATGGATGGCAAGCTGTATTTCTGCATCGACTTCCTTCACGTGAAGCCCGGCAAAGGCAACACCATCATGCGCACCACCCTCAAGGACGTGGTGAGCGGGCGCGTGCTGGAGAAACGTTTCAACATCGGCGAGGCGCTCGAAGACGTGCGCGTGGAGCGTCGCCCCTATCAGTACCTCTACATGGAGGGTGAAGACTACATCTTCATGAACCAGGAGACCTACGACCAGATACCCATCGCCAAAGACCTCATCACGGGTGTTGACTTCATGAAGGAGAGCGACATCGTCGATGTGATGAGCGATGCTGACAGCAACACCATCCTCTTTGCCGAGATGCCGGTGAAGACCAACCTGCGCGTGACTCACAGCGAGCCGGGCATCAAGGGCGACACCGCCACCAACGCCACCAAACCCGCCACTCTCGAGACAGGCGTGGAGGTGCGCGTGCCCCTGTTCATCAACGAGGGCGACCTCATCCAGGTGGACACCCGCGACGGTTCGTACTTGCAGCGCGTGAAAGAGTAATCGGATGAGATATTCGGTCATCGTACCCGTTTTCAACCGTCCCGACGAGGTGGGCGAGCTGCTTGCCAGCCTGACCACTCAGACATTCACCGACTTCGAGGTGGTGATTGTGGAAGACGGTTCGACGAACACATGTAAGTCGGTGTGTGACGGATATTCCGGCACACTCGACTTACATTATTTTAATAAGGACAACTCCGGCCCCGGACAGAGCCGCAACTACGGTGCCGAACGAGCCCGTGGCGACTATTTCCTCATTCTCGACAGCGACGTGGTGCTGCCCGAGGGATACCTGCAGGCCGTGGACGACGAGCTGCGGCGTGAGCCTGCCGATGCCTTTGGCGGTCCCGACCGTGCGCACCCCTCGTTCACCGACACGCAGAAAGCCATCTCGTATGCCATGACCAGTTTTTTCACCACGGGCGGCATCCGCGGCGGTAAGAAGAAACTGGACAAGTTTTATCCACGCTCATTCAACATGGGCATCCGCCGCGAGGTGTATCAAGCCCTCGGCGGTTTCTCTAAGATGCGCTTCGGCGAGGACATCGACTTCAGCATCCGCATCTTTCAGGGTGGCTATCGCTGCCGTCTCTTCCCCGAGGCCTGGGTCTGGCACAAACGGCGCACCGACTTCCGTAAGTTCTTCCGTCAGGTGTTCAACAGCGGTATCGCGCGCGTGAACCTTTATAAGAAATACCCCGAATCGCTGAAGTTGGTACACCTGCTGCCGTCGGTGTTCACCGTGGGCACCATCGCCTTGGTGCTCACATCGGCCGTAGGCAGGGTGCTGATGCACTATGGCGGCACACAACGCTACTATTGGCTTTGCGCCGCGCCATGGCTGCCCATCCTCTTGTTTTGCCTGGTCATACTCATAGACGCCACCATCCGCAACAAGAGCCTGAAAATAGGATTGATGAGCGTGGGCGCCTCGTTCGTGCAACTGTTCGGCTACGGCTGCGGTTTCATCAGCGCCTGGTGGAAGCGGGTGGTCAGGGGCAAAGACGAATACCACGCCTTCGACAAGACGTTCTATAAATAGATTTTGTTTCGGGGCAGGGGGCAAGGGGCAAGGGGCAGGAGAATAGTCTTTGAACTTTGAACATTGAACTTTATGATTAGTTCACTAATGTCCAAACTCCTAAACTCCCAAACTCCTAAACTCCCAAACTCCTAAACTCCTAAACTCCCAAACTCCCAAACTCCTAAACTCCCAAACTCCCAAACGACCAGCCATGGACGAGATGAGCATCACACAATGGGCAATGGAAGACCGGCCACGCGAGAAGCTGATGGCCCATGGACCGGCGGCTCTGAGCAACGCGGAACTGCTGGCTATCCTCATCGGCTCCGGACAGCCCGGCGTGTCGGCCGTGACACTGATGAAACAGATCCTGCACGACTGCCAAGACATGCTCAATGTGCTGGGCAAAAAGAGCCTCACCGAACTGACCCACTACAAAGGCATCGGCGAGGCGAAAGCCATCACCATCATGGCGGCCTGCGAACTGGGCAAGCGGCGACAAATGGAGGAGGTGCGCAAACGCGACCGCATGAACAGTTCGAAAGACATCTACGACCTGATGGTGGAACGGTTGCGCGACAAGGATGTGGAGGAGGCATGGGTGGTGCTGATGAACCAGAACTTCCGGCTCATCAAAGAGGTGCAACTGTCGCACGGCGGCATCAACGAGACGGCCGTCGATGTGCGCATCGCGCTGAAGCACGCGCTGCTGAACAATGCCACCGTCATCGCACTCTGCCACAACCACCCCTCGGGCAATACGCACCCGAGCAAAGAAGACGACAGGCTGACCGAGCGGTTTAAGAAAGCAAGCGACCTGATGCGTATCAGCCTGCTCGACCACGTGATTGTGACCGACGGCAATTACTACAGCTACCGCGACGAAGGAAGGCTTTAGTTTTGGGACAGGGGGCAAGGGGCAAGGGGCAGGAGATATGTTCGCCACGCCCTGTCCCTACATACATTCACAATAACTAATGTCTAAACCAACAAACGACCAAACAACCAAACGACCAAACGACTCGAAACAATGACTCAAGAAGAAAAGACCCAAATAGAAGAGCGCATCGTAGATGTGCTCCGCACCGTGTTCGACCCGGAGATACCCGTCAACATCTATGACTTAGGACTCATCTACAAGGTAGATGTGAAAGACGATTATGTGGTTGACATCGACATGACCTTCACGGCCCCCACCTGTCCGGCGGCCGACTTCATCCTCGAGGATGTGCGACAGAAGGTAGAGGCGGTGACAGGCGTGAAGAGCGCCAACGTGCAACTGGTGTTCGAGCCCGAATGGGACAAGAGTATGATGAGCGAAGAGGCTCGTGTGGAATTAGGATTAGACTAACGACCGGCAGCCGATGAAAAACATCTATTTTCTCTCCGATGCCCACCTGGGCTCGCTCGCCATTGAGCATTCACGCACGCAGGAGCGCCGTCTGGTGCGCTTTCTCGACAGCATCAAGCACAAAGCCGCAGCCATCTATCTGCTGGGCGATATGTTCGACTTCTGGTACGAATACCGGATGGTGGTGCCCAAGGGCTACACCCGCTTCCTCGGCAAGCTGTCGGAACTGACCGACATGGGCGTCGAGGTACATTTCTTCATCGGCAACCACGACCTGTGGACCTACGGTTACCTGGAGCAGGAATGCGGACTCATCGTTCACCGTCAACCCGCCACCACCGAGATTTACGGCAAGATATTCTTCCTGGCCCACGGCGACGGTCTGGGCGACCCCGACAAGAAATTCAAATTGCTGCGCAAGGTGTTTCACAGCCGCATCTGCCAACGGCTCTTCAGCATGCTGCATCCCCGCTGGGGCATGAGCTTCGGTCTCAACTGGGCCAAGCACAGCCGCCTGAAATATCCCGACGGCAAGGAAGCACCCTATATGGGCGAAGACAAAGAACACCTGGTGCTGTTTACCAAGGAATATATCAAGACACACAACAACATCGACTACTTCATCTACGGTCACCGGCATATCGAACTGGACCTGATGCTCTCGCGCAAGGTGCGCATGATGATTCTGGGCGACTGGATATGGCATTTCACCTATGCCGTATTCGACGGCGAGCACCTCTTCTACGAGGAATACGTCGAGGGCGAGAGCCAGCCGTAAGACAAGAGGTGAGAGGTAAGAGGTGAGAGGTAAGAGATTTGTTTATTAAGGGGCAGGGGGCAAGAGATATGCTCGCCACGCAAGTAGGGACAGGGCGTGCCCTGTCCGTAGTGAGAAGAACAAATGGCGGCTACTTGCGGACAGGGCACGCCCTGTCCCTACATCCGAACCCTCAATACTCAACAACTTTTCGTTGAAGAAAAGTGACGATTTGTTGAACTTTTTTGGAAACAATGCCTGTATCACATTATTTTTGCAAACGTAAACAGCGAGGCATCACTGCATACAAAAAAATAAGGAAAATAGAAGCAATATAGACATCATAAGAATCAGGTTTGTAGAATCAAGTTAAGTCTTTTTTTTGAAAGGCGCATCTCGTGAGAGACGCGCCTTTTTTGTTAGAGAAGATTCATCGTGTCGGTGGCGATCATCAGTTCCTCGTCGGTGGGGATGACCACGACGGTGACCTTCGAGTCGTCGGCAGAGATCACGGCCTCTTCGCCGCGCACCTTGTTCTTCTCGCTGTCGAACTTCACGCCCAGGAATTCCAGGCCCTTGCACACCTCTTCGCGCATGCCCATCTGGTTCTCGCCCACGCCGGCGGTGAAGACGATGATATCCACGCCGCCCATGGCAGCCGCGTATGCACCGATATACTTCTTGATACGATAGAAATACATGTCGAGAGCCAGTTTGGCGCGCTCGTCACCTGCATTGGCGGCACTCTCCACATCGCGCATATCCGACGAACCGCCGGTGATGCCGAGCACACCACTCTGTTTGTTGAGCAGGTTTGACATGCCATCGGGCTCCAGTTCCAGTTTCTTCTCCAGATAGGTGATAGCACCACCGTCGATATCGCCGCTACGGGTGCCCATCATCAGGCCCTCAAGGGGAGTCAGACCCATCGAGGTGTCCACGCATTTGCCGTCATAGACAGCGGCGATAGAACCACCGTTGCCCACGTGGCAGGTGATGATACGCTTGCCTTTCGGGTTGACATCGAGGAACTCGCACACACGCTGCGACACGTAGCGGTGGCTGGTGCCGTGGAATCCATAACGGCGCACGCCATACTGCTGATAGAGGTTGTAGGGGATGGCATACATGTAGGCCTTGGCGGGCATCGTCTGGTGGAAAGCGGTGTCGAACACACCCACCTGGGGCAGTCCGGGCATCAGTTCCGACACAGCGTGCACGCCCTTCAGGTTGGCGGGGTTGTGCAGCGGAGCCAGGTCGATGCAAGCCTCGAAGGCTTCGAGCACCTCGTCGTTGAGTACGACGCTCTTATTGAATTTCTCGCCTCCATGCACCATACGGTGACCCACGGCGTCTATCTCTTTCAAGTCTTTGATGACACCGATCTCAGGGTCGGTGAGCAGCGAGAAGATGAACTTCACACCCTCGGTATGTTCGGGGATGTCGTGCATGATCTGCTTTTTTTCGCCATTGGCGAGTTTCACCTTCACGAAAGCGCCTTCCAGTCCTACGCGCTCAGCGCCGCCCGATGTCATCACCGTCTTCGTATCCATGTCGTACAAGGCATACTTGATAGACGAAGAACCACAATTTAACACTAAAATTTTCATATAGAATTCTGAATTGAGAGCCTCCCCCCTACCCCCTCCCAAGGAGGGGGACATCGCGAAGAGACTTATTGTGATTGATAATTAAGATTGTAAAAACAGATTGCGAAAGACCGAAGGAATTACTTCTTGGCATCCATAGCCTGGCAGGCGGTGATGGCCACAAGGTAGTAGATGTCCTCGACCGAGCAGCCGCGGCTCAGGTCGTTGACCGGACGTGCGATACCCTGGAGGATAGGACCGATGGCGATGGCATTGCCCAGACGCTGCACCAGTTTGTAAGCGATGTTGCCCACCTCGAGGTTGGGGAACACGAGCACGTTGGCCTTGCCGGCGATGTCGCTTCCGGGAGCCTTCTTCGCACCCACCGAGGGTACAAGGGCGGCATCAGCCTGCAACTCACCATCCACCTTGAGTGTCGGGTCGAGTTCACGAGCCAGACGGGTGGCCTCAATCACCTTGTCCACCACCTCGTGTGTAGCACTGCCTTTGGTAGAGAAGCTGAGCATCGCCACGCGCGGGTCTTCAAAGCCAGCCACGCTCTTCGCCGTTTGTGCCGTGCAGTAAGCGATCTGCGACAACTGCTTGGCATCGGGAGCCGGTGTCACAGCCACGTCGCCAAAGACGAGCACGCCGTTCTCGCCGTACTCGGGACAGTTGGTCACCATCAGCATGGCACCGCTCACGCACGAGATGCCCGGGGCGCATTTGATAATCTGCAGGGCGGGGCGCAGCGTGTCGCCTGTGGTGCTCAGCGCACCGGAAATCTGACCGTCGGCACCCTCGGTCTTGATGATCATGCAACCCAGATAGAGGGGGTTCTTCACCAGTTCGCGGGCTTTGTCTATGGTCATGCCCTTCTTCTCGCGCAGTTTGGTGAGCAGCTGGGCATACTCCTCGCTCTTGGGGTTGTTTTCGGGGTCGATGAGGGTAGCCTTGTCGATATTCGTCAGTCCCCACTCGCCAGCCAGACGGTGAATCTCATCGGGATTGCCGATCAGAATCAGGTCGGCGATGTCCTCTGCCAACACACGGTCGGCGGCTCTCAGTGTACGCTCCTCGGTAGCCTCGGGAAGCACGATGCGCTGCTTGTTGCTCTTAGCGCGCTGAATAATTTGCTGAATTAAATCCATAGTGTTAATTAAGATATTTGTTTGATATTGTTTTGATAGTAAAAACTCATTGGTCACTTACACACGCACATCGGCCATCTCCTGCGTCAGGATGCTCTCCAGGTCCTCGGCCGAGAGGCGCGCCCGCAACTCGCCTCCGATGGCGATGCTGATACGCCCCGTCTCCTCGCTCACCACGACGGCCAGCGCGTCGGTTTCCTGCGAGATGCCCAGTGCCGCCCTGTGGCGCAGTCCGTACTCCTTGGGGATGTTCAGGTCGTGCGACACGGGCAGGATGCAGGCCGCCGCCCGTATGCGGTTTCTGGTGATGACCATGCCGCCATCGTGCAGGGGCGAGTTCTTGAAAAAGATATTCTCGATGAGACGCTGGTTGACCGCCGCGTCGATCACATCTCCGGTCAGCACCACTTCGTCGAGCGACTTATGCCGCTCCAACACGATGAGTGCGCCCACCTTGCCCCTGGCCATGTTCTGGCAGGCCCGCACGATGGGCATGACGGCATCGTTCTTCTGGTTCTTCTGGCGCTCCTCGCGCCGCTTGGCCGAGGTGAAGAAATTCACCAGGTTGGCCACTTTCCGATGAGCGCCAAGGTTATAGAGGAATTTCCGGATGTCGTCTTGAAAGAGGATGACGATGCCGATGACACCCACGCTCACCACCTTGTCGAGGATGGCGCCCATCAGCTTCATCTCCAGCACATGGCTCACGAAGAGCCATACCACAACGAAGACCATGATGCCGATGAACACGTTGAGCGAACGTGACACACGCATCAGGCGGTAAATATAGTATAATAGGAGTGCCACCAAGATGATGTCAATGGCATCTTTCACTCCAAAGTCAAAAAACATATTTTAGGTTTGAGATTTGAGATTTGAGGTTTGAGATTTGAGCTGCATATACAGTTCGACACATTCCACAGCCTGCCGCACATCGTGCACGCGGAGCAGTGAAGCGCCCTTCATCAAGGCTATCATATTCAGGGCGGTGGTGCCATTGAGCGCTTCGTCGGCAGTGGTGCCCAGCACACGTGTGATCATCGACTTGCGCGACATCCCCGCCAGCACCGGCAGGCGGAGCATCTGCAACCGCTCCAACTCCGACAGCACCGCATAGTTCTGCTCTAAGGTTTTGCCGAAGCCGAACCCCGGGTCGAGCATCACGTCGGCCACGCCCAGCGCGTGCAACTGCTGCACCTCGCGGGCGAACGCCATCAGCATCGACGGCATATCGGGCTGCACCGACGTGAGGATATAGGGCACCTTCAGGCGCGCCGCCATCCGAAACATCGCAGGCACCTCCCCTGCCCCATCCTCGGGCGGCAGAAAGCGTCCGCCCTCGGTCACATCATTGATGATACATGCGCCAAACTCCTCGACACACATACGAGCCACATCCGGACGAAAGGTGTCAACGCTGACAGCCACATCCCCGCACGCGCGCCGTACTGCCGCTAAGCCTGTACGCAGGCGGCTCATCTCCTCGTCTGCCGACGGAGCCACATAGCCCGGACGCGTGGAACAGCCGCCCACATCGATGACCGAGCCGCCCTCGCCGACGATGGCCTCGGCCCGGCGGGCTATCTCCGACGACGTCTGCTCACGGCTGGACGCATAAAACGAGTCGGGCGTCACATTGAGTATGCCCATCACCACAGGCCGCGACAAGTCGAACAACTTGCCACCTACGCGGATGGTACCTTCGTATTTCAGACTCATTTTGACGTGTCGATGTTTTTGCGCTGCGAAGTTAATAAAAAAAATCAAATAACACACGATGTTTCACCGAAAAACATTACTTTTGCACCCACAGAGAGAAAAAAAACATGAAAACAGAACAACTTTACAGCATCTTCCAGCAGCATCCGCTGGTGACGACCGACAGCCGCGACTGCCCCGAGGGTTCCATCTTCTTCGCACTGAAGGGAGAAACGTTCAACGGCAACGCCTTCGCTGCCAAGGCACTACAAGAGGGATGCGCCTACGCCGTCATCGACGAGGCACAATATCAAGTGGCCGGCGACGAGCGGTATATCCTCGTGGATGACTGCCTGACCGCCCTGCAGCAACTGGCACGCCACCACCGGCGCGTGCTCGGCACCCCGGTCATCGGCGTGACAGGCACCAACGGCAAGACCACGACCAAGGAACTGATAGCCACCGTGCTCAGCGAGAAATATCACGTGCACTACACACGGGGCAACTTCAACAACCATATCGGCGTGCCGAAAACGCTGTTGCAGATGACGCGCGAGCACGATATCGCCGTGATAGAGATGGGTGCCAACCACCCGGGCGAGATCAAGACGCTGGTCAACATCGTGGAGCCCGACTGCGGCATCATCACCAATGTGGGCAGAGCCCATCTCGAGGGCTTCGGCAGTTTCGAGGGAGTGGTGCGCACCAAGGGCGAGCTCTACGACTTCCTCCGCACACGTCCCGGCAGCACCGTCTTCATCCACAACGAGAATGAGCACCTGCTGGGCATCGCCCACGACCTGACACTGGTGCGCTACGGCACACAGCCCGACGACCGTCTGGCGGTGGAGGGCGAGGTCATCGAGTGCGCCCCCTACCTAAAGTTCGCGTGGCACCCCAGCAATGCCGAGCCGCGCACCATACAGACGCACCTCATCGGCGCCTATAACATCTACAACATGCTGGCCGCGGCATGCATCGGCCTGCACTTCGGCGTGACGCCCGAACAGGTGGATCACGCGCTCGCCGGCTACATCCCCAGCAACAACCGCTCGCAACTGGAGCAGACGGCCGACAACCATCTCATCATCGACGCCTACAATGCCAACCCCACCAGCATGAACGCCGCCCTGACCAACTTCCGCGACATGGCCGTGAAGCCCAAGATGGCCATCCTCGGCGATATGCGTGAACTGGGAGCCGTGAGCCGGGAAGAGCACCAGAAGGTTGTCGATTTCCTGCTGACCGCCGGTTTCGACCAGGTGTGGCTGGTGGGCGAGGAGTTTGGCAAGATCGACAGTCCGTTCCGCCGGTTCAGCGACGTGGAGGCCGTGAAAGCCGCCATCGCCCAGGAGAAGCCACGCGGCTACTATATCCTCATCAAGGGCAGCAACAGCACCCGCCTGCACCAGTTGCCGGCAATTCTTTAGTGGTAAGAGGTGAGAGGTAAGAGGTAAGAGATATGTTGACTATTGTCCAAACTCCTAAACTCCTAAACTCCCAAACTTCCACACACCTAAAAAAAATATGCCCTAAAATTTGTCAGTGTCGCAAAAAAGGCATACCTTTGCACCGCTTTTCGAGAAATCGAGGGGCTATCGGGATGTAGCGCAGTTGGTAGCGCACTACGTTCGGGACGTAGGGGTCGGGC
>CAMVAT010000040.1 GCA_947165505.1 uncultured Prevotellaceae bacterium | reverse complement strand
TGTCTTGCACTTGTGCTGCTGTCATATTCTCCACCAGTTGGCAGTAGTCTTTATCGAAATCCACGCCATCGTCAAGTTGGTGCCAGATGATATAGTCCCAGTAGTCGTTGGTGATGGCAGCCTGTGCGTATTGCTTCACTAGGTATTTCTTCACCTTGTCCATCGACGATGGTTCCGGTCCGTTGTCGGCGATGAGTCTGAGTTGCTCATAGACCATCGGGTTCAGTTCGTCGTAGCGGTCGGGGTCGGCGTTGTACGAGATGCGCATCAGTGCGTTGGGTTGGTCTTCGCGGTCGAAGTTGACAGCCACGCTTACGCCGTAGGTGCCGCCTTTCTCTTCGCGTATGGAGTCGGTGTATGCGATGCGCAGCACGCGGCCGAGGAAGTCGAGCGCCAGGTCGTTCTCGGCAGTGAATGGGATGTCGGCCGAGTAGTAGATGCTGACGTTGGCCAGGGGTGTGGCTTGTTTTTTCTTGAACCGGTGTACCGACTCACCGCCGGTGATTTGTGCCACGTTGCTCCAGTTGGTCTTTTCCTGCCGGTGAGTGGCTGGCAGCGCGGCGAGGTATTGGCAGAGTAGGGGTCGCAGTGTCTCGATGCTCACGTTGCCGATGATGACGGTCTGGAAATTGGCGGCATCGGCGAAGCGCTCGCTGTAGATCTGCATGACGCGGTCGTAGTCGGCCCGGTCGATGACAGCCTGAGTCACAGGTTGGTGGCGTGGGTGGTTGCCATAGAGGATGGCACTGATAGAGTCGTTGTAATCTACCTTAGGCGAAGCGTTACGGTTGGTCAGGAACGAGCGTGTGCGGTTGATAAAACCTTGGTATGCCACCGTGTCGCGCCGGGGCTGAGTGAAGTAGAGGTAGGTCAGTTCAAACATCGTCTGGATGTCTTTCACCGACGAAGAGGCCGTGATGCTCTGTCCGCGTGAGCCTACCGACGGCGACACACGTACGGTCTTGCCAGTGAGCATCTTACGCAGTGTGACGGCATCGTATTTGCCTATTCCTCCTTCGGTCACGGCACTGGTGATGATAGAGAAGTTAGGGATATCGGCATCGGGGTAGAGCGATGTGCCACCCTCGCCCTTGATGGTCATCTCCACGGCGTCGGCGCTGAAGTCAGTCTGTCGGAAATACACCTTCATGCCGTTAGACAGTGTTATTTCGGTGAATCCGTGCTGGTAGGGTTTCTCGCTGACGATGGTGCCCGGTTGCGGCAGTTGGTCAATCAGATGTTCATCGAGCGGTGCCTCTTCATAGGCGCTGTACGACTGCTTTTGCGCGGTGGTCACCACCTGTCGCAGCGTCAATTCGTCGGGCAGTGTGCATCCCTCCTTATCGGGTCCGAAGAGCGTGAGAATCTGGTTTTGGTCGGTGATGAGCGCGGCAGTGGCACGGTTCACTTCGTCGAGCGTCACGCTCTGGTCCATCTGTTTCGCATAGTTGAGCCTGGCCTCGGGGGTGAGGATGGGTTCGCTGGTGAGGAAATGGCGCAGGCATTGGTTGACGAAGGTGCCGTTGCGCCGGTCGTTGCGGCTCTCATACTGCCGTTGTGCGCGTGTCATGTAGATCGTTTTGGCGCGGTCGAGTTCCGACTGTGTAAACCCGTGCTGTCGGGCCTGTTCCACGGCAGCCACCGCCGACATCAGTCCGCCGAGGATGTTATCCTGTTTGCAACTGACGCTGAGCGAGAACGCCTCTTTGGTTCGGCTCACGTAGAACGTGCCGCTGTGGGCGGTGGCACTCATAAAGGGCGGTTCGGCCTGTTGGCGCAGTTCGCTCAGGCGGCTGTTGAGCATGCTGGTGATGAGCCCGTCGATATAGTCGTCGCGCAGATACTGCACCTTATCTTTCGCCTCGTCGGGCACCGCCTCGCGCTTCATGTATAGATGCGAGAGCACGATGGGCTGTTCGGCGTCTTTCTTCACCGCCACAATCATCGTGTCGTTGTCGGGCACGGGGTAATAGATGCGCTCTGCCCGTTGTTTGGGCAGCGGTATTTTCGAGAACAGCTTTTTCACTTTCTGCTCCACCTGATTCACGTCGATGTCGCCCACGATGATGATGGCCTGCAAGTCGGGCCGGTACCATTTCTGGTAGTAGTCGCGCAGGTCGTTATATGGGAAGTGATCGACGATGTCCATTGACCCGATGGGCAGGCAGTCCTCATATTTCGAGCCCTTGTAGATGATAGGCATCACGTCTTCCTGAAGGCGCTGCATGGCCATGCCGGCGCGTCGCGTGCGCCACTCCTCGTGTATCACACCGCGCTCTTTGTCTATCTCCTTGTCTTCGAGCAGGATATAGTGGCTCCAGTCGTTGAGTATGAGCAGGCATGAGTCGAGCACGCCAGCGCGGCTGATGGGAGCCGCCGAGATGTTATATACGGTCTGATCGACCGAGGTATAAGCGTTGAGGTTGGTGCCGAATCTCACGCCGATGGTCTCGCACCAAGGCACGATACTGGGTTTGCCGTTTTTGCCGGGAAAGTGTTTGGTGCCGTTGAAGGCCATGTGCTCCAGGAAATGCGCCAATCCCCTTTGCCGTGGTTCTTCGAGTATCGAACCCACGCGCTGGGCGATGTAGAAATCGGCCAGTCCGGCCTCCTTGGCATTGTGTCGGATGTAGTAGGTCAGTCCGTTTTTCAACTGACCCTTTCTCACGTCAGGGTCTTGTGTGAGCGTCTGCGCTTGCAAGCTGAAGGCCGCAATCGCGAGCAGGATGATGGTAAACAGTTTTTTCATATCGTTGGGATGTTGATACAATACATGCCAGAGAGTCGTAGCCAGCTGTTTGTGCCCGGCAAAACGAGACACCTGCCGACTGGAAGTGTGCAAAGGTATGAAAAAAAAGAATGAAAAGTGTTGAAAAAAAGTCCGTTTTTGCGAAGAATCACCATTTTTAGGTATTGTGACACACCTTGTTTTGGCGTATTTTTGCACGCTCATATATAATATAGTGAGATGATGCGCTGGAGTGTGTTGCTACTCACGCAAAGAGCATCATACTTATCGTAGGATTGAGGGTCTTGTATTGAATTATGGATCATCGAATGAAGAAAATCATACCTATCACTTGTCTCTTGCTGCTGTTGTGCAGTCTTGGCATCCATGCCCAGGGTTACACCTTGTCGGGTCAGGTGCTCGACGACGGCAGCCGGCAGCCCGTGGAGTTTGCCACCGTCTTTATGAAAGACAACGGCCTGTGGGCCATGACCGACGACGAAGGGCGGTTCACCATCAAGGGCATCCCGCAGGGTAGGGTGGAGCTGACCGTGCGCTGTCTGGGTTACAGCACGCGTGTCATCCCGCTCGACGTGGCGCGCGACATGACCACGCTGAAGATACGGCTCAAGGCCGACAACCTGAAACTCGACGAGGTGACCGTCGTGGCACGCCGCAAGCGAGACGAAGCCACCACCTCGTACACCATCGACCGCGCAGCCATCGACCAGCAGCAACTGCTCAACGTGGGCGACATCAGCACCCTGCTGCCCGGAGGCAAGACCGTGAACCCCACCCTGATGAGCGATGAGCGCCTGGCCCTGCGCAGCGGCAGTCAGGAGAAGGGTAACGCCTCGTTTGGCACGGCTATCGAAGTGGATGGCATACGATTAGACAACAACGCCATGACCGATGAGACGATGGCCACCTCGACACGCAGCGTGGCCACCTCGAACATTGAGAGCGTGGAGATTGTGACCGGCATCCCGTCGGTAGAATACGGCGACCTGTCGAACGGAGTGGTGAAGGTGAACACACGACGCGGCAAGTCGCCCCTCATCATCGAGGGCAAGCTCAACCAGCACACACGCCAGATAGCCGTCAGCAAAGGACTGGAGCTGAGCAGGCGCGGTGGGGTGCTCAACGTCTCGGCCGAGCATGTGCGGTCGTTCAGTGATGCCGCTTCACCCCATACCGCCTATCAGCGTAATATCCTCACGCTCAACTACATGAACACGTTGCTGCGTGGTGATATGCCGCTGACGCTGAATGCCGGCCTGACCGCCAACATTGGCGGTTACGACTCAGAGGCTGACCCCGACAAGTCGCTCGACGACTACACGAAGATGCGCGACAATGCCCTGCGCGCCTATTTCGACATGCAATGGCTGCTCAACCGGCCGTGGCTCACCAACGTATCGCTGCGCGGCGCGCTGTCGGTGGCCGACAAACGTCGTGAGGACTATGCCAACCGCAACAGCTCATCCACACAACCTTATATCCACTCGACAGAGGAAGGCTACTTCATCGCGCAAGACTACGACACAGACCCCACCGCCCCCATCATCCTCAGTCCGACCGGCTACTGGTATGTGCGGCAATATCACGACTCGAAACCCATGAACTGGTCGCTGAAACTGAAAGCTGACCTGACACGTCGCTTCGGCACCGTGCTCAACCGCCTGATGGCGGGCGTAGAATATACCGGGACGCGAAACAACGGCCGCGGCACCTATTACGAAGACATGCGCTACGCGCCCACTTGGCGCCCGTACCGATACGATGACCTGCCCACCATGCACAACCTATCGCTCTACGTGGAAGACAAGGTGAGTGTGGCAACAGGGCAGAAAAGCACCTTCGAACTGACCGCCGGCCTGCGCGAAGACCTCACCCTGGTGGGAGGGTCAGACTACGGCACGGTGAGCAGTCTGTCGCCCCGCATCAACAGCCGCTATATCTTCTGGCGAGGCCAACGGCGGCAATGGGTGCACGATCTGAGTCTGCACGCAGGGTGGGGCAAGAGCGTGAAGCTGCCCTCCTTCCAAGTGCTCTATCCCACACCCGCCTATGCCGACCGTCTGGCCTTCTCTTCGACGAGCACCGCCGACAATAAGTCGTATTATGCCTATCACACCTATCCCTCGCAGGCCCTTTACAACCCCGACCTGCGGTGGCAATACACCCATCAGACCGACGTCGGCGTGGAGATGAACATCAAGGGGACAAGGCTGTCGCTCTCGGCCTTCTACCATCAGACGCACCGCAGTTATGCGTCGAACGCCCTTTACACCCCCATGACCTATCGCTATACACCCCCAGCGTCGCTGGAGGGGTGCGGCGTGGAGGCCGACCACAGACAGTTTGCCATCGACCGCCAGACAGGTCTCGTCACACTGACCGACGTCACGGGAGCCGTGCCCGCCCAGACGCTGGCCGCCAACGAGCGCTACACCTACGCCGTGAACAACCGCTACGTCAATGCCAGTCCGGTGAGACGCTATGGACTGGAGTGGGCTATCGACTTCGCCCAGATACAGGCGCTGCGCACCTCGTTGCGTATCGACGGCAATGTGTATTACTATAAGGGCATCGACGAACAACTCTTTGCCGACATTCCCCTCGGGGTGAACAGCACCATGACAGGCAACCAGCTCTATCAATACGTAGGATGGTACCGCGGGTCGAACGCCACGTCGGCAGGCAGTGCCGCCAGTGCCTCGGTGAGCAACGGCGCTCTGTCGCGGCAGACCAACCTCAACGCCACCATCACCACACACATCCCCAGCATACGTCTCATCGTGAGTCTGCGCGTGGAATCGACACTCTACAACTACCGTCGGCCGCTGAGTGAATACAGCGACGGCACGCGGGGCTATGTGCTGGCCAGCAACAGCGACTATGCAGGCACTCCTTACGATGGCGACAGCGAGAATCATTATCTGGCTGTCTATCCCGAATACTACAGCACCTGGGACGACCCCTCGACGCTCATCCCCTTTGCCGAGCGCTTCGCCTGGGCACGCGACAATGACCCCAACCTCTATAACGACCTGGCCAAACTGGTAGTACGCTCCAACTATCCCTACACCATGAATGCCAACCGCATCAGCAGTTACTACTCGGCCAACCTGAGTGTGACGAAAGAGATAGGCGACCATGTGAGCGTGTCGTTCTATGCCAACAACTTCATCAACAATATGAAGACGGTACATTCGTCGCAGACCAACCTCGACACCTCGCTCTTCGGCAGCGCCTACATCCCCAGCTACTACTATGGCCTGTCGCTGAAGGTGAAACTGTGAAAAGACCCACCCCCCAAAAAACTTCCAAACATAAAGATGAAAACAATACACCTATATCTGCTATTGTGCATCGCGTTGCTCACAGCATGCGACGACGATATCTTCGACCATAGTAAGAACAGTATCTCGACAGGAGTGGTGAGCCTCACGCTGACAGAGGGCGGCACACCCATGGCCGACATCGAGGTGGTGCTGCGCAACATCAACACCAACAGCCAATATACCGCCACTTCCGACACCCAGGGGCAAGTCGCCTTCACCGTCAGCCCGGGCATCTACGAAGCCACGGCACAGGGAAGCCATGCCGAAGAGGGCGTGGCCTATACCTATAACGGCACGTCGGGGCAATTGACCGTGCAAAACGCAGCGACCACCACCCTCACGATAGAGATGAAGGGTGTGCGCACCAGTCAGGTGATCATCAAAGAGTTGTATAACGGCGGTTGCATGGCCGATGATGGCGTGACGAAGTTCCAATACGACAAGTGCATTATCCTCTACAACAATAGCGCGCAGAAAGCATCGCTCAGCAATCTCTGTTTCGCTCAGGCGTCGCCGTCGAACGCGCAGTCGGAAAACTATAATTACGATGCTCAGGGGCGGCTGTCATATGAGGCGGAGGGGTTCACTCCCCTCTGGCATGGCCTGTGGTACTTCCCCTCGATACTCGAGATAGAGCCTTACACACAGGTGGTGGTCAATGTACACGGTGCCATCGACAACACCCTGACGATGTCGCAGTCGGTCAACTACGCCCACCCCGAATACTACTGCATGTACGACCCCGAGAGCGGATATGCCAATACCAACTATTACCCCACACCCGCCAGCGTGATACCTGCCAGCCACTACCTCGAGGCCGTGGAACTGGGGCTGGGCAACGCATGGCCGCTGAGCGTGTCGTCGCCGGCACTGGTGATGTTTCAGACGCACGGTGTCAGCCCCGCCGACTATGCCCTGAACACCGACAACCAGTGGTATGACGGCAACCGCGTGTCGCAGATATGGACGAGCGTGAAGGTGCCCAACGAGTGGATCGTAGATGCCGTCGAGGTGTTTGCTGCGGGGTATAAAGACAGCAGTAAGAAACGCCTCACCGCCGATGTGGATGCCGGATATGTGTGGTTGACCAACTACATGGGGCACTCGCTCTACCGTAATGTTGACAAACAGGCCACTGAGGCCCTGCCCGAAAATGAGGGTAAGCTGGTCTATGGCTATGCCATGGGAGTAGATGGCAGCACTGACCCCAGCGGCATTGATGCCGAGGCCAGCATCCGGCAGGGGGCGCACATCATCTATCAGGACACAAACAACTCGACAGCCGACTTCCACGAGCGGGCGCAGTGCTCGTTGAGGTGAAGAAAGACCCACCCACGGCCCTCCAGCTTCGGGGCAAGGGGCAGGGGGCAAGGGGCAGGAGGTATGTTTAGAACACTAAACACTGTACACTAAACACTAAACAAAAATGCATGTAGGGACAGGGCGTGCCCTGTCCGCAGCACGGTGAGCGGAGCGAAGATGGAAGCAGATTTTTTTTTAAACGATAACAATAATGAATATCATTCAACGATTCAGATATGGTTTAACACTGTTGTCAGTGCTGACACTGACGGCAGCGCAAGAGACGGCGGCGCAAGAGATGAAGCCGGCGGCCGACGCACCCGACTCACTGTTGTTGCGCGACTATCGTTACGTGAGCACACAAGACGTGTGGGTAGGGGCCGCCAACGCCTCGGGCCTCACACGGTTAGCAGCCCCTAATATCGCCACAGCCCAACTGTCGGTCCAACTGGAGGGCGGCTCGCTGCGCAACTATAGCGACGCACGTCATGTCGTGGAATGGCAGGCCGGAGCACAGGCGCTGCACCGGCTCAGCCGTAGCACGGTGGTCTATGGCGCCATCGGCTACAACAACTTCTCAGGAAGCAGTATGACCGGTTCTGTCTTCATCGACCCCTCGCGCAAGCCTTTCGACATCATGGAATCTACGGCCGACAATGCTGGCGACAAACACCGCGATACCTACCACCTCACAGGTGCCGTGGCAACCGATGTTTGGCGAGGGTATGCCGTGGGTGTCAGCATCGACTACACATCGGCCAACTATGCCAAATACAAAGATTTGCGGCATAAGAACAAACTGATGGATTTGAATGTGAGCGGAGGTGTGTATGCACCGGTGCTGCCGTGGTTGCAACTGGGTGCGCATTATGCCTATCACCGCAATACAGAGAGTCTTGACTTCAGCGTCAACGGAAAGAACGAGGTGGTCTATAAGTCGCTGATCAGTTATGCCGCTTGTTTTGGTATGGTAGAGCAGTATGGCAACGACGGTTACACCGATCAGGCGCGCGAGATGCCCCTCTTCGAGGATGGTCATGCTTGGGGAGTGCAGGCTGGGGTGTCGCCACACTCGTCTCTCTCTATGCTGGCCTCATACACTTACGCTACGGGCAGCGGTTATTACGGCAGGAAGTCGCCCTACACCATCACCTACACTGGCCATGAGCGGCGCAAGCACCAAGCGTCGGCAGCCCTTGTCTATCAGGCGGCCGACAGCCGCCATCGGCTGGATGTGGCATATACCCTGGAGAAGTTGTCGGGCAAGGCCGAGACCGTGCGGGGGCAGAAGAATGGGTCGGGAGCCACCTATTACGAGTATTACGACCCGGTGGAGACCGCCGACAAGCAATGGCGCGATGTGACAGTAGCCTACAGCGCCGACATGCAGGTGCGTGGCGAGACCCCCGTCTGGCATTTCGGTGTCAATTATGCTTGGCACCAGCGCAAGCAGGCAGCCTACCTCTATCCTTTCTACCGTCATCAGCAGTTGCACACCAACCGCATCGCGGTCGAGGCCGAGCACAATCTCTTGGCCCGGAAAGGCATTTATACGTTCGCCCTCGGCATCGGTTATCAGAAAGGGCACGGCTATCCAGCGCGCGACTACACCTTTATCACCCCGAGCGATCGACAAGAGCCGCCTGCCACGATGGATGAGGCCCTGTATGCTGAATATGCCTTCTTAGCAGCCCGCCAGTGGCATTTTCAGGGGCGGGTGCAGTATGCCTTCGTCTTTCCAGGCACCCGTCTGAAGACGCACGCGGCCCTCTCGTTTGAGTACCGCACCGCCTCAGCCTTCGACCTCATCGGCAGTCGCCATCGTGCCCTTGGGATGTTGGCCGTGGGCTGTACGTTCTAACACCCTTTGTAGTGCATTTTTATAGTTAAGCGGGTCAGGGGGACAGGTACTTTGACCCAGCACTGGGTCAAAGTACCTGTCCCCCTGACCCGCTGTGCGTAATAAAAGAAAAAGGGCATCAACAGCCAACAGGTTGTTGATGCCCTTTGTTTGGGTGATAGTTGAAACTACTTCATGGTTCAACTACCTCTATTTTTGCATGGCTTTACTTCACCATCACTTTTTTGCCATTGACGATGTTGAGGCCTTTCTGCAAGCGGTTCAGACGAATGCCCTGCGCATTGTAGATGGTCACATGGTCGGCGGTGCCGGCTGCGACGTTTTGTATGCCATCCACCTCTTCTTCTGTGATAGACAGCGGGTAGAGCTTATTCTCAGTGGCAGAAGCGCCATAGAGGATGCCCACGACCGTAGCACTGGCATAGTCGATGCCGGCCAATGACTCCTTGATGACGTAAGGAACGGCATTGCTTTTCGGGTTGTTGATGGTGAGCGTGTTGCCCTTGCTGTCGGTGATGACAGCCTCTGTCTCTTTCGTGCCCTTCACGGCCACGCCGGCCAGGCTCACCACTTTGTTGATGTTCTCATCCATGTTCACCGCTTCGATGTCGCCCTCGACTGGAGTGTAGGTGCCGTCGGCAGTGATGGTCAGGTTGTCGGCATTGGTATCCTCGGCCATGGCGATGCGCGGACCCATGTTCTGATGGTTCTTCTTCACATAGACGAAACCGTTGAGCACGTCGCCCTCTTTGAGGTCGAGTTCGGTGCAGTAGAAGTGCGCGCCTGCGGTGGCATCCTGCACGAAGCATCCCCATTGGTTGATCATCACATTGGTCACGATGGCGTCGGTGAGGTTGAGCTTGGCGAGTGTGCCGTCAGGAAGTGCCTTAAACTCAGCCAGCGACGACACCTCGGCGGTGTATTCATCGGGGGCGGGTGTGACGGTCTCGCCGTCGGCAGGTGCCGTTGTCACGGTGATGGCGTTGATGTAGGTGGCCGCTGTGGCGCTGAAACGCACGCTGGTGGCATTGCCGGTCCATGTCTTGCTGTCCACGTCCCAGGTGCCGTCGCCCTTATCCACTTCCCACTTCACATTGTTGTCGCCGGGCTTGCTTGATAGCACGTTCTGTTCGACGGTGATCTTGGTGATGGCGCGTCCCTCGCCGGCCGTCACGCGCAGTTTCGAGTCTTTCACTGCCAGTTGCAGGTGGTTGGTGGTGCGTGAGGGCAGGTAGAAGTAGCGCACGGGCATGGTGGCGGGGTTGACGAAGGTCATCGTCACGTCGCCCTGCACGAGAGCCTTTCCGGCCAGGTTGCCTGCGTTCTGTGTTTCCGCGGGGTCGCTGGCACCGCCCTGTCCGACGGTCAGGCCGAGGTTGTTGTTGGCGAAGTCGAACAGGTTGTCCTGCGTGCTGCTGGTCTGTTCGATGGCTTCGGCAGAGATGGGCATGATATACCATCCCGTCATGTAGTAGATGACCACGCCGGTGATTTTCTGTGCCTTTTCGGGCCAGGTGTAGTCGGCGGGCAGCACACCGAGGTAGTCGCGAGCCTTCATCGTGTTGCCGTCGGCATCGGTGAGCGTCTTGTTTTGTCCGCCGCCCGTGATGCTGACATCGAGCAGGGTGACCAGTCGGCCGTATGTGGCTTGTGTGCATGCCTCCGTGATGGTCATGGTGGTGCCACTCAGGCTGGTGTCGGTGGCAGTGAAGTCAGCGTCGTCGTTGGCGGTGAGTGCGTATTCCACAGCTGCTGGCGGGTCGTTCATGAAGTCGATGCCCGTGTCGGTGGTCTTCGTGCCTGTGATATATCCGTTGAGCAGCGTGCCCGGCGTGAGCGTGGCATTTCTGACCACCGTGGCACCGCTTGCATCCTCGATGTAGTAGCAGGCAGAGAGGTTGTTGCAGGCGTTCACGCGAGCATTGTTGAGTGTCAGCCGCACCACCTTCCCGTCTTCGGCGCTGTTGAGAGCGGCGATATTCGCGGCTTCGATGTCGTAGGTAGGAGCGGCGGGTACTACCGTCTCGCTGTTCACGTCGTCGGTGGTGATTACAATCTTCAGTATTTGCCGGTTGCCGGTATTGTTATGATTGAACGTCACCTCTGTGGCGTTGCCCGTCCATACGTTGTCGGCCACGGCGCCAGTGGAGGGTGTCAGGTCGAAGGTGCCGCTTTTCATGGTCACGGTCACTTTCGTCAGTGCCCGTCCGTCGGCGGCATTGAGGCGGAAGGCTCCTTTTGCATAGGTATAGAGAGCCGAGATGCCATCGTTGGGTCTCATCAGGCGACAGGGGTACGAGGCATCGCCTTGTATGCCGGTGAGAGTCACCTCGCCCACGGTGAGGGGTGCGGTCAGGTCGCCGTCGCGGAAGTTGACGCCCTCGCCCACGGGCCAGTTTTCGGGATTGTTTTCGAAGTCGAAGGTGGTGTTGACGACCTCGGCTTGAGTGCTGAGCGGCAGTGCGCAAATCGCGAGCAGCATGCAGAGCAGTGTAGAGATTTTCTTCATTGGCTGATTGCTTTTTATTGTGAATATGATTATAATTGTTTAGAGCAGACAAAGTTACGGCCTTTCCGCCATGTGTGCAATCGCCAAAAGTAGGTATTTCGGGCTCCATCAGTGCCGGTGCGCCGCCATAACAGCAAAAAAATCAGCCATTTTCAAAAATAAATCTTGAAAATGGCTGATATCTATGGGTGGCATCTGAGCTAATAATAATTGTATCCCGTTTTTTCTCTCATGTTATAGGGCATTTCATGCGCTGATTTCAGATTTTCTTCGTACTTTTGCAGCCAAATCATTCTACGATGGCTGACTATCAAGTAAAAGAGATGCAGCAGCATATCCTCTCGGTATTGCTGCGAGTGGACCAGGTGTGCCGTGAGCACGGCATCAAGTATTATATCTCTGACGGCACTATGCTGGGGGCTGTGCGCCATGGAGGCTTTATCCCTTGGGACGACGACGCCGACATCGCCATGCCGCGTCCCGACTACCAACGCTTTCTGGAGCACGCCAACGAGTGGCTGCCCAAACCACTGGAAATGGTGTGCATCGAACAAGATGAGCGTTGCATGTGTACGTTCATGAAAATCATTGACGGCAGTACTACGCTCATTGAGCGGTGGGGGCTCAACCAGTTGGGCGGTGTCTATGTGGATGTGTTTCCTTTCGACGGCGTGTCGAAAACGAAATGGAAGCGTAAGTTGCGCTTCGCCTATTTCCATGCCGTGAAGAGTCTGATCTATCTGCGCAACCGCGACCCCTATAAGCGCGGGCGCGGCTATACCTCGTGGCTGCCGCGCCTGATACAGGCTACGGTGAAGAACGCGACACTGCACCGGTGGCTGCAGCGCATCGAGAAGAAACACGCCTATGAGGATTCGGACTTGATAGCCGACTTCGACAGCGGTGAGCGCAGCGTGATGCCAAAAGAGGTGATGGGCACACCTACGCCCATTCTGTTTGAGGGACATGAGGTGATGGGTGTGGAGCAGCCCGAGGAGTATCTGCGCCGTGTGTTTGGCGACTACATGCAACTGCCCCCGGAGAATAAGCGCCGCATACACGGGTTCGACTATGTGGATTTCGAACATTCATATCACGACTATCACGATACGCGTACCTTTAAATAACAGGCGATGAAACACTTGGTGGTAGATTTCTCACATCTGAACGACCTGAACGGTTTTGGCGAGATAGCACGCAATTTCGCGCCGCGTCTGGCCAAGGCCGACATGCCCGGCGTGCAACGGATTTTTGTGGTGCCCGACGACCAGGTGGGTGCGTTTGGCGAGCATATCATCTACATCCGGCGAAACCATAAGCGTGAGGATCTGCGGCGGCTTGGCGAGCATATCGATCTCTGGCATGCCACCGACCAGCAGTATCATCTGCGCGGCGGCGATGGCGGCACGCTGCAACTGCTCACCGTTCACGATCTGAATTTCCTGCGCGAGAAGAGCGGGCTGCACCGTTGGCGGCATATCGTGCAGTTGGGATGGCGCATCAGGCATAGCGATTATCTGACCTGCATCTCGCGCTATGTCAGACAGGACATCATCGACCACTACCATCTCAGGCAGATACCGCTCGACGTCGTCTATAACGGCATCGGGGCGCTGGAGTGCGGACGGCAGCAAAAGCCATCGTTCGTAGAGGATGACGGGAAACCTTTCTTCTTGGCGATCGGTCAGGTGCGCGAGAAGAAAAATTTCCAGACCTTGGTGCCTATGATGCGCCATCTGCCCGATTACCGGCTTTATATCTGCGGCGACGACCATTTTGATTTCGCACGGCAACTACGGCAGTTGGCCGACAGCGAGGGGGATGGCCGTGTGCTGCTGGCAGGCAAGGTGAGCGATGAAGAGAAACACTGGCTCTATGCCCATGCGGCGGCACTGCTGTTTCCCAGTCGTCTGGAGGGCTTCGGCATACCTGTGCTTGAAGCCATGCGCTTTCGTTGCAAGGTATTCTCATCGCGTCTGAGCAGTCTGCCCGAGGTATGTGCCGACCATGCCACGTATTGGGACCATTTCGACCCCGTGTATATGGCCGATGTGGTGCGGAAAGGACTGCGTGGGTGGAGCAAGGACAGCGAGGCGGCCCTGCAGGCCGAAGAGCATTCCTTGCAGTTTAATTATGAGAAATATACAGAGCAATATTTGGCGCTATATATGAAGTTGCTGGCAAAAAGCAAGTAGGCGGGGCCATACCTCATCGACGGTGATGAGGTCGTATTGCTGTTCGCGGGTCATCCCCGACACCTCTGCCAGGTCGGAGGCGGCGATGCCTTGTGCCATGATATCGGTGTCTTGAGGCAGCCAGGTGGTCTTGCTGGCTCCGGGCGAGCAGATGACAAACGAGGGGCGCCCCATGGCGTGGACGATATGACGCGCTCCCCCCTCGTTGCCGAAGTAGGCCGTGCAGCAAGCCGACATGGCCGCCAACTGGCGCGGACTCTTCGCCTCGATGTTCAGGTGGCAGGCATCGGCGGCTGCCGGCAGTAGTCGGCATAGCCGGTCGTAAATGCGCCGTGCGTTTTCGGCCTCTTTTCCCGGGGCATAGTTGAATACGAACTGCATCTGCGGGTAGGTCTCGATGAGCCGGCGTAGTGTCTCTGTCATCCGTTCTTCAGCCCATGTTTTATTCTCCAGTTTGGCAGTCACTCCCGTGAGGATGACCGGTCGGGCGAAGTCTATACCCTGCTGCTCCATATACTTGTGGAAAGTGTTGCGCTCGTTGTCGCTGAGCGGCAGAGTCAGATTGCGGTTGTATCGGGACGTGTCGCCTCCGGTCAGCGGCTCTGCCAGCCGCAAGTTGTGGTCTATCATGTTCTCATCGGCCTCGCATCCCTCATAGCGGTGATTGAAAATGCCCCAGGTATAGGGCTTCCTGATGCCAATACGCCAATGGCTATTCAGTGAGAAGAGGGCGAAGAGCATGGTGTTGGTGGTGGAGCGCATATCGATGACGGCATCGTAGTGCGTCTGGTGTACGATGCGCCACACTTTGCGTATGTACGTAAGAAAGGAATGACGCTCATCGTCGCTGAACGTGATGATACGGTGGATGGCTGGATGGCCTTCGAACAATGGTGCCAGCCGCTCGTTGAGCACAAAATCGATGTCGGCGGCGGGGAAATACTGGTGCAGGGTATTGAGCAAAGGCGTAGCCAAGATGGCGTCGCCCATCTGCCGGAAGCGGACGACGAGTATCTTTTGCGGTGTCGTTTTTTTCATCGTTCCAGTGTTTATTCCATTTCACGTTTATTCTAGCAATTTTGTTGAGTGTTGAGTGTTTAGTGTTCGTGGCATATCCTCCTGTCTCAACGTTCAATGTTCAACGTTCAACGTTCAATGTTCAACGTGCCCCCCTGCCCCGAAGCTATCCACTCCCCTCCCTACAAGGGAGGGGGGGCGGGGGTGGGTCTTCTCACCTCTTGTAAATACACCTCCATCATTTGTTGGGCCACATCGTTGCCCTCGAAACGTGTGATGTATTGTTGGGCTCGTGCAATCCGTTCGTCGCGGCCTTCGGCTCCCTTGACGACTTGCAGGATGCTTGCCGCCATGCCCTGCACATCATCGGGGTGCACATACAGGCAGTCGGGACCGCCCGCCTCTTCCAGGCAACTGCCCGAACATGCCACTACGGGCAGGCCGCTCTGGATGGCTTCTATGACGGGGATGCCGAAACCCTCATAACGGGAAGGATAGACGCAGGCCTCTGCCATCTGATAGATGGCGGGCAGGTCACTGTTGGGCACCCCGTGCAGGAAATGCACACGGTGGCCGAGTCGGTTCTCTTCCGCGTAGCGTTTCACTTGGTCGGCATAAGGGGTACTGCGCCCCACAATGACGAGCGACAGGTCTTCGGGCAGTTGGTGAAGGGCTTTTATGGCCAGCAGGACGTTTTTGCGCTCCTCGATGGTTCCCACATTGACGATATAGCGGGCAGGCAACAGGTACTGGGCGTTGACGGATTGCAGGCGGTCTTCGTTGACGTGGTATTTGAAGTGGTCGTCGCAACTCTGGTAGATGACTTGGATGCGGTCGGGGTTGATACCGCCCAACTCTACGATATCGTCCTTGGTGCGTTGGCTGATAGCGATGATGCGGTCGGCCTCTTTCAGCGTCTTGTGGAACTTGGCGGCATAGATTTTCACATCCCACCAGTGGTAATATTCCGGGTGACGGAGGAAGATGAGATCGTGAATGGTGACCACACTCTTGATGCCGGCCTGGCGGATGCCCACAGGCAGTTCGCCCGACAATCCGTGGTAGAGGTCGATGTGGTCGCGCAGCAGGTCTTTGACGATGCCGTGGCTACGCCACCATGCTTTCATCGGCGTATGTTCGGGATAGACGAATCGGACGCGGTCCGATGTCTTGACTTGTTCACGAAGCACTTCATTACCTGGGTCGGGGGCATAGAGGTGGAGCATGGTGTCATGGTCAACGATATTGCAGAGGTCGTTGACAAGTGTCCGTCCGTAGTTGCCCAGCCCGGAAGCATTTCGTACGATGCGTTTGGCGTCGAGTCCGATGTTCATGATGATGCTATGTTCCCTTTCTTTTTCAGTTGCAAAAATAGTCATAATTGTTGATTCTTCCAAAGAAACGTCAGATTTTAATGATTTTCAGAGTAACCATTTCCATATAGGCATTAACTCAATGACACCATGGCGGTCGTTAAACGTGTCTTCTTCATCAAAGATAAAGATCATACTGTTCAACACATTTGTAAACTATAGCCAGATTTTGTTAAATCGATTACACTAAAAAGACCTTGCTGTCCATAAAAAGCGAAAAGGCAACATCCTTTCTTTACCCATTCCCGTTCTAAAATACAGAAAAAAGGGAGGGTATTTTTTTCATGGAAGTTACAGCCAAGCGTTATTTCGTTAATAAAAAACAAAAAACGTCTCATTCATCGTGTATTCTTTCAACGATTGCGAAAACTTTACTAATTTTACAACCGCTATCAATGAACCATACTAACCCTTCAACTCCATGTACAAAAAACACCATATTCCGTTCCTCGTCGCGTTGTTTTTGCTTTGCTGTAGCACAGTTCTCACCGCAGTGGCGCAAAACAGCCGGAAAGCGCGATGGCGCTTGACAAAAACAGAGGTTGATGACTCGAAAGCCCAATACGATGAAGACGGTCTGGGCTCGAGGATCACCAAGTCGGGCAGCAGTTATACCGTACAAATCAAATGGGGCGAAAACAGGGGAGAGCCAGGAGGACAAAAAGTATTCTTTTTCTCATTGTCACCGATGCCTGAGAGGGCCGAAAACATCTTTATTTGGTCTCTGCGACAAGATGAACCGTCGGGCGACAGAGAGCCGTTCTGGATGGGAACGCCGCTCTGCTCTGATATCAAGGTGTTGCGAGACTCACAGGGCCAATGGCTTAAACCGAACAGCAATGAAAGCGAGTATTATATTGAATTCCCTGCGGACAGAGACACCTGCACGGTAGAAGAGGAAGTGGCGGTTTATGGTGCTAAATTTTTTGTATATTACTACTATGAGAAGGATAAAAACGAGGTTGTGGCCGAAAAGCCCGTGGTAGAGGTGACTACAAATGCCGAGAAGGAAGAAGGCGAGGGCGAAGGCGTACTCATTCCCGTCGTCATCTTTTTAGGGATTACCCTGGCTGTTGGAGGAACTGTCGCGCTCGCTAAAAAGAACAAGAAAAACGGAGGTGACAGTCCGCAACCGCCAAGCGTGTTCCAGATGCTCATCTACAAGGACTGTGGCGATACGCTCTCCAAAGGCGATGCACCACATACTGTGGGCGCACGCATTGAGGAGATTACAATGCAAGGACAGCACTTACCACGGCCTGATCTTACATCGATGATTAACATCAGTGTTCCGCAAGGGGTTGTCAAGCAGGGCGACTCGATGACCGGGCCTTATAAGGCGGCGCTCATCAGCATACCGGAGGACAGTCCCGTGGCAGGTGACACGCAGGTGACTTTTACATTCAACGGGCCTCAGGGCACGTTCATCAATCACGTGGTCTTTCACGTGCAAGGTCAACTGGAAATCGTCGTAGAGGAGGGCATCACGTTTGCTGCCGGACTTGGCAAGACGCAGTTCATGGAGTTTGCGCTGCAAGGAAATACCGAGGGCGTCACCGGTGTGCAGGCAGCGATGGTCAGCGGACAGAAGTACTTCAGCACCAAACTGGAACAAGAGCAAGACAGACCGGGTTTCTACAAGGTGCATATCACCGAGCAGGGCGATGTGAGAAAGGAACCCAAACTACCGGGCACCATTGACGAATACCGGTGTGTCATCCGCGTGCACACCAACAGGAATAAAGCACCCTTGGAGAAGGAGTTCTTCGTTTACCGCGTATTCCTCGGCTTCCGCGTGGGATGCAGGGCGCTGAAGGCATACCTCGTGGAGAGGGGAAGTTCCTACAACAGCGAACGCATACCCGGAAAGGATTACAAAGGACATCGCGAATTCGCATCTTCGCTCATCAACTTCCAACTCACCCTGGCCGACCCGCAGACAGGGCAGGTGTTCACGCCCATTCCCGATGCCGACCCCGTAGTCACATTTGACGACATCTCCACAGTCATCATGAAGGATAAGAATGGCAACGACCTGCCGCGCCCTTGCGATGTCCTCAAGTTCAAGTATGAGTTCGGAGGAGTCAAAGACGGCACAGTCTGGGGCACGTTGCACGCCACAGAAGGCTATCTCATGCCACCCAACAGAGGCACCGTGCGCATCAAAGCCGCCGTCACCTACAAGGGGCAGCCTTTCACCAGTTACGTAGATGTGCCGCTCATCTCGCAGCCTTACCGCGCCGACCTGCCGCCCACACCGGGCAAGAGCCTGACACAGGACGGCTACGACCGCGACAAGCGTGACATCCAGATTCATGACAATCTGGAACAAATCCGCGAAAACATCGCGTGCGACAAGCGGTTTGCAGAGCTCAGGCCACTCTACTATAAGATATCATGTATGCTCGATGGCTTCCATAAAGACTTCGGTTACTACGAACCCGACTATGAGCGAATACACGACTTCTATCAGAAGTTCATCATGGGCGAGGTGGGCTCCTACTTTGCCAACCAGATTGTGATGGGGCCGGAGGCCAGCGATTTTGACCTTGCTCTGAGCACCTACGCCGAGATGGAGAACAGCATCGGAGGTATCGTCTGCCGCATAGGACTCGGTATCGTCACGGCAGGTGCCTCTGAACTGGTGTTCGCACCCGCCAGTACACTGGTGAAGATGCGCGACTACGTCAACGAGGGCGGCGACAGCGTGTTTGGAGCATTCGTTGTGGGTAGCGTCAGTGTCATCACCGACGAACTGATGGGCAAAGGCATGGAGATTGGCGCGAAGTACGCGGGCATGGGGCTGGCAAAAGCTTTCAACAAGGTGAAAGGACTCATGGGCAATGCCGAGAAAGCCGCCGCCACTACCGCCAAGCGGGCCGCCACGAAAGGGTTTGCCGCAAGCAGCACGGCGGCACGGGTCAAGTCGGCTGCAGGAAAGGCCTCTTCAATACGCAGTCAGGCGCAGAAGAAAGCGAACGCGGCCATCGTGAAGGCTCGCATGAAAGGTGCCGCCAACGGCAAGGGGTCGCTCTTCGAAGAAGCTTGCGCAAAACGGGCACGTAAGGATGGGGAGAAACTTGTGGAGAACTTCCGCAAACTGTGCAACGACCCGCTCACACCGGCAGAGGAACTGCGTAAGGCGGCGCTCGCCGTGCAGGGCAACAAGTCGGCGCAGAATGTGCTGCGCGGTCACAAGTCCGACCTGCTCCGGGCTAACTTCAACTCGCAGATCAAAGAAATATCCAAAGATGTGGATGTCGTGTGGCTGGAGAAAACGGCGGATAAGATGAAGGGGGTGAGCAAAGACAAACTCAAAATCGTCAGTATGTCGGGCAACGACGCCGACCTGCTGCGTAAAGGAGGGAAAATAGCTGCCGACCGCGATGTGACCATGCGCCTCGTCACAGCCAACGGCGAGGTGGATCTGGCCGAGGGCCTCATGCGTGAGTGCTACTCCGAGGCGTTCTGGGAGGTCAACTTCAAATATCTGCCTGCCGACCAGCAGACCATGGTCAAGGCACTCACCAAATACGACCAGGCTGTGGTCAACGGACTAAAAAGTGCGGATAGTTATGGCGACGATGTGGTGCGTATTGTCAACAAAGCCCGGCAGACGGAGAAACTGGCCGACCCCAAGCGTGTGGCCGACACCTTCGTACATAAGTGTAAGGAGTTCATGGACCAGGGTGAGGCCATCAAAAAGCAGGCCATGGACCTGTGGGACAAAGGATTACAGGACGAGGCCATGCATGTGTTCGGCTACGGCGAGGCTCTTGTTGAAGAGGGTATACGCCAGGAGGTGAAGCAGTTTGAACGTATCCTCGCCCCACGCATCGAGGTGGCTGTGTTCAAGGGGCAAGGTGGAAAATACACCCAGTTATACGAGAAAATCAAGGTGCTGTCCGGACTTGGCGTACCACCGCCAAAGGGGTCACTGCCCCTCACGCTCGCTGAGGCGCGCGCCACTCTGCAGGATGCTTTCGGCAGTACGCTCGAACAGGTGGTCAAGGAATGTGGTGACGCCGTGTTGAGTGTCAACCAGTATCTTTGATACCGCTGGTTCAACCCTTTTCCGACCTTTTGATCACTTTTCCGTTCACCACCTCAAAACGGCGGTCAAATTCCTCGTGGGTGCGTCCCCAACGGTTGTGGGTCCACAGATAGAGGTGCGGTTCGCGACGGATGGTCTCCTCGAGGAGGGCGAAGAACCGACGTGTGAGCTCATGCTCCTCCAACTGCTCGGGATGGTCGGTGATGAGCCGTATGGTGGCGATATATTTGCCCCGTTTGGGCCGTTCCATATCCAGATAGAAGACGGCGTTGCGCATCTTCCTCACAATTCGTTCGGCTCCGGTGAACACGGGTGTGTCGTGATGCAGGAAAGGCAGCCAGAGATGGATGTTCTCCCATTTGGGTGCCTGGTCGGCGATGTATCCGCAGAACGACAGCCGGTTTTCCTGCTTGTACTGAAGCAAGTGGCGCAGAATCTTTCTTTTGTTGATACAGTCGCCCCGCTTGGCACTCCGTATGGCAAGGAAGAGGCGGTCAACTGTTTTGTTCGACAGGGGGTCGTATATCAGGCCGGTGGCGGCATCGGTATGCTTCTTGAAGCCCAAAGCCGTGGCGGAGAGGTATTCCCAATTGCAGTAATGGCCGAGGAAACCCGCCGCTGACCGCCCTTGGTCGAAGACTTGTTCCACCTCCTCAAGATTACGGAACTCAAGGTGTTTGAGAAGTGTCTTGTCGCTTACTGACAGCAATTTGATGGTCTCCACAAAGTAATCGCAGAGGAAGTGGTAGAACTTCCGCTCGATGTTTCTGCGTTCTTTCTCATCTTTTTCGGGGAAAGCCTCGGCGAGGTTTTTCCGCACCACTTTCTTGCGGTAGCCGATGACGTGATAGAGCAACAGGCAGACGACATCGGCCAGACAGTAGAGTGCCCGGTAGGGTAGGAGTGAGATGAGATAACAAAAACCGTATAGGATGTAGTACATGCTTTTTGGGTGTTTAAAAAACTACTGCTGCATGTCGTGCAACTTCTTGTAATAGCCGTCGGCGGCAAGGAGTTGTTCGTGCGAACCGCGTTCCACGATGCGCCCCTCGTGCAGCACACAAATCTCTGTGGCATTCTTGATGGTGGACAGGCGGTGGGCGATGGCCACGGTGGTACGTGTCTTCATCAGCCGTTCCAGCGCGTCTTGCACCAGTCGCTCGCTCTCCGTGTCGAGTGCCGATGTGGCTTCGTCGAGAATGAGGATGGGCGGGTTTTTCAGGATGGCGCGTGCGATGCTCACGCGTTGGCGCTGTCCGCCTGAGAGGCGACCGCCGCGGTCGCCCACCATGGTGGCATATCCTTTTTCGGTGCCCATGATAAACTCGTGTGCGTTGGCGATGCGTGCCGCCTCCTCCACCTGTTGCTGTGTGGCGTTATCTACGCCGAACGAGATATTGTTGAAGAACGTGTCGTTGAAGAGAATCGACTCTTGGTTCACATTGCCGATCAGGGCGCGCAGGTCGTGCAGCCGCAGGTCTTTGACATTGATGCCGTCGATGAGAATCTCGCCCTCTACGGCATCGTAGTATCGCGGTATGAGATCGACGAGCGTGGATTTGCCGCTGCCGCTCTGCCCTACGATGGCCACGGTCTCGCCCTTTTTGATGATGAGGTTGATATCGCGCAGCACCCACTGTTCGCCATATCGGAACGAGACGTGGCGGAATTCTATCTGGTGTTGGAATCCGTCGATGGTTTTCGGGTGTTCGGGGTCCTTGATGGCCGTCTCGGCCTTGAGTATCTTATCTACGCGCTCCATCGAGGCCAGTCCCTTAGGGATGTTATAACCAGCCTTGGAGAACTCTTTCAAGGGGTTGATGATGCTGTAGAGAATGACGAGGTAGTAGATGAACGTGGGACCGCTGATGGCGGAGTTGTTGAGCACCAGCACGCCGCCGAACCACAGCACGATGACAATCATCACCGTGCCGAGGAATTCACTCATCGGGTGTGCCATCTGCTGACGGATGTTGACACGCATGATATGGTTGCGGTAGTCGCTGTTCACCTCGTCAAACCGCTTGTTCATCTTGTCCTCGGCGCAAAACGCCTTGATGATGCGCAGACCGCCCAAGGTCTCCTCCACCTGGCTCATGGTGTCGCTCCAGAGAGCTTGCGCCTTGATTGACTTCTGTTTGAGTTTACGGCCTACAACCCCCATGAACCATCCCATGATAGGCACCACGGCGAGGGTGAAGAGGGTGAGTTGCCAACTGATGACCAGCAGTGTGGCGAAGTAGGCGATGATGAGGATGGGGTTTTTGAAGAGCATGTCGAGCGATGACATGATCGACGATTCTATCTCCTGCACATCACCACTCATGCGGGCAATGATGTCGCCCTTGCGCTCCTCGGAGAAGAAACCCAGGTGGAGCGAGTTGATTTTCTGGTACAGTTGGTTGCGGATGTCGCGCACCACGCCGGTACGGATGGGGATGATCGTTGCCGACGAGAGGAAGTAGGCACCCGTCTTGAGAAAGGTCATGAATGCCAGAAACAAACCGATAATGAGCAGGGTGGTGGTGGCCCCCCAGGAGCCCACCATCTGTCCGATATAATAGTCGGCGTTGTTGCTGAGCACCTCTCTGACCGACCCCTCGCTCCAGTCCATCAGTCGTGTGGCTGCTGTAGCCTGGTCGGTCTGGAAGAGGATTTGCAAGATGGGTATGAGTGCGGCAAAGGAAAAGATGTTGAGTACCGCCGAGAGGATATTGAAGACCACCGACAGCGTCAGGTATTTTTTATAGGGCGGCAGGAACCTCCTGAGCACTTGCAGAAACTCTCTCATACGACCTCCTCTCCTAACAGTGTGGCACTGGTTGAACCGGTGATGCGCACCCGTACGGTCTCGCCGTGGTGATGGCTGCCTTTGTCGAACACCACCATTTTGTTTTGTTCGGTGCGTCCGCAGAGTTGTGCGCGCGAGCGCTTGCTGAATCCCTCGACGAGCACGTCGAACACTTTTCCCTCGTCGTGCCGGTTGGCCACGGCCGACATCTCTGTTTGCTGGGCGATTAACTCGTTCAGGCGTCGTATCTTCACCTCTTCGGGCACGTCGTCGGGCAGGTGCTTCGATGCGTACGTGCCGGGACGCTCGCTGTATTTGAACATGAATGCGGAGTCGTAGCCCACCTCGCGCATCAGGCTCAGCGACAGTTGGTGGTCTTCCTCTGTCTCGCTGTGATAGCCCACGAAGATGTCAGTGGAGAGCCCGCAGTCGGGGATGATGCGACGGATGGCTGCCACGCGGTCGAGGTACCACTCGCGGGTGTATTTGCGGTTCATGAGACCGAGGATGCGGTTGCTGCCGCTCTGCACAGGCAAGTGTATATGCCGGCACACGTTGGGCATGTCGGCGATGACGTGCAGGGTCTCGTCGCTCATGTCCTTGGGGTGCGACGTGGTGAAGCGGATGCGCATGCCGGGAGCCTCCTCGGCCACGCGTCTGAGCAGTTGCGGAAAAGTGATGGGCCCGGGTTGTCCGGGTTGTCCGGGTTGTCCGGAATTACCGGCGAAGAGATACGAGTTGACGTTTTGTCCGAGCAGGGTGACCTCCTTATAGCCGCGGTCGCGCAGGTCGCGCACCTCGTTGAGGATGCTGTCGATGTCGCGCGAGCGTTCGCGTCCGCGGGTGTAGGGCACGATGCAGTAATGGCAGAAATTGTTGCAGCCGCGCATGATGCTCACGTATCCGCTGATGCGGTTGCCGGCAATGCGTTGCGGCACGATGTCGCGGTATGTCTCGGTGTTGGACAGTTCGATGTTGATGGCTTTCTGTCCCATCTCTACCTGTGCCACCAGGTCGGGCAGGTTGAGGTAGGCGTCGGGACCGGCCACCAAGTCGGCGTGGTGGTTCTCTATCAAATCGTTTTTCACGCGTTCGGCCATGCAGCCGAGCACACCGATAATCAGCTTTCCACCGTTTTCATTCTTTAATTTTTTTATTTTTAAATTCTTCAGCGCCTCCAACCGATGATAGATTTTGTTTTCGGCGTTTTCGCGCACCGAGCAGGTGTTGAGGAAGATAGCATCGGCCTCCTCGGCCGTGTCGCAAGGCTCATAGCCCGCCATCTGCATCACTGAAGCCACCACTTCGCTGTCGGCGACGTTCATCTGGCATCCGTATGTTTCTATATATAGCTTTTTCATTGTTTTTGTTTTTTTAGTTATTACTAGTCTTACTAGTTCTACTAGTCTTACTAGTCCTGCTAGTTCTACTAGTTTTACTAGGGCTTTTGGTATTACTAGTGACTTTCATGAGCAACCAGTAGGAGAGGACACCCGAGGCGATTCCGGCGATGGCATCGATGGCGTAGTGCGCCTTGATGTAGAACGTAGCGAAGAACATGAGAATGCCGAGTGGCAAGAGACAGAAGAAGAGGATGCGCCCGCGCCCGTGCCAGATGAGTAGCAGGAGCAGCACCATGATACTTACATGGCTGCTGGGGAAGGCCGCCGTGGGTCGTTCGCCGGTGCGGTGAGCCAGTTCGACGAGCGAGCGGAAGAGTTGTCCGTCGTGTCCGGGCAGGCTGGCCGACTGTCCATCCCAAGAGTGGTGGAAATAGTCGTGTATGTTGGGAAAGACACCCTGTGCTATCTGGTCTTCGCCCACCACGTGGTAGTAATATTGAGGTCCGCTGACGGGCAGCAGGTCGAAGATGACGTAATGGATGAAGAAGGCAGCGACGATGACGAATGCCACACGCTCAAACTCCTCTCTCCGGCAGAAAAGGTAATAGGCAGGCACGACAAAGATGAAGACATAGTAAGAGCTATATCCCAAGTGCATCAGTTCGCTGAATAGCGTGGAATTGAAGTTTTGCGAGAACAGCAGAGCCGGCTGGCACCCGAATACCGTCTGTTCGACGGATGCAAAGATATGGTCTAGATTGGGCAGGCCGCGGTTCAGTTCAAAGGTGTCGGGATACCACCAACTGAGCATGGCCAGATGGGCGATGACCCGCAGCGTGCGTGTGGCTGTGCAGGGCATCATACGATAGATGCCCCACAGGGCTACAGTGATGGCAAGGACTCGCGCACGCATGGAAATCATGACGTAGGGGTCGGCCATCTTGTTGTACATGATGAGCACGATGGCCAGTGTAATGAGCAGATAGCCCATAATCACCCACTCAAAAGCCATCAGTCCCTTGATGGGAGTATTTTCTCTTTCAAATATTTTCAATGCGTTTCGTTATCGCTTAGCTAAATGATCAATGATAAATGACAAATGATGGCACATGACACATGCTTACAGCCACCCGTTTTCCTTGTACCATTTCACGGCAAGGCGTACGCCCTGCTCCAGGTCGTATTCCGGGTGAAAGCCCAGTTCGTCGATGGCAGGCTGTATGTCGCATCGCCAGTTGCGCTGCCGCATGATGTGGTACTTGTCGTTGTTCAGGGCTGTCACTTTCTTGCGCATCCGCCCCACATATTCGCCGCAGAAGGTCACCACGCGCAGCAGCCAGATGGGGGCTTTGATGCGCAGCAGCCATTTGTCGCCCAGTTCGTGTTGAAGCAGGTCGCTGAATGTGCGCGACTGATACACCTGTCCGTCGCTGAGGAAGTATTTGCGCCCGGTCTGCCCGTGATCGAGTGCCAGGAAGACGGCCTGTACCACATCCTGTACATAGACGAAGGTGATGTCTTGCCGTTTGTATCCTGCCGCAAAGTCGATATGCTGCTTGATGCTCTGTGCCATGAGGAAGTAGTCGCGCTCGCGCGGCCCATAGACCCCGGTAGGACGCAGCACCACGCAGGGGAACCCTTCGAGGGTGTCGAGCCACTGCTCGGCTGCCAGTTTGCTGCGACCGTAGGCTGTGTTGGGCTGTGGCGTGTCGGTCTCGCGTATCTCTTCGTAGGGCTGTGTCTCGCGGATGGGACCGAAGATGCTCAGCGAACTGATATAGACAAACCGGCGCAGGGGCATGTTCAGGGCGCGGATGGCCGAGGCCAGATGCTTGGTGCCCTCGGTGTTGATGCGGAAGAAATCGTCCTCCTTCAAGCATTTCGTCACACCGGCGGCATGCACCACGTAGGTGAAGTCGTGACCAGACAGCTGTTGCTTCAGCTGCTCCTCGCTGTCGAGGTTGAGCTCGATGAAGTGGATGCGCTCGTCGGTGAGAAACTGCTTCGAGCTGGTCTTTCGCATGGCAGCCCACACGTCCATGCCTTTTCTGAGAGCCTCCTCGACGATGAAGCTGCCGATGAATCCGCTGGCCCCTGTAATGAGTATTTTATCCATAAAAAAGGTCGAATGAATGGGATTATTGATTTTTTTCCCGAAATTTTTTGCAAAGTTACAAATTATTTTGTTATTTTGCGGAAAACTAATTCGAATTACTATGGGAAAAGGTAAAAAAGGCGGAAAACGCATGAATAAGAAGCAGTTGACAGACGCTTTGACAGGCTTCTTTACCACACAACCGAACGATACGTTCACGTTTAAACAGATATTCCGGGCACTGCACTTAGACACGCATCCGCTCAAGATGCTCGCCCTCGACATCATGGAGGAAATGGCGTGGGACGACTTCCTCAGCAAGGTAGATGACCATAGTTACCGTCTGAACACCAAAGGGCAGGTGCAAGAGGGCGTGTTCAGGCGCAAGGCCAACGGCAAGAACAGTTTCATCCCCGACGACGGTGGCAAACCCGTGTTTGTGGCGGAGCGCAACTCGATGTTCGCTCTCGACGGCGACCGTGTGCGCGTGTCGTTCATGGCACGCCGGCGCAACCATATCAAGGAGGCCATGGTGACCGATATACTGGAGCGCTCGCGCGACACGTTTGTGGGCAAACTGCAAGTGGAGCGCGACTTCGCCTTCCTCATCACCGAGAGCAACGTGTTTGTGCACGACATCATGATACCGAAAAAGAAGCTCAAGGGCGGACAGACAGGTGACAAGGCCGTGGTGAAGATCACACAGTGGCCGTCGAAAGAGTCGAAGAACATCGTGGGCGAAGTCATCGACGTGCTGGGCAAGACGGGCGAGAACAATGTGGAGATGCACGCCATCCTGGCACAGTACGGACTGCCCTATAAATATCCGAAGCACGTGGAGGATGCTGCCAACCAGATTTCGGCCGACATCACCCCCGAGGACATCGCTGAGCGCGAGGATTTCCGCGAGGTGTGCACTTTCACCATCGACCCGAAGGATGCCAAGGACTTCGACGACGCCCTCTCCATCCGCGAGGTGAGCAAAGGCCTGTGGGAGGTAGGTGTGCATATCGCCGACGTGTCGCATTATGTGAAGGAAGGCAGCGTCATCGACCGAGAGGCGCAGAAACGCGCCACGAGTGTCTATCTGGTGGACCGCACCATCCCGATGCTGCCCGAGCGGCTGTGCAACTATATCTGTTCGCTCCGGCCCGACGAGGATAAATTGTGTTATAGCACCATCTTCGTGATGGACGAGAACGCCGAGGTGAAGTCGTGGCGGCTGGTGCATACCATCATTCGCAGCAACAGGCGCTTCGCCTACGAGGAGGCGCAGGCCATCCTCGAGGCCAACGGCGTGAAAGACGGTACAGGCCAGCCCGCACCACCTGCACCCAAGGGAGGCTATCAGGGTGAGTATGCCGCCGAACTGGTGATGCTCGACCGACTGGCCAAGAAGATGCGCGAGGCTCGCTTCGCCAACGGGGCGGTGAAGTTCGACCGCGAGGAACTGCACTTCGACATCGACGAGACGGGCAAGCCTGTGCGTTGCTATTTCAAGGTGTCGAAAGACGCCAATAAACTGATTGAGGAGTTCATGCTGCTGGCCAACCGCACGGTGGCTGAGAGCATCGGAAAGGTGAAGAAAGGACAGAAAGCGAAGACGCTGCCCTACCGCATACACGACGCCCCCGACCCCGCTAAGCTGGAAAACCTGCGTGAGTTTATCGTCAAGTTCGGCTATAAACTCAAGACCACGGGCACCAAGGGTGCCATCTCACGCAGCCTGAATACGCTGATGGAGGAGAGTGCCGGCCGGCGCGAGCAAAAACTCTTCGAGACGGTGGCTCTTCGGGCGATGATGAAAGCCAAATACAGCGTGCACAACATAGGGCACTACGGACTGGCGTTCGACTACTACACTCACTTCACCAGTCCTATCCGTCGCTATCCCGACACGATGGTGCACCGGCTGCTGACGCGTTATCAGGCGGGCGGGCGCAGTGCCAACAAAGAACATTACGAGGAGCTGTGCGAGCACTCGTCGCAGATGGAGCAGACGGCACAGTATGCCGAGCGCGACTCAATCAAATACAAAATGGTGGAGTTTATGGGCGACAAGTTGGGCGAGGAGTTTGATGCTCACATCAGCGGCATCCAGTCGTATGGCATCTATTGCGAGATCGACGAGAACCATTGCGAGGGTATGGTGCCGATGCATGACCTCGACGACGACTACTATGAGTTTGACGAGCGCAACTACTGCTTGGTGGGCCGCCGCCGCCACCACAAATATCAGTTGGGCGACCCCATCCGCATCAAGGTGGCACGTGCCAACGTAGAGAAACGGCAATTAGACTTCACGCTGGTGAAGTGATTCTTTCAGTAGTTAAGTAGCCGACTGTCAGAGCTGTCCTGCCTCCACCAGCAGCACTACGCGCTCAGTGAGACGGTCTGTGCCTTCGGGGTCGTACTCTTTCTTGAGCGAGGCGCCGAAAGCCCAGGCAAAGGCCTGCCAGAAACCGGCGCGGATAGGTCCCATGAAGGCTTTCACAATATCGTACGACGATGAGTTGCACTCACGGTAGATAAGTTTGATGAGAAGCTTGCCTTGCGAATAGGTGAGCTTCTTCATCCGTGGCTTGTAAGTCTGGTAGATATCTTTCTCCACCCGTTTCATGTGCTCGTCTTTCGACTTCTTGTCGGGCAGCGTCTGTAGATATTCGTAGGTCTCGATGATGATTTTGTTGGCCTCTTTGGCTATGGGCAGCACCTTTTTTACATTGCGCACCAACCGGTTGTACGACTTTTGCTGCTTGCTCGTCTTCAGTTCCACAGGCGGATAGACGTAGATGTTGCTCAGGTCCATGAACAGGATGCTGTCGCCATCGACGAGTGCCTTGCCCACCTTCATTGTCGGTACGAAAGTGGGGTTGTCCATGTCCACCTCGCGGTCTTCGGGGTTGACAGGCTTCTGTGCGTTATTAGCTGCCGTGCCTTGTGCGAAGAGGGCAGTGGCGGTGCACCAGGAGATGAGGATGGCAATCAATCTTTGATACATGCGCTGCAAAGATAACCAATTATTTGTATTTACACAAGATTGTGTGTTATATTTTAGGTGCGACATCAAGCCTAAAGGTCATTCTGTCGAGAATGGTCTTTACAGTCTGATGCGTAGCTGTAGTTGCAGGTCGGTTTTAGAAGATCGGTCAATCATCTGCAGACCAGTGCCGATGGCAGACCGGTCGAAGTAATTGACCGATTGCACACGTGCGATGAGGAGTAGATGACTGCTGATGTCGGCACGGACGAGGAGGCTGTAGCGGATGCCCTCGCCGTCGTAGGTGGGGAAGGAAAACTGATAGAGAGTACCGGTGTCGTAGGCATAGATTCGGCTGTCGTAGTCGTCGGTATGGAAATAACCCGCTGACGCGTCAATGCGGAAGCGTGTGCCGAGGGCAGCGCTCAGGGTCTGGCTCACCATCCATCCGAAACTGTTTTGTTGCCATTGCGAGTAGGTCATGTCGGCCTGTGTCAGGCATTTCCAGCGGTTGTCGTTATAGCCGGCGGTCAGTCTGACGCGGTGCTCTGTCTGTGCGTCCAGCCCTTTCACTTCGTTTTCTTTTCTGATGTCGTTGTAAACGGTGTAGTCGCGCTGTCGGTAGTGCAACCGGTAGCGTGCCGTGGCGGTGAAATGCTCGCCGTGGTAGGCTCCCTGTATCAGGTTGTCCCACGCATTGGAGGCCTCTCTGGTAGCCAGATAACGCGGCTCGGGGAAGTGAGCGTAGTCGGTGTAGGCAGTCAGAGTAAAATGCGCATCGGGAATCCACTTCACCCCCGCCATGATGCCCACTTCGTTTTGTACGTTGCTCCCCTCGCTGTACGAGTTGGCGTGCATCGACTTATAGCCCGGGGCATAATAACGTTGCAGTGCCATGAGGGTGAGAGCCCACGAGGGGCGGTAACTGACCGTGTTGAGTGTGGCAATACGCCCCTTGTCGTTGATGGCTGTCTCGCCGCTCACGGTCAGGCGGTGCGCCGTATATCCGTAGTTGACCCCGGCATGGAAGAATGTCTTGCCCTCCGGGTTGTGTCGCTGATAAGCAAGGTCGGTATTGGGCCGCAGTGGCAGGCTGAAGGCGTCGTATGCCGCCACCGCACCCACGTGGAAGGCGCCTGAACGGTATCGCACCATACCGCCGGCGAGTAGTTCATGACAGTTGTTCTTCTTGGCTGTTTCTGTCGTCGTACGGTGATAGCCTGTCCGCAGAATGGTGCTGATGGCTTGTCCGCCGTCGGTGAGGGTGGCATCGATGCCGCGGTAGGAGAGGAATGCTGACACTTCCATTCGTCGGCTGACTGCCACGGTGGCAGCTGCCCCTTGCAGATAGTCGCGGTCTGAACGTGACGCATGGGGGCGTATGTGGTCGGCGGGGGTGCCGAGCGTGGAGAGGGCCGACAGTTTGCTGAATCCGAAGTCATTGTTGATGACCAGTCCCATGCCTGCGGCGATGCGGTATCGTCCGACGGTCAGTTGTCGGAGCCGCCCCAGACGTTTGAGGTTGATATAAAACGAGTAGAAGTCATACCCCCAGGGATTGTCTTTCGTGAAAAATGGTTCGCCGGCATCTTGGTCGGCCACGAGTCCTACGCTCACGCGGTCGCCCCGGCTGAAACGGTATCGGAGCGAGTGCGCGACGCGTCCGCCCAGATATCCGTCTTGGTCGCCTTTTCGTTCGTAGAACGGAACTTGTGTGCTGAGCAATATCTCGTGCTTCCCGTATTTCCATACGTCGCTCCAGCTGAGCGTCTCTTTCTTTTCGGGTTCCGCAGCAAAGACGAAATAGTTGAGCAACCGCCGTGTCTGGTAGTCGATCGAGGGAATCATAGCCAGTTCGCCGAGCGACTTCATTGCTCCATATTGGTAGATATACGCTTGTATGTCTTCAGTCTGTTGTGCGCTGAGAAAGGGTATCTGCTCCAATTGTTCACGCGTGGCGGTATTGATGTTAAGCGGGTGCTGTTCGAGTTGGCAGAGCACGTCGAAGGTCTCTTCCCATCCCTCTTGTCCGATATCGTCGAGTGTGGTCATCTCGTCAAACAATTCCTGCCAAGGATGCACCGACTGAGCCTGTACGATGGTGAAAGCGCAGAGAAGGACAAGTGTGATGATGGTTTTCTTCATGGCATATATTGACTATAACGCAAGCTGTCTGACGATGTCGATATCTTTGTGCATCTTGATGGAAATTTCCTCGACAGTCATGCCGGCATCCAGCAACAGATGAATGGTAGAGCGGAGCATCTCGTCTTTTTCCACCAGTTGGCTTTGCTGCTCAGTAATCTGGCTTTGCTGCTCAGTAATCTGGCTTTGCTGCT
>CAMVAT010000039.1 GCA_947165505.1 uncultured Prevotellaceae bacterium | reverse complement strand
CTGTGTTACAAAGAGTTGGGATGAGGATGTGTATGTTTAGCGGACAGTAATAGTTTTTTTTAAGGTTAAGCCCCGGCAAAGTAGTGATACTGTATGCCGGGGCGATTTTTTGCTGCAAGATGTGGCGCAGACTCAGTTTTCCTTGACACAGACGATGCCTTTCAGCTCTTTGTCCATGTAGAAGGTCTGCTGGCAGTTGATGGTGGTCGTGTCGCTGCTGTCGGCCTGCCTGATCTTGTATTTCACACTCACATATATCAGCTTGTCGCCCTCGGCGAAGGGCTCATAGTTGATGCCTTTCTTAAAGTATGGCACCTCGTTGGCGTAAACTTTGTTGGCGGCCACGTTGTCAGGCTTGACATAATAGGTGCTGTCCCAGTTCTCATACTTGTCGATGTCATAGGTGTAGCCGTCGGCAATGATGTCGTCGAGAATCGCTTCCACCTTGTCGTGTATCTTGCCGCTCTCGCTCGTGCAACCGGCAATGAGCACTGGTGACAGAAGGGCTAATAAATAGAGGATACGTCGCATGGCTTCTTATTTCTTTGGGATATTCTTTAAAATATCGAGCAGATGGTCCCAGACCATTTGCACGGTGGGGATGAGAAGACACTCGTCGGGACTGTGAACGCCGCGGAGGGTGGGACCGAAGGATACCATGTCAAGGTCGGGATAGCGCTCGGAGAACAGACCACATTCCAGTCCGGCGTGGATGCCAAGCACTTTGGGGGCCTTGCCAAATAATTTCTTGTACGACTCTACCGTCAGACGGGTCAGTGCGCTGTCGGCACGCATCTTCCAGGCGGGATAGCCGTCGCCTTGCTCCACTTCGGCGCCAGCCAGTTGGAACAGGGCCTTCACCGTGTTGCCTTGGTTCTCTAAGTTGCTCATCACGTTCGAACGCTGGCTTGTCACAATGACCACCTCGCCTTCCGACGACTGCACGCTGGCCAGGTTGCTCGATGTCTCTACCAACCACGACACGGCCTCGTCCTGGCACATGGCATACACACCGTTGTCAACGGCTTGCAGGGCGCGTATCAGACTGACGCTGACCGAGGCGGGCAGCACACGCTCAGCCTCGGCACTCTCCATGATAAACTCCATGCCTTGCTCGGTCACATGGAACTCGTCTTCTACCTGCGAGGCGAAGATATTCCAGTCGGCACGCACCTGCTCTTTATCGTCTGCTGCCACGGCGATGATGGCGGCTCCGTCGCGGGGGATGGCATTGTGCATGCGGCCGGCATTGAACTGGGCTAAGATGAGCTCACGCTTCTCTTGCTGCTGGTAGAGAAAGCGGGAGATGATTTTGATGGCGTTGGCGCGTTTCTTGTTGATGTCGTCGCCGGAATGGCCGCCGTTGAGTCCTTTCACCGCAATCCGGAGGAAGAAATAGCCTGCCGGGGCGGTTTCGCGCTCGAAACGGAAGGTGGCGGTGGTGTTTTTGCCGCCCGCGCACGACACAAAAATCTGGCCTTCGTCTTCAGAGTCGAGGTTGATGAGCATATTGCCCGTCATAAAACCAGCCTCCATGCCAAAGGCGCCGGTCAGGCCGGTCTCTTCGTCGCGCGTGAACACACATTCGATGGGGCCGTGCTCGATGTCGTCGCTGTCGAGCAGGGCCAGTTCCATGGCGCAGCCAATGCCGTCGTCGGCACCTAAGGTGGTGCCCTTGGCACGAAGCCACTCGCCGTCAACGTAAGTCTGGATGGCATCGGTGTCGAAGTTGAAGTCGATGTCAACCAATTTCTCGCATACCATGTCCATGTGGCTCTGCAGGATAAGGGTCTCACGGTCTTCATAGCCGGGGGTGGCTCCTTTGCTGATGAGCACGTTGCCCGTGGCATCCACCTTGGTGTGCAGACCGCGGCTCTCGCCAAACTCTTTCAGATAGGCTATCATTCTCTCCTCGTGCTTCGATGGGCGGGGAATCTGGTTGATGCGTGCAAACTGTTCAAACACGCGCTGGGGTTTTAAAATGTTTTCGTTCATCGTGATAACTTTATAATGATTCACTAATAGATGCAAAAAAGTGTATAATGCGACATTTATTTCAAAAAAACTGCGAGTAATCAAAAAAAATGCGCTACCTTTGCAAAGATTTTTGCAAAGATAAGGAAAAATGCTCAAACTCATCGTCATTACCGTGTTAATAATTGCTATAGCGGTCGCTTTACTCTCCGTGAAAGTGATTTTCCGCAAAAACGGGAGCTTTACGTCGCAGCATATTCACGATAGTCAGGCCATGAAAGAACGGGGCATTCACTGCGTCTTCGATCAGGACCGCGAAATGCGCCAGCCTGCACGTGGTGTCAAAGAGAAAGTATAATTAAATAAGGTATATTACGAAAATGAACAAAAAAAACATTTTATGTGCGATGGCTGCTATGGCTCTCGCCGTTACTTTTACTTCATGTGACAAATCTAATAAGATGGATGAGAAGGGCGCTGCCGCTGCCGCCGCTGCCGAGAAGTCTGGCGCTCAGCTCATCGCATTTGTCGAGATAGACTCCTTACAGGAAAAATATGAGTTCTGCAAGGAAATGAAGGGGAAACTCGAGCAAAAACAGAAAAACGCCGAGGCCGCCCTCGCTTCACAGGAGAAAAATCTGCAAGCCGCTGCACAGAACTTCCAAAACAAAATCAATAACAATGGCTTCACCAGCCGCCAAGAGGCAGAAAACCAGCAAGCTGCCATTCAGCGTCAGCAAGACCAGTATATGGCTTCGCAGCAGCGGCTGGGCAATGAACTGCAGTCGGAACTGGTGAAATATCAGGAGGCGCTGCTCGACAGCATCAACCACTTCCTCGCTGAATACAACAAAGACAAGAAGTTCGCTTTTATCCTGACCAAGCAGAAGGGCGACAACATCCTTTATGCCGACCAGGTGTATGACATCACCGATGACGTGGTGGCTGGACTCAATAAGGCTTACAAGGGTAGCGATGCCAAGGCTGCTCCTGCCAAAGCTGAGGAAAAAGCTCCCGCCAAAGCTGATGAGAAAGCTCCCGAGGCAGCAGAGGCTAAGACCGAGGATAAGAAATAAGACGATTGTCGCATCAAAGCTATAGCGACTGTTGACGGTATTAAAAGATAGTAACCATCTGGGCGGACCCTTCAGGCCCGCCCATCTCTTTCTGCAAGGATGACAAAAAAACAACGTTATCAATACATTCTCGACTATTTCCGCAACCAACTGCCCGAGGTGACCACCGAACTGGAGTTCGGCAGTGTCTTCCAACTGCTGGTGGCTACGGTGCTCAGTGCGCAATGCACCGACAAGCGGGTCAATATGGTGACGCCCGATCTGTTCCGACGCTACCCCGACGCTGCCACTATGGCGCAGGCACAGCCGGAGGAGATTCTGGAATATGTGAAGAGTGTGTCATATCCCAATGCGAAATCTGAGCACTTGGCCAAGATGGCCAGGATGCTGGTGGATGATTTCGGGGGCGTGGTGCCCGACAACCTCGACCAACTGGTCAAACTGCCGGGCGTGGGGCGCAAGACGGCCAATGTCATACAGGCGGTGGCTTTCGGCAAGGCCACCATGGCGGTGGATACACACGTGTTCCGGGTCAGTCACCGACTGGGACTCGTTCCCAAAACGGCTAACACACCTCTCAAAGTGGAACTGGAACTGACCCGTAACATCCCTGCCGACGACATACCCAAAGCGCATCATTGGCTGTTGCTCCACGGACGCTATGTCTGCACTTCGCGCAACCCGAAATGTGCGAAATGCGAACTCTCGCAGATCTGTCCCAAAATCATGGACAACTAATAATCGGGCTTCAGCCAGTTCCCCTCCCACGTAGGGGCGATTTTGTCCTCAAGCGGACAAAATCTTCAAAGCAGGGATGGGGTCAGTAATCTCAAACCTCAAACCTCAAATCTCAAATCTCAAACCTCAAATCATCAAATGGACTCTCAGCTTATACTCCAATTCCTTAGCCAAGTGATGGCCAACAACAACCGTCCTTGGTTTCAAACTCATAAAGATGAGTATCTTACTGCAAAAAATGAGTTCGAGGCCGGCGTAGCACTGGCCATCAACCGAATCGTCGAGTTTGACGATACCATCGCGCACATCACCGTGAAGGATGCCACCTATCGTTTCTACCGCGACACACGTTTTTCGCCCGACAAGTCACCCTATAAACACCATTTTGGCGCATATATCTCTGCACATGGCAAGAAGTCGCTGCACGGTGGTTATTATATCCATTTGGAACCCGGCAACTGCATGTTGGCATGCGGCAATTACTACCTGCCTACCAATATCTTGACGGCATGCCGCAACGAAATCATGGGCAATATCGACCAATGGCTCTCGTGTGTGGAGAATAAGCAGTTCGTCTCTCTCTTCGGACATCCCGGCGAGGGTGCCTGGGGCGATGCCCATGGTTTCGGACTGGATCTGCTGAAGACGTGTCCGTCGGGCTTCCCGCGCGACTATGAGCACATCAAGTATCTGCGCATGAAGGATTTCTGTTGTTGGACGACGGTGCCTGCCGCTTTCTTCACTACTGACCACTGGCTCGATGATATGGCCGATATCTTTAAGACGGCCAAACCCATGATGGACTTCATCAATGCTGTGGTTGATGATTACGAGTAGTTACTTCTGATCACCTATACGGAGGGCCTTCTGAACCTGTTCAGAGGGCCCCTTTGGTTGAGGGCAACTCGAAATGCTCGATGTCGCGGCGCACGGCCATCTTTAAAGCACGGGCCAGCGCTTTGAAGATGCCTTCTATCTTGTGATGCTCGTTTTCGCCTTCGGCCTTGATGTTCAGGTTCATGCGGGCGGCATCGCTCAGGCTCTTGAAGAAATGCAAGAACATCTCTGTGGGCATCTCTCCTATCTTCTCGCGGTGGAACGACGCGTCCCACACCAACCACGGGCGGCCGCCAAAGTCTAAGGCTACCTGACACAGACAATCGTCCATCGGAAGCGTGTAGCCATAACGCTCTATGCCACGCTTGTCGCCCAAAGCCTGTAGCAGACACTCGCCCAGCACGATGGCGGTGTCTTCTATCGTGTGGTGCTCATCCACGTGCAAGTCGCCACGCGCTTCGATGTCTAAGTCCATACCGCCATGTTTGCCTATCTGTTCGAGCATGTGGTCGAAGAACCCCAGACCGGTATGGATGGCGCAGCGGCCGCTGCCGTCCAGGTTCACCCGCACGCGGATGTCGGTCTCCTTGGTGGCACGGTGCACCTCGGCGATACGCTCTCCGGCAAACAGCAGTTCGGCTATCTTGTCCCACGTCATCCCGTCGCGGCCTAAGATGAGGGCACGGCAACCCAGATTGTCGGCCAACAGCTGGTCGGTATCACGGTCGCCGATGACATAGCTGTGCTGCAGGTCGTAGCGGTCATTGTCGATATACTCTTTCAGCATGCCTATGCCCGGCTTGCGCGAGGGATGGTGGTCTTCCGGGAAATGGTTGTCGATGTGGATGGCATCAAAGGTGATGCCCTCTCCCTCTAATGTCTGGAGGATGAAGTTGTGTACGGGCCAGAAGGTCTCCTCTGGAAAACTGTCGGTGCCCAGACCGTCTTGGTTGCTCACCATGACAAGCTTAAAGTCTAAATGCTGGCGGATAAAACCGAGGTTCTTAAACACCCCTTTTGTGAAACGCAGTTTCTCAAAAGCATCTACTTGTTCGTCGGCGGGCTCTTCTACCAGCGTGCCGTCTCTGTCTATAAAAAGGATTCGTTCAGCCATTTTGTTCTTGATTTCTGAGTGTTGATAATCGCTCTTGATGCAGTTCTTCCATCGAACCGTATAAATATACATTCACTACCGTCAGGTATTGCCATGCGTAAAAGATACCCCATACCGACAGGAAAGTGACGGCACCCAACAGCCAGACAAACGTATCGGGCATGCCCGAGGGGTCGCCTGCCATGGCGCCTGTGCTTGAGGCAGATGAGGCCAAATAGGTCAGTATCTGAGGCGCAGCCAGTAAGACCGTGATAATGAGAAGGATGAATGCCGACAGCAGGGTGGTGGCGGCCATCTTGCCGTAATCACGGTATCCGCGTCGAAGACTGGTCGGTGCCGACGAGAAATAGTTCAGCCCCTCCTCTTCCACATAGCGGATATGATGGTAATGCACGGGCAGTGTGAGCAGCACGAGGATGAATGCTGCTGCCAGTATGACCCACCATTGGCAGCCGGCCAACAAGGTGATGCCATACACGGCAAATGCGATGACGGCAAACAACAGGCAGGTCATCAGCAGAGCTAATGCGCATCGCTTGAAATTGTGTTTCAGCGTATGACCGTTCAACAACTGAAAAAGGCGCGACAGCGACCATGCACAACTGACAAAAAGAGCCACTGCACATACTATCGTGCCAGCTTGCAATAACACCGAGTCGGAATACGTCTGCGACTGCTCGTAACATAATACGCGGCCTATCGCTGCGAACAATGCAAACAGCGTCACCGGCAGCCACGTGCGACGAAAGACATGCCCCAGTTGGGCGCAACTCCAATTCCAGGCGGCGGTGATACAACCCGACGCACTGCGTATCTTATATAATTCTTCTTTTTCCATCCTGATACAATAATTGTAACATTTGGCTTAACTATTTGATTTTTTTACGTTATTGGCGTTATTTACGTTATTTACGTTATTTACGTTATTAACGATTTTAACTACTATATCTTCATCCCCCTGCTTCTTCGCATTTCGCTGCATACGATGGCGGTGGCGATGGCCACATTCAAACTTTCTGCGTGATGGGCTTCGTCAGAGAAGCAAGGGATGAGCAGACGGCTGTTCACCAACCTGCGCACAGGCACACTGATACCATTGCCCTCATTGCCCATCACGATGACACCATGGTCGCTCAAGGGCGTGGCGTAGATGTTGTCGCCATCCAAGAGGGTTCCGTAGATGGGTGTGTCGGCACGTAGCGTCATCAGCCAGGAGGGTAGGGGTTCGTAGAGCACGCTCACATGGGCGATGCTGCCCATGGTGGCTTGCACCACCTTCGGATTCCATAAGTCGGTAGTGTCGGGACTGCACACGATGGTGCGGATGCCAAACCAGTCGGCAATGCGGATAATGGTGCCTAGATTGCCGGGGTCTTGTATCCCGTCTAAGGCCAGGACATGGCGTGTGCGGGCCGATGACAAGGCCGCCTCGCGCTCAGCATCGGTGATGACGGGCTGGCGGAAAATGCCTATCACCTGCTGGGGATGCTGCAAGAAACTGAACTGCCGCAACTCTTCGGCACTCACCTCGATATGTTCACAGCCGGCAGCGGAGGGCAAGCGCGAGGGGGGAAAGTCTGGTGTCGATATGATGGTCTGTGGCGTCATGACCTCGCAGAGGTCGCCCACTACCTTGGGGCCTTCGGCGACAAACAAACCGGCCTCCGACCGGTATTTCTTGTTCTCCAAGCGTTTCACACGCTTCAATTGGTTCTTGCTAATCATCGGCGAGTGCGGCTTGGTAAATGTCATAATAGTTTAAATTCAGATGCTCAATCATGCTCGGGAAGGCTCGCATGAAAGAGGCGTAACACAGTGTGCCCACCTTCAGGCCGTTCATCCGTTCACCATGCAGGGTGTTGACCACATACAAGTGGTCGGGGTGATAGTCAGACTGCACCATCATCGAGGTCTCCATGGCCAACAGGCGTGTGGTGTCTAAATCCAACCGCCGCACATATCCAATTGCCCATTTCATCGTTTCAAGCTGTGGCTTGCCGCTTTCGCCGTCTGTCTGCGTGTCCGGCTCTGCAGCCACACCTTCATCTATGCCCCCCGTCGCCCTCGGTTTTTCTATGGTGTCTATAGTGTCAATCGTGTCTATAGTGTCAATCGTGTCTATAGGATGGGTCGTTTCTACCGTATCTACCGCTTCTGTCGTGTGCATAACATTGCCCGGGGTGGCTCTACCCGAGCCACCCTGTTCCGGGCTGTCTTCCAGTGATTCCCAGTGTTCCGCACTGAAAAGCGACAACTCACCTTCTATGATTGTATTCTTCTTACGCCTCCTGATCATACGCGAAATACAGGTTCACCCTTACCTCTCACCTCTTTCCTTTTACTTCTTCATCACTTTGTTGCCGTTGACGATATAAACACCTTGGGGCAGGATGGACAGGCTCTCTCTCGTTTCTGCCACGCGCTGACCTTGAAGGTTATATATGGCTCCATTGCTGATGTCTGACTGTGTGTTGATTTCTGAGATGGCGTCAGCCGTCTTGAAATGGTCGCGGAAGAACTGGAAATAGGTGTTCCACCATGACCCTGATGTCTCATGACCTAAAGTGGCATTCACAGAATATTCTTTTTCGGTTGAGGCCAGATTATTGTAAGGTGCTACGTTGGTGTGCGGCGGACATACATTGTCTTGCAGACTGAAATTCATGATGACAGGGCAGGTAATCATCGTGGCCAGGTTTTTCGTGTCGAAGTATGACAACACGCGGTACATCTCGGCTTCGCTCATGCCCAGTTTATTCTTTTGATTCTTGGCCACGTTGCCCGGCCATGAGGCCAACTCGAAATAGTCGGGGAAATCGCCCATGAACGGGATGCCGGGGGCTATGCTGTTCAGACGTTTGTCAAGTGCCGCCGCTGCCAAGGTGAAGGCACCGCCCTGACTGGCTCCCTCGGCGAAGATGTTCTGCTGTTGCACTTTCTCTCTTGAGGCCATGAAGTCGATGGCTCGCACCACATCCATGTATGCGCCACGGTAATAAAAATGATCCTGGTGGTCCATGCCATAGGCAAACCAGTCGCCGTAGGCGTTGGTGTAGGGCGGACGGTTATTGATCACCTGACCGCGGGTGGATAATATCAGTTCGCACCATCCGGGGTTGTCGTTGCCGCCCATGCACCACGGATCGGCGGTACCGCTGTCGTAGCCTTGATAGTGGATGATGGCGGGATAGGTGCCGTTGCCTGTCGGTTCTGCGTAATAACCGCGGATGGTGATGTCGCTACCCGTGCCGTCAGCCACGCTCTTCATCTCAACCAGATAGACGGTGCGCTTGTCGGTGCTCTTGCTGTCTATCTTGGTCAACTGATAGCGGGGCTCCACGGCAGATAAGTCTGTGAGGGCCTGTTGCCAGAATGCTGCAAAGTCGGGTTGCATGTCGGGGGCAGACACCACACCTTCGGGGTCGATGCCGATATTGAAGGCGCGAATCATCTCACCATCTACGGTGACGGTGATATGATAGAATCCGCTGCTTAAACCGCTGACAGGCACATCTTCTGTTTTCGTGCCGCCCGCTTCTACGGTCGTTGAGCCGCTGATGTTCTTCACGTTTTCTAATTTGTCGGTGGTCACCAGCAATTTGTAGGAAACGGATTTCGCCTCGGCTGTGGGGTTCTTCAGGGAGATGCGGATGGAGGGCTCTTCGCCGGTAAGCCAAGTCCAGTTGTGCGTCACTGGCACGGTGGCTGTCACCCGGTCGCCTGTCTGGGCCTTGATGATGTCTATCGAGGTGATGGTGGCGTTCACACCCTGGATAATCAGTCCGTCGGTTTTCATCAGTTGCAGCAGCGTCTCGGTGATGTCATAATCTACATACACACCCTCGGCTGTTTTGCCGGGAGCATCGGCGATGTCGCCCCAAGAGGCGTTTTTGGGGAGTATCAGGCTGCCTGGTTTCACATCTTTGACATGGATGCGCATCTTGTCGCCTAAGGAAGCGTTCTTGAAACTGAGGGCGGGTATGCTCACCGAACCGCTCCAGTCGCTCGGGAGCACCACCTCGCCAATCCAGATGGCATTCTCGTAGCCTGAGGCGCCAGGGCCTTTCTCTATCTCTATCGACAATAGGGTATAGCCGCAGCCTGTCACCAACAGCCCTTGTTCGGTCAGGGTGGTCAGCATGTCGCTGGTGATGGCATAGACCACTTGTGTGGTACTTGCGTTGATGAGCGTATTGCCCGCACCCGGCACGCCGCTCCAAGAGGGGGTGGTCAGGCTTACTTGCGGCCAGTCGTTGTTGCCCACGTACCGGATGTTGAATACCAGCCGGTCGGCGATGTCGGCATTGGCAAACTTGGTGGCGTCAATGCCCAAGGTGCTCGACCAGTCGATGTCTTTCTCACCGCTCCAAATCACTTGGGCCTGCAAGAGATATGGGCTGATGGCCAATAAACAGAGCAATAGCAGCTTTTTCATTTTGTTCTTCCCTTTAACTTCCCTTTAAAACTTATTGTGCTTCAGGAAATACTGTGCGTTTTCCAGCCCCATGTCGGCGGCCTGTTTCATCAGTTTCTTTGCTTTTTTCCGGTCTTTGGGCACGCCTTGTCCTTGGTAATACAGGATGGAGAGGTTGTAGAGGGCCTCAAGGTTGCCCGATGCAATGGCGGTGTCATAGCAGCGCAGACCCGCCTCGATGTCTTGCTCCACACCTTTACCCTCGATCAGCAGACGTCCCATGTTGTTGTATGCTGATTTCTGACCGTTGGCGGCGGCTTTCTGATACCATTCAAAGGCTTTCGAAAAATCCTGACCTACACCATGACCCTCCTCATAGCAACTGGCAAGCATCAACTGGGCTGTGGGGTGGTTTTTCTCGGCACATACCTGATACAGGCGGAAGGCATGCTTGTAGTTCTGCACCACGCCATTGCCGAAATAATAGGCGTTGGCCAAGTTCAACGAACCGCTTGTCACCCCGTTCTCTGATGCTTTGGTGTACCAATATGCGGCTTTCTCCAAGTCCTGCTCCACGCCATTGCCATGGAAATAGGCGTTGCCTAAGTTCAACTGGGCGTTGGGGTAGTCTTGCTCGGCGGCCAGCGCAAACCACTCGGCGGCCTTGGCGGGGTCTTTCTTCACGCCCTCGCCCTTCTGATAGGCAATACCCAGATTGTATTGGGCATATATAAATCCTTGAGCGGCTGCTTTCTCATACCACTGCACGGCTTTCTTGTAACTCTGCTTCACACCTTGGCCGTCGTGGTAGCGGTTGCCCAGATTGAACTGTGCAGTCCTGTCACCATTCTCTGCGTCGGCTATGAGTTGCTTGATGGCTTCATCCGCAGGGTCGATACCCTCTATTTGTCCATGCACGTAGTTGGATGTCAACAGCATAACGGCTGTCAGAACACCGAATAAAAACTTCGCTTTCATCGTTTGTTACCTTATTTTAGTGAATAAATGATGTTTGTCGTCAGTAGGCGTTTTTACTTTCTCTCTGCAAATATACGGCAAAAAAAACAACCGACCAAATAATCAAATGATTTTTCATCATCCCATCAGGGGGCGCTCACTTGTTGATAGCCCACGAGCTGGTCGGTTCTGCCGCCGTTCTCGCGGTAATACACCAAGGCTTGGTATTGGTTCTCGGTCTGGTAGAAGTTGCCTTCGTTCTCTACATGGTGTGTATAGCCGTCGGCGTCTAACAGCAGATATTGATACGAGTAATAGCCTTGTTTGAGGAGCACCATGGTGTGATAGCTTTTGGTCGCCTCGTCGTACTCCATAAGATATTTTGAGGGAAACTGGTCGTTGGTCCATACCCCGTTCAGGAAGAGGTCGCCGTCGAGGCGTTCTGACGGTTTGTCGAAATGCACGTAGAGGTAGTCGGAATAGGTGTCGTTGTCTATATTATCGCTGTTGCGGATGTAAAAGGCACCGTTGGCATCTTCGTCGTAAAGGTAATTGGGCCGCGGGGTGTCCTGGAACAGAAAGGCATGATACATCTCGCCGTCCCAACGCATCAGGTCCACTCCCAGGGTGGGGTGGTCGTTGTCTAACACCTCAAATTTATGATATTCGTTGCCGGCGGTGAATATCAGTTTTTTATTGTGTTCCCAACTGATGCCGTTGGGCAGCGTGTTTTGATAATCGACATTGATGCGGGCGTTGTCGCGCCGGCCGTTTTGCATCACTACGGTCTTGATCTGTTGGCGGGGGGCGGTCACGTTCACCGAACCGAACGACACCTGCATGTCAACCTGCTGGTGGCGGTTGTGGAAATCGATGTCGGTGTTCGTGCTGACACTCAGCGACACGTTCATCTTGGGGTCAACCACCATGAAACACGCGGTGAGCACGGGCTCATTGTCGTTATTGTCGTCATAGACGGTCACCTGGTAGTTGCCGCTCATCTTCAACTGACAGAGGCGGTTGGGCAGGGTCAGGCGGTAGTGGGTATAGAGCACGTTGGTGTTGTACGACTCTTCTACGTCTTCGATGATGTTGCCCGATGCGAAACCGTTGATGTAGTCGCTCTCAAACAATTCCGACGACACGCTCCAGTCGGCCTCGCAGTGGCGCACCGTATAGGTGTACCGGTGATACTCATGGGTCAGGTCGTCGAAACTGATGTGGATGGGATTGCTGTTGAGCATGACCACGGGGGGCGACAGCCAGTCGGTGCCCGCTACCACTTGCAGCGACGCTATCTGGTCGCTGTATATCTCGTTGCGCTGTGCTGACACGGGGTGAAAGGCCCCAAGCAATAAGTAAACAGTGAGTAGTAGTTGTTTCATCCGCAGATAGGTTGTGATAGGTTGATCGCCTATTGATAACGCTGATTTCATCCGTTTATTGCTATCATTAAACCTTAATAAATAGAAAATATCGATGGTTTTGGTATCATATTCAAAAAAAAACATTACTTTTGCACGCGATTATGATCAAGGTAACAATAAACGACGATGTGCTTAGACAAAAAGCAGAGGAAGGCATGGACGCCTTCGTCGGCGCTTTTGTCGATGCCATCAATGAAGCCATAGGCGGCACGCTGACGGCCGACAACATGGCTCAGCTCAATGCCGACCAGATAACGCTGCTCGCTTGGGATGCGCTGCACGAGGAGGTGATGGACGGCGGGTTCGTTCAATTGATACACAATGGCTATGGGGGATTCATCTTCAGAAACCCCGTGGCCAGGATGATGCGTATGTGGGGCATCGACGCACTGGCTACGCTGCTCAACAAAGCACGCAAACTCTACGACCGCCACCATGAGCAGATTGAGCGCGAATGCTCCGACGAGGAGTTCATGGCGCTCTTCGAACAGATGCCGGCATTCGATGAACTCGATGACGCCTTTGTCGAGAACGAGGAGCAGTGGACGCAGATGGTGGCATGCTATATCGACGACCATCTCGACAGGTTTGCAACAATCATTGATTAGCACATGAACAAAGAACAATTAGAACTCAGGAAGAAAAGTCCTGTTCAGATAAAAAACAGAAAAGCCTCGTTTGAATATTTCTTCATCGAGACATATACTGCGGGCATCGTGCTCACAGGCACCGAAATCAAGTCCATCAGGCTCGGCAAAGCGTCGCTGGTGGATACTTATTGCGTCATCATCAACGGGGAGATGTGGGTGAAAGGGATGAACGTGTCGCCTTATTTCTATGGGTCGTACAGCAACCATGAGGCCAAGCGCGACAGGAAATTGCTCCTAACCAAGCGCGAAATCCTTCACTTGCAGGAGATGACCAAACAGGTGGGGTTCACCATTGTGCCCACCTTGGTTTTTATCGACGACAAGGGACGTGCCAAAATGGACATCGCTCTGGCCAAAGGTAAAAAACAATACGATAAGCGGCAGACCCTGAAAGAGAAGGAAGACCGGCGTGAGATGGACAGGGCTATGAAAATATATAAGTGACCCCAGGATAGATGACGATTGAAGAGATAATCAAACAGCGCATCATGCTGCTCGATGGTGCCATGGGCACGATGATACAACGCTACGGACTGTCTGAGGACGACTTCCGCGGCGAGGTCTTCACTGCCGTGGAAGGACAACTGGCTGGAAATAACGATGTGCTCAACATCACACGGCCGGATGTCATCGAAGACATTCACCGCAAATACCTCATCGCCGGGGCCGACCTCATCACCACCAATACGTTCTCGTCACAGGCTGTTTCACAGGCTGATTACCATCTGGAGCACGCCGCTGCCGACATGGCGTATGCCGGTGCGCGTATCGCGCGGAAAATGGCGGATGCCTTCTCCACGCCCGACCATCAGCGCTTTGTATGCGGGTCGGTAGGACCTACGAATAAGACGTGCTCGATGAGTCCTGAGGTGTCTGACCCTGCCGCCCGCGACATTGACTACGATACCATCTACAGTGCATACCTGCAACAGATGGAGGCGTTGATCAGAGGCGGGGTCGATGCGCTCCTCATCGAGACCATCTTCGACACGCTCAATGCCAAGGCGGCCATCGATGCGGCATTCACGGCCATGAGGCAAGCGCACGTGCAACTGCCTGTCATGATCTCAGTGACCATCAGCGACCTCGCCGGACGGACGCTCAGCGGACAGACGCTCGACTCGTTCCTCGCCTCCATCAGCACTTATCCGATCTTCTCCGTCGGTCTGAACTGCTCTTTCGGCGCCAGACAGATGAAACCCTATTTAGAGGAACTGGCCTCGAAAGCACCTTATTATATTTCTGCTTACCCCAATGCCGGACTGCCCAATTCACTGGGGCTCTACGATGAGACGGCCGAATCGATGACACCGCAAATGGCGGATTTCGTCAACAGCCGGCTGGTCAATATCATCGGCGGCTGCTGCGGCACCGACGAGCGGTTTATCCAGCAGTTCGCACAGGTCATCAAAGACGGTGTGCCGCACGAGCCGGCTCCTCGGCCTGCGACCATGCGGTTGAGCGGTCTCGATATGCTCGATGTGACGCCCGAGGTGCATTTCGTCAATGTCGGCGAGCGCTGCAATGTGGCTGGCTCCAGAAAATTCCTGCGCCTCATACAAGAGAAAAAATACGACGAGGCGGTGTCGGTGGCACGGCAGCAGGTGGCCGACGGCGCCCTGGTCATCGACGTCAACATGGACGACGCGCTGCTCGATGCCAAAGAGGCGATGACCACCTTTCTGCGCATCATCGCCTCAGAACCTGATATCGCCTCCGTGCCTGTGATGATCGACTCCTCTGACTGGGAGGTCATCGTGGCGGGACTGAAATGCCTGCAAGGAAAAGGCATCGTCAACTCCATCTCGCTGAAAGAGGGCGAAGAGGTGTTCCTCAGCCATGCACGCGACGTGATGAGATACGGTGCGGCGGTGGTGGTGATGTGCTTCGACGAGCAAGGACAGGCTACATCGTTCCAACGGCGTATCGAGATTGCGCAACGGGCCTATACGCTGCTGACCCGAGAGGTGGGCATGAACCCGCTCGACATCATCTTCGACCCCAATATACTGGCTGTGGCTACCGGCATGGAGGAGCACGATGCTTACGCCTGCGATTTTATCAGGGCTACACAGTGGATTCGGCAACATCTGCCGGGTGCCCATGTGAGCGGGGGCGTGAGCAACCTCTCGTTCTCGTTCCGCGGCAACAATTATATCCGCGAGGCGATGCATGCCGTCTTCCTGTACCACGCCATTCAGGCCGGTATGGATTTCGCCATCGTCAATCCTGCCACGAAGGTCACATACAATGATATACCGCAAGGGCAACTCGAGGTGATCGAGGATGTCATCCTTAACCGGCACGCTCATGCGGCCGAGCGGTTGATTGACCTTGCCGAAAAGATCAAGGCCGAACAGGAACTGCTGAAGTCAACACAGACAGGCGCAAACCCCGGTACCGGGCATGAGGCGAAAACAGAGGCGTGGAGAAACGCATCTCTTGAGGACCGGCTGAAATATGCGCTGCGAAAAGGCATCGGCGACTACCTGACGCAAGACCTAGCAGAGGCGCAACAGCACTACGCCAAGGCGGTGGACATCATCGAAGGACCGCTGATGAGTGCCATGAACGAGGTGGGCGAACTCTTCGGAGCAGGAAAGATGTTCCTGCCGCAGGTGGTCAAGTCGGCCAGGACCATGAAACAGGCGGTGGCTATCCTGCAACCGGCCATCGAAGCGCAAAAGACGGACAACGCTAAGAAGAAAGGGAAAATAGTGCTGGCTACCGTCAAAGGCGATGTGCACGACATCGGTAAAAACATCGTGGCGGTGGTGATGGCTTGCAATAATTTCGAGGTGATCGACATGGGGGTGATGGTGCCCGCACAGCAAATCGTCAAGAAAGCCGTCGAGGTGAAGGCCGACATGATCGGCTTGAGCGGACTCATCACGCCCAGTCTGGAAGAGATGGTGGGTGTGGCGGCCGAAATGGCCCGGGCCGGACTCGACATCCCCATCATGATCGGCGGGGCCACCACCAGCCAGTTGCACGTGGCTCTTAAAATCGCCCCTGTATATAAAGGCCCCGTGGTATGGATGAAAGACGCGTCGCAAAACGCATTGGTCGCCGCACGGCTGATGGATAAAGACGAGGAGCGCAAGGTGCAGCATGAACTGGACATGGAGTATGAGAAGATGCGCCAGGAATACCAACAGCGGCAGCAGACGATCCTGTCTATCGATGAGGCGCGTAAGAAAAAAATACATTTATTTGACAAAGAATGAATATCAATACAATCATTTTTGATTTCGGAGGCGTCATCGTCCGACTGTCGTCCGACGAGGCGGTGAAGCGGTTCCGGGAGTTAGGACTGGCCGATGCCTGGCAGCGGTTGGACAAGTATCACCAGTCGGGCATCTTCGGCGACCTGGAGGAGGGGAAAATCACCGCCGGGGAATTCCAAGACCAGCTCAGCCGGCTCGTAGGCCGGATGCTCACGCACCAGGAGTGTGCATACGCCTGGCAGGGATATGCGGCCGAGGTGCCCGAAAATGTCTTGAAGGCGCTCGTCGAACTGCGCCGGCAGGGCTATCGCCTGCTGCTGCTCTCTAATACCAACCCCTTTATGATGGAGTGGGCGATGAGCAGCCGGTTTGACGGCAAAGGGCATCCTGTCAATGACTATTTCGACAAGTTATACCTGAGCTATCAACTCAAAATGATGAAACCCGACGAACGGGTGTTCCGGCAATTGCTCATGGACGAGGATCTGACACCCGGAGAGGTGGTGTTCATCGACGACGGACAGAGAAATGTGGCGGTCGCCAGTCAACTGGGCATGACGACTATCTGCCCGGGCGAGGACGACGACTGGACTGTTGAATTGAAACAATTACTTAAAACGATATGACGATGATCAGACATATCATCCTGATGGCGGTGATGGCTCTGGCGGTCATCAACGCCCAAGCGCAGCAAGTGACGTACCAGATCAAGTATTCATACGAATACGATATGCAAAAGTACGATTATATCAAACGGCTCGACTATGATGAGGGCTCTGTCGTGAAAGACGGCGACAGGCAGGTGACCCTTAAAGGGGTGGTCTATCAAGTGCAGAGCAAAGACCGTGAGGTAAACGACGAGAAACGATACTCCCTGCAATATACCGTCAAAGACAGCCAAGGGGCGGAGTATATCATTTGCTTCAACAAGGAATACTCGTTTACCGACGAGTTGAAATATCAGGTGGTGTTCTTCAGCGCCGCCAATCCATACCACTGGATGTATTACATCACTGACAGCGGAAAATAATCATAACTAACGATATGGCTCTAAGAAAAAAGAAAAGATGGCATGTCATGCCCGGACAAGCGCTCACCGAGATGGACAAAAAAGTGCTGGCATGGCAGAATAAAGGTAAAGAGGTGCCTACCAGGGAACTGATCAGGACACCCGAGGAGATTGAGGGCATACGGCGGGCCGGCGTGGTCAATACCGGGGTGCTCGACGAGGTGGCCCGGCAGATACATGCGGGCATGAGTACGCTCGAGATTGACGACATCTGCATGGACTATTGCCAAAGGCATGGGGCCATCCCTGCTTGTCTCAATTACGAGGGCTTCCCCAAAAGCGTATGCACCAGCATCAACGAGGTGGTGTGCCATGGCATACCTAAAGCAGAAGACGTGCTCGAAGAGGGCGATATCATCAATGTCGATTTTACTACGATACTGGATGGTTTCTACGCCGATGCCTCAAGGATGTTTATCATCGGAAAGACGACGCCCGAGAAAGAGCAACTGGTCAGGGTGGCTAAAGAGTGCCTGGAGATAGGGGCCGAGGCGGCTAAACCCTATGGCACCGTGGGCGATATCGGCTACGCGATAGAAAAACATGCCAAGAAATACCACTACGGGGTGGTGCGCGACCTATGCGGACATGGCGTGGGACTCAAATTCCACGAAGAGCCCGACGTGCCTCACTACGGGCGCCGCGGGCACGGGATGCTGCTCGTGCCGGGCATGGTCTTCACCATCGAGCCGATGATCAACATGGGCTCATGGCGCGTGTTTATCGACGCTGAAGACCCCTTCGGGTGGGAGGTCATCTCTGAAGACGAACTGCCCAGCGCTCAATGGGAACACACGTTCCTGATGACCGAACACGGCGTGGAGATACTCACCTATTAAAACGACGGGTCTTTTCTGCCCCCAATCAGTGTGGAGGAAGACCTTGTCGAATCTTTGTAACTTCAAATCAGACGATTATGACATACATTTTAGGCATTGAGAGCAGTTGCGACGACACGTCGGCGGCAGTGCTGCGCGACGGGGTGCTGCTCAGCAATGTCACGGCGTCGCAAGACGTTCACAGGGCTTATGGCGGCGTGGTGCCGGAACTGGCATCACGGGCGCATCAGCAAAACGTGGTGCCCGTGGTTGACCAGGCTATCAAGCGGGCGGGCATCACCAAGGATATGCTGTCGGCGGTGGCTTTCACACGCGGTCCCGGACTCATGGGGTCGCTCTTGGTGGGCATCAGCTTTGCCAAGGGATTTGCCAGGGCGCTGGGCATACCCCTTATCGACGTCAATCACCTGCAAGGTCATGTCATGGCTCATTTTATCAAAGAGTCTGACGACGACCAGTCGGCACCCCCGTTCCCCTTCCTGTGCCTGCTCGTCAGCGGTGGCAATTCACAAATCGTCAAGGTGAATGCCTATAACGACATGGAGGTGCTCGGACAGACCATCGACGATGCCGCAGGCGAGGCCATCGACAAATGCTCGAAAGTCATGGGACTCGGATACCCCGGCGGACCCATTATCGACCGGCTGGCACGTCAGGGAAATCCGCATGCTTATCACTTCGCCGAACCTAACATTCCCGATCTGAACTATAGTTTCAGCGGACTGAAAACATCGTTTCTCTACAACTTGAGAGACTGGCAGAAAGAGGACCCTGACTTCGTGGAGCATCATAAGGAGGACTTGGCGGCCAGCCTGGAGTTCACCATCGTTGATATCCTGATGAAAAAACTGAGAAAAGCGGTCAAACAGACGGGCATCAAACATGTGGCGGTGGCTGGGGGCGTCTCGGCCAACAACGGGTTGCGAAACGCTTTCCACGATCATGCACGCCGCTTCGGATGGACCATTTACATTCCTAAGTTCAGCTATACCACCGACAACGCTGCCATGATTGCCATTACCGGGTATTATAAATTCTTAGACAAAGAGTTTTGCTCTATCGATGCGCCCGCGTTCTCTAAGGTGACCTTCGCCTGAGCGGTGTGGCTCTTCTCGCTATTGAGTATCATAACAACACTATATATATGGAATTTGAAAACAAAATATTGAGTCGGGAGATTCAAGAGAATCTCTATTCTACAGGAAAGACGTTATCCACGGCCGAGAGCTGTACGGGCGGACACGTCGCCCAGTCTATCATTGCCATACCCGGTGCCTCTGACTATTTCAAGGGCGGTATCGTATGTTATACCAATGAGATAAAAGAGAGACTGCTCGGAGTGCCTGCCGAGTTGATCGAAGAGAAAACAGCCGTGTGCGAGGAGGTGGCGGTCGCTATGGTCAAGGGGGCCGTGAAAACCATGGCTACCGACTATGCCGTGGCTGTCACGGGGGTGGCCGGACCGGGCGGCGGCACAAAAGAGATTCCCGTGGGCACCATCTGGATCGCCTGCGGCTCAGAACAGCACGTCGTCACTTTCCAGCTGACCGAAGACCAGGGGCGCGACCTCAATCTGTCTGTGGCCACGTCGAAAGCCTTGCAACTGCTGTTAGAATTCCTCAACCAATACAACCCCAAACCCGAGGAGACGGATGAGGAAATAGTATAAAAATCATCAACAATCACGGATTTTCTTTAAAAGATTCTTAAAACTTATATTTTAGGAATCTTTTTTAATATTATTTAGTCACATTTTTTCGGCAGGGTCTTGCGAAAAGTGTAATTTTGCGTTCAAATTTACAGAATAGGACATAAACAACATTTATCAACATTTATCAACATGGCAGAAGCTATTGATATCCGCGAACTCAACCTCAAAATAGAGGAGCAGAGCGCATTCCTTACCAATCTGACGATGGGTATGGACCACGTCATCGTCGGTCAAAAACATCTGATTGATTCTTTGCTTATCGGACTGCTCAGCGACGGGCATATCCTGCTCGAGGGCGTACCGGGACTGGCAAAGACTTTGGCCATCAAGACACTGGCACAACTCATCGACTCTAAATATAGCAGAATACAGTTCACACCCGACCTGCTGCCGGCAGATGTCATCGGCACGATGATATACTCGCAGAAAGACGAGAAATTCCAAGTGAAAAAAGGCCCCGTGTTCGCCAATTTCGTGCTGGCCGATGAAATCAACCGAGCACCCGCCAAGGTGCAGAGCGCGCTGCTCGAAGCCATGCAGGAGCATCAGGTGACCATCGGTGATACGACGTTCGAACTGCCCGAGCCTTTCCTCGTGATGGCTACGCAGAACCCCGTGGAGCAGGAAGGCACCTATCCGCTGCCCGAGGCGCAGGTGGACCGTTTCATGCTCAAGGTGCTCATCGACTATCCCACACTGCAAGAGGAGAAACTCATCATACGCGAAAACCTGCAAGGCAGCCTGCCCACCGTCAGACCTGTCACGACGGCACAGGAGATTATGAATGCGCGCGTGGTGGTGCGACAGGTGTATATCGACGAGAAAATCGAGCAGTACATCGCCGACCTCGTCTTCGCCACACGTTATCCTGAGCGCTACGGACTCAACGAACTCAAAGATATGATCACCTTTGGCGGTTCGCCGCGCGCCAGCATCAATCTCGCCAAGGCGGCACGGGCATACGCCTTTGTCAAACACCGCGGCTATGTCGTGCCCGAGGATGTGCGCGCCGTGGCTCACGATGTGCTGCGCCACCGTATCGGACTGTCGTACGAGGCTGAGGCCGGCAACGTGACCAGCGAGCAGATCGTCAGCCAGATCATCAACAAGGTCGAGGTGCCCTAATCCCCCGCCAGATACAGCCTCAAAAATATACTTAATGCGATCAAACGCTATGGATACTTCCGAAATACTGAAAAAAGTAAGAAAGATTGAGATCAAGACCCGTGGACTGAGTCGAAATATCTTCGCCGGACAATACCATTCGGCTTTCAAAGGGCGTGGTATGGCGTTTTCAGAAGTCAGAGAGTATCAGTTCGGCGATGATGTGCGCGACATCGATTGGAATGTGACGGCGCGATTCCACAGGCCATACGTCAAGGTGTTTGAGGAGGAGCGCGAACTCACGGTGATGCTGCTCGTAGATGTCAGCGGCTCGCTCAATTTCGGCACCGTCAAGCAGACCAAGCGGGATATGGCGGCAGAAATAGCGGCCACCCTGGCGTTCAGCGCCATTCAGAATAATGATAAGATCGGGGTCATCTTCTTCTCTGACAAGATAGAGAAATACATTCCTCCTAAAAAGGGCAGAAAGCACATCCTCTACATCATTCGCGAGATGCTCGACTTCCACCCCGAAAGCTATAAGACCAATGTGGGCATGGCCATCGAATTTCTGACCAAGGTGATGAAACGCAGGTGTACGGCCTTCCTCTTGAGCGACTTCTACACACGTTCGGCTTTCGACGATGTGCTCGATATCTCCAACCGCAAGCACGATATGGTGGCCATTCAGGTGTATGACCACACGGCCAAGGAACTGCCCGACGTGGGGCTGCTCAAGGTGCGCGACGCCGAGACGGGGCATGAGATGCTCATCGACACCTCAAGCAAGAAACTGAGGCGTGCCCATACCGCCTATTGGATGCAACGGCAGAATGAACTGCAACATACTTTTACCAAGTGCAATGTTGATCATATTTCTGTCTCCACATCCGAAGACTATGTAAAAAAACTCATGATGCTGTTTGCTAAGAGAGCATAATCAAAAGAATATTGATCATGAAACGACTCTTAATCACGCTGGCTGTATATATACTCACCATATCCGCCATGGCTCATGTGACGGTCAAAGCCGAAATATCCGATGTGCAGATGCTCATCGGACAGCAGGTGAAATTGGTGCTGACGGTCTCGGCCGAGGCCGGACAGCGGGTCATGATGCCTGAGTTCCAATCCAGACAGATGATCGTGCCGGGGGTGGAGGTGCTCCGGATGTCGAATACCGACACGCTGACTTCCGGCGGACGGCTCGAATTGAAAAGGGAATATACGCTGACGGCGTTTGAAGACACCGTCTATCTGCTGCCCCCGCTTTCAGTCACAGTCGACGACAAAGCCTATCAAACCAAGGAGTTGGCGCTCAATGTGCTGACGGTGCCCGTAGATACGGCTCACCCGGAACAGTTTTGCGGACCGGCCGACGTGCAGGACAATCCCTATCAGTGGAGCGATTATAAGTACATCGTGTGGTGCTCGCTCTTGGTGCTGTTCATCATCCCGCTGCTCTTTTATCTGGTGGTCAGACTGCGCGACAATAAACCCGTCTTCTCGCGTATCATGTTCATCAAACGCACACCGCCGCATCAGCGGGCTCTCAAAGAGATTGAGAAAATCAAGTCTGAGCAGATGACCGCTGCCGACGACCAAAAGGCATATTACACGCGGCTCACCGATGCGCTGAGAAAATACATCGCCGAGCGGTTCGGGTTCAATGCGCTGGAGATGACGACATCTGAAATCGTCGCCCGGCTGCAACAGGAGGAAGATCAAAGCAAGGTGGAGGAACTGAAAGAACTGTTTGAAACGGCCGACCTGGTGAAATTTGCCAAGTTCTCGGTCATGATCGACGAAAACGACCGCAATCTGGCCAATGCCGTGGCGTTCATCAACCAGACGAAAAAAGACGAGACAGAGACGGTGGAGAAGGTGCAACCCCAACTCACCGACACGCAGCGGCGCTCGCAAAAAGCACGCAATATCCTCCTGGGAGTCATCTGGGCGGCAGCGCTGGCCATCGTGGCAGTCGTGGCTTACATCGTGTGGCAGTTGATTGAGTTGTTCGGTTAATGTATTGAAATCATGGAATTTGCAAATAAAGGATATCTGTTGCTGCTGCTCCTGGTCATTCCCTATATCCTCTGGTATTTCCTCTGGAGAAAGAAGGCGGAACCGACCATGCGCATGAGTGATACATACGCTTATCAATTCGCAGCGAAAAGTTGGAGGGTCAGGCTCGTTCACCTGCCCATGCTCTTGCGCATCCTCACGTTCACCATGGTGGTGCTGGTGTTGGCGCGGCCGCAAACGCACGATGCCAAGGGCACACGCACCGTCGAGGGCATCGATATCATGATGGCTATGGACGTGTCAACCAGTATGGAGCTCTACGACCTGCGGCCCAACCGCTTGGAGGCGGCGAAGAGCGTGGCGGCTGAGTTTATCGCCGGAAGGCCCGACGATAACATCGGACTGACGGTGTTCGCCGGAGAGTCGTTCACAAAATGCCCCATGACCACCGACCATGCCACACTCCTCAATCAGTTGAATGACTTGCGCACCGACATTGCAGCAAGGGGCGTCATCGAAGACGGCACGGCCATAGGCATGGGACTGGCCAACGCGGTCAACAGACTCAAGGACAGCAAGGCGAAAAGCAAAATCGTCATACTGCTGACCGACGGCAGCAACAACCGGGGCGAAATATCTCCGCTCACAGCGGCCGAAATAGCCAAGCAGATGGGCGTCAGGGTCTATACCATCTGTGTCGGCACCGACATGAAGTTCTTTACCAACCAAGTGATGGTGGGCGGCACCATGCAGTCGTACAACCAGCCCGTGACCGGCACGATGGATGAAAAGACGCTGAAAGAGATTGCGCAAATCACCAACGGCAGCTTCTACCGCGCCACCAATAATGCCGAACTGAAACGTATCTATCAGGATATCGACCAGCTCGAGAAAACCAAATTCAAGGAATCGACGTTCACCATACGCTACGACGATTACCAGCCCTTTGTGTGGGTGGCCATCTTGTCGCTGCTGTTAGAGATTTTACTGCGTAATACGATTCTGCGCAGATTACCGTAATCTACTGGCATGTAATTTCAAGCTTTTCAACAATGATTAGATTTCAAGATCCGATATATTTGTGGCTGCTGCTCATCATTCCTGTGGTGTGGCTCATCCGCTTCGTGGCCGTCCAACGCAAACAACGTCAGCTGAAGAAATTCGGCGACCAAGAGTTGGTCAAAGAGATGATGGAGAATGTGTCGGCGGCCAGACCAGCAGTCAAATTCTGGCTCATGCTCTCGGCCTTGGCACTGCTTATCATCATGCTCGCTCGTCCGCAGATGGGCATGAAGACCAACACAGAGAAACGTCAGGGCATAGAAGCAATCGTGGCGATGGATATCAGCAACTCGATGCTGGCACAGGATGTGGCGCCTTCCAGATTGGATAAAAGCAAGTTGCTCGTGGAAAATATGATCAACCACTTTGTGGAAGACAAGGTCGGACTGGTCGTCTTTGCCGGCGATGTGTTCGTGCAACTGCCGATCACCAGCGATTTCGTCTCCGCAAAAATGTACCTGCAAGGCATCTCGCCGGCGATGATGATGTCGCAAGGCACCGACATCGCCTCTGCCATCAAAATTTCTGCCAACAGCTTCTCGCCGGATGAGCAGACGGGCAAGGCCATCTTTATCATCACCGATGGCGAAAACCATGAGGCCGATGCGGTGGAGGCTGCCAAAGAGGTGAGAGAGAAGGGTATCGTGGTATATGTCTTGGGCATCGGATCGGAGAAAGGAGCGCCCATACCCGTGGCAGGGGGTGGATATATGACCGACCAGGCCGGTGAGACGGTCATCACCAAACTCAATGAGGAGATGTGCCGCGAGATAGCCGAGGCCGGAGGGGGCAGATACATTCATGTGGATAACACATCGACGGCGATGAGCCAGCTCGACGACGAAATAGCTAAACTGCAAAAAGGAGAGGTGACTATCAACAACTATAATGAATATAATGAGCAGTTTCAGGCGTTCGCTATCATCGTCATCATCCTGCTCATCCTCGAGGTCATCATCCTGGAAAGAAAGGGAAAAACGATGAAGTGGCTGCATCTCATGGTCGTTTTCACGCTTGTCATGGCGTCATGCTCTGGCGTACAACCCGACCGTAAGTACATACGCACGGGCAATCAGCAGTATCGCGATTCGGTCTTCGCCGAAGCGAAACTCAACTACCAGAAGGCGGTGTCGGCCAACGACACCAATGCGGTGGCGAAATACAACCTGGCCTGCTCGATGATGCAAGACCTGATTGCTGACAAGACAACCAATAACCAAAAACAGCAGGTTGACTCTACGGTGCAAGCGTTCCGTCAGGCTGCCGACATGCAGCAGAACCCCATCCGTAAGGCTCAGGCTTATCGGAATATCGGGTGGATCTATCAGGCTTGCGAGCAATATGCGCCTGCTATCGATGCGTATAAAGAGTCGCTGCGTAACAACCCCAATGACGATGAAGTGAGATATAACCTCGCCTTGTGTCAAAAACTGCTCAAAGAACAACAGCAAAACCAGCAGCAAAACAAGCAAGACCAGAAAGACCAAAACCAACAAAACCAAAATAACCAAGACCAACAGAACCAAGACCAGCAAAATCAAGATAAAAAAGACCAAGACCAAAAAGACCAGCAGGACCAGCAAAAGCAGGATCAGCAAAAGCAAGACCAACAACAGGATCAGCAAAAGCAAGATCAGCAACAGCAGGACCAGCAACAACAAAATCAACAAAATCAAGACCAACAACAGCAGAACCCGGCTCAAAATGCTCAGCCTCGCGACGGGCAGATGAGCAAAGAGAATGCTGAACAACTGCTCAATGCCGCCGAACAGGCCGAGAAGAATACGCAGCAGAAGATGCAAAAAGGCGCTCGCATGCCCGGCAAGCGGTTGCAGAAAAATTGGTAACGAACATAACCACGAAAAAATATGAAAAGATTTCTACTGACAGGGATGCTTCTGGTGATGACGATCCTGACGTATGCGCAGCATATCGCGGTGCATGCTCCGGCCGGCGTGTCGGTTGGGGAGACGTTCAGACTCGAATATTCACTCAATACCGTGGACGTGAACAGCAACTTGCAACTGGGCAACATCCCGGATGCGTTTGAGGTGGTCTATGGACCGAGCGTCTCGCAGCAGCAAAGCTATAGCATCGTCAACGGACATACGACCAGCTCGGCTTCTATCACCTATACCTTTATGCTGCAAGCTAACAAGACGGGCACGTTCACCATTCCCGCCGCTCATATCAATGTGGGGGGCAAGAAATTATCTTCGGATGTGGTGAAAGTGACGGTCACCGGAGGGTCACAGCACTCTGGCAACCAAGGCACCCGCTTCCACCAAGACGATGACAACATGCCCAGAACGCAGCACTCGTCGCCGGTGTCGGGCCGGGGAGAGCTGTTTATCAAAGTGAATGCCAATAAAACGACGGTGCACGAGCAAGAGCCGGTATTGCTCACGTATAAGGTCTATACCACGGTCAACCTGATTGAATTGGACGGTAAGATGCCAGAACTCAACGGCTTCCATACACAAGAGGTCGATCTGCCACGGCAGAAAACGTTTCATACTGAGACGTTAGACGGTCGAACCTATCACTGTGTCACATGGAGCCAGTATGTGATGTATCCGCAGATGACGGGCGACCTGGAGATTCCGCCCATTACGTTTAAGGGGGTCGTGGTGCATGAAAACAGAAATGTCGATCCGTTTGAGGCGTTCTTAAACGGCGGCTCGGGATATATCGAAGAGAAACGAGAGATAGAGGCACCGGGCGTCAAAATACATGTGGCGCCGCTGCCCGACAAACCCAGCCAGTTCTCGGGTGGGGTGGGGCACTTCAATATCTCCGCGCAACTCGACAAGACGGAGGTGAGCGCAGGCTCGCCTGTCAATGTCAGAGTGGTGGTCGGGGGTACCGGCAACCTGAAACTCATGAAACAGCCGGAACTGCAACTGCCCAAGGATTTTGATAAATACGACCCCAAGGTGACCGACAAGACCAGCCTCACCGCCAATGGCGTGGAGGGGAATATGATCTACGACTATCTGATCATCCCCAACCATCAGGGCGATTATACCATTCCTCCCGTTCAGTTGACGTATTACGACACGTCGGCTAATGAATACAAGACGGTGAAGACGCAACCCCTGACGCTGACCGTCACCCCGGGCGAGAATGACGGCGACGAGGACGACGAGGAGGAGGCTGAGGCGGCCGACAATGATATCAGACCCATTAAGACCGGCGACACGACAATCATCTCCGACAAAGGGTTCTTCTTCTCGTCGAAAGCCTATTTCATCTGGCTGGCGATACCGCTGGCGCTCTTCCTGCTCTTGCTCGTCATCTTCCGTAAACGGGCCATCGACAATGCCAATGTCGTGAAGATGAGAGGTAAGAAAGCGAATAAGGTGGCTAAGAAGAGACTGCGCAAGGCAGAGAAACTCATGCAGGAAGGGAAGAACGACCTGTTCTACGACGAGGTGCTCAGGGCTATCTGGGGATATGTGGGCGACAAACTCAATATGCCGGTCGAACAGCTCTCGCGCGATAATGTGGCGGCACGTCTGGCCACTGTGCATGTCGAGGAATCGACGGTGGCGCAGCTCATCGAGGCTCTCGATGTGTGCGAGTTTGAACGCTATGCGCCCGGCGACCCTGCGGGGAATATGAACACTACTTTTACTGCGGCTATGAATGCGATTACAAAGATCGAGGGCGATATCAAAACGGGGAAGGGACGCAAGACGTCTGCTGCCTTCCTCTTCGGCCTGATGGCGATGCTCTTGCCTCTCACGGCGGGAGCGGTGACGAAAGACGATGCCGACAATGCGTACAAGCAGGGCAACTACCAGCAGGCTATCGCTGATTATGAGGAACTGCTCAAGGAGGGCGTCAGTGCCGATATCTATTACAACCTCGGTAATGCTTACTACCGCACGGAGAATATCACCAGGGCTATTATCAATTACGAACGGGCCATCATGCTCGCTCCGGCCGATAAGGACATACGCGCCAATCTGCAACTGGCGCGCTCGAAGACCATTGATAAGATTACGCCCGAGTCGGAGATGTTTTTTGTCACGGGATATAACTCGCTGGTGAATATGGCGGGTGTTGACGGATGGGCATATGCGGCCGTGGCGGCCTTCATCGTGGCGCTCGTCCTCATATTGGTCTTTATCTTCAGCGGTCAGTCGATGGTGCGCAGGTGCTGTTTCTATGCGGCGATGCTGTGCGTGGTGTTCTTCGTGCTGGCTAATGTGTTCGCATACCAACAGAAGAAAAATCTGGAAAACCGGTCGGCGGCTGTCATCACGGCCTCTACGGTCAATGTGAAACGCACACCCGATGACTCCGGCGCTGCCGCCTTCGTGCTCCATGAAGGGTCGAAAGTGGGCATAACCGATAAGTCGGTGAAAGGATGGGTGGCCGTGAAACTGGAGGACGGACGAGAGGGGTGGATACCTGTCAGTATGTTGGAAGAGATATAAACGCACGCATGGACTGGCAGAGAATCAACGAGATAGACCGTGAACTGCTGTACGTGTTCAATGGCAGTGACTCATTGTTCTTCGACAGCCTCATAGCTACACTCACCAATGGGTGGGTGTGGCTGCCGCTATATGCCGGCCTGCTTTATGTGGTGGCTAAAAACAACACGGCCCAGCAGGTGATGCTCACCGTGGGGGCGGTGGCGGTGTGCATGCTGATTTCAGAGGGAATGGCCGAAGGCATCGTCAAACCGCTGGTGGCCAGGCCGCGGCCCCTCAACGACCCCGTGTACGGTCATCTCATCGACACCGTGCCGGGGGTGGTGTCGTCTGATTTCAGCTTCTTCTCTGCCCATTCTTCCAACACGTGTTCTATCGCGGTCTTCTTCGCGTTGCTCATCCGGAAAAGGACCTTTTCGCTCATGATGATCGGATGGTCGCTTTTCAACGGCTATTCCAGATTGTATCTGGGTATGCACTATCCCTTTGATGTTGTCACCGGACTTCTCTGGGGCCTGCTGACCGGAGCTTCGGTCTATTGGGTCTATTATGCGATTTACAAACGCATCTCACCCAAACAGAATTTTATCTCCTCGCAATATACGAAGACGGGATACAGCCTCGAAGACATCGATGTGGCTATCTGTCTGTTGCTCGCTTCTGTCTTCTTCGGACTGATTGTCGCGTTGGTGACTATCTTATAATGTCAATATGAATACAAAACAAATACATATCGCTGATTACAACTACTCGCTGCCCGACTGTCGGATAGCGAAGTTTCCCCTGGCCAGGCGCGACCAGTCTAAACTGTTGATATACAGGCATGGCGACATCCAAGAGGATGTGTTCGCGCATATCACCGACTACCTGCCGGGCGGTGCCATCATGGTTTTTAACAACACGAAGGTCATTCAGGCCCGGTTGCATTTTCAAAAGGCTACCGGGGCGCATATCGAGGTGTTTCTGCTCGAACCCTATGCCCCGGCCGATTACGAACGGATGTTCGAGGCGAAAGGCGGCTGCGAGTGGCTGTGCCTGGTAGGGAATATGAAGAAATGGAAAGAGGGGGTGCTCTCCTGTTCGTTTTCGGTCGATGGGGTGCCTGTCACGCTCACCTGTGAACGGCTGGGCGAGCACGCCACGAGCCAGAGGGTGCGGTTTGTATGGGATCATCCCGGCATGACGTTTGCCGACATCATCGACACGGTGGGCGAATTGCCCATTCCTCCATATCTGAACAGGAAGACGCAGGAGAGCGACAAGACGACCTATCAGACGGTCTATTCCAAAATCAAAGGCAGTGTGGCGGCTCCCACCGCCGGACTGCATTTCACCAACGAGGTGCTGGCTGATATCGACGCCAAGGGCATTGAGAGGGCTGAACTGACGCTGCATGTGGGGGCGGGCACCTTCAAACCTGTGAAAAGCGAGGTGATCGAACAGCATGAGATGCACACCGAGTTCATCGCAGTGCCTAAACAGGTCATCGACCGGATCATTGCTCATCAAGCTCAAGTGGTGGCGGTGGGCACTACCAGCGTCAGAACGTTAGAGAGCCTTTACTATATGGGCGTGTTCTTGCACGAACATCCTGAGGCTGACCCCGAGATGCTTCATGTGAGCCAGTGGCAGCCCTACGAGGCGCATCATGACCTGCCAGCCGTGGAGGCCCTGCAGGCGTTGGCGGCCTATCTGGAGCGCAAACATTTGACGGTCTTGCACGGCAGCACGCAGATCATCATCGCTCCGGGCTATGATTACAAAATCGTGAAGGCGATGGTCACCAATTTCCACCAACCGCAAAGCACCCTGCTGCTGTTGGTCAGCGCGTTTGTGCATGGCGACTGGCAGCGTATCTACGACTATGCCCTCGGCCATGATTTCAGATTTCTGAGCTACGGCGACAGCTCGTTGCTCATACCGTAAGGGCGGGATGCAAGCGAAACATGAGACAATAGTCCCGTAAAATTCAACAAGCTGCAAATAGCATGCGTTTGTCCTTTAACTTCTTTAACTTCTTTAACTTCTGCGAAAGTGGAACTTAAAACCATACAACAATGAAAATAGGAGATAAAGTAAGATTTCTCAGCGAGACAGGCGGCGGTGTCGTCGCCGGATTCCAAGCTAAAAACATCGTGCTCGTGGAAGACGAAGACGGATTTCAGATACCTACTCCCGTAGATGAGGTGGTGGTCGTGGAAACAGACGACTATAACATCGCTAAGGTGCATACCGTGACTGGCGGTAAGAAAGCCGAGGCTACTGCCGTACAACAGAAGAATGGCGCTAAAGAGGTGGATGACGATCCTGCCGACAAGCCCATCACCTTCCGGGCGCCAGCCAAGGAGCGTAAGGGGGGCGACGCCCTCGCCGCCTACCTCGCGTTCGTGCCGGTAGATGTACACGATATGACGAAAACCAGGTTTGAACTGTATTTCGTCAACGACTCCAACTACTATATCCGTTTCACGATGATGGTGGCCGAAGGGGCTTCATGGACGCTCTACGACCAAGGCGAGGTGGAACCCAATACGCAACTGTTCCTCAAGGAGTTCGGTCGGGAGAACCTCAATCAAATGGAGCGCTTCTGCGTGCAGATGATGGCTTATAAAGTCGCCAAGTCGTTTATGCTGAAACCGGCCGTGGACGTGCAACTCAGAATCGACCCTGTGAAGTTTTATAAGCTCCACACGTTCGTCGATAACGATTTCTTTGAGATGCCGGCGCTGATTTATACCATCATCGAAAACGACCAGATACCACAGCCCCTGGTCATCGATGCCAAAAAACTAAAACAGCAGATGTATGCTGACGCCTCGGTTAGTAACCTAAACGACCAAACGACCAAACGGCCAAACGACCAGACGCTCGTGCGGAGGTACGAACCCTCGCAGAGCAAGTCGAAACCCATGCCACAACGTAAACATGACGATGTGGTGGTGGTCGATCTGCATGCCAATGAGCTGCTCGACTCTACTGCAGGGATGCAAGCGGCCGATATCCTCAAATTCCAACTCGAGACGTTCAGAAAAAAACTCGAGGAGTATAAAAATAGGAAAGGACAGAAAATCGTGTTCATTCACGGGAAGGGCGAGGGCGTGCTCAGACAGGCTATTTTGCAAGAACTGCGCTATCGGTATAAATCTTATACCTATCAAGACGCTTCGTTCCAAGAATATGGCTATGGGGCCACGCAGATTACCATCAGATAAAACCCGAAAATAAAGAAAGCGATGACCTTCCCAGGCGACCGCTTCGAATCTTCAATAGGTATTAGTTTTTTTAAGGTAAAAAGATTGTTTTCAGGATAACGATGCAAAGGTAA
>CAMVAT010000038.1 GCA_947165505.1 uncultured Prevotellaceae bacterium | reverse complement strand
GATAAACACGAGAAATACGGCAGTAACGAGAGGAACGGTTGTAACGAGAGAAACGAGAGGAACAAGAGTAACAAGAGGAACGCGAGAGAGGATTGTATAAGGGGTGATAGCGACACCTTATTATAAATATATAGGGTGTAGCGGCTAAAATGCAAAAAAAATCAAAAAAGGAGGCTATTATTTTGTATATTCTGTCATAAATATCTAATTTTGTAGTTCTATAGAAGCAATTACGCTTCTTAGCAATTACAATCATACCCATTGTTTCATCATTAACGCTTAAAATATTTATATGACACAAGAAGAATTAACCAGAATGATCAACGAGCAGGAAGGCACATTGGCAGCCGCCTTTCCTGCGCTCATGCGCAAAGTGTATCTATGGATGACGTTAGCATTGGCCATCACCGGTGTCACATCGATGGTTGTCTTGTCTAACGAACGTTTCATCTTCACGATTCTTGAGAACCAAGTATTGTTTTGGGGTTTGATCATCGGCGAATTGGTGCTGGTGTTCGTCATCAGCGGCATGATCCACAAGATGTCGATTACCACCGCCACCCTATTGTTTGTGCTATACTCGGTGATCAACGGCCTGACGCTCTCGCCGCTGCTGTACGCCTTCACCGAGACCTCGATTGCCAAAGTGTTTTTCATCACCGCCGGCACCTTCGGCGTGATGTCGCTCATCGGCTACACCACGAAGACCGATCTCTCGTCGATAGGCAAGATACTGTTCATGGCCCTCATCGGCCTGATTATCGCCACGTTGGTGAACCTGTTCATGCACAGCAGTACCCTTGACCTCATCATCAGCTATGCCGGAGTAGTCATCTTCGTAGGCCTGACCGCTTGGGACACCCAGAAGATCAAGAACATGCTGGCCACCTGTGAGGAGCCCAATGAGCAAGCCCACAAAATCGCCCTTTTGGGTTCGTTGACCCTCTACCTTGACTTCATCAACCTGTTTATCTATCTGCTCCGCATCTTAGGCGACAGGAAATAACCGTATGCACCTTGCCGTGGAGCCATATCAGCCCCATCGGCATCAAACGGGCAAAGAAATAAGAGCGCAAATGGCGAAATCCGCCATTTGCGCTTGCTATATACACTTTTTCGCATAAAAATTTGCATGAACGTATAAAAATTCGTACTTTTGCATCCCGAAAGTATAAAAATACAGACATGAAAGTTAAGAACAGCAGAATGGAGACGCTAAAGATGCTCATTTCGAGCATGGAATTAGGCAGTCAAGAAGAAGTGTTGCAAGCATTGGAGAAAGAGGGTTATAAGCTGACGCAAGCCACTCTGAGCCGCGACCTGAAGCAGTTGAAAGTAGCCAAGGCCGCGAGCATGAATGGCAAATACGTATATGTATTGCCCAATGAGACGATGTATAAGCGCATCAGCAAGCCGCGCAGTGCGATAGAGATGCTTCAGACCTCAGGTTTTCTCTCCATCAACTTTTCTGGCAACATGGGAGTTATCAAAACCCGTCCCGGCTATGCGAGCAGCATCGCGTATAACATCGACAACAGCGACATCCCCGAGATATTAGGCACCATAGCCGGCGACGACACCATCTTCATCGTCGTACGTGAGGGTTCATCGCGGCAGGAAGTGATAGACGGGCTGAACATGATTATACCAAACATCAACTGACATATAGACACGATATGAAGAACATTGAAGTGGTAGTGGCCGATGCGTCGCACGAGAAATATGTAGATACCATCTTAGAAACGATCGCCGATGCCGCCAAGGTACGCGGCACGGGCATAGCCCGCCGCACGCACGAATATCTGACCACCAAGATGCGCGAGGCGAAAGCCGTCATCGCGCTCGACGGCGACACCTTTGCCGGATTCAGTTACATCGAGACTTGGGGCAACAAGCAATATGTGACCACCTCGGGCCTCATTGTCCATCCCAACTATCGTGGCATGGGCATCTCGAAGCGTATCAAGGACCTCACTTTCTCGCTGGCCCGCACCCGCTGGCCCCATGCCAAGATTTTCTCGCTGACCAGTGGCGCCGCGGTGATGAAGATGAACACCGACCTGGGCTATCAGCCCGTCACGTTTGCCGACCTGACCGACGACGAGGCCTTCTGGCGTGGTTGCGAGGGGTGCATCAATGTAGATGTGCTGCACCGCACCGGGCGCAAGTACTGCATCTGCACCGCCATGCTCTACGACCCCGAGGAGCACCTGCCCGCCAAGATACCCGAAGAGGTGCTGGCCCGCATCCGCGAGATAGAAGGCAAGTCATAAGTAAGAAAGAGTTAAAATACAATTATACACATCAAAATCATATTCATGATATGGAAAAGAAAAAAGTAGTGGTAGCCTTTTCAGGTGGTTTAGACACCAGCTACACCGTGATGAAACTCACCCAAGAAGGCTATGCCGTATATGCCGCATGTGCCAACACAGGCGGATTCAGCGAAGAGCAGTTGAAGAAGAACGAAGAGAACGCCTACAAGTTAGGCGCTGTGAAATATGTGACCCTCGACGTGACACACGAATACTATGAGAAGTCGCTCAAATACATGATCTTCGGCAATGTGCTACGCAACAACTGCTACCCCATCTCGGTGAGCAGCGAGCGTATCTTCCAGGCCATCGCCATCGCGCGCTATGCCAACGAGATTGGCGCCGACGCCATCGCCCACGGCTCGACCGGAGCGGGCAACGACCAGATCCGTTTCGATATGACCTTCCTGGTGATGGCCCCCGGCGTGGAGATCATCACGCTGACCCGCGACAAGAAACTCACCCGCAAGGAAGAGGTCGATTATCTGAACGAGCACGGTTTCACGGCCGACTTCACCAAGTTAAAGTACTCTTACAACGTAGGCATCTGGGGCACCAGCATCTGTGGCGGCGAACTGCTCGACCCCACTCAGGGACTGCCCGAGTCGGCTTATCTCAAGCACGTGACCGCCGAGGACAAGGAATCGCTGCTGACCATCACCTTCGAGAAAGGAGAAATCAAGGCCGTGAACGGCGAGGAGTATGCCGACAAGGTGAAAGCCATCCAGAAGATAGAAGAGATAGGCGCCTCGTACGCCATCGGCCGCGACTGCAACGTGGGCGACACCATCATCGGCATCAAAGGCCGTGTGGGGTTTGAGGCCGCCGCCCCGAAGCTCATCATCGAGGCACACCGCTTACTGGAGAAATCCACGCTCTCGAAATGGCAGCAGTATTGGAAAGACCAAGTGGCCAACTGGTATGGCATGTTCCTGCACGAGAGCCAGTATCTGGAGCCCGTGATGCCCGACATCGAAGCCATGCTCACCTCGAGCCAGCGCAACGTGACCGGCACCGCCATCCTGAAGTTGCGCCCCTACGGATTCGAGACCGTGGGCATCGACTCGCCCAATGACCTGACCCGTTCGAAGCTCGGCGAATATGGTGAGACCCAGACAGGTTGGACCGCCGACGAGGCCAAAGGCTTCATCAAGGTCAGCTCTACCCCACTCCGCGTGTATTATGGCATTCACAAAGACGAGCAACGCTAACGACGACGATGACACAGAAACGATTCTATTTATCGCAGACCGACAAGAAGATTGGCGGTGTATGCGGCGGTTTAGGCGAATATTTCAACGTTGACTCCCTCTTAATACGTGCGGGGTTCATCGCCGCCTTCTTCTGCCTTGGCACCGGTGTCATGGCATATATTATCCTTTGGCTTTTAGCCCCCAAACAACCATGAGTATGATACGAGTAGGAATATTAGGCGCAGCAGGCTATACGGGCGGCGAGCTCATCCGCCTGCTGCTCAACCACCCCGAGGCGGAGATTGTCTTTGCCCACTCCGAGAGCAATGCCGGCAATCTGGTGAGCGACGTGCACGAAGGGCTCGTCGGCGACACCGACCTGCGTTTCTCGGACACGATGCCGTTCGAGCAAGTAGATGTAGTGTTCTTTTGTTTCGGGCATGGCAAGAGTGCCGCCTTCCTGAAAGAGCACAGCATCCCCGAGCGTGTGAAGATTATCGATTTGGCGCAAGACTTCAGAATAGCCAGCACCGACCCGATGGAATATGTGGGCAGCAACATCACCCCCGAGCATCACGACTTTGTCTATGGACTGCCCGAGATCAACAAGCTGTCTATCCGTCAGGCTCAGCATGTGGCCAACCCGGGGTGTTTCGCCACGGCGATACAGGTAGCCTTGCTGCCAGCTGCCAAACTGGGATTGCTGAAGACAGACGTTGCCGTCAATGCCATCACCGGATCGACAGGTGCAGGTCAGAAACCCGGAGCCACCACCCACTTCTCTTGGCGCAACAACAACCTGAGCATCTACAAGGCCTTCACGCACCAGCATGTGGCCGAGATACGTCAGTCGCTCAAGCAGGTGCAAGGCTACTTAGACGCCTCTATCGACTTCATCCCCTACCGCGGCGACTTTGCCCGTGGCATCTTCTGCACCGCAGTCATCAAGACCGATGCCGACGGTGCCGGTGTCACCGACGCCTACCGCACATTCTATGAGGATGCCGCCTTCACGCACTACAGTGAAAAGCCCATCGACCTGAAGCAAGTGGTCAACACCAACAAAGCCCTGGTGCATGTAGATGTGTTTGAGGGCAAAGTGTTGGTCACCTCGGCCATCGACAATCTGCTGAAAGGCGCTGTAGGTCAAGCCGTTCAGAACATGAATATCATGTTCGGCATCGACGAGAGAGCCGGTTTGCGACTGAAAGCATCCGCTTTTTAGCTGTTCTCAAACCTCAAATTCCACATCTCAAATCACACATTTCAAATCTCAACATTGAATGAAACTATTTGATGTATATCCGCTCTTCGACGTCAATATCGTCAAGGGCAAAGGGTGCCGGGTATGGGACGACCAAGGTCAGGAATACCTGGACCTGTATGGTGGTCATGCCGTCATCAGCATCGGCCATTCACACCCCCACTATATACAGAAAGTGACCGAACAACTCAACCGTCTCGGTTTCTACAGCAACTCGGTCATCAACCGGCTGCAGGTAGAACTGGCCGAGCGCTTAGGTCGCATCAGCGGTTACGACGACTACCAGCTGTTTCTCATCAACTCGGGTGCCGAAGCGAACGAGAATGCGCTGAAGCTGGCCTCGTTTACCAACGGCCGCACCCGCGTATTGTCGGCACAGAAAGCCTTCCATGGCCGCACCTCGCTGGCTGTGGAGGTGACCAACAACCCCAAGATCATCGCCCCCATCAACGACAACGGTCATGTGACCTACCTGCCGCTGAACGACCTGCCCGCGTGGGAGGCCGAATTATCTAAGGGCGACGTGTGCGCCGTCATTCTCGAGTGCATCCAGGGCGTAGGCGGCATACAGTTGGCCACGGCCGAGTTTGCCCAGGGTCTGGCCGCAGCCTGCAAGCGATACGGCACCCTGCTCATCTGCGACGAGATACAGTGCGGCTACGGTCGCTCGGGTAAGTTTTTCGCCCACCAATGGCTGGGCATCCGCCCCGACCTCATCACGGTGGCCAAAGGCATCGCCAATGGTTTCCCGATGGGTGCGGTGCTCATCGCCCCCGAGTTTCAGCCCGTGTATGGACAGTTGGGCACCACCTTTGGCGGCAACCATCTGGCTTGCGCCGCAGCCCTCGCCGTGCTCGACGTGTTTGAGGAAGAGCGCCTGATAGAGAATACCGACAAGGTAGGCACGTATCTGATGGAGCAGTTGAAGAAGTTGCAAGCCGAAGGCCAGTCGCACATCAATGATGTACGCGGCCGCGGACTGATGATCGGCATCGACCTCGACATACCGCACAAAGACGTGCGCGTGCCCCTCATCAAGCAGGAGCATTGCTTCACTGGCTGCGCGGGCACGAATATCCTCCGTCTGTTGCCGCCGTTGTGTCTGACGCAGGCGGATGCCGACAATTTTATCAACCGATTTAAAAACGTAATATCAACCCTATGAAGATAGCAATAATAGGTGCCGGAGCCATGGGAGGCGCCACGGTAGAGGGACTGCTGAAAAGCCAGTATATAGACACCGTCGATATCACCGTGAGCGACCCCTCGGCCGCCGTGCTTGAAAAATTCGCGCAACGCGGCGTCCATGTCACGTCCGACAACCAACAGGCAGCGGCAGAAGCCGACATCGTATGCGTGGTGGTGAAGCCATGGTTGGTGGAGCGAGTGCTCAAAGGCATCAAAGAGACGCTCGACTACCGCCGCCAGATACTCATCGTTGTGGCAGCAGGCGTGAAGTCGGCCGACATACAGACCTGGATGGCCAAAGACGGTGACATGATACCCACCTATCTGGTCATCCCCAATATCGCCATCGCCCAGTTGGCCTCCATGACCTTTATCGTGCCGGCGATAGCCGCCGAGCCGCAGCATACCGAACGCGTAAAAGCCCTGTTCGACTCCATGGGCGAGAGCATCCTGACCGAAGAGAGCCATCTGGCCGCCGGCACCACACTCGCCTCGTGCGGCATCGCCTATGCCATGAGATACGTGCGCGCCGCCTCTGAGGGCGGTGTGGAATTAGGGTTCAAGGCCGACGAGGCCAAGCGCATCGTGATGCAGACGATGAAAGGCGCCGTGGAGTTGCTGGCCGCTACCGGTCTGCATCCCGAGGCCGCCATCGACCTGGTGACCACGCCTGGCGGAGTGACCATCAAGGGTCTGAACGAGATGGAGCACGCCGGATTCACCTCGTCGGTGATAAGGGGGCTGAAAGCAGGGTGCTAAATGAGAGGTGAGAGGTAAGAGGTGAGAGGTAAGAGATTACTTAACACTTAAGAGGTGGTATTTTGGGGGGGATGGTTTGGGGGCGACAGATATTTGCAACTTTAACAAAGAACAGATTATGGATGACCAACTGAAACAGATAGGCGAGCGGTTGAGCGGTTTGCGCGACGTGCTCGAGATACCTGCGAGCGAGATGGCCGAGACCATCGGCATCGACGTAGAGAAATACGAGAAGATAGAGCGTGGCGAGGCCGACATCACCATCTCTAACCTGATGAAGATAGCCCATAAATACGGTGTGTCGGCCGAAGAGCTGATGTTTGCCGAGGCCCCGCACATGAAGTCGTACTTCGTGGTGCGCAAGGGTCAGGGCATGAGCGTGGAGCGCACAAAAGCATATAAATACCAGTCGCTGGTGAGTGGTTTCGTCAACCACAAGGCCGATGTGTTTATCGTGACCGTAGAGCCGAAACCCGGTGCCCGCGTGGTGTATAAGAACACCCACCCGGGGCAGGAATTCAACCTGGTGTTGGAAGGCAAGATGGAGCTGTACATCGGCGGCAAGACCATCGTATTGGACGAAGGCGACTCCATTTACTTCGACTCCTCTAAGCCTCATGGCATGCTTGCCGTGGGTGACAAAGCCGTGCGTTTTCTCGCCTTCACAGTCTAAGGTGACGGAGTGAGAAGTAATAACAGCCAAGCCAATGGCCACATAAGATAGAAAGAAAACAAGAAAAAAATACATGGTAGAAAGATTTTTGAAACAGACCCACTTTGAGTCTGTTGAGGATTACAACAAACATCTGGAGTTTATCATTCCTGAACATTTCAATTTCGCCTACGACGTGATGGACGAATGGGCCAAGGAATGGCCCGACGGGCTGGCCCTGCTGTGGACCAACGACCAGGGCGAGGAGAGACGCACCACCTTCGCCCAGCTGAAGGAGCAGACCGACCAGGCCGCCTCGTATCTGCTGACGCTGGGTATCGGCAAGAACGACCCCGTGATGCTGATACTGAAGCGCCGCTACGAGTGGTGGGTGGTGATGCTGGCCCTGCACAAGATAGGTGCCATCGTGATACCCGCCACGCACATGCTGACCAAGCACGACATCGTCTATCGCGACACACGAGCCAGTGTGAAAGCCATCATCTGCGTAGATGACCCCTACGTGATGAGTCAGGTAGAGGCCGCCCTGCCCGAGAGTCCCACCACCGAGGTGCTGGTGGCCGTGACGGCCGGTAAGCCGGGAGAGCCTGAGATTCCAAAGACAGGCGCAGACGCCCACGTGCGCTGGCATGACTGGCAGCGCGAGTGGCAGTCGGCGCCTCCGTTTGTGCGCCCCGCTCACGTCAACGACAACGACGACACCATGCTGATGTACTTCACCAGCGGCACGTCGGGCGAGCCCAAGATGGTGGCCCACGACTACCTCTACGCCATGGGGCACCTGACCACGGGTGTGTTCTGGCACAACCTGCACCGCGGTTCGCTGCACCTGACCGTGGCCGACACAGGCTGGGGCAAGGCCGTATGGGGCAAGTTCTACGGCCAGTGGTTTGCCGGCGCCACGGTATTTGTGTTCGACCATGAGAAGTTCAATGCCGACACGCTGTTGCGCCAGATAGAGAAATACCGCGTCACCTCTTTCTGCGCGCCCCCTACCATCTACCGTTTCATGATACGCGAAGACCTGAGCCGCTACGACCTCTCGTCGCTCGAATACTGCACCACGGCCGGCGAGGCCCTCAACCCTGCCGTCTTCGACAAGTTCTACGAGAAGACCGGCATCCGTATGATGGAAGGGTTCGGTCAGACTGAGACGACGATGACGCTGGGCACCTTCCCGTGGATGACCCCGAAGCCCGGTTCGATGGGCATCCCCAACGCCCAGTACAACATCGACCTGATACGCGCCGACGGCAGCCCTTGCGAGGACGGCGAGAAAGGCGAGATCGTGGTCAGAGTGGATCGTCGCAAGCCCATCGGCCTGTTCAAGGAGTATTATCGTGATGAGGAATTGACGCAAGAGGCCTGGCACGACGGTCTGTATCATACGGGCGACATGGCCTGGCGCGACGAAGACGGCTACTACTGGTTTGAAGGCCGTATCGACGATGTGATCAAGTCGAGCGGCTACCGCATCGGCCCGTTCGAGGTAGAGAGTGCGCTGATGACCCATCCGGCCGTGGTGGAGTGTGCCATCACGGGCGTGCCCGACGATATCCGCGGCATGGTGGTGAAAGCCACCGTGGTATTGGGCAAGGAGTGGAAAGACAAGGCCGGCGACGCCCTGGTGAAGGAGCTGCAGCAGCATGTGAAGCGCGAGACCGCCCCCTACAAATATCCGCGCATCGTAGAGTTTGTCGACGAGTTGCCCAAGACCATCTCGGGCAAGATACGCCGTGTGGAGATACGCAAGAAAGACGCTGGCAAAGCATAGCATATATGAAACATCGAATCGTTATCAAGATAGGCTCCAACGTGCTCACCCGCCCCGACGGCAAGCTCGACGTGACACGCATGTCGGCACTGGTCGATCAGGTGGCATGGCTCAGGCGCGAGGACTATGAGGTGATACTCGTGTCGAGCGGCGCGGTGGCCTGCGGGCGCAGGGAGCTGACCGTTGACCACTCGCTCGACTCGGTAGAGCAACGTCAGCTGTTCTCTGCCGTAGGTCAGGTGAAGCTGGTGGGTCTCTATTACGACCTTTTCCGCGAGTACGGCATCCACGTGGGTCAGGTGCTCACAATGAAAGAAAACTTCGAGCCGGGCGAGCAATACCTCAACCAGCGTGCCTGCATGACGGTGATGCTGGAGAACGACGTGCTGCCCATCGTGAACGAGAACGACACGGTGAGCGTCACCGAACTGATGTTCACCGACAACGACGAGCTCAGCGGCCTGATTGCCCAGATGATGAAGGCCGACACGCTCATCCTGCTCTCCAACATCGACGGCATCTACACCGGTCACCCCGACGACCCTGCCTCGGAACTCATCCGCCAAGTATCGCCCCAGAGCGACCTCTCGCAATACATCAAGGCCGAGAAGAGCGCCTTCGGCCGCGGCGGCATGCACTCCAAATATACCACCGCCCAGAAGGTGCAGCACGCGGGCATCCGTGTGATTATCGCCAACGGCGAGCGCGAGCACATCCTCATCGACTTGGCAAAGAACAAAGACAACGTACCCCATACAGAATTTGAACCATGCAACTGAAAGAAACCTTTGAGCGAGTGAAGCGTGCCAGCAAGGCCCTGGGCACGCTGACCGACGCACAGCGCAACGATATCCTGCTCGACGTGGCCGACGCCATCATCAAGAGTCAGGACCGCATTCTGAAGGCCAATGCCCTCGACTTAGAGAAGATGTCGAAAGAGAGTCCGCTCTACGACCGGCTGCAGCTGACTGTGAGCCGTCTGGAAGGCATCGCCTCTGACATGCGCAATGTGGCCACCCTACCCTCGCCGCTGGGTCACGTCACCAAGCAGAAGACGCTGCCCAACGGACTGCGTCTGTGCCGTGTGAGTGTGCCGTTCGGCGTCATTGGCATGATATACGAGGCCCGTCCCAACGTCACCTTCGATGTTTTCTCGCTCTGTTTCAAGAGCGGCAATGCCTGTGTGCTGAAGGGCGGCAAGGATGCCGACAGCAGCAACCGCGCCGAGGTGTCCCTCATCCACGAGGTGCTGGAGCGCCACGGTGTCTGCCCCGACGTAGTGACGCTGTTGCCCGCCACCCACGAGGCCACGGGCGAGATGCTCAATGCCGTAGGCTACATCGACCTGTGCATTCCCCGCGGCGGCCGCAAGCTCATCGACTTCGTGCGCGACACGGCCCGTGTGCCCGTGATTGAGACCGGCGCCGGCGTGGTAAACACCTATTTCGACTTCGACGGTGATGTAGAGATGGGCAAGGCCATCATCCTGAATGCCAAGACCCGCCGCGTGAGCGTCTGCAACGCCCTCGACTGCCTGATTATCCACCGCGAGCGCCTCGGCGCACTGCCTGAGCTGTGCGCACCACTTGCCGAGAAAAACGTGGTCATCTATGCCGACGACGCAGCCTACCAACAGCTCAGCGGCCATTATCCACTGCTGGAGCATGCCACCGCCGACTCGTTCGGCACCGAGTTCATGGACTATAAGATGGCCGTGAAGACCGTGGCCTCACTGGATGAGGCCTTGGAGCATATCGACCGCTACGGCAGCGGTCACAGCGAGGCCATCATCACCCGCGACGCCACGGCCGCACACCGATTCCAGCAGCATGTGGATGCCGCCTGCGTGTATTGGAACGCCCCCACCTCGTTTACCGACGGAGCACAGTTTGGCCTGGGTGCCGAGATTGGTATCTCTACCCAGAAACTCGGTCCGCGCGGTCCGATGGCCTTGGAAGAGATCACCACCTACAAGTGGCTGATTGAGGGCGAAGGACAAGTGAGGGGGTAAAGCCCCACCCCTACCCCCTCCCGAGGGAGGGGGAAAAAAGCCAATAACAAATGATTTTTTAAACCATACCCCCCACACCAACCATTCTCCCCCTCGGGGGAGTCAGAGGGGGGCTCATATTAGATTTTTATGAAAACCTTTTTCAACGTAGAAGATATCGGCGACCTGAAGCAAGCGCTCGCCGAAGCACAAGATGTGAAACGCGACCGGTATGCCTATCAGTCGCTGGGTAAGAACAAGACACTGTTGATGATTTTCTTCAACAACAGCCTGCGCACGCGCCTCTCCACACAGAAGGCAGCCATGAACCTGGGCATGAACGTCATCGTGCTCGACGTGAACGCCGGCGCGTGGAAGCTGGAGACTGAGCGCGGCGTGATTATGGACGGCGACAAGAGCGAGCACCTGCTCGAAGCCATCCCCGTGATGGGTTCGTACTGCGACATCATCGCCGTGCGCTCGTTTGCCGGACTGACCGACCGCGAGTACGACTATGCCGAGACCGTGGTGGGACAGTTCGTGAAATACAGCGGCCGTCCCGTAGTAGCCATGGAGACAGCCACCGTGCACCCCTTGCAAGCCTTCGCCGACCTCATCACCATTGATGAGTATTGGAAGGAGAGCAAAAGACCCAAGGTGGTGCTGACGTGGGCCCCTCACTGCCGTGCGCTGCCCCAAGCCGTGCCCAACTCATTTGCCCAGTGGATGAATGCCGCCGACGTGGATTTCGTGGTGACCCACCCCGAGGGATATGAGCTCGACCCGAAGTTCGTGGGCGACGCCCGCGTGGAGTACGACCAGAAGAAAGCCTTCGAGGGAGCCCACTTCATCTATGCCAAGAACTGGAGTTGCCCGGGAGTGACGCATCCTGAGGACTACGGCCAGATCATCAGCCGCGACATGAACTGGACTGTCGATACCGAGCACATGGCATGGACCGACAACGGCTATTTCATGCACTGCCTGCCGGTGCGGCGCGGACTCATCGTGACCGACGATGTGATAGAGAGCGACCACTCCATCGTCATCCCCGAGGCTGCCAACCGTGAGATCTCGGCACAGGTGGTGTTGAAACGCGTACTGGAGAGTCTATAAAGAGAAGAAGTAAACAGACAACGGATTTCACGGATTTCGCGGATTTATGTTATTGCTGATTATCAGCATATAGATCCGTGAAATCCGTGTTATTTATTTCGCATTATTTTGCCTATTTTTGATACTTTTTTGCAATTTATATGGTTTTTTGCGGATAAATGTTAAAAATACACTCAAATTTTAACCCAAAAACCGATTTTTTTGAAGACAGAAGGAGATAAAAGGAGATAGAAGGAGATAGAAGGAGATAGAAGAAGATAGAGGACATTACCTGTCAACTGGAGCTTGCGAAAGTTGGGTAAAGAAATAATACCAATATGTGTCGCCGAAAGATTGGGCGAGGCCTTCAGGGGTCATGGATGGCGATTGAAGGAAAGAACGGAGCTGGCTGAAGCGCTGAACAACGGCAGGGCTGAGTTGAGGTGGCTGTTGTTCGGTTTTCCCGTGATTCATGCTCCACCACAGGATTAAAGCCTCCTGGAAATGCCGGGGAATGGCTTGATAGCCTAACTTCTCGCCCCACCCCACAGTATTGGCAAAGCTTTCAAGGTCGCCCGTCAGCAGATAATCGGCCATCAGATATTCATAGGCAAGGCGATTGCCCTCGTTGTTTGAAAAGAGGGTTTGGAGCATCATGGGCGTAACCTGGTCGGCGAAGAAAAAGTCTTCATGGTAGGCTGACTGGCGCAGTCGTCCGTATTCGGGATGTTTGGCTATCGCCTCTTCATTCCCCAACAAAGGCAGTGTCTCCTCAGCCCAATCACTATAGAAGAGAGTCTTCTGCAGCGCCATGAGATATTTGCGAGCTACTTCGTATTTACCGTTGACGAGGTTGGTCTGCGCCAGCCGTTTGTAGCAGCGTGCACTTTTTTGGAAGTCAAGGATGGCCTCTTGGGCTTCAAACACTGCCCGCTGTGCGAAATTGACCATTCCCAGCTGATAGAATGCCTCGGCAGTAGGCAACGGACTGGTCGCATCGCTTTGAACATCGGGCAAAAGGCCGGCGGTTCCGTTCTGGTGATATTCAAACATGTGGTCGCCAAGCATTCCGTTCATCGCCAAAGCCAGATTCTGCACCGTCACACCGATTTGGTTGTTGGGTTTATCGGCGTTGATGGTCTCAAGTATGCGGTTCCATTGCTGGTGACAGGCCATGAAATCGTATTGCATCACCTTTTCCGCTTTGAAATTGCTGTTTTTCATGACGAGAAAGCCCATGATAACAGCGACAAGGGCAAAAGAGAAGATGCCCCCGTACCCCCTCCCCAAAAGAGAGACTCGCGAAGAGGACTTATTATCTGAGGTTTTTACTTTGAATGCACGGACGAAGAGAGCGAGGAGAACAATTGACAACACTGCAGCCCAAAGCAAGGTCGGCGTTTCAGCCGGATAGCGGTGATAATGGACACCAAACCACAATTTAGAGGACAGTACAGGGATGTGATTCGACAAGACGAAGGGCATGGCAACCATTAACGCAAGTGCTGCAAGCGACCATACCGAACGATAACGCAACGCCTGCAGGAGGAAGAAGAGCACGCACACGGGGCCTGCTATCCAATAGAGTACAGGAACAGCGATGATAAGCAGCACACGCCGCAGCCAACCATCGGGAATCTTGTCGAAGGCCCAGAAGACAAGCAGTGTGAGTAAGACCGCCCATACACCTCCCAACAACGCATTCTCATCGAGCAGGAAGAGCCAGAGCAGGAACGACGGCGCAAAGCTCAGACCATATATACATTGAACGTTGAACGTTGAACGTTGAACATTGTTTTTTTGTTCAGTTGAAGGGGCAACGGTTAATGAATTGCACAAACGGAGTGTCAGGAGCTGCACTGCTGAGAGCAGAATCGCAATCATCAGTGCACCCAGCCAGGCAAAAAGGAAAAACTGAGTGCAGAAACGTCCCAACAGGTCGGCTACGCCACCAGGCAGTTTTACGACCTCCCACACGTAGGAACTGTCGAAGAGGAAAAGCTGAAATTGCTCTTGATAATGCAAATGATGCGGATAGGCCAACCCGAAAAAGAGGAAGACCGCCATACCAAACAGGAGCGTGCAAAGGGGACGAAGGAGTTTCAAAATTAAAAAATTATAAAAATTAGAAAATTAGAAAATTAGAAAATTAAAATATTAGAAAATTAAAATATTAGAAGATTATAAAATTAGAGAGTTAGAGAATTAGAGAATTTAAAAAGGTATTGAGAATTTTAAAACGTCATTCAAACACGCGGCTGAACTCTTCGACGCTGATGGTGACAGGCTCAACCATGAACTCCGGACGGTTATAACACTTCAGCAGATAAGTGTCCTGTTCCGGGTCTTCTTGCGGCATGAGGAAAGCCTTCTCCACTTTCCCGTCGTGGAAATAGGAAAAATAGATACGGCTATAGTTGCCGTCAACCCGACGACTGCTACACATGATCCAATGGCCGTTGCTCGACCAAGTGGGATAACTGTCAGCAAATCCTTCGCTGTTGAAATTGGTCATATCAAGGAATGACGGGGACTCTTCGCCATGATGTGCGACCGAATCCTGGTTAAGCGGCATACAAACAATGTCGGCATCAGCATGTCTGATATGGAAACAGCCATACTGACCTAAGGCAAAAAGCAGATAGCGTCCGTCAGGACTGATGCGAGGCAAGGTAGCACTCTTGTTGGAAGATACTGCATCATAGACCATTTCCTCATCACCAAAGTTGCGTGTTGCCAAATCGAACGGACGGCGATAAAGGTTGTATTGCACTTTTTCAAAGGTGGACCTGATATCCTTGCCGTATAAGTCTTCAGGTAGCGGAACCGTCTTACAATAATAGAGATATTTGCCATCGGGCGACCAAGTAGGATAGACCTCCAAAAGCGTAGAATCGTTGCAGATAATGCTCACAGAATCGGTCGCCACATCGTAAAGAATCAAATCGCTGGCGAGGTCGAACACCTCAATTTTGTTGTGATTAGCCGTGTGGAAGGCCTGCCGTGTCTTACAAGCCGCGAAGGCTACCAACTTAGCTGTTGGATGCCAGGCCGGATAGACACCTCCTGAAATCGTATAGTCGCGCTTCATGTTGACCCTCGAGACCTTGCCGTCGTTTACGATAACAGTACCAGCATTAGCGAGACGCACATGAAAAAGCATGTTATCTGTCTTATAGTTTTGGTAACTATGACAGTTGATACACTGACCGATTTTAGGGTCATTCATTGTCACGTCGTTGTTGAAAATCTGCGTCTCATCAAACGAGGTAAGGTTGCGCTGAGCAATCTCCATGAAATCCCATGCCACATACGACGGTTCGATAAGTCGGTACGACACATATTCATCAATAGGCTCCTCCGCCACATGTATTTCAAACGGGTTGAACGACAGCCATTCGCCATCTTTCTGCCCCCAAACCTCAACCTTGATGTTCTTGCCTTTCGAGGCATCAAGCATGTCGTGCCATTCCGACTCAGGGATTTGCACCTTCACCCCATTGCCGTAGGTCTGCTGTCCGCCATCGGGCGTAGTGAAACGAGCCACGCACGCTTCATACTCGTCGGCAGGGAGCATGAAGTTGAGCGGTGCGATATTGCAAGGCACTGTGACCTCACAATAATCAGGGTAAATGTCAGGCAAAGCCTTCGCCTCCTTGGATGAAGAAGGCACATCGGGGTGATTTGCACACGATGCCAACAGCAGCAAAGCAGCAGCCAGCCACTGAAAATAGGGATGGATATATTTTTTCATTCTTTTTATGACGGAAGTTCGTTGTCAATCTCACGATATACAATAAAATATTTTTTTCCGAAGATGTTGTACCACCAATAGGTGTCTCCCCAATCTTCACGCATTTTCTCGCCCACATCTTCAAGACTCATGCCAGGCGTTGCAAGGCTTTCCAGAGTCTTCCAGAACTGTGTGTAGCGTTCGTAAACGGCCTGCTGGACTGGGAGCATGATCCGTTTTTGTTCAGGAGCTTTATCCATGTAAAGGATATAGGCCTCTTGTGCATGCACAGGGAATTCTTCGTCCATGTGCGACTTCACATAATTGCGCAATGATGCCCAAAAGCGATTAGAGTCGCAACGCATCATAGAATAGAACAACGCCTGTTCTGAAGCCACCTTACTGTCGGTCTCGTTCCACAGACTGATACTATTGACAATATAGCTGTCACTATTCTCAATGCCTGTGAGCTCATCGGGATAGGCACGTTGCAGTTCGCTGATTTGTTTGGAAACAGGAGCCGGTTGCCAATCGCCATAGAACGGAAGATGGTGCAGATTGGCATTATAACGTTCAAGCAGTTCTTTTTCACCGGTAGCCTTTACACAGCGAGAAAGTATTTTCAAGTAGAAAGGCGACATGCCAGCTTGAATACCATTCTCATAACTCAGACGGATGGCTTCATTCATCATGCCGTAGTTGTAATAGACCAGAGGCGATGCGATGTCAAACAGGCTGACGTGTAGTGAATCCGGGTTAGTAATACCTACGCAATCGTTACCCAATTTGAACGAACGGTCGAGCAACCCGCCTTCGTTCATGAGGGCAATATTCTTAAGAAAGACCATCGTGGCGGTCGGTTTCTTATTCTCTTCAGCCATACTAAGGACCTCCTTCCAGTTGTCATCGAATGCATAGCGCACCATACGCATCTCATTGATATAGTTTTTGTCTTTAAACATGAGCGACCATGTAAATACAATACCAGCAACGACACTCAACACCGGGATATACCACTTGGAAAAATAACGGCCACACAAAGGAAGGAGCACGGAAACGGCAGCAAGCACCCAAAAAGGAACAGTAAGATGAGCACTACTGTCGATGGGCGTTATAAAACGTGGCAGACCAGCCAGCACAACTTCATCAGTTCTCAAGTGTGAGTAGAGCAAAGTATGCCAGATGGCGGCGAAAAATAAAAGCATGAAAAAGCCAAAAAGCTCCCGCCATGTTGGTTTTTCAGAAAACGCCAGACATAAAACAAAAAGCATGGCCAACCACCCAAGTACGGGATAGATGCAAAAGGCCAGCAGATACCAAGCAAGATGCCATTTGCGCGGCGTGCAACGAGCAGCCCACAAGAGCAAGAGCATGACCAAATAACCTACCGACTGCGAGAACCAATAACCTCTAATCGGTGAGATATAGATCCAATAACCTATATCGACGACAGAAGCGAGCAAACAAGCAACAGGCAAAACCATCAGTGCCAAGGCACTCCCCTTTAACCGGAAAGCTTTGCTCCCCACAAAGAATATAAGTGCCCAGATAGCCACAAGCACACCTGCCCCTAAAGCCGGATGATGAAAGAGCTGCGTGAGCCAGGCTCCTACATATTGCATCAAGCCAAAGGGCTTTGAAAGAAGCGAATGGAAAAACGGCGCCCCGAAGATAAATTCAGAACGGTCGTGTGCCGTATAGAGTACCTCTTGATTGACATGTAAGATGTATGCGACAAACAAGATGAAAGCCAGCAAACTTACATAGAGGATGGCACTGGAAGTTTTTTTATTAATCATTATTTTGCTTTAAAAGGCTGGTTCAATCAGTTGAGCCAGCCTATTAGTAATTATCTTGTGCCCTACTAACAATCAAAAAATTGTCATCAAGCACTTACATCAAACTCTATTAATGATGCTCCGGGGTAACTTAAGGTCTGCCACCTTCCTGTACCGGTCGGATAGACACGCCAAAGCTTGTACTCAAATTATGGTAGATACCAAGAGAATCATACAGGCCATGCTGGAAAATCAACATGTTAGGCATGTTTTCACTGCCACTAACCGTTCCCATTGAGCCATTCATTTGCTCCACCATTGAGGGGAAATGATAAGTACCAGTAATCTCTCCAGAAGCATAATAGCCGGCATTTCCGTTTCCGTAACAATCATTCTCGTAACGATAACCTGCAGCAGGCAAGAATATACTGTTACCATTAGGACCGGTCACACGATATCCAGTGCCTTCAAATACCCATGTACACAATTCAACCAATTCTTTGATTTGAGCAGTTGTTGGCATTTTCCAGTTGCTGCCCCAATTAGCAGTAGCGGGATCATGTTTGGCATCAGAAATAATGCTATAAGCTGGCACGAAGGTAAAACTCTTACCCGCCCAATCTTTCGGATCACTTGGAATAGATGAACCTATGTCACCACCGTTATAGTCCTGACGCTGTTCGGCATCAAACCGATCAGTAACTTTGGTATAATTATTAGCTAAAGGAGATTCGACAAAGTCGACTTGAGTAGTAGTAATCTGGTCAATCACGAGAGTTGTCAACAAGGTGTAATCAAACCCCTCGTAACAGGCATCCTTCTCCTCTTCAGTTGCATCATTTTTAAGAGGTAATCTCTCGACGAATTCAGAACCATTCCAATCGATGATGCACGCAAACTCATCATTAGTAAGAGTTGCCTCAAGAAGTTCCGTATAAGAATTGTCAATGAGATTTTGCAATTTGTCCTTTACGAATGAAACAATTTTATCCCTTTTCTCATGAGCATCATCTATACCCGATAAGTCTATAAGCATAGGCTCAGCAAGTTTGGCTATATTTGTCGTGTCGCAAATTGCTCCAACCTTATCTGCCCCTTTGAACATATTAAACAAATCAGATGCCGCTGTTTGGTCTGTTACATCTGTATATGTTGTAACAGAGTTAGCCTGGATCTGCGTTCCTGTCACATCACCCCAGATGAAGAGGACACCATTGTCAGACTCTGAAGTGGCTCCAACATTCATATTCGCCCATTTAGTACCACTGGGGAGACCCAAATCTACAGCTTGACCAGCATTTTTGAGGTTACCCGTATTAGCTATATATGGGGTATCGCATGTAGTTTCGCTAATCTCCTCACTACAAGCCACAAACAGACTTGAAGCAATAAGCGTGGAGAGTAAGAGCTTACTATAATTCTTTAAATTTTTCATTATAACGGATGTTTAAATATTTAACACATAAGAACTTATTATTCCTCATAGTAAACTGTATTGAGTGTCATAGAGCCAGAATACAGCATGAGGTCAAGGTCTTTACCACCGGCTGGGTCGGAGTTTTGATATTTCTTCGCACATTCCCTTGCCATCGTCGGAGTGATCTGAAGCTCATTCAAGCCATCGACCCACTTCACATGATCGTAATAGGTATTGCTCCACCAACCATTCATGACCTTCAAATCAAAATCAGCAGTAACATCTGAAACGTCGAAAATCAGGGTCTTCAAGCCATCATACACTTCATCGGGAATGGTGGGCAGATGGGCACCTTCAGTAGAACTGAAACGCATGGCAGCAGCATCCCAAGCAGCAGGTTTGAATGGCAATTGCGGGTCTTCTGCTTTTTCATCATCAGTCCTATTAGGATCGCCATAGATATAGTACTTGATAAGTGGATCTGAGATCTCGTCACATGCTACAGGGTAGTTCACTTTAAGCAGGGTGCCATCAGGACAAACAGCAGTGAGAACAACATCATAAGGAGTTGTAACGAAATCACCGTTGTCATTCCAATTCACCTTCATTTTCTTCGATGCATAGGCCCCGATAAATTCTTTACCACCGATATCCCACATTGCATTAACGGGAGCAGAGGTCTGGCAGGTAATCACGTTGCCGTACTGACCTTCTTTTCCAGGAGCGACCTTAGCACCATAGCATTTATAAATGGCTTTGACATAGACCGTGTTTTGATCGGTGTTTTCAGTGTGCTTCAGAACGATTTGATCCAGGACGCTAAGCTCATTGTTACCAAAACTACATCTGTACATTGTAACACCTCCCGGGATTTGTTCAAAGCTTCCGTCTGGCAAGAAAGAAACCTGCCAGTATTTGTCAATCTTATCGACAAAGTAAATGACGACACCGCTACAGTCAGTAACGTCAACGTTCTCCATCAAAACAATGGGCGCATCTTTTGTAGCCGTATAGGTCTTCGCATCACCGATCTTGACTACCTTGTCAACAGTGACCGTAGACATCGCTTTAAGCTCGTCAGCAGTGATGTGATCGCCATTGCTGATATCCTCATGAACAGGATCACAAGCAACGAAAGCACATACTGCGGCAGATAGCATAAATAATATCTTTTTCATCTTGATTTCTTTTTATATATTAGTAAAGAACTTTATATTGTGTCTCTGGATCAGCTAAATCCCATCCAGGATTCTGCTCCATCTTACCATTCATCAGAGTAATCTGAGCCTGAGGCTTAGGCAAGAAACCATTGGTGGCAGCGTAACGCTTGGCCCAAGAACAAGTCATATGAGCCATATTCATAGCATTTCTCTTGCCCCTGACGGTAATCGACTTACCACTCTGTTTCTCAAGAGCCACAGCTGCGTAAGAATTCTCACCCGAGTCGATGCCAGACCAACGGCGCATATCGTTGAAGCGAAGTCCCTCGAAAGCGAACTCCCAACGGCGCTCATCTTGAACAGCCTTCAATGAGTAAGCGGTCTGAGGAACACCTGCACGTGCTTGAACTTCATTCATGTATCTTGCATCACCGGTGAGCTCGGTCAGCATCAGCAACACGTCAGCATAACGCATCAGATAATAATCCTCGAAGTGGTCGCCCTGTTGTTTGTTGTCAAGTGAACTGGAGGAATAACCGGGACACATTGACCACCATGAATCGTTGTCAGCAGCGCAAGCATCAAGGTTTACGTCAGCATACTTCTTTACAGCATAGCCAGACTCTTCGCAGTCGTCCTTTTCATAGGTATAGGAATCAAGTTCATGATCGAGGTCGATCAAACTACCGAGTTTGCGGATATCCTTATAATTGCCTTTAGCCTCAGCATCTTCCCAATCTGCCCAAATATTGACGGAAGGAGTGCCCTGACCCCAACCCTGGTTGAACGGATAAGTTTTGTCGCGCTTGCCATTGTCATTGGTTGCACCATTACGAAGACCCCAGAAACAAGAGAGGTAGTTTGAATACATACGCGGGTTGTTATAGGTACCACCGATGGCCCACTTAGAGGCATTCAAGAACTGAATCTGGAAGATTTCCTCTGTATTACCATTACCCATGCCTGGCTGGTCGAAACAATACTCACGGGGCATGTCGGCAATGAATTCATAGGCATGTCCTTTTCCATCGTGTGCCTCATCCCAGAGCAGACTGTTAGAGTACTGCCAAAGAGAACGGAAGTCCGGGCAGAGTTTGTAACGACCACTGTTCGTGATGTCCCTCAAATAGTTGACAACATCATTCTTTGAAAGAGTACCTCCAGGGCAACCTTCCTGCTCTACGAGCGTGATGGTGGCGTCGCCGCTTGAGAGTTCACTTACCTTCTTATAGAAACCAGCCCAGAACATATATGCACGGGCTATGAATGCTTCGGCTGCATACTTGTTGGCATGACCGTCACCAAAGCCAGCTTCAGTGCCCATAAGGTTCATACCCGAGACGAAGTCAGAAAGAATCTGCGGGTAAATCACTTCCTCAGCACTCACCTGTTGCTGCATCTCATCAGTAACGGTGGTAGAGGTAATCAGAGGCACATCACCATACAACTGGGTTAGCCAAAGTGTATAAAGACCGCGCATGAAATAGCCCTCGCCAAGGAGTTGATCACGCTGGGCTTTCTGGGCGCCTGTCCAAGGCACATTATCGATGGTCTCAATCTGGTTATTGGCACGTGCAATACCGCCATTGAGGAGGATAAAATCCTGTTCATACTGGTTAGCATTTGCTGTTGTAAAATGATGCAGTGACTTTGCTACATTATCCTGCAAACCACCACTACCATAGCAGTCATCTGACATAAGCGACCACCAATAGAAAGGATTATTTAAAATACCACTTTGATCTCCGCCACCCAACGTGTTCATGATACTATAGGTAGCTGCATTCAACGCCTCAACATCTGCAGGTTTACCTGGGAATGTGGCCGCTGTCAACTCTGTAACACGTGGATCGGTGTCCAGCATGTCGTTACAAGCTGTGAACAAGGTTGCCGACGAAACAACTAAAGCTGATAAAATATATTTTTTCATAACTTATTCTCAAATTAGAATTTAATACTTGCACCAATCAAGAAAGTACGCGACGGCGGGTAAAGACCGAGGTCAACGCCAGATGCCCAACCATTACCACCAGCAGAGTTACCAACCTCGGGATCGAGACCTGTGTAACCGGTGAAGGTGTAGAGGTTCTGAGCCTGCACATAGAGACGGAGCTGTTGGAACGGGCAAGACTTCCAGAGATACTTAAAGTCGTAACCGAGTGTGACGGTCTTGATTTTAAAGAAATCGGCATCTTCCATATAACGGGTTGAAACCCAGTTTGTGTTCTCACTACCTGTACTTGTAATACGTGGCTGTGTGTTGGTTGAACCCTCACCAACCCAACGATTCAGAATTGAGGTATCATAGTTCTGATAAGGAGCATCACTGAAAGAACGGTATGAGCGCATGATCTGCTGACCAAATGCGCCAGCACCGTTAACAGCAAAATCAAGACCTCTCCATGTAAGACCAAGATTGATACCAAGCATAATATCCGGATTAGGATTACCTATCTCATGGCGGTCACAATCATCTCCTTCTGCGAAGACAATCTTACCATCACCATTCCAGTCATCCCAAATCATATCACCAGGCATTGCGCTATCAAGAACGGGCTTTCCTGCTGCACGTGCAGCGTCAATCTGATCTTGATTCTGCCAGATACCACTGTAGGACATGCCGTAGAAGTAACCGATGGGTTTGCCTTCCTCAGCACGGTAGATATACTCTGTACCCTGTGAGAGGACACCTCCAGGACCATTGATATAGTGGTTATCGTTAGCAATACGGGTTACCTTGTTCTTGTTGGTTGCAAAGTTCACGCCAACGTTGTAACGGAAGTCCTTACCAATATTGTCGTTCCAAGAGAGAGCGAGTTCAATACCAGTGTTCTCCACGTCACCACCATTAATAGCAGCAGGGTTAGTACCATAGACGGCCAGCAGATTACCACCAATCAGCCAGTCCTTTGTCGTCTTCTTATACCAGTCGAAGTTCACGCCCAAACGGTTTGCGAAGAAACGGGCGTCGAAACCGAAGTCGAGCTGTTCAGAGGTTTCCCAAGTGAGGTCGGGGTTAGGCACGATGTTGGCATAAGCACCAGTCATAGGAATACCAGCGACGGAAGTTGCCATGTCAGAACCGAATTTGTAACCACTGTCACCAGCTTCGCCCGACAGAGCAATTGTAGCCAAATACTGGTACTTAGCAATATCCTTGTTACCGTTCTGACCCCATGATGCACGGAGTTTGAAGAAGTCGAGCCAACTGCGTGAATTCTCCATGAAGGGTTCATTGGTCACCACCCAACCAGCAGAAACTGAGGGGAAGAAACCCCAACGCTTGCCATCGGTGAAGATACTTGAACCATCATAACGCATAGTTACCGTAGCCATATAGGTCTCGTTCCAGTCCCAAGTCACACGACCGAACCAAGAAGCGAGGTATTCTTCATCATTGGGTTTACCAGTCAAAGTTACATCAGTAGCATTTACGACTTTAAAGTTAGAAAGCCATGCAGAATCCCAACCCTTCAGAGTTGCGAGCTGGTCGCCATTAGAGACCTTATTGGAACCACCGACATTAAAACTCCAAGCGGAGCTTTGGAAGGACTGACCAACCATGGCAGTGATTTTGTGACCGTTGAAGACGGGAAGGTCGTAAGTCAAGGTGTTTTCAACAGACCAACCGGTATTCAACGATGCACTCTGGCTATTAGTATAGACAATTGATGTGGCATTTCCATATCCAGAAGAAGCCGGCTCACCATAGCTACGATATCCTCCAGAATTCCAGTTATAGTTGAACTGCGAACGGAGTCTCAGGCCCTTGATAGGCTGAATAATGGCGAAAGCAGTTGCATTGGTATTGAAACTGCGGCTCTCTGCCATAGAGTTGAAGCCACCATTTGTAAGGTTCTCCCAAGGGTTGCTGAACAAAGAAGAGTTCCAACCTTGACCATATCTAACCGTACCGTCAAAATCCTGATAGAAATAGTTATCTCCATTGTAAGCGTACTGGGGCATAAACGGAGACGTCTGGAGCAAGCTGTGAATATAACTCCAATACATACCATCCTCAGCCAAATCGTGGCTCTTGGTATAACCAATGGAGATATTTTCACCGATGGTGATGGCATCAAAGTCCTTGACTCTGAGGAGCACATGGTCGCTATTAAGACGAATGGTGTTACGTTTATAGTAAGAAGCCTGATCGGCACCCATGATACCTTCGTTACCGGTGTAGGTGTAAGACATGGCGAACTTCGAACGGTCGGTACCACCTGTCAAGGTCACAGAATGATTCTGCTGTACTGCATTCTTGTTCTCGAACTTACCCCACCAATCTGTGCCAGACCAACCACTATTAACCTTAGTAATAATGTCTTGTGGAATAAAGCCTGCCCATTCCATCTTAGAACCAGAAGTATTGAAGTTGTACTCATCTATGATGGTCATGAACTGCTGAGCATCGAGCAATTGCGGACGTTTGTAAGCATTAGACCAACCAACTGCACCGTTGTAGCTGATTTCAATCTTACCGGCTTTACCCTGCTTTGTGGTCACGAGGATCACACCGTTAGCGGCACGTGCACCGTAGATGGCAGCCGATGCAGCATCTTTCAGCACGTCGATACTCTCGATATCGTTGGGGTTGATGTCGTCGAGACTGCCACCTGCCACACCGTCAATCACATAAAGAGGTGAAGAGTTACCAGTGGTACCGATACCACGGATGTACACCTTGTATCCCTTACCGGGCTGAGTAGAACTCTGTGTGATTTGCACACCAGGAGAGCTTGACTGCATGGCCTCGAGTGCATTGGTAGTGTTCAGTTTGGCAATTTCTTCACCCTTCACCTGTACGGTAGCACCTGTGACGAGTTTCTTCTTCTGGACACCATAACCGACGACCACGACTTCCTCGAGCACGTCGGCATCTTCAGAAATGTTGACATTGATAAACGACTGATTGCCCACTGCAATTTCCTGTGTCTTGTATCCCACATAGGAGATGACCAATGTAGCACCGGGCTGAACGTTAAGAGAGAAATTACCGTCGATGTCGGTAACTGTTCCGTTCGAAGTACCTTTTTCGAGCACTGTGGCTCCAATGACTGGGCCATCGGCTCCGACCACGGTACCGCTCACTGACTTTGACTGCTGTACTGCCTGCGGGGCAGTGTCGCCAGAGGCGTATGCCGGGCACGCGAAGCCCACAGCGGCACATGCACTCACCAGCAGCACTGTTTTTCTGAGATTCAAATTCATACTTAAAGTATTCTTAGGTTAAATAGTATAAACTGCATGATAACACTCATAATTTCCGGACATTAGACGCATGCGACTAATATCCTGCCAACCCTAAATAATATAAGGTGGACTTTGGGCGATGGTTTTAAACGGTTTTTTTCTTATAGGCAGTAAATTTTGATAATAAATGTTAGTTTAGAAAATATAGTTGATTTTATTTATGTGCTCAAGCTGAAACCTCAACACAATCCATGAATAGTTGTCAGATTGTCTGATTGCAGTCGCTGCGCTTCTGTCTGAACTTTGTTCGGTGCGCCATGTAATTTTTCCACTTGCAAAGATATTTGATAATTTTTAAACTACAATCACTTTTTTTGTCATTCTCGCGTCATTTCGGCGATTTGTAACAATTGGTAAAAAAAATGATACATTTTGTAATATCAGGCAGTCTATCAACCGTAAGAATCAGGGCAAAAGTGGCACACGACGCCAAATTAGGCGGCATCTCAACAATAAAAACAAACGAGTTTGGAAGATTTTGTCCGCTTAAGGACAAAATCGTGTATTGTCTTCGATTTCAATAAATATCTCTCGCTCAAAAATGAAAAGGTATTTTCATTTTTTTCGCTTAATCGATATTTTGCACTAATTTTATATAAATTAGGCGGCGTCTCGGAAATAAAAATGAAAAAACGGGTTTTTTCATTTTGTATTTCTCTCAACTTGCACTAATTTTTGATAAATTAGGCGGCATCTCAACAATAAAAACAAACGAGTTTGTTTTGTATTGTCTTCGATTTGCACTAATTTTGCAGCCAAATAAGAAAACAATGGACAAATACACAACGATGGCCCCGAAAAGCAGGGGCACATTCGCAGAACGACTGGCCGAGCTCTACCTGCGACTTGGCGACTACCTTGACATGGAACGACTGGAGGGCCGACGGCTGCAATACTGCAAGATATTCCTCAGCGACGCACAAAACCAATACCAACAACTGATAGAGTCGGAACTCTATCAGGAACAGCTGTCGCCCGCCTTCACCAGCGTGGTGGAACAGGCACCACTCGACAATTCAAAGATCACGCTGCTGCTTAAGACCACCGACCAGGCAGACCGCTACCACTTCCAGAGCATCCGCCTGACAGAGGAAGAGACACGAGGCAACAACTCGTACTTGCAGACGATGATGCTCTTCGAGAAATACCTGCGGTGGATGGATGAGCAACACCTGCGCTTGGACACCCATTGCGTGCGCACATGGATCTACGTGGCCGACATCGACGTCAACTACCAGGGCGTGGTGAAAGCCCGCAACGACGTGTTCCGCCGCTACGGCCTGACCATCGACACCCACTTCATCGCCAGCACAGGCATCGGCGGGTTCTCGCAGACGCGCAGCGCATCGGTGGCAATGGACTTCCTCACCTACCCCGACATCGAGGAGGGCGACAAGACCTACCTGAAGGCCTTCGACCACCTGAACCCCACCCACGAATATGGCGTGGCCTTCGAGCGCGGCACCCGCCTGACACTCGACGACCAACAGATATACTACATCTCGGGCACGGCGAGCATTGACAAGCACGGGCACGTGATATACATGGGCGACATACGCCGCCAGACAGCCCGTTTGCTGGAAAATATCGGTGCCCTGCTCAAAGACGGAGGGGCCACGATGAACGACATACAATACTTTATCATCTACCTGCGCGACGGGTCTGACAGCGAGGTGGTGCGCGATTTCATGCAACGCGCCTACCCCGATATCCCCCACGTGCTGGTGCTTGCCAAGGTGTGCCGCCCCGAATGGCTGGTAGAGATGGAGTGCATCGCTTCGAAGAAGGGGAGTTAAAGGGGAGTTAAAGGGAAGTTAAAGGGGAGTTAAAGGGGAGTTAAAGGGAAGTTAAAGGGAAGATAAAGGACATTAGTTGGCTAATGGAGAAGGAGAAGGAAAAGGAGAAGGAAATGGGAATGGAGAAAGAAGATCAGCAGCGTGGTGCGGCGATGCAGGTACCATGGGGCATCTATCTGGTCATCGGGCTGTGGGCTGTGGCCTGCTTCGCCTTTTTCCACTTCTGCTATCGCTATCATTTTTACTATCAGGAGCAGAACCAGCTGTTTCTGATGTCGGGCGAATACGTGAGCACCTATTTCGACAAACCCGCCTGGGTGGCCTGCCTGACAGGTGACTTTCTCACGCAGTTTTATTACTATACCTACGCCGGACCCGCCATCCTGACGGTGGTGCTGCTCACTGCCGGCGACCTGCTGCGCCGCGCCCTGCAGCGGTGCGGCTTTCGGCGCGGTGCCTTCGGTTGGGCTATCGCACTGATGACGCTGTTGGCCGTCTTCCACTTCCGGCATACCTATCTGTTGCGCTCCGACATCGCCTTCTGCGGCGGCATCTTCATCTTTCTGCTCTATGACGTGGCACGCCGCCGTCTGGCCACGTGGCACTGGGCGTTGACGCTTGCGGCACTGGCCATCGCCCTCTATTTCTCGTATCGTATGTTCGGCATCGGCTGCTGGCTCACCGCCCTGCTTGCCATCATCGGCGCCTTCCGCCAGAAGACCGACTACCGCTGGCCTGCGCTACTGTCGCTGCCCCTGATAGTCTTCAGCGCCACCCTTATCACCAACAACATCTACCGGCTGCACACCTACGACAACCTCACCTACCCCGGCCTGGGCAAGGTAGGCGCCCCGGAAATGGCGATAGAGAAAGACCTGCTCGTGGACAACGAATACCACTTCGGCCACTACGACCAGGTGGTGCAATATGTGGAGAGCCAGGAGGCACCCACCTCCACCATGTCGTTCTACTACCACCTGATACAGGCACAGCGCGGCCAACTGCCCGACCACTTGTTTGCGCTCTCTTTCACCGACTTAGGCACCCTCTATAAGATAGGTCCCGACACGCCCATCTTCACCATCAAGATGATGAACGAGCTCTACTACGCCCTGGGCGACATGACCTTCACCGAACGGGCCGCCATGATGGGCAACGTATTCACACACGAGAACCGCAACTCCAGGATGGTGCGACGGCTGGCCGAGGCCAACCTGGTGAGCGGCGACACCGTGGCCGCCCTGAAATACCTGCGACTGCTCGACAAGACCATCGCACACCGCCAGTGGGCCAAGCACCACAGACCGGGCATCTATATGACACCCGAGGTGAAAGCCGACATCGCCCACCGGCAGAAATTCGTCAACCGCACCGACACGCTGCAAGTAGGCGACAACCTGCACCTAGTGATGACCGAACTGCTCGAATCGAATCCCGAAAACACAGTGGCCCTCGACTATATGCTGTGCACGCTGCTGCTGCTCAAAGACATCGAAGGGTTTAAACGCGACTACGACCTCTACTGCATCAACACGGGGCACGAGCGCATCAAGCCCCTCTACCAGCAGGCACTGATGATCTACCTGGCCGGCACCGATGCCCCTGGGGAGCAATGGGACAAATATATCAAAGACCCGGCACAGTTGCAACGATTCCAACTGTATAACCAGCACCGGGGTGACCCCGCCTTCAAAGACACCTACTGGTACTACTTTGACCGAATGAAAGCGGCAGAGTATTAAAAGAGGTGAGAGGATAGTTTGGGGGTAAGGGGCAAGGGGCAGGGAGCAGGAGAAATGTTCGCCGCGCATGTAGGGACAGGGCGTGCCCTGTCCGCCATTAGCATGACGCTTATCCTGCTTGCGGACAGGGCACGCCCTGTCCCTACACACAGTCACGATAACTAATGTCCAAACTCCAAAGCGCCCAAACGACCAAACAATAATGAAAAGACTGCTATATATCCTGACAATATGCTGTTTGCTGGCATGCAGCGAACAGCCGGAGAACGTGACAGCCAGCGCCGAGCTGCCACCGATGTATCCTGACTATACGGATGTGACCATCCCGAAAAATATCGCGCCGCTTAATTTCTTGCTGCGCGGCGACTACGAGCGCATACAGGTGAGGGCCGTATGTGGTGACGACAGCATAGAGGTGAACGAGCGCGGCCACCGCGTGTGCTTCGACCTTGACGACTGGAAAGACCTGCTGGAGGCCGCCGCCGGAAAGACCATCGATGTGACGGTGACCGCCAAGACCGGCGGCAAATGGTATGCCTACAAGTCGTTTACATGGCAGGTGACACAAGAAACCATCGACCCCTACCTCACCTACCGCCTGATAGAGCCCGACTACGAAGTATGGCACAACCTGACACTGTGCGAGCGCTGCGTGGAGACCTTCGACGAACGTGTCATCTCTGACTATAACCTTGTGGAAAACCGCTGCATGAACTGCCACGTGTATGGCAACCAAGACCCCAACCTCTCGATGATGTATGTGCGCGGCGAGGGCGGCGGCGCCCTGCTCAACCGCGACGGCAAACTGTCGAAGTTGAACATCAAGACCGCCGACATGGTGTCGGGCAGCGTCTATTACGGTTTCAGCCCCGACGGCCGCTATATCACCTTCTCCACCAATATCATCATCCCGGGATTCCACTCCCTGTCGAAGAAACGGCTGGAAGTGTTCGACACCAAATCGGACGTGTATGTGGCAGACTTGCAGACAGACAAGATCATCGGCAGCAGCCTGCTGAGCGACAGCACCGTGCTGGAGACCTTCCCCACGTTCTCGCCCGACGGCCGCTATATCTACTACTGTGCCGCCGATGCCGCCCCGCTTGTGCATAACGACATCAAAAACCTGCGCTATGCCTTGGTGCGCATCCCCTTCGACCCCGCCACGGGCACCCTCGGCGAAAAAACAGATACGATATTCCCCAAAAACGCACAGCAGGCACAGCTCAACAATCAACAATCAACACTCAACGCTCAACGCTCCGTCTGTCACCCGCGCATCAGTCCCGACGGGCGCTACCTGCTCTATACCGTGGCCGACTACGGCACGTTCCCCATCTGGCATCCCGAGACCGACTTACAACTGATGGACCTTAAGAGCGGCGCCATCGACACATTGAGCGTTGTCAACAGTCGGCAGAGCGACACCTATCACAGTTGGTCGTCAGACAGCCGTTGGTTTGTCTTTGCCTCGAAGCGCGACGACGGTCTCTACGGCAAGCCCTATTTCTGCTATATCGACAGCGAGGGGCGGGCGCACAAGCCCTTCGTGCTGCCGCAGGAGCATCCCGACTTCTACGACAACTGTCTGAAGTCGTTCAACGCCCCCGAACTGGGCCGCGGTGCGCTTCCCTTCGACGCGATGGATGTGAGCCGCGCCATGAAGCAAGACGCCGTCAACTTCAGTCGTCAGTAATTCTCAGCAATCCACTCTGCGAAGAAATAGTCGTAGATGCGATAACGTCCATCGTCATTGACCACGACGTCCTCTTTCAATAGAGATTTCAAGGCCGCCTGCACCGAACTGGCAGAAGACAGTTGGTTGCGCTTGATAAAAGCTGCCGATGTGATGCCACTCACTTGTCTCTCCTTGGCAATGGCAATCAACAACTGCTTCTGCTTCAGTGGCAGATGTGCCATCTGTTCTTGATATCCCATATACTGGCTGGCGATGATATGAGCAGAGGCTTCAGCCAGGAGGTCAGTGCCGCACACGCCCTGCACCGGAGTCAGCGCAAACAATTCGTTCATCATCATCTGCACAAACCACGTACACCCCTCAAACCGTCTATATACCGCCTTGACAGCCTCCGGCGACACGGTCTTCCCCCTATTTTCAAACATCCTTACAGCGAAGTCGGTATAGACATCCAATGGTATGGGTTCTAATCCCATCATGATGACACTTTGATAAAATGGTTTGGCAGGAGAATTGAACATATTGCTCATCAGGTGCCGCTTGCTGCCTGAAAAGATAAACTGCGTCTGCCGGCATTGCTGTATCTTCGTCCGAAGCAATGCTTCCACGTTTGCCCCAAGAGGATGCGCGTCAGCACCCCGTTCGGCCGTATATGAACCAATCTGCTGAAACTCGTCGATAGCCACGATGCACGGGCGGTCGGCATTTTCCAGATATTCGAAGATTTGGTCTAAAGTGGTCTGTGGCGAGTGAATATCACCCAAAGAAATGTCGAAAACGGTATCACCCGTCTGCGAATCGATTTTGAAGCCGACCCGTAAAGAAGAAATCACTTGGAAGAAGCGCTCCGCCCATACCGTCTTTCTCGGTTTCAATTGTTCATAGATGGCTTTTCCCAGCAGATAGACAAATTCAGAGAAAGAGGAAGTGGCATAAATATCAACATAAAAAGTATAATACTCCTCGCTCACATCGCTCTGATTGAAGAAATGAGCTACCAGGCCAGACTTTCCCATCCTCCTCGATGAGATGAGCGCCACATTGCGCCCGTTCCGTATCTGCTTGCGCAGGAAATCCGTTTCCTGCTTACGGTCGCAGAAAAAGTCATCCGACACATACCTCCCTACGACAAAGGGGTTTGCAAGTACTTGATTTTTCATCGTTTACAAATTTATTGCAAATATAATAATTATATTTACAATAAACAAGAAAAACAAGAAAAAATTTACTTCACCCGGGTCTGCACCCGTTCGTCGC
>CAMVAT010000037.1 GCA_947165505.1 uncultured Prevotellaceae bacterium | reverse complement strand
CCATCCGCTCACGGTGTGGCTTGATGTCGAGGCCCCACTTCTGGAACGTCTGTATTTCGTTCTGCTCTTGCGAAACGACTACCGCCATGTCCGTCTCGCACATCCATTCCAGTTTGCGCTGCATCTCCTGTGCCTCCTGTTGCGAGGTGCATTTTGCGATGGTTTCTTCCAAAGCCTTGATTTCGCGCTGCCAGTATTCCTGCACATAGTTGAACATTCGCACGCAGGTCACCTTGTTATAGCACACGAACATCGCCTTGCCCGAAGTCCACAGGTCGCTATAATGATGCACAAAGTCTTTGGCAATCAGTCGCAAACGTTTGGCAGCCGTCAGCAGATGCACCTCCTTGGCGAACTCACGTTCCAGCTTGGCCAACTGCGAAGCATCCAGTTCGCCTGCTTGTTCCAGGGCGGCTGCTATCTCATCGTTGATTTCTGGATTCTTCAGGTCTTGTAGTTTCTCACCACGATTCTCATAATAGAGAGGCACTGTAGCCTTATCTTCCACGGCCCGTTTGAAGTCGTAGATACTGACATAGCCACCGAATGTACGCGCCGTGATATTGTCGTTTGACAGCAACGGCGTTCCCGTAAAACCAATGCGGTGGGCTGTGGGCAGCAAGTGCATCAGGTTGTCGGCAAATATGCCGTTTTGTGTGCGGTGTGCCTCGTCGCTCATCACGATAATATCGTGGTCGGGATAAATAGGTTCAGCTTTCGGGTCGTTGAACTTCTGAATGAGCGAGAAGATGAACGACGGATTGCCTTTCAACTTCGATTTCAGGTCCTCGCCACTGCTGGCGATGAACTTCTTCGCCTTCACATTGCCCAACAGTCCGCAGTTCTCAAACGTGTCGCTGATCTGTTTGTTCAGTTCGTCGCGGTCGGTCAGTACGAGGAATGTAGGCGAGCCCTCAAACTTACGTCTAATCTTCTGCGAGAGGAACAACATGGAATAGCTCTTACCGCTACCCTGCGTATGCCAGAATACACCCAATTTGCCATTCAGATACTGACGGTTGCGATACATCTCCACGGCTTGGTTCACACCGAGGTATTGGTGGTTGCGAGCTAATATCTTTGCCGTATGTCCTCCGCTATGGTCGTAGAGGATGAAGTTTTCCAGCAAGTCCAGAAAGTTCTCCTTCTTACAGATTCCCCTCAGCATCGTCGGTAGTTCGATGTCGCCAGCATCTTCCTCCTTCAGTCGTTTCCATTCGTGGAAGAACTCCCATTTGGAATCTATGGTTCCCACACGCGCCTCCAGTCCGTTACTGAATAGGATGAAGGCATTATGATAGAATAGTTGAGGAATCGTATCGAGATAGTCGCGATAGTTCTTGTTGAAGGCATCCACCACTTCCACGTCGTGGTTCTTCAACTCCATAAACAGCAAAGGCAGACCATTCACGAAGCCCACGATGTCAGCCCGGCGATGATAGAGCGCACCATATACCCACATCTCACGAACACACAGGAAGTCGTTCTTCTCTGGCGACGCGAAGTCAATCACTTTTGCACGCACCTCTTCCGTCTCGCCGTTCGGTTTTACGCGGGTCACAGGCACACCGTCCTTGATGTACTGATATTTCTGCTCGTTAATCTGCATCAGCGTCTGCGAACTCATGTGCTCCGTCATGCGCTCCGTAGCCTCCTGCAATTGCTTGTCCGTCAGCCAAGGGTTCAGCGTCTTCAGCGCTTTGCGGAAACGACCCGCCAACAACACCTCATGATACGACGCACGTCCCAGCGTGCCGGCTTGAGGGGATTTGTAATCCCCGAGCACCTCCTTATCAAAGGCATACACGCTCGTCCAACCCAGTTCCTTTTCCAGCAACTCGGCTGCACTCCGCTGTATCAGATGATCTTCGCTATAGTCCTTTGCCATAATAGATAAGATTATTTATAACAAATTGATACAATTCCAATTCCAATTGCCACAAAGACTGAAATGACAGCTATGATAATGGCGATTCTGGACAGTCTCCTGCTTTCCTGCGTTTCCAATAGATTTGCTGCAAGCACATGATAGGTCTGTTTCTTATATTCCTCTATGCCCTTTTCCGTGATATAAATAAGATGTTGGTCTATTCGAGGGTCATACTCTCCCCTTATCAGCCCTATGAATTCCATATCTGCGAGCCATTTGTCAACCAATTTGTCCGGCTCTTTAAAACCTTTGAGCAATTCTGTCTTATGGATACTCTTGGTTATATATCCCTCATTTATCCTTTTTGCATCTCGGCAAAGCAAAAATTCTTTCAAACGATTAAGAGTCCACGCGAAGAAAAGGTACTTTGAAGCATTTTCTATCAGAAGTTCCTTTCTGCTTGTTTTGATATCATATAATCTATAAGGTTTTGCCATAATCGTTATACTTTTATCTCTTCGCTCATCAGCTTGGGAAGCAAGCGGTCACGGGCCTCGGTGAGGAGGCGGATTTGATTTTTCAAGAGAATTATTATTTTGTTATTATAAGAAACTTTATCGCAATAATCAATTATGACATCTTTAGAAGGAAGTACAACATCAACTGTATGTATAGATTGATTTGTCAATTGAGGTTGTGCTGCTCCTGTCCTTACAGCTCTAAAGTTCGCATTCTTCAAAAACTGATTCGTGAAGGGTAACTGACAATATGAATAATCTTCTAAAGGCAAAACAATGAAAGAATTATTCGTAATGAAAGCATCTTTGTGATATGTCACTAAAACATCTCCACTGCCATTACCACGACTGGTTATCAAGACTACTTGTTCGTTACAATTAGCCTTATCATAATAGCCAATGACTCCATTTGCACCATACACCGGAAATTCACCGCTTTCAGAAATCAACTTTGTGGATAAATTCTTTCCATATTTAATAGAATATATACTATCCACAGGTTTCTTTTCCCACCCCTCAGGCACACCATCGACAATCTTGGTATTTTCGTGGCCGGGGAAGTGGAGGTCGACGAACCATTCCTTATAGAGTCGCTGTGCTGCTTCCTCCAACAACTTGATCTGCTTCTGATAGTTCTCTATCAAAGAGTCGTAGCGGAAAAGGATGGAGGCAATTTTTATCTGAGTAATTAAGTCTGGGTCGTATTCTATTTCGTACCGTGATATATTGGGAACCGTAATTTGAGGTTGAGCAGAACCTGTACTCAAAAAAGATCTGCCTTTTAATAAATAATACAAATAGTGGGCATCAATCGTTGTAGTGTCGGGAATTAATGTAAGTAATCTAATGATTGGCAAAAAAGGTTCTTTTCTAAAATAAACAGTTCCAGCATTTGCGCCTCTTCCTGTAATTGTAATAGCATTAGCTTCACTTCTTGCTATGTTTGTGTAACCATACAATCCTTCGTTATCTATTCCATTCGAATAGACGGGAATATTGCACTTAGATGTTTTATAGTTGCTAAAAATTTGGGGTTTGTCTCCACCTGCAAATATCTCACAACAATCTCCCAACTTTACTTCCTTCCACTCACTCATACCTCATCCTCCTTTTGTTTAAATTCTGCAATCCATTCACGCAGTTTCTGTTGCAGCAGGGCTTTGTCAGGCAGACAAAGTGCGTATTGCTGTGCATAAATGTTGGCATCCTTTGGCAGCGTGAGTTCTACGAGGGCATCGTGCTTGCGCTCACAAAGAAGAATCCCGATGGTAGGCTTTTCAAAATCTTCCTTTACATAGCGGTCATAATAGTTGACATACATCTGCATCTGTCCCAGGTCTTGATGGGTGAGGTCGTCCATCTTCAAATCTACAAGGACATAGCATTGCAAGAGTCTGTTGTAAAGTACAAGGTCAACGTAGAAATGACGTTCCTCAAAGGTGAAGCGCTTCTGTCTTGCCTCAAAAAGGAAACCTTTTCCCATCTCCAGCAGGAAGTCCTGCAGGCGACTGATGATGGCACTCTCAAGGTCTGTCTCGCTATAGGATGCGTCAGGCTTCAAGCCGATAAACTCCAACACCAGCGGGTCTTTCATGATGTCACTGGTTTTTTCCACTACTTGTCCTTCCGTAGCCAGTCGCATCACTTCATCCTTATCTCTGCTTAATGCCAGACGTTCATAGAGACCGCTACCTATCTGGCGTTGCAGTTGGCGTTTGCTCCATTGCTGTTTAAATGCTTCTATCTCATAGAAACTACGTGCGTCTGAGTCCTTGACATGAGTCAGTATCAAATAGTGTGACCATGGCAACGTAAATCTTTGATTTGGTGACCACTGGTTATCATTATCAGCAGGTTGAGAGATTTCCGAACCACTGGTTTGGATTTTGGGGGATTGAATTTCCAAACCAGTGGTTTGGATTTTGAGAATCGGTGATTGCACATGGGAATAAAGGGTATAAAACTTCCTCATTAGGCGCAGATTCTCTTCCGACCAACCTTTGCCTAATCGCTCAGTAAGTCGTTCAGAAACACGTTTCAATACACCTTTACCATATTCGGCGCGTAGCTTGCCACCTTGTTCATCTTCAATAATATAGCGACCAATCTCATAGTATGTATATACCTGCGCAGTATTAGCAACAGAAGCCACCTTCCGACGTGCCTCCGTCACCAACAACTCTATCTTTTCAGCCAGTTGTGTGGCTCTGGTTTCGATGATTGCAACCTCGTTTGCCATAACTTACTTCATGTTTAGATTATTCCATTCCTTCATTATCTCGTCCATCAACGTGTTGGCCTCCTTGTTCAGCTTCGCCAACTCGGCATGAATCTCGGTCATGCGCTCATGGAAATCTACGCCGTCATCTTCCTGTTCGGCTACACCGACGTAGGCACCGGGAGTCAGGGAATAATTCTTTTCCTCTATCTCCTGAATGGTGGCTATCTTGCAGAGGCCAAGCACATCCTGATATTCACCGTCGCCAAACTTCTTTGTGAGCCATTCGTGCTGTCGGGCCGTTTCGAGCGTGTCTTCCAATTCGGCGATGAGGGCATTCTGCTCAGCCTCGATGCGCTTCTTGTCTTTACGGGTGGCATTGGCAATAGCCTCTTTCGCTATGGCCTTTTGCTTATCAAGTGCTTCCTGAGCAGAAGCTACAGTTGTATCGCCTAAGACAGATTGATAGTCGGCAAGCAACTGTTGATACTTCTCTTTCTCGCCACGATAGAGATGTACGATGGCTTGCAGGTTGCGGAGTTGCCATTCTGTCCATTCATTTAAGGTGCGGTCAACCACCGTATAGTAGTTGCGGGCATCGATGAACAGCACTTTGTCGCGAATGTCGGCGTGCTTGTTGCGGTCAAAGAACCACAGCGAGCAGGGCAGGGAGAGTGTGTAGAAGAAGTTGTTGCCTACGCTGACCATCACATCCACATCACCCGTGCGCACCAGTTTCTCGCGGATGTCACGGTCTTTGTTGGCGCTGTCAGTCGCCGAACTGGCCATCACAAAGCCTGCGCGTCCGTGGTCGTTCAGGTAGGCATAGAAATAACTAATCCAAAGATAGTTGGCGTTGCCTATCTCCTTAGTCTTCTGATTCACGCCAGGCAAACCAAATGGAAGACGCCCGGCAGCAGAAGCAGACTCGGCTTTCACCTTATCCACATTAAATGGAGGATTCGCCATCACGTAGTCACACTTTCCTGCAAGGTTGTGTGCGTCATGATAGAAAGAGTTGGCCTCGTCACCAGAGACAATCCTACCATTCAAGCCGTGTACTGCCATGTTCATCAGACAGAGTTGGGCATTGTATTCCACCTTTTCCTGACCGTAGAAGGTCATCTGAGTATTGGCATTGAGACCTGCCTGATTCACAAAGTCGCCCGTCTGTACAAACATGCCACCCGAACCACATGCGGGATCGAGCATCACGCCTTGCGTGGGCTCCAGTACATTGACCAGCATTTTTACCAATGATTTCGGCGTGAAGAATACGCCATCGTCAGAAGCCACAGCCTTGGCAAACTTGGAAAGGAAGTATTCGTAGATGCGCCCGATGATGTCGCCACCGATCTCGTCGATGGTCTTATTATTGAAGATACGCAGCAATTCACGCAGGAGGTCGTCGGCAAACATCGTGTAGGTCTTAGGCAATACGCCTGTCAGCTGCTCGCTCTGATCTTCCACCAATTGCATAGCGTTGTTCACTGCCTCGCCCAATGAGTTGATTTCCTGTCCGTCTTTGGTCTTCAAGCCGGCAGCCACAATGTTATCAGGCAGGTTCACCAGATAGTCAAATTGTGCCTCACGGGGCAGATACAATGCACTCTTGGCTGCGAAATCGCTGGGTTCAACAGGCATTACACGTCCACCACGACTTGGGCGATTCTGCAATATCTCTGTCTCCACCATCTTGTAGCGACTATAAGCATAGCGCAAGAATAGTAATGCCAGCACAGGCATGCAATACTGGCTGCTTGTCAGCTTGCTACCTTGCCTCAAAAGATCGGCTGATTCCCATAGTTCGGCTTCAAGTTTTCGTATATTGATCATTCTTTCTTTATCTGTTTACCGATTATGTCTATTCTTGGCTACAAAATTACAAAAAAACTCACGAATAACCTTCGGATGTGTAAATAAATTACCAATTACACCGTTTATTCCGCTAAAAGCATTCTTTTGGCAAACACCATAGCGGAAATAAGCGGTGATGTGTGAGTGAAATGAATAAATTTCCACGAAGGGCGATAGCCGGTTCCTCTCTATTTCACCTCATTCACCAGTTCTTTATCATCCTCGAAGTCGCGGATGTTCTGAAGTGTTGTCACGGCGATGTTGTAGGTGGCTTCGCGTGTGAAGAAGGCTTGGTGCGAGGTTACGATCACATTGGGCATCATCAATAGCAGGGCCAACTTGTCGTCGTCTATCATCTTGTCCGAACGGTCCTCGTAGAAGTAGTTGGCTTCCTCTTCATAGACATCCAGACCGGCGGCGCTGATCTGGTGCGAGCGCAGACCGTCAATCAGGTCTTCTGTCTTGATCAACTTCCCGCGGCCGGTGTTGATGATCATCACTCCGTATTTCATCTTCGTGATGCTGTCGTTGTTGATGATGAACTTGGTGTCGTCTGTCAGCGGACAGTGAAGCGAGATGATGTCCGAACCCTCATACAGCTCGTCGAGCGTCACCAGCTTCACGCCATACTGCTCGGCAAACGCCTTGTCGGGGTAGAGGTCGTAGGCGAGGATGTTCATGCCGAAACCATGCAGTATCTTGATCAGTTCCTTGGCGATACGGCCCATGCCTATCAGTCCCGCCGTCTTGCCGTACATGTCGAAACCTAACAGGCCGTTCAACTTGAAATTTCCCTCGCGGGTGCGATACACAGAGCGATACACCTTGCGGTTGAGCGCCATCATCAGTGTCACCGCATACTCGGCCACGGCATGGGGCGAATAGGCGGGCACACGCACCACACGGATGCCATGCTGCTTGGCGGCATTGATATCTACGTTGTTGAACCCCGCACAGCGCAGCGCTACCAACTTCACGCCGTACTGGCTCATGCGTTCTATCACACGGGCGTCGCATTCCGCATTCACGAAAATACATACGGCATCCATGCCGTTGGTCAGCGATACCGTGTTCATGCTCAGACGCTCCTTGAAATACTGGATGTCGAAACCGAAATCCTTGTTCACGCGGTCAAATGTGTCGCGGTCATAACTCTTGGTGTCAAAAAAGGCTATTTTCATGTTCGTAGTGATTAAATAATTGAAGTTTCATATTGATTCTGGTTCAAAAATACAACTCGTGGCAGTTGACTTAACTGAGCCGGAAAAACTCGCCCATGCGCCACAGGTTAAAGACCCACAGCTGCGGATGGCGGCCCTGCAACTGACGACGCTCAAGACCGCCCAGCAAGCGGTGCCACAGGCGGATGCAGCCGCCTAAGTGATAGCGGCGCAACTGCTCCGACTTCGACAGCAGGCGGGAGTAGCCCCGCAACTCATGGCGCATCTCCCAGAGGGTGCGCAGTCCCTCCTCGGTCTTGCGGAGAAAGGCTTCGTTGCTCTCAAATTCATGAAAACCCACGGGGTTGTCTATGTGCTGGATGCGCACGCCGGCCTCGGCCAACTGACGGCCGAAAAATACGTCTTCGTAACCATAACGGCGGAAACGCTCATCGAAGGGATAGCGTAACACCAGCTCGCGGCGTATCATGAAGTTTGACGTGTGGAAGTCGTGATATGGATGGGCCTGGCGCTCCTCTATGCTGATGACGTGATGGCGGGCCACCTCATAACGGTAGCGCAGACGGTCGCGCCACTCAGACAGACCTGCTCGCACAATGTAGCCGCCATAGACTACAGGCTCGGCCGGATGAGCCAGATAGCGGGATAGGTAGTCGTCTGCAATGATGCTCATGTGGCTGTCTATATACAGCAGGTGGTCGTACTGTGCGCTGCGCGCCAATAGGTTGCGGGTCACGGCACGGCCGGCATTGATGTCTCGGCGCAGATAGCGGTAGTGGGGCAGGGCCGTGAGTGCCTGAAGTGATGATACCACCCGGCGGTCGGTGCTGCCGTCGTCACTCACCAATATCTCATAGCGCAGACCGGCACATAGCGATGCCTGTTGGTGCAGGCTCCGCACCAACGTCGTACAATCGTGATTGTAGGTGGGTATCACAATGCTTAATCCACTCACGTATTCCATACGTTTATAAAACGCTTTTTTGCCTTTTTTATTTTTAGATATGCCGTTTTTTATTGATAGAAGGGGTAAATATGTGTGTAAGTGTTAAATTTGTTTAAACATTTTCTGCTTTGTCGATAAATATCAAGAAAAATCGCTACTTTTGCAACGTAAATGAAGTGTAAGGCACCATGAGAGGTGCTAAAACTTATCAATAATTTATTATCAGTTATTTACTCGGATAAAGACTGTTCTCCATTTATGGAATAGAGAATTAGATGAATAATCAATCAATAGAGTGTAATTTTTCTTGGAAACGTGTGCTACCGTCCGTGAGGATAGTGGCACTTCTTTTTTTAGGTTGACATTGAAATAAGTAAAATAATGTCAATTTGTAAGGCGGAATGGAAAAAAAGCACTAACTTTGCACCCAGATTATGATGGTACAAAATGATTTAATCACCAGAGAGCAGAATAAACGGGTTTGTTCTGCCGAAATGTCTAACGGACATCTGACTAATATCTTCAAAGGGCTGGGCATCGCTCTCGTCACTCCATTTACACCTGATGGAAACGTAGATTACGAGGCCCTCGAAAGGCTCATCGAATACCAACTCGACAATGGGGCTGACTTCTTGTGCATCCTGGCTACGACGGGCGAGACACCTTGCCTCAACGTCGTCGAGAAGCAGACCATCAAGCAACGTATCGTTGAGCAAGTGAAGGGTAGGGTGCCTATCCTCATGGGATGCGGAGGTAATAGCACGGCCGCGGTCGTGCAAGAACTGCACGATGGCGACTTCGCCGGCATCGACGGCATACTCAGCGTGTGCCCGTACTACAACAAACCGTCGCAAGAAGGGCTTTACCAGCATTTCAAGGCCATTGCCGCGGCAACCACGCTGCCTGTCGTGCTCTACAACGTGCCAGGAAGAACGGGTATCAACATGAAGGCGGAGACGACCGTCAGACTGGCCAATGACTGCCCTAATATCGTGGCTATCAAAGAGGCGAGCGGTAATATCGAGCAGATAGACGAAATCATCAAAAACAAACCCGACCATTTCGATGTCATCAGCGGCGATGATGCGATCACTTACCAAATGGTGGCATGCGGAGCCGTGGGCGTCATCTCTGTCATCGGCAACGCGCTGCCTAGGGAGTTCTCACGAATGATCAGACTGGAGTTCAATAACGAGTTCGCCGCGGCAAGAAATATCCATTATAAGTTCGTGGAACTGTACAGCCTGCTCTTCGTGGATGGAAACCCCGCAGGTGTCAAGGCGCTGCTGCACGAACTGGGTTTCATACACAATGTGCTCAGACTGCCGCTCGTGCCTACACGGGTCACCACACTCAGAAAAATCGTTGAAATCATCAAAAGCCTCAAACTCGTCTCTAACAGAAACGTTGAGTCTGGTATCAGACTCGAATTGCCACTTGAAGACTGATTCATAACGCGATGGAAGACAGAAGAGTCATACATGAGATAACGCCCCTCATGGGTAAGGATGTGCTCTATATTGCTGACAGGCAAAAAAAGGAGTTCACATACCCCATACACAACCATGAAGTGTATGAGCTCAACTTCGTGGAGAGGGCTAGCGGGGTCAGACGCATCGTGGGTGACAGCAGCGAGGTGATCGGCGACTATGACCTCGTACTCATCACTAGTCCCGACCTTGAGCATGTCTGGGAACAATATCAGTGCACAAGCGAGGATATCAGAGAGATCACCATTCAGTTTGACTTCAATATGACCGAAGACAATTTCTTCGGCCGAAATCCTTTCATCAGCATCAGGAAGATGATGAACGAGGCGAAAAAAGGATTGTGCTTCCCCGTGGGAGCTATCATGAAGGTCTATTCGCTGCTCGATACTCTCAGCTCTGTCACCGATGGATTCTATGCTGTGCAACAGTTCCTTACCATATTATATGAACTGTCGAAATGCGAGGGGGCCAGAACGCTCGCCTCTTCGTCGTATGCCAAGGTGGCGGTCGAGGATGATAGCAGAAGGATATTGAAGGTGAAAAACCATATCAGCAAGAATTACCGCGATGAACTCAGACTCAACGTATTGGCCGACATCGCTGGCATGAGTCCCTCGGCTTTCAGCCGCTTCTTCAAACTGCACACCGGCCGCAATCTCTCGGAATACATCATCGACATCCGACTCGGCTACGCCGCACGTATGCTCGTGGATACGGCACGCAGCATCTCCGAAATCTGCTTCGCCTGCGGATTCAACAACCTCAGCAACTTCAACCGCATCTTCAAAAAGAAAAAAGGGTGCTCTCCCTCCGAATTCCGCGAAAACTACCGCAAAAAGAGGATTATTGTTTAGTGTTGAGCGTTTAGGGCTTGATAGTAGGGACAGGGCGTGCCCTGTCCGCTGTGAGGCGTGCCCTGTCCGCTGTGAGATTATCAAATTGCGACTACATGCGGACAGGGCACGCCCTGTTCCTACATGCGCGGCTAACATATCTCCTGCCCCTTGCCCCTTGCCCCGGAACTATTCTCTCACCTCTCACCTCCTACCTCTCACCTCTAAAACTCAGCCACCGCATAGTTGCGGGGGATGTCATGGTCGCGCCCTAATATCTGAAGCGAGAAGGGGAACAGACTCTCAAACAGCAGGTTCGTGTTCGGGATGCGGGCCACATCCTCTACCAGTTCGTAACTGTGGTCTTTGCTGCGCACGTAGAAATGAGCACCGTCGAAATACAGACGGCAGTCGTCACCATCAGGCAGATGGTCGCCACCCACGATCTTATATTGATTGCCGCCCACCGACACACGGGTGTTGGCTCCATACAGACGCACGCGATAACGCGACTGCATGATGGCGCGGATATTGTCGTCGCCCATCACGGCCACCGGTTCGGCAGGGGCACTCTCAGGCTCGGCAGGCGATGCCGCCACCTTGTCGTCATCGGTTGCGCTGTCGTCGCCATTTTCTTCTTCGTCAGGGTTCTTATCCGAGAATATGTAGTCCCACCAATTGCGCGCCATCGCGAAGAGACCATGACGCCGCTTCGCGGTGTCCTCGGGTGTGTCAGACAGCAACTTGCTCTCCTCGGCCTGCTCGTTGATCATTCGGTTCACTTCCGCCTCGTTCATCTCATGACCTGTGCGGGCATCGCTAAACTGCGGTATGCCGGTCATATTGTTCTGCATACTGATCTTCACAGGGGCGATGGCTCCGTACAGACAGCCTGTCTTGGCGTATTCCGGACGGTAGTTCACGTCGCTGTAGCCCGTGCCCGTGGCGCTGCCCTCATCGGCATGGCGGGCAAAGATGGCTTTCACCTCGTCGGCCAGGGGGGCGTAGAGGAAACCGCGGCCGCTGAGCATCATCTCGTCGTAGTGCAGCCCTTGCGTGCGAAGCGCGATGCCGGCTACGATCTTGTGGATGACTCCGGCGATGATGCGCTCCTCGTCTTCCAACTTGAAGTGCTGCAACAGTTCGCTCACGTTCTCCTCGGGCCAGTGCTCGGCATGGGCCAGACGACGCAAGCGCGAGGCCAACTCATCCGTCATCTCCTCGCCTTGCTTGATGCGTTCTATCAGGTCTTCCAACTCATAGAGCACGGGCGACTCGCTGCGCAGCAGACGGCGTATCTCGGCGATGCGGTCGTCGGTATCGATGGCGTCGGTCAACTGCAAAAGCAGGTATTCAAAGATGGCATACGAGATGGCATTGCCCGCACCTAAGAAGCCGGAGCGGTAGCGGCTGATGGCGTTCGACGCGTCGGTCACGTGAACCACGGAGAAGTCGGTGGTGCCTTTACCTACGTCGATGATCAGATAGTCCTTGCCGGCTTTCACGGGCGTGGTGTTCATCCAGTAGAGAAAAGAGGCGTCGCTCTCTGAGCACGACTTCACGTCGGCAAACAGCAGTGGCGGACAACCCTCGGGCAACTGGCTGCGGAACGATGTGCTGTTGGCGATGCGCGACACGTCGGCGATGAGCTCCGACACGGCTTCCTGCCCCATCACATTAGGCACCAGGAGCGTCACACGGATGGCCACCCCCTGACGGGTGTTGCACCGCACACGCTCCTTGTCGGCCACCTGGCGCACGGCCTCGTGCAGAAAACGGAGCACCAAAGCGTGGTGAAGCATCTCTAAGTCGAAACCGCTGCGATTGATCTGCGCCAGATACGAGATCTTGATGTTGGGCAGGCGCTCGCCACGGTCGTCGGCGTCGCGGCGGGTGATGAACTGCAAATAGGGGTCGCTGTCCGAGGGTGCCGTGCAGAGGAAGGTCTGGCGGTCGGATGCGCTCTGCGGGGGCTCGGCTCCGGGATGTTTGAAAAACAGACTGCGCATCAGCCGCGGGTCGCGGTCTTGCTGGTCATAGACGGCACCCGCAGCGGCTGTGGGGTAGAAATGGCGCAGACAGCCGCCAAACAGCGGCACGATGGCACCGGCTCCCCAGGCGTCGCGGTGGCGCTTCACCAACATCTGCGACGCCTCGCTGCCAAAGTCTATCACTACATCATAGATGGTTGATGACGACGCGCAATAGATGTCGGCATGGCCCGACTGACCCTGATAGACGAACGTGATGCGATAGAGCCAGTTCTCTGACTCATTGCCCTCGGCATCGCGCAGGATGAAACTGTCGCCCGTGTCGTCGATATAGAGTTGGCCGGCGGTGTCTGTGGGGTGGCAGGGCGCTCCATCCTCACGGTCGGCCAGCGTGATGGTCACATCGACGGTATGGTCGATGCCCTGACCGGGCTCCACGGCAGGACGCTCCGACACGGATATGGCACTCACGGTCACCTCGCGGTCAAAACGGTAACCACTCTGCGAGATGAGCGTGGGGCGATGGCTCACGCGCAACAACTCGTCGCGGTCGTTGGTGTTCACGCTCAATATGCCTGTAGCGTCCTGCGCTACGTCTGTTCCGATGGCGACCATATAGGCGCGGTCGCGGCATTCTACATACAGTCTGTACATGTTATGATGCTCCTAATGATATTCTACCGGTCAATAGCAATGTGACAAAAAAACTCACGGCGGCCAACAACAGAAACAGCACGACTATCACGGGCGTGCTCAGGTTCCACCAGTGTGGCGATGGGGCGCCAGACGACTGGCCTCCTGTGCTGTCACCCTGACGCTGCTCTTCCTGATTGTCGCTCTTGTCGTGTTTTTCCTGCTCCTGGCTCTTGTCGTGTTTTTCCTGCTCGTCGCTCTTGTTGTGCTCTTCCAACTTCTTGTCAGGCTCTTCCTGCTCCTTCTCGGGCTCTTCCAGCACCTTGCCGGGCTCCTCCTGCTCCTTGTCGTTGTGCTGTGCTCCATTCTGCCCGCCATGATCGACTGTGCCGTTCGGTGCATCAGCGTCTGGCGTCAATACTTCCACGACACCGATCTCCACCATGCCGGCGCGTATCGACAACCGGCCGTCGCCGCTGCGCTCGCAACTCAGGTTCGCACATACTGGCTCCAACCCTTCGGTCAGCACCAGGTGGTTGGTGAACAGCTTGCGCAGCGAACCTGACATCCGCTTCGCTTTCGAGGGCGTGAGGCCCAGACCATCGGTCAGGCGCTGATACAAGGCGTCGCTGCCGTCGGGCATGCCCTCGCTGATACATGTGCAATACGCCTCGAGCAGGAGACGGAGCGTCTCGGACTTGAAACGCCGCAGGCTTTCTTGCTCGTGCTCGGTGATATAGACCAGAAACAGCTGCCGGCCGTCGGCACTCAAATGGTGCACGGTCTGCTCGGCGGATGAAGGGGATGCTGTAAAACGGTACATAAGCGGATAGGTGATGGTGTATGATGATGCAAAATTAAACAATTTATGGCAAATAAACTCTTTTTACAGAAAAAAATGTTAACTTTGCAACTCTAAAACGATAAACAACTACCAGTCATGGTCTTAGCCTTAGCTTCCTTCATCGACAGCCTCGAACAGATTGACAAAGAGATCCTGTTGACGGTCAATGGATGCCATTCGCTGTTTTGGGATGGATGGATGTATCTATACAGTAATAAATGGGTGTGGATCCCTTTCTATGTGGCTCTCTTCTATGTCATCCTGCGCAACTGCTCTTGGCGTACGGTGCTCATCGTGGCGGTGGCTCTCGCTCTGCTCATCGTGCTGAGCGACCAGGCCTCGGCTAAGCTCATCCGGTCGATGGTCGATCGCTATCGGCCGTCGCACGACGATGAGTTGGCGCCGCTCGTACATACGGTGATGGAATGGAAAGGGGGGCATTGGAGCTTCCCCTCGGCTCATGCGGCTAATGCGTGGGCCTTGGTCACGTTCCTGTCGCTGCTCTTACGGCGCAGATGGTTCATGTGGATGATGGTGGGGTGGGGCGTCGTCATGTGCTATTCCAGGATGTATCTCGGACTCCATTTCTTAGGCGACTTGCTCGTGGGGGGCGCGGTCGGGGCGCTGGTGGCTGTCTTCGTCTGGATCGCCTTCCGATATATAGGCCGGCAGCAGGCGGTGGCAAATCCGCGCGGTCTCTGGGTGCCTGCCACCGTTCTCGCTCTTACTCTCATCACCTTCGCCACCCTCTCCGTTCTGCATGTCATTCCCGTATAAGATTTTTTGGGGCATGGGGCAGGAGATTACTTTGCCGCGCAAGTAGGGACAGGGCGTGCCCTGTCCGCAAGCACGACGATCACCACGCCGATGTCGGACAGGGCACGCCCTGTCCCTACTTTCATGTACGATCACATGTAACCCTCAAACCTCAAACCTCAAATCTCAAATCTCAAACCTCAAATCTCAAATCTCAAACCTCATGCTCCTCCAGCCCATAGCTACGTTCCGTTCCCCATTCTCGTCTAAGTTTGGCATTCCCAAGCAGAGCGGACTGGTGTCCGACCTGCCCGGAAAGGTGGTGTTCATGCCGCAATACCGCAACCCAGATGCCTTGCGGGGCATCGACGGCTTTGATTATCTCTGGTTGATATGGGAGTTTTCGGCCAATCCGCATCAAGCCAATAGCTTGGTGGTGCGACCGCCACGACTGGGGGGCAACCAGGCGGTGGGGGTCTTCGCGTCGCGCTCGCCGTTCCGCCCCAACCCCATCGGATTGTCGGCGGTCAGACTCGCCAGCGTGGAGTGGGACAGTCCGCAAGGACCGGTGCTGCATGTGCTGGGGGCCGACCTGATGGATGGCACGCCTATCTACGACATCAAGCCCTACGTCACATACGCGGATGCCCATGCCGAGGCCAAAAGCGGATTCGTTGACCAACATGAATGGAAAACGCTCGAGGTGGATTTCCCTCCGGCCTTGCGCCGATGCTTTTCTGAGAAACAGGCCGAGGCTCTTTTGCAGGTGCTGCGTCTCGACCCGCGTCCGCAATACCAAAACAACCCTCAAAAGGTGTATGGCATGCCTTTTGAGGGTCGTGATGTTCATTTCCGTGTCGAAGACGGCACGCTATATGTCTTATCAGTTGACAAGTTAACAAGTTAAACTTGCCTAAAAGTCTCAAGAACTATGCCTCAGAGTGGCCGTGTTTCCACTCCTTCCAGTGTGATTTCGCACTCCTCGGCAATGTCGGTCGCCGTCTTTGTATAGACGATGGTGCAGTTGCGGATGTCGATGCCGTGTATCATGCCTTTCTCGCCGTGGGCTGAGATGCCTGTCTTCACATCATAACATACCACGTCGCTGATGTGGATGTCGGTGAAGTCGGGCACAAACGTGCGCTCTTTCTGCTCTTGCTTCTTCGCTCCCACATGGTTGTCCCAATAGGTGGTCTCAAACACGATGGCCTCGTCCTTGATGTTGTTCATGTAGATGTGGTCGATGAAGATGTTCTCCGTCTTGCCGCCACGCCCGATGGAACTCTTGAAACGGAGACCGGTGTCGGTGCCGCTGAAGGTGTTGTTGCGCACCACGATGTTCTTCATGCCACCGCAAAACTCCGAACCGATGACGAAACCGCCATGGGCATGATATACCGTGTTGTGCATGATGAGGATGTTCTCGCACGGACCGGCTTTCACACCGGCTTCGCCCACGCCGCCTTTCATGCAGATGCCGTCGTCGCCGCAGTCTATCACATTGTTCACGATCAGCACGTTCTGACTGTTGCCGATGTCGATGGCATCGCCGTTCTGGGCGTTCCAGGGGCAGCGCACGGTCACGCCGTCGATGATGACGTTCTTGCAGCGCTGGGGCACGATGTGGAAACGGGGCGAGTTCTGCACCGTCACTCCCTCAACCAATACGTTTTCGCAGTCGGTCAGGCGGATCAGATGCGCACGCATACGCTCCTGCGCCTCGTAGTCGGCGGCCACGTCGGGCATGCTCTTCAACTGGTAGGGGTACCACAGTTGTCCGTCGGGGGTGATGGTGCCGCCCATGTTCTTAAACTGCGACCACTCGGTGTCGCTCACCTTGCCGCGCTTCACAGGGCGCCACCATTTGCCGTTGCCGTCGATGGTGCCCTCGCCGGTGATGCTGATGTTCTTACGCTTCGAGGCGATGATGCCCGGGGTGGCTCGGTCGGCGGGCTTGCCATTCTCATCTGTTTTCAAGGCGTCGCGTTTGTCGGGCGAAAATTGGATGATGGCATTGCGCTCCACGTGCAGGTCTATATTGTCTTTCAGCGAAATGGGACCGGTCAGCCAGATGCCTTCTGGCACCACCAGATGACCACCGCCCTGCTTGGTCAGGGCACTGATGGCTTTCTTAAACGCCTCGGTGCACATCGTCACTCCGTCGCCCTTGGCTCCGAAGTCGGTCAGCACCACCTTGTTGGCGGGTATTACGGGCTTCGTCACTTCCGTCATCGTCACGGGCAGATTCTCATAATAGGTGCTGTAATCACCAGCTGTCATTGCTACGGGCACGAAAACGGCCATCAACAGCGTATAAACAATTTTTCTCATATAATCATTATTAAATATACTAACTACTCCCTCCCCTCGGGGAGGGTCAGGGTGGGGGCTTACTTCCTCCCCTCGGGGAGGGTCAGGGTGGGGGCTGGAGGGTCAGGGTGGGGGCCTATTCCAGTCCTATCCAGAACAGGTTGCAACTGTCGGCCTTGGTCAGCGTATGGCTGCCGGCGGGCAGGTCATACACGATCTGGTGGTCGGCGCCTGTCAACTTCGTTTCGCCCACCATGATGGTCGGGTTCTGGTCTTTGGTCTCTTTGTTGCCGAACACCAAAGTCATCTTCATGTCTTTAGATGTCGTAAACTGTATCGTGGTTTTGCTCTCCATCTTCAGGCAGATTTTATAGGTCACGCCATTGACTGTGGCCTCGCCCTTTGAGTTGCTGTAGTTGCCATCTGTCACGGTGAAAGCGCTGTTCGAAGGGGCTTTGTTCTCGAAGTTGCACTCGATGGCTGCCTCGATGGTCTGGCCGCCTTGTTCACCGCCTTCGCCACCTTGCTCACCACCTTCGCCGCCTTGCTCGCCGCCTTGCTCACCGCCTTGGCCGCCGCCAATCTCGTCGCCGCCGAAGATGCCGACCAGGGCTGATTTGTAACCGTCGATGACTTTCTCTAAGTTGGCATCCACGGCCGAGTCTTCATCGTCACTGCCCACATTGTCCTTAAAGGCGTATTGGATGTCGCCGTGGTTCATGCGGCCGGCGCCCTCCCAGCCGGTCACCACCGCGGGCACATCGGCGGCAGCGTTGGGGGTATAGGCATACATCACCGAGGCGTTGGTGTCGAAGTTGTTGTAGGTAGTGCCGCCGGCCACGGTCTTCTCCGTTGCGGGCACCTGCTCGTCGCGTGTCTCGGTCTCGTAGGCGTCATAGCCGGTCGAGGCGGGGTTCTTCTGTGTGTAGTACCTGAAGTTCTTGATGCTGCGGTCGATGTAGTTGCCGTAGGCTTTGATCATGCCGCCGTCCTCGCCAGAGAAGGTGCCGCTGCCCAGGGCGTCCGTGCCCTGGTTAGACGAGAGGATGGGCTTCTTGGTCTTCAGGAAGTAGTTGTTCTCTACAAACACGCTCGCACCGGTGCACGCGCCCACGCCGTACTTGCCGTTGTTGTCGAAGAAATTGTTCCACACGTGCACGCTCATGGTGCGCACGCGCGGGTGGCGCGAGTCGCTGTGGTCAAACCAGTTGTGGTCGTAGCTGATGTAGTTGGGACCGCTCTCGCTCTTCATGCCAAACATGTTCGACTTGCCGGTGTCCCAGAAGTGGCAGTACTGCACGGTCACAAGTTTCGAGTCGGCCTTCACGTCGATAGAGCCGTCGCCCTTCTCGTGGTCGCCGCTGCCGTGCTTGCCATAGAACACGTCCAGATGGTGGAGCCATATATTGCTGTTGTCGGTGTCGAGCGAGATGCCGTCGTCCATGCAGCGGATGATGCCGAAGTTGCGCATCTCCAGACCTTTGCAGTTGCGTACCAGGAAGCCGAAGCGGCGCAGGGTGGCGTCCTCGCCGATGCCCTCGATGGTGACGTTCACCTCATGGTCGGCGCGTTTGCCTTTCATTTCGATGCCTTCTTCTTTGCTCACCAACCGGTCCAGGTCGTCTTTATCTACCAGACCGATGATGCGCATCACGAGCGGGGTGTTGTCGGCGGGTGTCTCGTAGGCTTTCAGGATGTCCTGGAATCCGGTGTAGGTGCCGGTGCGCAGTTTGGCGGTCACGGTCTTGGCGTTGTTCTTGGTCACATACACCACCACGGCGCCGCTCTTCAGGGTGCCGTCGCTGTTGTAGGCGCCCGGCGAGTAGCCGCCCATGAAGGCGAAGCCCTCGCGCTTGTAGTTCTTCACCTGGATGGTGGTGGCTTCGTTGGCGGCCTCTGCTTTCTCTGTCTCGCCAAACACGGGCACGACCTTCAGCGAATAGGTGCCGCTACGCAGACCCACGGCGTCGGCACGGCCGTAACTGCCGTAGTTGCGCACCAGGGGCTGGTCTATCTGGGTGTAGTCGGCATACTGGCCGCCTTTCACATACACGTGGTAACTGTCGGCGTCTTTCTCGCCGTCGTTATAGGGTGCCCATGTCACGTAGGCGGCTTCCAGCCAGCCCTTGGCGGCGTTGATCACTACCTTGCCGTCTTCGTTGGCATACTCACCCTCGCTGCCGGCCTCGCTCTTCTTGGCGAAACCTATCTTGATCACGTTGCCGGCATACTCGTCGCTGCTCACATTGCTGCTGAAGGGCACGACCGTGATGTTGTCGTCGGCGAAATCCACGCTCTTCACGTCGGTGGTGTTATAATATTTGATGTCGCCGTCTTGCAGGGTCAGGTGCATCTGGTTCTGTGCCAGGTTCATGGAGGTGGCAAAGGTGCTCGGCTGGGGGTCGGGACCGGGCTCGTCGCCGCCTTCGCCGCCTTCGCTGCCTTCACCCTCTACCTTGATGCTGAAGATGTTCATGCCGCCTTCCAGGGTGGTCAGCGTCACGTCGCCGCTGGCATCCACGGTGCCCACGTTGGTCTGCTCCTCGAGCGAGGTGCTGTTGAACGACCCGCTGGTCGGGGTCAGGTTGGTCACGGTCAGACCGCGCGAGGCCGACGTGTTGCCGGTCTTGCACACCACGGTCACCGTCTGTCCTTTCTTCAGGCCGGGGATGGTCACACTCAGGTTCTTGCCGTTGAGGGCGATGCGCACGCCGGGGTCGAGGCGCAGCTTGTCTTTGGCATAGGTGCCGAACTGCAGTCCTTTGGTCCATTCTATTACCTGTCCGTTGGCTTTCAGTTCGCCACTCGTCTCCGTGAGGTTCGAGAATCGGGTCTGGTCGCCGTTGGCGTCGCTCCAGTTCTTGGTGTCGGCCTGCAGGTTGGCCAGGTCGCCCGCGCTGAGCGCGGTGGTGAAATCCCATGTCTGAGCTGTGGCTGTCAGGGCCATCAGGCTCATCAATACGATGCCGAATAATGTCTTCTTCATATCCTCGTCCTCCTTATCGTTTCATGAATTTCACAATTTGGTTGCCTGCTTTCAGGATATACATGCCGCTGTGCAGCTGGTTCACGTCCATCCGGATGCTGCCGCTGCTCACGGGGGCGCGCAGCACCATGCGGCCCGAGGCGTCGTAGATGCTCACGGCGTCGGTCTCCAGACCGCTGATGTCGAGGGTGCCATCTACCATGCCCTTCAGACTGAAGGCATTGTTCACCATGTCGATGCCGGTGGCCACGTCCATCTCGATGGTCACACCTTCCATGTCGGTGGTCTGGTTGGTGGCGTCGGCGAAGTGCAACACCACATTGTCACCGTCGAACGTGATCTGTGTCACTGTTTTCTCTACATTCTCGCCATTGATGGTCAGTTTCTGCACGGCAAAGGCGCTCACGCCGGCCCACAGTGCGAGAATCAAAGTCAGTAAGGATTGTTTTTTCATTGTTGTTTTTATGCAGTTTGATTTTGTGTTGCAAAAATAAATAAATAAGGTGGGATGCCCCACCTTTTTATATGTTTTTAACTCGTAAACGTTTACAGCCTCGTGGCTCGGAATCCTTCCAGATTCTCGTAGCGGCGGCGCTGCATGCGGTTGTAGATGTAGCGTATCCAGACAGGGTGGGTGAGGATGAACCCCAGACCGATGGCCAGGATGACGCAGTAACTGACGGTGGCGCCCCAAAGTGCTTCCAACACCTTGATCAAGATGATGGGCACGATAAATACGCACATCTCGACCACAATCTGCAGATAGTTGTTTTCCATGCTTCCCTTGCCGATGAACTTCGAGTTGAGCGGCATCGTCTGCTTGTTGTAGATGGCCATCAGCAGGAAAAGGAAATGGATGAGTCCGGCTGAGAACAGCATCACCGACACAAGCATCAGCGGCGTGCACTTGCCCGTCAGCAGCGTGGGAATCATCAGCAACAGGGGTATCAGCAGCATCGCACTGTAGAAATAATACTTGGCGCGAAGCAACGAGATGATGTTCTCCTTGCGCACCATCAGACATTCGATGTAGTTGCCCTCGTAGCACATCACCTTCACCAGCACCATCGCTCCGTAAATGGCGAAATTGTAAACGCACCAGAACACGGTCATGTACTCGCCCGAATAGATGTCGGTGAACGACACGATCAGACTGATGAGCAACACAAACACGTTGGCGAAAATGAAGGTCTTGCGCAGGTTCTTGTTGCGCATGATGCTGCGAGCCTCCAACTTCATGTACTCGCCGCACTCGCCGAAACGGTTGAAGAAGGCGAACTTCGACGCATGGCGCAACTGCGTGGTCTCGGTCTTGCCCAACTCAGCCCAGATCAGACGGTATTGCAGACGGCGGTTCACAAAGAAAACGACGGCTATCAGGCACAGCAGAGCCAGGAAGGCCAACACGTTCCAACCGGGCAACCACCGGCCTAAGTGGGCGTAGGTCTCGCACAAACGGTCGAAACCGGCGCCTGCACCCACATACCAAGGCGAGTAGATGAGGGCATAGACGCCCAGAGGCAACAGCCACCATGCGATGTGGGTGTTGATGAGCGACCGTGCCAACGTGTACCACTGGCTGTTGAGCACGATGAGCAGGTAGAAACCCAACAGAAAACCGAGGGTGGCACACAGACCTTCGCTGAATACGACCGACATCAGCGCGTAGGGGATGAACATGGCAAACCAAATCAGATTGCCCGAACTCAGCATCGAGCGCACAAGAAAACAGTCGATGCACGCAAACTTAGAGATGGGCAACAGCGTGTAGGGCTTGACCAACTGTGTAGGGGTCTGCTGCGCGATGAAGCGGAAGAAGAAATCGACCGTCAGTATCAACGGCGAGATGCCGTACATCAGCTCACTGGCGCAGATCCAGCGGCTCTCGTTGGCGGCCAACGACAAGGGCACGGCCAGAAACATCAGGTAGAGGATGGTGAAGGCCACTCCCACCCAAAGAAAATACTTGGCGGCTTTGTTCTGCTCGAAAGCGATGTTGCGGCGCTCCGACAGATTCAAATGGCGCCGCAGTTCCTTATACAGTTGATAACGTGTCATCTTAAATCAATGATCTCGGCATTGGGGTAATCCTTGGCGGGGAAGGTGAAGGTGTCGTCACTCTGATTGCCGGCCTTGAAGTCGCTGATGGTGATGGTGCTCCATTTCTTGCCTTCACGCAGGCGCACCTTAGTGGGCACGTATTGCTTGCTCACCGTGACGTACATCTCCTGAATGCTCCTGCCCAGGCTCAATGCCTTCAGGTGTACTTCCCAACCGCCTGCCCCTTCTTTTATGCTCAAGCGGTAGCCGCTCTTGTACATCGTGATAAACTGGTAGGGGTTCAACTGCGACTGCTGGCGCTCGTCGGGGTTGCTCACGTTCACCTCTTCAGTCTTTTTCATGTATGTCCACTGGGTGGTGCCGTTATACCACGTCGAGGCTTCGGGGGTGGTGGCACGGAATTTGACGCCTTTGATGGCGATGGTGCCAGAGGTGCTCCCGATGCCGTCAGACGACAGCGTGAAGTGGGCACTCGCACCGCCCTGGGCGTTCAACGTCTGTGCGGTCTTGTCTAATATCTTTTTGGCTTTGGCAGCCTGCTGTCCCCAGCATACCATGGCCAGCATCGCCACCATGGCTGTCAGTATCATCTTCTTTTTCATCTTGTTGAGTGTTATTTTGGTTTAGGGTTTAGGGTTTAGGGTTTAGGGTTCTACACGGATGAGGGCTTTTCCGGATATTCCGGATTCTCCGGGTTTATTATTGGTGTGCGCAGGGCATATCTCCTGCCCCTTGCCCCTTGCCCCCTGCCCCAAAACTATTCTCTTACCTCTCACCTCTCACCTCTCACCTCTTACCTCTCACCTCTAATTACCCAGCGTGCTCAGCAGGTTCATCAGCGTGTTCTCATCCTGTATCAGCACCTCACGCGGCTTGCTGCCCATGGCGGCTCCCACGATGCCGGCCTTCTCCAACTGGTCCATCAAGCGGCCGGCGCGGTTGTAGCCGATAGAGAACTTGCGTTGTATCATGCTCGTGCTGCCCTGCTGCGTCAGCACGATATGGCGGGCGGCCTCTGCGAAGATGGGGTCCAGACTGCCTGTCTCCATGCTGCCGCCACCGCCGCCGCTGCTACTGCCGCTATCGTCTGAGGCGGGCTCGGGCAACTCCATGGGCGACACCGGGCCGGGCTGGTTCTGAATGTATTCGTTGATGCGCTCCACCTCGGGTGTGTCGATGAAGGCGCACTGCACACGCACGGGCTCGTTGCCGTTGAGAAACAGCATGTCGCCGCGGCCTACCAACTGGTTGGCTCCCGGACGGTCAAGGATGGTGCGCGAGTCGATCATCGCACTCACCTTAAACGCCATGCGGCCGGGGAAGTTGGCCTTGATGGTACCGGTGATGATATTGGTCGTCGGGCGCTGCGTGGCTATCACCATGTGGATGCCCACGGCACGGGCCAACTGCGCGATACGGGCGATGGGCAGTTCTATCTCCTTGCCGGCGGTCATGATCAGGTCGCCGAACTCATCAATCACTACCACGATATAAGGCATGTACTCATGGCCGAGGGTCAGGTCCAACTGGTGGTTGACAAACTTGCTGTTGTATTCCTTGACATTGCGGGTGCCAGCCTGCTTGAGCAGGTCGTAGCGGTGGTCCATCAGCGTGCAAAGGCTCTTCAGCGTGCGTACCACCTTGGTCACATCGGTGATGATGGGCTCGTCGTCGTCATCTACCGTGGCCATGAAGTGGTCGGCTATCTTGCTATACACGCTAAACTCTACCTTCTTCGGGTCTATCAGCACGAACTTCAGCTCGTTGGGGTGCTTCTTATATAATAAGGAGGTGATGATGGCGTTCAGACCTACCGACTTACCCTGACCCGTGGCACCGGCCACCAGCAGGTGAGGTATCTTGGCCAGATCTACCATAAACACTTCGTTGGTGATGGTCTTGCCCAAGGCGATGGGCAGCTCCATCTTCGTCTCTTGGAATTTCTTCGAGTTGAGGATGCTTTCCATCGACACGATATTGGGCTTGGCGTTCGGCACCTCGATACCGATGGTACCCTTGCCGGGGATGGGGGCGATGATACGGATGCCCAGGGCGGCCAGACTCAGGGCGATGTCATCCTCCAGATTGCGTATCTTGGCGATGCGCACACCCTCGGCGGGCGTGATCTCATACAGCGTGATGGTGGGACCCACCGTGGCGCGTATCTCACGTATCTGCACGCCGAAGTTGTTGAGCACTTCCACAATACGCCGCTTGTTGGCCATCTGCTCGGCCTCGTCGATATATTGCTTGCCGCCGCCCTCGTGCTTGTCGAGCAGACTGAGCGTGGGATATTGGTAGCGCGTGAACGGCTCCTTGGGGTTGATGGGGGTGCTCAGGGCATCCTCGCGCGTCACCACCTTGTTGCCGCGGGCCTTCTCTTCGTCGGCGCCTACCTCGATCACCATATCGGGGTCGGCGTTCCCGTCCTCGTCGCTTGCCTTGTCGCGGTTGCCACGGCTGCGCACGCTGTTGCTGCTACCGTCGTCGGCGTAGGCGGGATCCTTCACCACGATGCCAGTGTCGGTGAACTCTACCGTCTGGGCGGCGGGGTCATCAAACACCGTCGGGTCCTGCTCCAGATCGTCAAGTCCCTTCACGCCTGCGGGGGCCACCTTGGGCTCGTTGTTGGTGATGGTAAACTTCACCTTCTCGATATAGCGCTGGGGGTTCAGGATGTTCTGTATCTTGTACATCGTCTCGCTGCTCAGATAGGTCAGGTAGATGATGGCCACGATGATGAGCACGACTATCAGACCGGGCGCTCCGATGATGTTCTCAAACCAATGCACGGCGTTGATGCCATGGTCGCCGCCGGGGTTGAAGATATGGTCGCCGAAGATGGGGGTGAGCAACTTGGCAAAGGCCAGCGAGCACCATATCAGCAGCACCGACATGCCGAAAAACCATTTCCACAGGTTCAACTTCTTATAGGTGCCGGTCAACTTCAAGGCGCACAACGCTAAGAAGGAGGGTATCAGAAAGGCTGCCACACCAAAACAGCGGGCGATGAAAAAATGACTGATATAGGCGCCTATCGAACCGCAGATGTTCTGGAACTCATGGTTAGGATTCTCCAATTCGCCCGGCTTGGGGTCCAACACCAAGCTCTGGTCGGCCTCGCCAGTGCTGAAATAGGAGATGAAGGCCACGATCATATAGAGGGAGATGAGCAGCAAGGTGATGCCCAACGCAAAATGCACACGCTCGTTGTGCAAAAACTCGCTCAGGCCTAATGCCTCGGTCAGGGATGTCGATTTCGGGGGGGTATTTTTTTTCTTATTCTTTGCCATCGTTATATGCTGATTCTTACTCTGTTGAGTGGGATAAATTGAATAATGTCGATTTTAGTATGCAAAATTACACCTTTTTTCCAAGAAAAAGAGTGTTTTCAAAAACTTTTTTCTAATTTTGCACATTGTAAGCATTTTTATGAAAAAAATCATTTATAACAAATTCGATAAAAAAGAGGTGGCTCAACTGCCCGTGGCGCAATTCGATGGAAGAATCATCGTGATCATCTCGCCGGGCGAGACGAAAAAAGCGGTCGATTTCCTGCTCTCGCAACCTCTGCTCGGCATTGATACCGAAACCAGACCGTCGTTCAAACGAGGGGTCGTCCACAAGGTGGCTCTGCTCCAGGTGGCGGCGAAGGACATCTGTTTCCTCTTCCGCCTCAATTATACGGGCATGACGGCCGACATCATCAGGCTGCTCGAAGACAAAACGGTGCCTAAGGTGGGACTGTCGCTGCACGATGACATCAATTCTTTGCATAGGAACGCGCCTGAGTTCACACCGGGGGCTTTCATCGACCTGCAAGACCATGTCAAGGAACTGGGCATCGAGGACCTCAGTCTGCAAAAGCTTTACGCCAATCTCTTCCGGCAGAAAATCAGCAAAAACCAACGGCTCACCAACTGGGAGGCGGATATCCTTTCTGAGAAGCAAAAACGATATGCTGCCACCGACGCATGGGCGTGCATCAACATCTATCGTGAGTATCTGCGGCTCATACAAACCCACGACTACCAGCTCGTCGTCATCCCCGAGCCACCGGCAGTTGAGTGTTGAGGGCTCGGTTGTAGGGACAGGGCGTGCCCTGTCCGCACGTCGTCGCAATTTGATATACTCACCGCGGACAGGGCACGCCCTGTCCCTACATGCGCGGCAAACATATCTCCTGCCCCGCCCCCTGCCCCCCGCCCCTGCTCCAAAGCTATTCTCTTACCTCTTACCTCTTACCTCTCACCCCTTACCTCTTACCTCTATTTTAGCAATGAAAACCATCATATTAAAAAAGAATAAAGAAGAAAGTCTCCTTCGTTTTCACCCTTGGGTCTTCTCGGGTGCCATCCAGCAGATGGACGACGACATACAAGAGGGCGACGTAGTGCGTGTGTTGACATCTCGGCGTGAGTTCATCGCCGTAGGCCATTATCAGGTGGGCTCCATCGCTGTCAGGGTCCTCTCGTTCCAAGACGAACCAATCGATGACCAATTGTGGTTCCGACGTCTGCAAGCGGCATTCGACATGCGTAAAGCACTCGGTTTCGCTTTTTCCGACACCAACGACACCTACAGGCTCGTTCATGGCGAGGGCGACAACCTGCCCGGACTCGTCATCGACTGCTACGGACAAACGGCGGTGATGCAGGCGCACAGCGTGGGCATGCACGTCGTCAGACAGCAGATAGCCGAACAACTCGTCAAGGTGATGGACGGGAGAATCAAGAATGTGTATTACAAGAGCGAGACGACACTGCCCTTCAAGGCTGACCTCGGACAGGAAAACGGGTTCCTCATTGGTGGCGATGCCGACAATACGGCCATGGAAAACGGCCTGCGGTTCTACGTCGATTGGCTGAGAGGACAGAAAACGGGCTTCTTCGTCGATCAGCGCGACAACCGCAGCCTGCTCCAGCAGTATGCACGGGGAAAAAGGGTGCTCAATATGTTCTGCTATACGGGAGGATTCTCGGTCTATGCCATGAGGGGAGGTGCCGAGATGGTGCATTCGGTGGACAGCAGCGCCAAGGCTATCGAACTGACCAATGCCAATGTGCAACTCAACTTCCCCGGCGACTCGCGCCACGAGGCGTTTTGCGAGGATGCCTTCAAATTCCTCGACGCGGCCGACGACCTCTACGATCTCATCATCCTCGACCCGCCCGCCTTTGCCAAGCACCGCGCAGCACTCGGCAATGCCCTGAAGGGATATACACGCCTCAACATGAAGGCTTTCGAGCGCATCCGAAAGGGGGGCATCCTCTTCACCTTCAGTTGCTCGCAGGTGGTCACAAAAGACCATTTCCGCAATGCTGTCTTCACCGCTGCCGCCAAGACAGGGCGCAACGTGCGCATCCTGCACCAGCTGCACCAGCCCGCCGACCATCCTATCAACATCTATCATCCCGAAGGCGAATACCTCAAAGGACTCGTGCTGTACGTAGAGTAGGCTAAATGACAAACTTAGTTTCCGACTTCATCCAAAAGCATCATCTGCTCGACTCCGCAGCCAAGTATATCGTGGCGCTGTCAGGCGGAGCCGACAGCGTGGCACTGCTGCTGATGCTCAGGCAACTGGGATTTCAAATCGAGGCGGCGCATTGCAATTTCCACCTCAGAGGAAGCGAATCAGACCGCGATGAGCAGTTCTGCCGAAATCTTTGCGACCAACTGCGCATACCTCTCCACCTCGCTCATTTCGATACCCGCGAATATGCCCAGCTCCATCAGGTGAGCATCGAGATGGCGGCGCGTGAGCTGCGATACACCTATTTCCATCAGTTAGCGCACGACATCGGGGCGCAAGGCATCTGCGTGGCGCACCACCGCGATGACTCGGTAGAGACGGTGCTCCTCAACCTGATCCGTGGCACAGGACTCCACGGACTGCATGGCATACAACCGCGCAACGGGTTGATCATCAGACCACTCCTGTGCCTCTCGCGCCAAGACATCGAGCAATATCTTGCCTGTCAGAGGCAAGACTACGTCACGGATAGCACCAACCTGGTGGATGAGGTGGCAAGAAATAAAATCAGACTGAATGTGCTGCCCGCCATGCGCGAGGTCAACCCCTCGGTAGCACGGAGCATCGACCACACGGCTCGCCGACTGACCGAGGCGGCGAAGGCCTTGGATGCGGCCATGGACGAGAAACGACAGCGCGCCTGCACGATAAGGCATCTGACAGGCTCCGATGAGGTGGTGGCTATAGAAAAAAAACAGATAGACAGCGAATACCTGCTGTTCTATCTCTTAAATCCATGCGGATTTGCCCCCGAACAGATTGAGATGATGTATACACGGCTACACAGCACGCCAACGGGCGCTCTCTTCGAGTCGGCTACTCACCAGCTGCTCTTCGACCGTGAGTCGCTGTTGCTGCGCGAGAAGAAAACGGACGTTCTGCCACCGCTCGTCATACCTGAGCCCGGCATGTATCGCTATGGCGAAGGCATGAAAATACGCGTGACAATAGAGGATGTCGCCCGGATGGATGACTTCCCATATAAAAATGCCGACTGGGCGTGTCTTGATGCCGACAAAGTATCTTTCCCGTTGACCCTCAGGAGGGTGGGGCAGGGCGACAGCTTTGTACCCTTCGGCATGACCGGGCGCAAACTACTCAGCGATTTCATGACCGACCGCAAGATGTCGCTTTTCGAAAAACAGGCCCAACTGGTGCTCACGCAGGCCGACGGCGATATCCTTTGGCTTGTCAACCTCCGTCCCGACAACCGCTTCCGCGTCACTCCCGCCACCCGCCGCATCCTGCTCATCCATGACGAAATCGGTGCAGTCAATAATACTCCACGCATGTAGGGACAGGGCGTGCCCTGTCCGCCATTCGGCAATCATTTCCCGATTCTCATCCGATTCCCCCTCCCTGTCTTAGCTGCGTATCACCCCATTTCATGACTATCTACTCCCCTCCCTACAAGGGAGGGGCTGGGGGTGGGTCTTCTGTACCGGGGGTGGGTCCTATAGAAACCCTTGTTTCTTCAGCGTCTCTATCATCGTGGCCGACATCGCCTCATTGTCTTTCTTCGTGTAGCGGCAGTCGGTGAACACCTGTGCCAACGTCTCCTTGCCGTTGATGCGCACAAATTCCTGATTCTCGGGCAAAGCTTCTTTTGCACTGTAAAAAGCGTCGATGCGCTCCCGGGTGTAATCCTCATACTGTTCTTCGTGTACGAAGGCGGCCAACGGCAGACGGTCGGAGAGGGGCGGATTCTCGTCGGGCCACCCCAAGGTGATGGTGGCTACGGGCATTACCAGCCGCGGCAGGCGCAGCACGTCGATGATCATCTGCGGCATATACACCGTAGTGCCTAAGTAGCAGCAGCCAAGGCCTTCCTCCTCGGCCAGGTTGCAGAACGTCTGTGTGTAGAGCAGCGCGTCGGAGGCGGCATTCAGAAACGACAGCAGGTTGTCGTAGCCGGGCGTGGCTTGCCGCTCCTCGCACCAGCGTGTGGTGCGGCGGAAATCGGCGCAGATGGTCAGCACCACCGGCGCACCCGTCACCATGGGCTGGTTGAAGTGGGCCGGTGCCAGTCGTTGCTTCATTTCGGCATCGCGTGTCACCACCACGCTATACAGCTGTAGGTTGCCCATTGTCTGTGTGCGTGCGGCTTCGGCGAGCAGCCTGTCCAACAGTTCCTTGTTTACTTCTCGGTCAGCGTATTTGCGTATCGTACGCCGTGTGTTGATGTTCTTCATAATGATATTTGTTTTTTATGAAATAACGCACTTCTACTTCTTTTATTGTCATGGTTCATATCTGAATAATAGAAGGGAAGCCCGGTTAGCTTTCTAATGGAGAGTTGCCATCCTTTTTACCTACGGCGTAACGCGAATGTCCTTGAATGCCATGGATTGTCCATGAATAAAAAACATTGATGACCCATTCATGTGTCATTGATGTGTATTCATGTAGCGTCGCAGACATCATATTAAAACATCGTGTGTATTTAATCATCATTTCTTTCCCGTTTTGGAAAACTTTTCTGAAAAATTTCACGGAAAAGTTTTCCAAAAAAATTTTTTTATCTCATACATACCTTGTAACTTTGCACGAAAATTCAACTTTTTTCTCATGGATCAACTACAAACATACGCTTATGAAGAGGCCTATCAGGCTTCGCTACAATACTTTGACGGCGACGAACTCGCCGCACGGGTCTGGGTCAATAAATATGCCATGAAAGACAGCTTCGGCAATATTTATGAAAAATCACCCGAAGACATGCACTGGCGCATCGCCCGCGAAGTGGCACGCATCGAACAGAAATATGAGAACCCTGTGTCGGCCGAAGAGGTGTTCGAACTGCTCGACCATTTCCGTTACATCGTGCCCGCCGGCAGTCCCATGACGGGCATCGGCAACGACTTTCAGGTGGCTTCGCTGTCCAACTGCTTTGTCATCGGACTCGACGGCGACGCCGACTCCTACGGAGCCATCCTCCGCATCGACGAGGAACAGGTGCAACTGATGAAACGACGCGGCGGGGTGGGGCACGACCTTTCACAACTCAGGCCCAAAGGCACGCCCGTCAACAACTCCGCACTCACCAGCACCGGACTCGTGCCCTTCATGGAGCGATACAGCAACTCCACACGCGAGGTAGCGCAAGACGGACGGCGAGGCGCTCTGATGCTCTCTGTGAGCATCAAACATCCTGACAGCGAGGCGTTTATCGACGCGAAGATGACCGAGGGTAAGGTGACTGGCGCCAACGTGTCGGTACGCATCGACGACGAGTTCATGCAGTGTGCCGTCGATGATAAGGAATATACGCAACAGTTCCCCATCGACAGCCAAGACCCGATGGTGAAACAAACCATCAGCGCCAAGAAACTATGGGAGAAGATCGTGCACAATGCATGGAAAAGCGCTGAGCCTGGCGTGCTCTTCTGGGACACCATCCTGCGCGAGAGCATACCCGACTGCTATGCCGACCTCGGATTCCGCACCATCTCGACCAATCCCTGCGGTGAGATACCTCTCTGCCCGTACGACTCTTGCCGGCTGCTCTCCATCAACCTCTATTCATACGTGGTCAACCCCTTCACCGACAAGGCTTATTTCGACTACGAACTGTTCCGCCGCCATGTGGCACTCGCGCAGCGCATCATGGACGATATCGTCGATCTGGAACTCGAAAAGATTGTGAAAATCATGGAGAAGGTGAAGGCTGACCCGCAGAGCGACGAGGTGAAAAGCGCGGAATACCATCTCTGGGAGAAGATATACAGCAAGAGCGGCAAGGGACGGCGCACCGGCGTGGGCATCACGGCCGAGGGCGACATGATCGCTGCCATGGGACTGAGATACGGCACGCAAGAGGCGACCGACTTCTCGGTCAATGTGCACCGCACGCTGGCACTTGCCGCCTACGGATCGTCGGTGCAGATGGCCAAGGAACGCGGGGCTTTCGAGATATACGACGCACAGCGCGAGAAAGACAACCCCTTCGTCAACCGGCTGAAAGAGGCTGATCCCAAACTCTACGACGACATGGTGAAATACGGACGGCGCAACATCGCTTGCCTCACCATCGCGCCCACTGGCACCATCAGCCTCATGACACAGACCACCTCGGGCATCGAACCCGTCTTCATGCCGGTGTATAAGCGCCGTAGAAAGGTGAACCCTAACGATACCAATGTTCACGTGGATTTCGTGGATGAGGTGGGCGACTCGTTTGAGGAGTATATCGTCTATCATCCTAAGTTCCTTACTTGGATGAAGGTCAACGGCTACGACACCGACAAGCGATACACCCAAGCGGAGATCGACCAACTGGTGGAAATGTCGCCTTACGGCAGGGCCACAGCCAACGATGTCGATTGGCTGATGAAGGTGCGTATGCAGGGGGCGATACAGAAATGGGTCGATCACAGCATCAGCGTGACGGTCAACCTGCCCAACGACGTTGACGAGGCGCTCGTCAACCGTCTCTATGTCGAGGCGTGGCGCTCGGGGTGCAAAGGGTGTACCATCTACCGCGACGGCAGCCGCGCCGGCGTGCTCGTTGCCGTGGAGAAGAAGAAAGAGGAGAAACCGCAGCCGCAGCCGTGCAGCAGGCCCGAGGTGACCGAGGTGCGCCCGCAGACGTTGGAGTGCGATGTGGTGCGATTCCAAAATAATAAGGAGAAATGGGTGGCCTTCGTAGGTTTGCTCAACGGCTATCCTTACGAGATCTTCACCGGTCTGCAAGACGACGAGGAGGGTATCCTGCTGCCTAAGTCGGTCACGAAAGGTAAAATCATCAAACAGACCAACGAGGACGGCACCAAGCGTTACGACTTCCAGTTCGAGAACAAACGGGGATATAAGACGACCGTCGAGGGACTGTCTGAGAAATTCAATCCTGAATACTGGAACTACGCCAAGCTCATCTCTGGGGTGCTCCGCTATCGCATGCCCATCGACCACGTCATCAAGCTCATCTCTTCACTGCAACTCAAGTCAGAGAGCATCAACACGTGGAAGAGCGGTGTGGAGCGTGCTCTGAAGAAATATGTCACCGACGGCACCGAGGCCAAAGGACAGATATGCCCCCAGTGCGGACAGGAGTCACTCGTATATCAAGAGGGATGCCTCATCTGCAAAAACTGCGGCGCCTCACGGTGCGGGTAAGTTCTTTAGGGGTGAGAGGTGAGAGGTAAGAGGTAAGAGGTAAGAGGTAAGAGGTAAGAGGTAAGAGGTGAGAGGTGAGAGGTAAGAGGTAAGAGAATAGTTTCGGGGCATGGGGTAAAGGCCAGGTGATGTGCCACGCCGTAGGGGCGGGTCACCGTGCCCGCCCGCACGAGCGTCAGCGAGTTAAGTAAAGGAAATCGCCTCACAAGTAGGGACAGGGCGTGCCCTGTCCGCAGCCCGGTGAGCGTAGCGAACACAAAAATCGCAACTCTGTTGCGTAAAAAAATACTGCGACCGGCAGAAAAAGGGAGCAGTACCTTAATGAACGAGCGACGGGCAGATAATTTTTTCGATAAGCCAAATGAGCAAAGTGAAACTTGTTTCAACTTTGCCATGGCGAGAAAAAATCGCAGAAGGCAGCGGTTAAGTCCCTTCCCAAGGATTGGGAAGGGATTTAGGGATGGGTTGGAAGCCCTCCCATGGGAGGGTTGGGTGGGGAAAAAAGAATTGGGGAGGCCTCCCCCGTCCACCCCTCCAAAGGAGGGGGACACGAGCTGAATTGCTGTAACAAAACAGTACAAGGGTGCTCAACACTTAGCACTCAATAAAAAGATGCACTCGGTGAGCGCAGCGAACACAAAAATCGCAACTTTGTTGCGTAAAACACTACTGCGACCGGCAGAAAAAGGGAGCAGTACCTTAATGAACGAGCGACGGGCAGGAGCGGTTAAGTCCCTTCCCAAGGATTGGGAAGGGATTTAGG
>CAMVAT010000036.1 GCA_947165505.1 uncultured Prevotellaceae bacterium | reverse complement strand
AATTTTCGCTAATCACCAAATTTTCAGACAGTTATATTTCGTCGAACTCACGTTATTTACTGCCTTTGACCTTCATTACGGTCACTTTCTTGCCATGATGGACATAGACGCCCTGCTGTGTAGGACGGCGGTCCATCTTGACCCCTTGCAAGGTGTACCAATCGTCATCGTCGTCAGCATCGTCGCCGGCGATGCTGCGTATAGCCGTCACATCCACGTCGAGCACGTAAGGCGCGTCGAGCGAGCCGTGGAAGGCATCGCTGAAGAACAGCAGGCTTTTATCGACCGAGTACTCCTGTCCGTCAATGAACACGCGCAGTTCGATGTGTTTCTCGGCATCATTCTCCGACGATCCCATGATGGTCAGGAAGTAATAGCCGCTGTTGTAGCCGACTGCTCCGCGGCATTCGTCATTGACGAAGGCGCCAATCTCGGCATCATCTCTGAGCACGCCGTCTTTCTTCACAACAGCGATGATATTCATGTTGTCGGGATAGAGATAGGTGTCGTTGGGTGTGAAGTGCATAGGCACTGTGCTGACGTCAGAGGCTCTGTTGGTGTTGCTGCCCGTATGGCTCGGATAGCAGAACGACCTCGTATCGGCAGCCAGCGAATGATAGATGTATCCCGCTCCGGGCACGATGTTCTTCAGCGTCCCCTCCCAGTAGCCCTTGCTGCTGTATTCCGCGAACCCTTCGCGGCTCTTCACACGGTCGCCGGGCACAGGACCAAGGTCAGCAAACGCATCGTCTACCGACAGTATTGAACTCGACAACGGGCCTATCCAGTTATATCCCGGCCGTATGGCCTGCGGCGTGCGGGCCGCGTCGATCTGAACACCATAGACGGCGAAGTCGGTGTTGGCGGAGAGTTGCATCTTGTACATACTGCCCGGGTAGATGTTGGTCAGTTCGCCGACGGGTTGTCCGCTCGAGTTGATGGTGGCGAATTCCGTCTTGCCCTTGATGTTCTTGAAACGTTTGCGCACTGCTGTCTCTGTCGGGAGGATGTATTCGAGCTCGGTCGAGACAGGATTCACATAGATAGACATCCAGTTCCAGCCCTTGTTCAGCGCTACCGGCTCTTCGAGCAGGCCTGACGTGCGGAACGTGACAGGCGCGTTGTACGAGCCGTAGTTCGCATCGGGCACATAACGTAAGACAATTTCTTGGTCTTTGCCGGGTATTGTGATTAAGACGATGGGGTCGATACCGCCAGTCGAAGCGTCGTACATCTTGAATGTCAGGTCGCGCTCCGCCGAACTCAGCTCTGTGGCGGCACCGCCGTAAATCACCATATCGACGAAGTAGGCATCGCGGCTGGCGACGTAGGCGGGACTGGCCACGCCACGGCAGACGTCGTCTTTGTCGAAAGCGGCAATCTTCGTGTCGGGGTTCTCGCAAATCTTATCATCGATATAAATTTGTCCCGTCAGGGTCATGTTGCTCTCGAACAGGTCGGGGTTCACGGTCCACAAGGGCTCATCGCCGGTGACGGTCAGATTGATTTGCATTACGCGGCGGATGCCCAGACGGTCGGTCAGGTAGATGTATTCGGTGTATCTGCCCACCGGTACGGTGGAATGGATGAAGAATGTCACCCATTCTTTTTCTCCGGTAATGGTGCCTACGGGTTTGTCAACAGACATCCATGTCGGCAGACCTGAGATTTCATAAGTCTGCGGGACGCCCGTTTTGTTGTAAATGGGGACATATAATTCATCTTCTGAATCCCAACTCTTGGTCAAGGTGTTTACGGAAACCTTGTAATTGTCAATGTTGTCATACCAAGCCACGCTGGCGAAGTCGGTATGGAACACCCATTCTACAGGCTCAGAGTTGTTGTTGTGGTCGTCTTTGATGTTCATCACCGTCACCAGGAAGTCGTTGTTGTCCATCTGCGGCAGCGACGTTTCGCGGAAGGAGAAGAAGATTTCGTTCGATGACGCCGTGAAATCAAACTGCGAGTCGTCCAGTCGCATCCTCGATGACCCGGGTTTCAGTGCCGGTGCATTTTCGCTCATGGTGAGCTGAGAAGTGATTTTCAACTGGCTGTTTTGTTCACCGAAGTTAGCCGTTGAGAACTGGGTTTGCACCTTGCCCTGTGGCGTTCGGTTGATCTCCTCCATGGGGAAGTAACCGACCAGTCCCGAGTAACGGTTGTTCATGCGCTCGTACATACGCTCGCTGATGAGTTGTCCGTCGAGTGCTGCGCTCCAGATGCGTACGTCGTCAAAATCGCCGACGAACGAACCGACGAGGTTCTCGTGCCCGTCAACATTGAGTAGCGTCTGCCGGCCGCCGAGTACCAGATAGTGCGCGCTGATGCCGGGGATGATGTTTTCAGGAATTACCTTCACGGGTTCGCCGTCGATGTAGGCGATGGCACTGGTTCCTCTCCGTACATTGAGTGCGAAGTGATGCCAGTTGTTGTCTAAGTAGTTCTTTTCTGTCAGCACTTCTTCCTGCAAAATGTCTGTTTTTTCCACGTTATTGTCTAACGTGTCTTTGATGACTCTGAGCAGCATCTTCTCGTTCTCGAACGAGATGTCCAGCCCGTTGAGTACAGACAGCAGACGGGTTGTCATGCGGTCGTTATCTTTTGTGCTGCCACGGAACCACAATTCTACGGCGTAGTTGTCAGACTTGCCGGGGCTGAAGGTGGAGATGTCGATGGTCAGCGGACGGTCGGCATCCACGTGCGCGGCGAGGTTCTCGTTGTTGATGTACCAGCTCTCTGCGGGCATGTGCATGTGGCGCGAGCGTGCACGGTCGGTCAGTTGAGTGCCGTGACCTTCGTCCATACGCCAATAGCCCACGAGGCCCTCTGTATAAGGAGCCCGCACCTGTTTGCGTGTCAGGAAAAGTTCGGTAGCGGTTTTGTCTGAGTTCCAAATGGAGAGATCGCTGACCATACCTATCATGCCGTCTCCTCCGATGGACAGTTTTCCGTGACCGTTAAGGTCTTTAGCGGGTACGTCCCGGCCCACATACGTCGGCTGTGTGTCATCGGCGGTGGCATAGAGCATTGTAAGACGGTTTTCGGGGTCGCTCTCGGTCTTTCGTTTGTAATTCAATGCCATGTATATCCATTGGTTCTCAGGCAATGTCACTTGTGCGTCATACACATCTTCTTCTGTTCCGACACGTGCGCTCAACAATCCTCCGTCATGTGTGGCGAGTGAGAGCAGGTTGTTGTCGGTACCCATGCTGATGATGGTGCCGTCGCCCTGGCGGTAGAACCAGAGGCCAAATGCGTAGTCTGAATTTGAGAGCAGGTATGTGGCCTCGGTCTCTATTCGTTCTCCGTTAAGTTGTACGGCCACGTCGGGATAGAGCCCGCCTGCCACTACGTTGTTCAGTCCGCCAGTTATCTCGAAGTTGTCGCTCTTGCTCAGGGCGTTGACGTTGAGCAGTTCGTTGAAGCGCAGGTGCATGTCGTTGCGGTTCAGATAGGTGAGCAGCCCGCTTTCCGGACTGATCATACCGAGTACTTGAGGCCCGTGCGTGTCTTGCGTGATTTCGATGATGTTACTCTCGAAAGTCACCTCGGCGTTGCCGTACATGCCGAACGACTGTGCTTGCAGTTCGTAGAGTCCGTCGTCGGTGAACAATACCTGCTGGGTGAACTCGCTGCCCGAAGGCATCGCCTCATAGCCCATCGCTAAGTCTTCTTCTTTCTGACTCCACTGCTTGATGATATTCCAGGAGTCAGTACCCTTGCGGCGGAAGCGCAACCGCACACCCTGTAGTCCCTCGTCCTTCCGGTTGATGTTGTACATCTTAGCGGTAACGCCCTTGTAAAGATCCTTATCGACCTTGTTGAGCACTGTGTGGTCAACGGCCAGGTCGATGTGCGCCGAGGCGGGCACGAAGTGTACGCTCAGCGTGAGCGGGTCGCTCTTGGTGCTTCTGTCCTTCTCCGACCTCAGCACCAGTGTGATGTCTTTGTAGTCGGTGATGCTGCGTGAGCCTTGCGACACGAGCAACATCTTCTCGATGGTGGCTCCGCCTGCTATCTTCACGCTTCGCCCGTCGTGTCCGTTGCCCAAAGGCACCCCGTCCATCATCAGCTTGGCACCGTTGGGATTCGATGCCTCTAATACCTCGAGGATATAGGTGCTCATGGAGTTGGTCTCGCTGTTGTTCTTCAGTTGAAGGATGAACTTAGCTTCGCCGCCGGTGGGGATGTCCGTCTGTTCCGAGGACCCTTGGACAAGCAGCTGGGGCAGTTCCACGCGCATAGTCGCCTCGTTGAGTTTCTCATCCTTGCCGCAATATAACGTGCGTGTCTCGCCCTCGTAGGGGTTGACAGTCTGTCCGGCACGGGTGCGGAAAATCGGCCCCCAGCCCTTGGGCGACTTATAGACATCGACGGAGAGAGCGGTGCGCGGGTCGCTGTCGCTGAGTGTCCATGAAATAGAGGTGCTCTCCGAAGCCGATACATTTTTATCGGTCTCGTCAGCTTCATACCACGTTTGTTTATAGATGCCATATGCGCCGGCGTCATTGAACATGTAGCCGAAGTGTGTCTCACTGTTGATGGTGTGATAGGTCATGTGCGTGAATTTGGAGGAAGAGCTCTTTTCCGTTTTGCTGGTTTGGCTGTAGGTGGTGCCGCCGCTGATGGAGCGGTTGTCCTCCAGGGTGTTATCGTTGAAGGCTTTCAATTTGTCTTCCTCATTGCTTCCCATCGTTGATTCCCATGCGATGATCTGGTTGATGGCATGCTCCACCTCATCTTCCACGGGCTCACCCTTACCGTTCACCATGCGATAGCTGGGCCATCCGTTGCGCTGTTTGTACAGGTCTTTCCATTTCGGGTCACCATTGGCGCGGCCGTATTCTTCATCTTCGGGATTATAACTGGTGTAGTATCTCACCTCGCCAGCTACTTCCTTCACTTCAGGATTGTTTTTATCCCAGTGGTTACCATTGACGTGTATCAGGCGGTCTTCGATAAGGGCCTTCCAGTTGGGTATGAGGTAGTCCTCGATATACTCCTGTGTATAGACGAAACTGGTCTTGAACGACTCGGCCATGGTAATGCCTTCATTCTCTTTCAGCTCATACTCGCCATCGCTGTTCTGGAAGATGCCCAATGTTCTTGCCTTGCTGAAAGTCTGGTTGGTGGCATGTCCGATATAGGTGTCGCCCGATTCGGGTTTATAGGCACCGTGCAGGATGCTGTAAGGGATGAAATTGGGCGTAGTCACCTTTTCGGACAGGGTGTATTTCGTCTCGTTTGTGATGTAGTCGGCGTCACGGGTGCCGTTCACTCGCGTTATGTTCTCGTTGGCTATAATCTCACTCTTACTCTCATGCATGATGCTGAAGAAACCATTGCCTGTACCCGCTTCAATCTTCCATGTGGGTGAAAGGCTGACATACGCACCACCGCCCCATGTGTCGTCATCAATGATCACTGACGTTGTGCCGTAGGCGGTCACCTCCATCTTCTCGTAGGAGGCCACAGAGGTGGAACCGGACGGCCGTCGGACGACATAATCCACCTTGTCAGGACCGTCCGACATGAAATTGGTGCCTGTGGGCAGGTTGCCTAAGAGGATGAGGTCGAGGGCGTCGGTCTGAGAGCCGGGTGCCTGCCACATCATCGTGCGGCCGTCAATGGTCACGCCGATGCTCAGGTTACGGATGTGGCCTTCGGCCAGGTTGGGCCATCCGCCGATGAAACTGTAACTCACATGGCCTAACGAGTCGGGGACGACCTGGAAATTGGGCGTTTCAATCTCTGCACCAGCTTCCACCTCATTGCCGTCGATGATGGTCTTTTCTGCCAGCACGGTGGCGAGGATGCTGGCATCGTTCATGATGTTGACGACGGCATCGCGCGGAATTTCAGCGAATGTCTCATCCGTGTCGAGGTTCCTGTAGTTTTCTGCGATGTCGATGTCGAAATCGTAAGTACCGCGCTGCAGGAACAGCGGATGGCCGAACCTGTAAGCGTAACCCTTGTCTGTGTATGTCAACACCTCCAACGTATCGGGCTCGTTCTGTAAGGTGCGGACGGGTACTTTCACGTTGCCGAACGCGCCGTTCTTCATTCCCGCTTGCGTGACGGTGATGTCAGGTGAGGACCGGTACTGGCGGATCATCTTGGCAGCATACTCGTATTTCTTGATCTCGCCGTTGATGAAGAGGGAGTCGGTTCCCATCTTGGAATCAACCGTGTTCGTGGCGTCAATCATCGGCAGGTTCTGGGCGAACACGGGCTCGTTGTCATAATCGGTGCCACCCTTAAAGCGGATACTCTCAACCTTGTACTTCAGCGGTGGCAACAGGGCGGAGAACTCGCCCGTCTTTTCATCGGTGGTGATATAAATATAATAGGTGTCGTCATGTTCGCCGCCAGCACGGTAGGCTGTGCTCTGGATACTGTCGGTGGCACTGGCCACGGGGATGTCCGTCGTGCCGAAGCTGCCACTGCCATGCTCATCGACAATGTAGTTGAACGAGCACTGTGACTCCTTGCCCAGGCTGAGCTTGATGGTAGCTTTGCCGATGCGGTTGACACTCTGGTGGAAACCGAGGGGCGCGGTCTGGTCGGTGAAACCGCCGTTGATTCGTCCCGTCACGTTGACCAGCGTGGAGTCTGTGAAATTGTATGTCTCGGCGCGCTTGAACTCGTAAGTCGTCCCGTCTATGGGGAACGAGGTCAGGCGATGTCCGTCTTTATACGCCTCGATGAGATGGTGTCCGATGGGCACGGAAATCTCATACTCACCGTTGGCATCGCTCATCACCATCTTGTCCTTTGACTGCACAAGCGCACCGTCAATCTTAAATTGGATACTGTCGGAAGGGATGTTGGTGTTGAGATAGGTCACCTTGCCTCTCAACGGGAATGATGACACATCGGTGAAGTCATAGCTGTTGAGCGTCAGGTTGCCGTTGCCGATAAAACCGTTGCGCGAGGCGGGGGAGAACTCGTGGATGCCGCGTGAGGGCATGACGGAGTAGGTGGAACCAGAGCCTACAAACGGTATGCCGCGGATGATGTATTCGCCGTTATCATTGGTGATGGCATAGCGTGAGAGTTGATAGTCAGACGGGATGATGTTTGACACAGAGATGTTGCTGCCCACGGTGGCATGGCGACCGTTAGGCACATCGTTGGAGTAAGACGAGTCGAAGACGTAGCCGTTCAAGCCCTCGTCCATAGGCCAGTAGAGTACCAGACCATTCTCGCGTCCGTTCAGCACGCGGTCGATGTAGGTGGTATGTTCTTTTTCTGTGAGCGAGTGGTCCCACACGCGCACCTCGGTCAGTTCGCCCTTAAACTTCTTGTCGGAATTGAGGCCGTATGCACCTCCGACGGAGAAGTGGCGCGTCTCCCAGGAAGAAACGACACCCTTTTCAACGCATATATTGTCGTACACTTCTGGTTTGTTATTCTTGCAGTAATCAGAAAGTGACCCTTCGAAAGAGCAGAGGCTGCCATGGAATAATTCGTATCCGCCGAGGTTCTCATTATCGCTGGTTGTCGTTTCAGACACCAAAGAGAGTTGGTCTGACCATTGTTCACCAACGGCCAACTTTATTTTTTGGTTCTTGTTTTGGATAGTCACCAATGAATACACATTGGCAGGAAGTGTCAAGCCCGTTTGGTAAGTGGATACCTTGGAGGTGGTGATGGGTTCGGGCAGTGCGACGTTCTTGTAGAAAATGAGCATTGCCTTGAGACCATGTTCCACGTCATAAAAAATGAATCCTTCCTCGGGATAGCGGGAGAAACCCTCTTCCGTCCATTGTGCCATGATATTATAGCCTTCTGAACCTGGTTGGGTGCCCAAGCTGGAGATTGGTATTTCTCGGATTTCGTAGAAGGAATGATAGGTGTAGTCTGTATCCGTGTATGCGTGCTTCTCTATCAGGAGTTGATATCCGCTTTCTGTGTAGTCGCCGAGTATCAGACGACCCGTGTTGGGTATCTCGCCAAGCACGGCACCTTTTTTCAGCTCGTCGCCAGGCCGCACAAACATTTGTACCGTATAATCTTTGTCTGTGCCGAACACTTTGTTCACGGCTGTCGTGTCGGCATTCCAAGCGATGCCGGTAGATGCGCCGTCAACATGTTGCGCATAGCCTCTGACCATGTTGCCATCGCCCGTGTCGGATGCTTTCAGGGTGATACGCACGTCTTCGACAGACGAGCCAGAGCCATAGGTGACACGTCCGGAGACGACGCCGCGGGCCAGACTGAATCCGACATCAGTGAGGGTGTTCTGCTTGACATCGCCGCTGTATGCCTCAATCTTATACTCATAGTAGAAGCCCGGCTGAACGGTGTTGTCCTCGTAGGTGAAACGCGCAGTAGTGCCCGCAGTGGTATTGATTTTGATGAAGTCGCTGCTGCCGATATAGCGGCGCGAAATGTCGTAGCTGGTCGGTTCTGTTCCCACCTGCTTGGAGGTCCACGTCAGCCGCACGGTTCCCTCGTGGACACCTTTCGTGGCCTCGAAAGTCTTCACTTGCGAGCCGGAGAGCAGACCGGCGGAAATGGGGTCGCTCTCGAACTCGTAGTCGCCGATTGTGACGCGTACCTTATAATCATAGCGTGTGCTCACGTCGGGCAGGTTGGCATCTTCAAAAGAGAGCGTCGTACCCGACTTCGGTTCCGACTCGCCGTTGATGTCGCCATACTCCACCCACTCACCGTTGGATTCGGTCTTGCGCATTACCTTGAATTTGACGCTCGAGGTCGAGGTGGGCACGCGCGAATATTGCCATGTGAGTTTCACCTTGTCGGTGACGGTCGTGTCCTGCTGCAAGTTGTAGATTCTCATGACAGGTTTGGTGTCAAGGACGGCAGATTCCACATAGCCCAGCTGATTGAGCAACTGCTCGTTAGGATTGTTGAGCGACGATTCGTTGATGCCGTTGCCAATCCATTTTTTCGGCACGTTGAGCACCATATACTTGTAGAACTTCCCTTGTTGCACGTTGTTGTCGCTATAGCCTTGGATCTGCCTGGTGCCGGCGTTGTCGTTCGTTCCGCGCCTGCTCCACGAGCCGTTGAGCGGCTCGCCGCTCTTGTCGGTTTCCACGCGGTAGATGTAAGGCGTGCACTCCAGAATGTTGTCGCTGCCAGTGGGGTAGGAGTTCCATGAGAGGTCGGCCGCCTTGTCAAACTGCCGGTACTCTGCCGTCAGGTTGCCCGGGATGGGAACGGTCTGGAAGATATTGGACTTATAGTAACTGTTCTCCACTTTCCAATAGTAGTTTTTCGCATCGCGCAGCCCGTCGGTAGCCTTCACCATCATGTCTATCTGCTTGGGATTCCCTACATCTTCGGGAATCTCGATGTCGTAACTTTTGGAGTTGCTCTTCTGACACTCGAGCGTGTCGAGTGTTTCCACATTCGTGTTGTCCTGCTTGCGGTAGGTGAACTTCACAATGTATTTGCCCTCGTGGATGTGTACCTCTTTGAGCTTGTCCTCGACATCATCAGGTAATGCCGGCACGGTGAACTTGATCTTGTCGGGGCGGTTGCGCTCCACGGTATAATTGCTGGTGTCGAAATGCGACAGACCCATGGTGTTGCTCAGGGTGGCAGTTCCCAAAGTCATGGTGAATGAGCCGCCTTCGCAATGGTCGAATGAATAGTAGAACGTCCAAGTCTGTCCGGCCATCGATGCGGGGTAATAGAAATCGATATTGGCCGTGAGATAGTGATTCTTACTTCCCCACTTCCGCAAAAGGTAGTCCTTCGAGTTAAAGCCGATTTCTTGTTCCTGTTGTCCATAGCCGTTGGTGAACCATGCACGTGATTCGCCGACGCAGTAGCGTGCTCTGGCCTTGCCGAACGCGTTTTCGTCGGAGCCCTCGGAGATATACCAGAGATCCATCAGCCACACTTGCCGTCCGCTGGAGTTCTTGGCATAGATACCGCCTTTCTTGGGGTACGTGTTATTATTGTCAAGGTCGCAAAGGAAGACATTGAACGTCACGTGGTCTTTACTATTGCTCATGGAATATTTACTGGAGTCTTTCACCCAGTCAGCCGCATGAACAGTCGTTGTCAGCATGGCCATTATTGCCACCAACAACCATCTCCACCGCCGCTCTTTGAGCGGAGAATAGAATAAGTGTCTGTAGTCAATCATATGCTAATTTTCTTGTTTAATTGCTTATTATCTTGTTTTAACTGCTAAATATGTTGGTATTTGTCAAAAGATGCCACGATTGCGCGGCAAATATACTCAAAATAAATGAATTAGCAGTATAGCCAAAGAAAAAAAACGATTATAAAAGTAAAAAAGGAAAAAATCATTTACCTTTGCATCATGTTTTATCACACATTTATTTTCGACCTCGACGGCACCTTGCTCGACACGCTGCAAGACCTGGCCGGCAGCGTCAACTATTCCCTGCGGCAGCACGGGATGCCCGAGCACAGCCTGGACGACATCCGACGCTTTGTGGGCAACGGGGTGCGGCGGCTGATGAAGCGGGCCGTACCCGACGGAACTGACAACCCGCGGTTTGAAGCCGCTTTCGCCACCTTTCGCGAGCATTATATGCAGCACTCGCTCGACACCACCCGACCCTACGAGGGTATCACCGAGGTATTGCGGCAACTGAAAGACGAGGGATGCCTGCTGGCCGTGGTGAGCAATAAGATGATGGCAGCCACACAGGCTCTGGTGGCGCATTTCTTCCCCGAGATAACCGTGGCTATCGGCGAGCACGAGGCTGAGGGCATCCGCAAGAAGCCCGCACCCGACACGGTGTATGAGGCACTGCGGCAGTTGGGCGCCGACCGCGAGGGGGCGGTCTATGTGGGCGACAGCGATGTTGACATACAGACCGCACGCAATGCCGGCCTGCCCTGCATCAGTGTGCTGTGGGGCTTCCGCGACCGCGACTTCCTGCTAAGCCATGGCGCTGCCACCTTCATAGACAGGCCTCAACAACTGTTAGTAGGCAAGTAGATAAGTAGTTAGTGATACGTTTTTGCCTATGTTTTTTTGTCAAGTAAAAATAAGTTCGTATTTTTGCACCATACTGTGTAACAGAACTTATTATCAGCATGAAAATCAGACTTATTCCGCTGTTGCGGAAACACCCCTCTGCCCTGCTTTGGGCTGCCGTATTGCTGTGCATGGGCATGGCTCTGCTGCTGTTTGAGCGCGACCTGCTGTGGAAGATACAGTCGATGAACCTGTTTCTCTCCGACGCGGCGTTTTTCAGTGAGCGTATGCTGGTGCCCGCCGGCATGCTCTCATACGCAGGTGCCTTTTTCACCCAGTTGCTGTTCCACCCCTGGCTGGGAGTGACTGCGCTGTGCGCCTGGTGGTGGTTGGTGATGTGGCTCACGAGCCGCACCTTCCGTCTGCCGTCACACATGGCGGCGCTCACCGTGGTGCCGATGACCTTGCTGGCGGTGATGGTGGTCTCAACGGGCTATTGGGTCTATGTGCTCAAGATGCTGGGATGGCTGTTTGCCCCTGCCATCGGTCTGTCTGCGGGCCTGTCTGCGCTGTGGGTGTTTCGTGTGCTTCGTGCCCGCCACCCTCTGGCGGCAGGACTGTGGATGGTGCTCACAATGGCGGCGGGCTATCCGCTGGCGGGCGTCTATGCGGTGGCATCCGTGCTGATCATGGCGCTCTGGACGTGGCGCCTGAGCCATGAGCGGTGGCACAATGCCGGGCTCACCCTCACGGCGGTGGTGCTCGTGGCGGCCGTGCCGCTCATCTGTTACAGGATGGTCTATTACCAGACCAACATCGAAAATCTGTGGTATGCCGGGCTGCCCGTCTATTGTCTGCGCGAGACGGCCTCACGCTATTATATCCCTTATATCCTTCTGGCTGTCTTCTACGTGCTGATGGCACTGCGACCCATGAGTGAGAGGCGCACAGACGACACACCCCGCAAGGGACTGTTGCGATACGCGCTGCCCCAGACGTGTGTTGTGGCCGGCGCTGTGCTGGCTGTATGGCTGTGCTGGTTCAAGGATGCCAACTTCCACCATGAGTTGCGCATGGCACGTTGCATCGAACACACCAACTGGCCGGGCGTGCTGGAGGAGGGGCAACGGCAGGGCGACGTTGAGCCTACCCGCGCCGTGGTGCTGATGCACAACCTGGCCTTGTGGCGCGAGGGTCTGCAGCGCGACTATATGTACGACTTCCCCAAGGGTTCCAAGGAATACGACACGCCCGTGCCCATCTATACCTTTCACCTGATAGCACGGATGATGTACTACCAATATGGACTGCTCAACGAATGTCACCGTATGTGCATGGAGGAGGGTGTGGAAATGGGCTGGCGCGTGGAGCACCTGCAGTACTTGGCACGCTGCGCGGTGCTGGGCGGCGAGCGGCAGGTGGCGCATAAGTATCTGAGCATGCTGCGCAAGACGATGTTCTACGGCAGCTGGGCCGACCAGATGGAACTGCTGCTCGACAACCCCGAGCAGAAGGAGGCGGCACGCGAGACGGGACCCATCACCCACATGCTGCATTACAGCAACCAACTAGGCTCGGACAACGGCTACGTGGAGAAATACCTGATGAACGTGTTGTGCGACCAAGACTCCGACGACCCGCTGTTTCAGGAGCAGACGCTGCTCGCCACGATGTGGAAGCGAGACCCCGACCGCTTCTGGCCCCGCTTCTTCAAGTATGCCAAGCTGCACGCTGGCGAACCGCTGCCCCGCATCTATCAAGAGGCGGCCTATCTCTTCGCCAATATGCAACAGCTCGACCTGGTGCACCGCATTCCGTTCGACGAACGGGTCAAGCAGAGCTATCAGGCGTTCATGAACCAGATGAGTCAGTATCAGGGGTTGCCCGCCGGGCAGGTGCACCGGGCACTCTACCCGCAATTCGGCAACACCTACTACTATGAGTACTTCTTCTTGAAAGATATCACTTACTATTAAGGAGATGACCCACCCCCGGCCCCTCCCTTGTAGGGAGGGGAGTAATTAGCTCAGAACTTGGTATTACAATCAATCTGATAGGACCACAATTATATGAAGAAATGGATGATGATCGTATCCAGCGTATGCCTGATGACAGCATGCAGCAAAGGGATACCAGACAATTATACGGAAAACGAGTCATTGCCGGTCATCTACCCCGACTACGTGGATGTGACCGTGCCCGTGAATATCGCGCCGCTGACGTTCGAGGCCGACATGGCGGTGGAAGACATGGCCGTGCGCTTCACCGCGGGCGATGAGGTGGTGGTGTGCAACGGACTCAAGGCACAGCCCGACATCGACGACTGGCAACAGCTGAAAGAACAGGCCCCGGACGGTGCCATCGGCGTGGAGGTGTTCGGACAGAAAGACGGACAGTGGACGCGCTACAAGCCCTTCCACATCTACGTCTCGCCCGACTCCATCGACCCCTACATCAGCTATCGCCTCATCTCGCCCTCGTATGTGTCGTACGAGGAACTGACCATCAGCCAGCGCTGCTTGGAGAACTACGACGAGAGCGTCATCTACGACAATATGCTGTGCAGCACCGAGACCGCGGGCCAGTGCATCAACTGCCACAGCTATCAGCAATACAACCCGCAGCGCATGCAGTTTCACGCCCGCCAAAACCACGGCGGCACGGTCATCGCCTACGACGGAGAGGTGATGAAGGTGAACATGAAAAACGACTCGCTGCTCTCGGCTGGCGTCTATCCGGCATGGCATCCGCAGCAGAAGCTGATAGCCTACTCCACCAACAAGACGCACCAGACCTTCCACACCGCCGACATCAATAAGATCGAGGTGTTCGACGATGCCAGCGACCTGATACTCTATGATGTTGACCGCAACGAGGTGATGAACATCGAGAACCTGAAAGACGAGATGGAGGTGTTTCCCTTCTGGGCGCCCGACGGCCAGACGCTCTATTATTGCAGCGCCCACTTCGTGATGCCCGACAGCATCACCGATCGCGCCAGCGAGGTCATCGGCCGTGCCTTCGAGGTGAAGTACAACCTCTATCGCAGGACCTTCGACCCGCAGACACGACATTTTGGCGAACGGCAACTGGTGTTCGCCGCCGACTCGTTAGGCAAGAGTGCCACCTTGCCCCGCATCTCGCCCGACGGTCGCCGCCTACTCTTTACGCTGGGCGAATACGGAGTGTTCCATATCTGGCACCACGACTCCGACCTGTGGATGATTGACCTGCTGACGGGCGAGGCGCGTGCCATGAGCGAGCTCAACTCCCCCGACACTGAGAGTTACCACTCGTGGTCGTCGAACGGACGGTGGGTCATCTTCAGCAGCCGCCGCGACGACGGCAACTTCACCCGCCCCTTTATCGCGCACATCGACAGCGAGGGGCGTGGCAGCAAGCCCTTCGAACTGCCCAGCAGCGACCCCGACCAGCACCGGCGGATGATGAAATGCTATAATATCCCGGAATTCATGAAAGGCCCCGTCACCATCAGTCCGCAGCAGTTTGCCGACGTACTGAAAAGCGACGGACGCCCACCCGTGAAATGGAAGACAAATAACTAGGCAGACTAGTAAGACTAGCAAAACCAGCAAAACCAGCAAAAACCTGCCTGGCTAGTTCCTCTTAGAAAAGACCAGCGGTTTGTTGCTGTACGAGGCGAAGAGGTCGAAGATGCCACGCAGTTCGGCGTAATTCTTCTGGTTGTGCGACATTTAGTTGACGTTGAGCTGATACTGCACCGTCACCTTATCATCGGCGGCACCCACCACATAACGCCCGTCAATGCCCTTGTCGGGGGTGGAGACGACATTGCGCAGGGGGTCGTCGGCCAGCACATAGCCCTTAGGCAGCGTGATGTTGACCACCACCAGTTCGGAATGCGAATAGGGGAACTGCACAGGTATCGGGCGGCTGTCGGCCTGGAAGGGATTGGCCTCAAGGGGCGGCACGGGGAAGGGACATACGCTGATGGTTGAGCCGTTCACCTCTCCTTGCAACGAAAACTCTTCCACAACCGTGACCTCGGGTGCGAACTCACCCTTGATTCCTTTGGTCTCTCTGTACTTGACCGCCGACAGTCCTGTATGGCGGGTGGTGCGTGTGCCCTTCAGCTGTCCGTCTTCCGAGAGTGTCGCTTCTATGACGGTATTGGTCTGCGCCTTCATCAGCTTTTGCAGGTTCACCCACTGTCCGCTCTTCCCTTTTTGTATCAGCCGGGCCCGCTCCACCAGCAACGGTTCGCTGAGCACATCGACATAACCGTTGGCTGAAGAGGCATCCAGATAAAGAATCCTGCCCGACGTCAGCGTTACCGCCACGATAAACGACGACAGTTTGCGGATGGAGGGGAAGTTATAAGGCAGCAGCCCCAAGTCGCGCGTGCGCAGCACCACCGGCGAGGCCGTCAGGCCTACATCATGCAACGACTGTATGAGCAGCAGGTTGATGTCGGCATTCGAGCCCGTCGCGTCTTTGAGCGTCTGCTCACTGGCTTTCGGCCACAGTTGGTAGGTGCCGTCCCACTTCACGCGCTCTGTCACCATCTTATACACGGCCACGGCCCGCTGCTGCTCGTCGGCGATATCTGCCAGGCCTTGGCTCTTCAGTTCGTCAGCCAGCGGGCTATGGTCGTCCAGGCGCTTGCCCAAGTCCTCATCCTCGAGTATCATCTTGTCTATCTGGTCCCAGGTGCGCGCATAATCCATCTGCATGGTGCCCCTGAGGCTGTACGACTTCAGTTCGGCGGTGATGCCCGCACAGTGGTCGTGCATATTCCACACATAGCCGTCGCTCGGTATGGCTTTCAGGTCGCGCCCCACGCAGATATAGTGGTTGGTGGTGACGGTGGTAGGCGCCGAGATGAAGTCGTTGCCCAGTTTGTAGTGCAACGAGCCTTTCACGCATTGGCAGGCGAGCCGCTGGATGCCCTGCTCCTCGACATTAAAGATGAGGTATCCGGGGATATCCATGTCGAGACTGGCATAGCACACGGGGATGTCGCCCTGCGCATACCAGTCGTGCAACAGATAAAACAGCTCGCTGTGCAGGCAGTATTCGTATTCGATGACAGTGCCTTGACGCACATCGGGTATGGTGAAGCGCACCTGCGCGTGCGTGTCGTCTATCTTCTCCGTCACGGCCTCGCCGGCCTTCAGATAGCTCTTCACCACCTTGCCGTTCACCCAGTTGAAGGCGGTGGCCTTCAGGTCTTGCACACTCTCCTGCGTGTAGTCGCCCATGGCATTCTCCATGAACGAGCCGGCACCGTTGTTCTCAAAATATTGGTTGGTCTGCCCGATTTCTATCGAACTCGACCTTAATGAGAACTTCGAGTCGTGGATATACGACTTGCCGTCCTGGTTGATGAGATAGGGTATCACGACCTCGGCGTGCCGTGCGCCCTCGGGCTTGAGCACCTTGATACGGAATTTCTCGTGATAGTCAACGAGATAGCCGTTGGTCTGAACGGTATATTCCACCTTCGTGAGCCGGCAGAGCACCACGGCGTCGGCCTGTGGGTCTTGTTCATAGACGGTCATCGTCATCTCCTCCTTGGTGGGTTTGCCGAATTTCATGTTCACCGTCTGCTGCGCGTGTACCGCCACCGCCAGCACCGCCAGCAATGACATCAAAAATACGGATTGAAGTCGCTTCATAAGTTAGTCAGTTAGAAATATCATGCTATCGGGTGCAAAAATAATGAATCTCTTCGAAACGCGCAAACGATTCGAAGAGATTTATTCGCAAGAGGAACTCAAACCTCAAATCTCAAACCTCAAACCTCAAATCTCAAACCTCAAACCTCAAACCTTAATCGCGGTTGAATCGCAGCAGCCGCATGGGCTGTCCTGCCACGCGCTGCGGTCCGGAGTTATAGACCTCGGTGAAGCGGTAGCCCTCGGCCTCGAACTTCGGCAGCCACCGCTCGGCATCGTCGATGCCAATCATGAGGTAGCCGGATGCGGGCTTGGCTGTATGGAAATTGCCCACGCGGTCGTGCAGGTAGAAGTTCATCTCGAAATAATGCACGGGGTCGCCCAAGGCCAACACACCGTCTTCGATAAACTCATAGAGCTGTCCGGTGCCTTCGGGCACGAGCTTCTCTACCTGAGCCGCCACGTTTTTCACCGACTTGGCATTGAGCACGGCGGGTTTATACACGGCATCCAGATGCAGGTAGCAGGCCAGGGTGACGACGAGGATGCCCGCGATGCCGCGACGGCCCTTCCACCACCTGAGCAGCAGCCAGGTGCCGGCGGCCAACAGCAGCCATTGCCACCACGCTCCGGCCTGCTGCAAGAAGAGCACCATCGAGTAGTTCTGGTGCGCGCGGCGGCCTTGGAACCAGTCGGGGTCGATATCGATCCACTTCAGTGCGATGAACGTGAGCACCAACAGCACGCCCAGTACGGCGATGAAACCGCCGTAGGCATTGAGCAACCGGGGATGGCGGTCGCGCAGCCAGAAGAGCATCCGCGCCACGAAATAGCCGATAAAGGGATAGACGGGCATGAGATAGGCACTGCGCTTGCTCTGCGGGATGCAGTAGAAGACGAAGATGACCGCGATGGCGAGGAACGAGAAGAGATCGACGGGGTCGGCCTCGCTCACACCCTTCACACGCTGCCACAGCCGCTGCCAGAGGGCACTCTGTCCGAGGCGTTTCCACGGCACCACGACAAGCGTCATCAGTGCGAGGATGATCCACGGCAGATAGCCGATGACCAGCGTGATGATATTATAATACCAGGGTTCCACGCACGACTCATAGCTCATGGTGCTTGTCATACGCCCGATGTTCTCCTCCAACACCAGGTCGATGAACTCCTGTCCGCCCTGTTGCCATGCCGCATAATACCACAAGGCGGGCAAGACGAGCGAGAGCAGTCCGAAAGCCATCATGGTGAAGAAGGCGCGGAAGAAGTTGACCCTGCGGCACAGCATAAACACGCCCATGACCAGACAGGGTATGATGGCGCCGATGGGTCCCTTGGTCAGCGTGCCGCAGCTCATCAGCAGGATGGCCCAGAGCGGTACGCCCCTCATGCCGCGCTCGTACCATCGGTAGAGCAACAGCATCGCCCCCACGATGCAAGCCGTGAGCACCATATCCACACGGCAGTTAAAGCCCTGCCGGTGCAGTTCCCACGAGGTGAAGGCCACGAGGGCGGTGACCAGCGCCGTCTGACTGTCGCGCCGTCGGCGGTAGAAGAGGAAGGTGGCGAGGGTCATGGCAATATAAGCGACGGCCGAAGGCACACGCGAGGTAAACTCATTCACCTCGCCTACCACCGCGCTCACCGCTGCCACCGTCCAATAGAAGAACGGCGGTTTATAGGCCATCTCACCTACGCTGTTGCGCGGTAATATCCAGTTGCCCGACTCGAGCATCGTGTAACTGACGATGCTCTCACGCGGCTCGCCTTTGGTGTTGTATTCGTAGATGCCCAAGAAGGGGATGACGGTCAACACACAGACGATGAGAAGGAACCACAAGGTCTTATTTTTTGCCATAACGTCCGATTTGGGGACAAAGGTACGAATTAGCGAGGAAAAAGCCAAATGTATTTGAGCTTTTTCGAGCGACAGTACCTTCGAGCGCCAGCTCAAAGGTACAGAGCGAAAGACATCAAGGTGTCACAAGATATATTTCACATGACTTGAAGTCGATTTCCCAATTACCGTTTTCGGCACGCTCCCAACCGTACTTTTCCGACATTCTGTCCCACCAACCCTGAAAACTGGTGGCGGTTTTACCCATATCAGCCACCAGGCGGTTGTACAATTTGGTATCGTCGGCGGTGAGCGCCTTGGCAAGCTCTCTCAAACCATTGCGGCGCTCAAACAACGTTAATATCTCATTTCGTTCGTCTTCACTGACACGTCCTACAATCTTTTTCATCGTTTTATGATATCAAATGGGTCAAGATAATCTATTTCTTTAATTTCCGTTTCCGGTAAAAACTCCCCCGCCTCACGGATGGAAAGGAGAAGGCTACGAGACGCGTTCCGCTCAATATGCGCCATCAGACATTGCTGATGCGAGGGTGTGTTCACCTCAAGCGTGGTGCGCTCGTTCAACCAAATGCAACGGTGGCACTGAAAAGCGTCGCATATCCGGCAAATCGGTGCATACCGCAACAGGTATAACCGTTGATTGGGAATATTCACGCCCCCGACAAGGTCGCCAACGGCCCGGTTGCCAGCCCCACCGGCATAAAAGGCCGGACAAACATAAAAACGTCCGTCTGGGGCAAGGGTTATCGTGGAGTCGCCGGCTCCGCAATTGTTCATCTCTGTCAGCATCATACGGTCGGTGAGCAAATTCAACTGGACGGGATGGTTGTCCAAATATTCCCTCTTCACGGCATCCGCAAGCCGGGAAAGGGCTTCACGATAAGCCTCCATGTTCTCTTCAGAAAACGATTCCACATCGAGAAACGCCACATTCACGCGTTCAACATAGGGAAGGACCTTGGCCAAAAGTCCATGATTCTGAAAAAAAGCGACGAGACTTGTGCGTACCACGATCGATTTGTCGCGCGACAACATAGAATGGTCGATGTCTTCTATCTTGTCGAACACCACCACATCGGCATCAACAACGCTACCGGCTGTCGAGGGTTTAATTTTGACATGATCAACACTCTCAATCGCCTCGTTCCACTCGGCCGGCAACTCATAAGCGGGATAAACGAACTGAACCATCAGGTTCTCGGTCATGGCCCAGCGGATGGCGCCCAACAACACGTCCAAGGGCATCAGACGCGCCTGACAGTTACCCGCCGGGTAATGGCAAAACGACGTGGAACTGTCATCCAGTTGAATGATTAAATATTTCAGCATAAGAAATCAGCAAATATCGGGATTGACATCTAATTTGTTCTTCTCGAAATCCTCACGTCTGCCCTCCAGTTCCAACTTGCGGAACAAACGGTTCCAGTAGTAGTTGTTGGCACGCACCCTTGCCTTGTGCATTTGGCAGATGGCCGTGGAGCGCTGATAAATGGTCGAGGTATCGGCGGCGTCATAATTCTCGCCTTGGCACCAGGCGCATCCACTCGCCACTTCACAGTCGATACACTTCTGGGGCGATTGTGTAGTTCGGTCGAGGGTCAAAAACGGTCGTAGTTTGTTGCTGTCGATGCCGTCACGCACATTGCCGATGATGACAGGAACCTTTGAGCGCAAGGAATAAGCGGCAAAGCGTGTGCATGGATAGAAATTGCCAGCCGCATCGACGGCCAACATCCTACCCGCGCCGCACCAGTTGTTGTTTTCGCGTTCCTTGTCCAATGGTTTTCCGATCGTCTCATTGAAAAACGAACAAGCGTTGTCATTATAGTAACCTCCATCAATGATGGCGTCGGCCAACTGCATCAGTTGGTCTTCAAAGAGCCGGTCATCACCTTCCTGCCACACATCCTCAAACACCACATTGATATTCACCTGATGAATACCCAAAGAGTAGAGGTGGAGCACACTCTCTTTGATATAAGGGATGTCGGCACTACTGATCGTTACTTTCGTTCCGGCATCTGGGAATTGCGACAGCCACAGCGGTATGTTCCTGACCACATCATCATAACTGCCCCGCTCTTCCTGGCCGCCCTTCCACACCCTGTTCAGGTCATGCTTGCGCTTTGTGCCGTCGATGGTGATACCGACAGACAAATGGGTCAAATTCTTATGGATGAATTGTTGCACTTTGTCGGTGTGGTAGTTGATGCCGTTGGTGGAGAAATTGAACCGATAGGAATCGAACCAATGGTGGCAGCGGCGGTACAATTCTTTTTTGATATAATCGCAGATACGGTCGATGAGATCAATCTCAAGGAAAGGCTCGCCGCCGATGAAATCGAAAATCACCGACTTCTCGGGAAAGTCCTGCTCATGGTCGAAAATATAGTCGATGGCTTGCTTGGCCACCTCCCACGGCATGCGTTCTTTCTCGTTTTTGCCGACGAGATAGCAGTACTTGCAAGCCAACTGACAGTCCTTGGTGACGATGAAGGTGATGGTCTTTGCCATTCCCTCCTGCCAGGTTCCCTTGCTCTCCCTGATGGTTGTTTCCCGATTGTTCATTGCGTCAGAAAAATCATGATTTGTCCACTCGATGATAAACCAAAAATTCTCAGACCTGTCGCAGACGTATCAGATCCGAGAATAGTAATTTCCGAAAACGGCCCTTCATTGCGTTCAACTGCCTACCCTGCTGCCGTAGGAGCAACTGCCCGAGCAGTCGCCGGTGCAACTGCCGTCGCAGCTATTCTGGCATCCGCCTTCGCATGTCCCTTGGCAGGAATAATAACAGCCCGTATAGCATCCACCGGAACAGCCGCTGGAACAATCCTTTTGGACGTTTCCCTCATGGGCCTGGCTTGGGAGCGGTATCTGACTGATGGCTATCGCTCCCACTATAGGAAGAACCTTTTTGGCTGTGCTCTTGAAAAATTCCCGTCGCGACTGTAATTCTTTGCTATCCATAGGTGATTCGTTTGATGTTGATTCTGTTTTACACAAAGTAACAAGATGAGAAAGGATTACGAACTTGTAAAGGCACATGTCTGGTAACAGTTACCCGAGCAGTCACCCCTACAGCTGCCGTGGCACGTGCTCCGGCATCCGCCATAACAGTCGCCTTCACATGTGTTTTGACATCCAGTGTCGCATGCGCTGACACACCAGCCGGAACAGTTGCCTTCGCAACCCATGTTGACTTTCCTCTCACGGGCATTGCCCACGAGCGGCACCTGGCTGACGGCTATAGCCCCCAAGACAGGAAGTGCCTTTTGGACGGCACTCTTGAAAAAATCGCGACGCGATTGCAATTCTTTACTATCCATAACAGACACGTTCTGAAAAGATTAATAAACTATTATGGGGACAAATATAATTACTTTTTCTTTACAAACAACAATATTAAGAATAATTAACCAAAAGGAGATGTTTTCATTTCATTATTTCAGTACCGGCCACCCGTCGGCAGTCCAGACAACAGGACGCTGGATGAGCAGCGAGGCACCATTGCGCGCGATGCTGTAACCATGGCAGATGAAGAGGTCGGAGCCGTCGAGGTGATAGGCGGCACAATGGCCGGCTGCCTCATATTCTTTCTTGTCACCTTCAAGCACCAACATGCCACCGCCAAGTCGCATATCACGGCCGTCATGGTCCAGATAAGGACCCTCCACATTTCGGCTGCGCCCTACCGCCACGCGGTAAGTGCTCTTGCTGCCCTGGCAGCAGTAGTCCCACGACACGAAGAGATAGTAATAGCCGCCATGCTTCATGATGAAAGGCGCCTCGATGGCATTGGTGCCGGCATACTTCGAAGTGGGGTTTGGCATTCGCTCAACGCAGTCGGGGGCATAACGGCGGGCGATGGTGCGCGGCACGACACCCTCGGCGATGTGCATGGTGGTGTCGAGACGAGCCATCTGGATGCCGTCCCAGAACGAGCCCCAGACCATCCACGGCGTATCACTGTCGTCGATGACGAAATTGGGGTCGATGGCGTTCCAGTCGTCGCGCTGTTCACGTGAAGTGACGATACAGCCCTCATCATTCCACACCGGGAACGAGAGCGAGCGTGTGCTGAGCAGACCGATGGCCGACCCGTTCTTGCCGAAGGTAGAGCAGCTGTAGGCCATCCACCAGCGGTCGTGCCAGCGGATGATGTCGGGTGCCCACACATGCACGGAGAATCCGGGCACCGAGTCGCACGTCCACCCGGGCATGACCGTCATCACGGGTTCGGGTTTCACGGTCCACGTCTTGCGGTCTTTTGATGTGAGATGCTGTATGCCGATGCCCGTGGCGAAGATGTGATAGGTACTGTCTTCGTAGGCCATCACGGGGTCGTGCACCATGGGCGTGTCGGTCTGGTATGCCTCGCGAGGGAAGCGAAGCCGCTCCTGCGCCGTGATGACAGCGCAGGCAGCAAGCATCGACAGTGTCAAAACAATCTTTTTACTCATACTTATTTCCTGATTCTAACGATGTTAAGGGAATATGCGGGCAGTTCCACCTCGACGGTATTGCCCTCGGGCGACAACTCGTGGTTGGTGGGATAGATATTGGTGGGTTGTTGCAGGGTGTTCTCGTCCATGCCGTCGTTGGCACGCAACTGGATGAGGCGTGCGCCCTTGACCGGGAAGTTAGCCACATTCAATCGTGCCGTCGTTCCCTCGCTCTGCGTGTTCACCACTTTGACAATCAGTTCGTTGGTATTGTCATCGACCGTAGCCGACGAGAAGATGCCGGGCAGCACGTCGCCCTTGAGCACGGTGTCGAACACCAGGTCGTTGTCCAACCAGCATTTGAGCGAGTCGCCCTGCACCTGCAGGGTGATGTCGTACCACCGCCCGGTCTCTATCTTACCCGGCTTGGTGGCTATCTGACTCTTGCCGCCGCCGCTGATGACCTCGATGCCGTGCTGGGTGTTGCCCCATCCGCCGAAGTTCACCCAGCTGTAATGCTGCGGGTCGGTGTAGTTGAACACCACCATGAATCCCTCGGCACCGCTGTCCTTGCGGGCGCGGAACTTCACGGTATAGTGGTCGCCCACCTGTTCGTGGCACATGGCCACGCACTGCTCCTGCATGCTGGTCTGACTGGCGCTGCCGTCGCCGTTCATCTGCCATGTGCCCGACAGGAATTCAGGCTGCCCTGTCTTGGCCAGCGGTTCGGGATGGGTGAACGAAGCCTGCGTGCCCCACGTGGCGAAGCCGATGCGGCTGTGGGCGGGTGTGACGAGGGGCTTAGAGGTGAGAGGTGAGAGGTGAGAGGTGAGAGTCGTGCTTAGGGTCTGTTTCACCTTGACCACTTGTGTGCCGATGTGCTGGGGCATGAGGGCCTGCACATAGTACGAGGGCGTGCCCATGACGCGGTTGGACGAGAAGCGGATCATGTCGGGCCTCCACTTCGCGTCGTTCTCGTTGACGAAGATGGGAGCATAGGAGTTGAGGGGCACCATATCGCTGTTGTTCTCCATGCCCATCATATAGACGGCCTCGCCCAGGGCGGCGTTCATGTTACCCAGGTCGCCGAAGCCGCTGGTCACGGCATACTCGCCCACATAGATCTTCGGACCGCGGCGGTCGTAACTGTCGTATTTGCGGAAGGCCTCGGCAAACCATGCGGGGTTGCGGTAGTAGTGCTCGTCGAGCAGATCCACGGGCAGCGTGCTCTCCCACTTGGGGTTGTCATCACCCCAGGCCACCACGTTGCCGATGAGGTTCATCTTGGGATATTTGGCGAGGATGGCCTTGCGGAACTGGTCGTAGCGGTCGTAGTAGTGGTCGCTCTGCTGTTCGGGGTTGGGCTGGTTGTTCTCGTTGCCTATCTCCAGATACTCGATGTTAAAGGGTGCGGGATGTCCGTTTTTGGCGCGCAGGGCACCGTATTTGGAGGTCACGTCGCCGTTGGCATACTCCAGGGCAGCCAGGCACTCGTCTATCCACGGCTGTATCTCGGTGTAGGGAGTCATGCCGCCGTGCCACAGTCCTACGTTGACCACGTAGAGGGGTTTGGCGCCCAGGTCTTCGGCCATCTGCAGGTACTCATGGAATCCGAGGCCGTCGGTGGTGCGGTAGCCCCAGTTCACGTTCCAGTGTCCGGGACGCTCCTCGACAGGCCCGATGGTGCGCTCCCAGCGGAAGGCATTGTCGGGCGACACCTGTCCCTCGACGAAGCAGCCGCCGGGGAACCGCATGAATTTCGGGTGCATCTCGTAGAGCATCTGTGCCAGGTCGGGGCGCAGGCCATTCTCACGGTTTTTGAAGGTGGGCGGGAAGAGCGACACCATGTCGAGCTGAAGGGTGCCCTTGCCGTCGAAGGTGAGTGCGAACTTCGCTTTCGGGTCGTTGGCCGTGGCGGTCAGCGTGGCGGTGTATTTGGTCCACTGCTTGCCCACTGTGGCCTCGACGGCGGTCTCGGCATAGATGCCTTTCTCGCCGCAGAGCATGGCTTTGACGCCGCCCTTGTAGGTGCCCTTGGCCCAGAACGACAGGCGGTAGGTGCGCCCCTCGACGGTGTTGATGCCCCAGTAGCCGTCGTTGACGAGGCTCACGGGCGCCGTGGTGCCGTCGATGGTCAGTTCGAGGGCGTTGCCCTGAGCGGCATTGAGCAGTTTCACTTTCTTCGCAGGCTGTATGAGGCGTGCGGTGAGCGTGCCGCCGTTGCTCACCGTGCTCCACGCCTGCATGTCGGCGGGTTTGCCGTATTCGGGACCGTCTTCGAACGAGCGGTTGCGGATGAGCTCGGCATAGAGTCCACCGTCGGCGGCATGGTTGATATCCTCGAAGAAGATGCCGTAGTGCGTAGGACTGATTTTCGGTCCGCGGTCGTTGGCATCCACGTCGATGGTCACTTGAGCACTCGCTGTGAGTGCGGCCATAGCGCATGTAGTCAGTATGAGTGTTTTCTTCATTAGGTTCATTTTTTTACAAGCCACCCCCTACCCTCCTTGTCGGCGAGGAGGGAAATGGCGCTATTACAAAAAAATACGGGGAGTGAGACGGACAGCCATCCGCCCCGGAATCATATCTGTATGAAAATCCGACCGGACGGCACGCTGCCTGTCCGGTCGGACTATAGAGGGTTTATAAGTCGGCGTATCTGTAGCCCCAGATGGTGACACCCGTCTGGCTTCTCAGAGCCGTGAAGCTGGGCACCACATCGTCCTTGGGCTCGAGCGTCTGCTCTACCATCACGCCCTTGTACTCATCGCCGATGTTGATGGTGATGTACGACGTGCCTTCCTTGACACTCCATTTGCCGGTGTAGGCGCCCGAGATGCTGCCATTGGCTTCGAGCACGATCTCCACGGGTTTGGCCAGTGCCTTAGCGGTGTGGTCGAGCTTATACTCATGCACCAGCAGCTTGTACTTGCCGGCTATCTTGCTGGTAGGCACCACCTGCTTCTTGCCTATCTGGGCACTCTTCACGGTCTCGCCCGTGTATTCGAAGGGAGCGGCAACGAGCCAGCCCTCCTCGTTTTGGAACACCTGGTGCACGCGCACCTGATGTCCCTCGCCCATATTCTGGAAACGGGTGTGATACACCAGATAGGTGCGCCCGTCGGGAGCGGCGATGATGGAATTGTGACCCTGCGAGCGCTCCGACGCGTTGCCCACGGTCTGGTTGCCCCACTCGCCGTAAGCGCCGAAGATGTTCACGCCACGGTTGCCGTCGTTCTCTTTCGGACCGAAGTTGAGCAGATAACTGGGATAAAGTGCCGCGCCGTTCTTGCCATCGACATAGGGTCCGTCGGGGTTCTGCGAGCGGAACACGCGCATCTGGTAGCCGCCGTTGTTGTAGTCAGAGGGATTGCCGCCGGCAGCCAGTCCGCCGTTGGTCATGAAGAGGAAGTAATAGCCGCCGATATACTCGATATAGCTGGCCTCGCCCGAGGCGTAGTAGCCGCCGGCGATCTTCTTGCCGAAGTAGGCGTCGCTGCTGTTGCCCGTCTCGTACGTCACGTCATAGTCGCGCAGACCTGTCTCTTCGTCGAGCTCAAGCATGAAGATACCGCCGCTCCAAGAGCCGTACGACATCCACAGCTTGCCCTGCTCGTCGTAGAACACGCAGGGGTCGATGCAGTTGGGGTAGCTGGGTGCTTTGGTAGAGGCCCAGGGTGCCTGATAACGTGTGGGCAGCGAGGCCTGCGTGCCAAGCACCAGCTCCAGGTCGGTGTCTTTATAGGCGTTGCCGGTATGGAATCCGCTGATGACCACGGGTCCCTGATAGAGATAAGGTCCAGAGATGTTGTTGGAGGTGAGCAGCACGATGCTGGAGTACCAGTTGTCGCCGTTCACGCTCATATACATGCACCACTTGCCCATCTTCGTGTTGTATATCACGTCGGGTGCCCAGAGGTTGCCGTCGATGTTGTAGTTTGAGTTGCCGCGTTTCGACCATGCCTGTGCATCGAAGGCCGGGAAATCGACTTCTTTGCCGCCCTTCTTCACTTTCTTCACGGCAGGTGTGGTGAAAGCCACGTTGTTGGCTGCGTTGCTGCTCGTGGCGGTGGCCCAGTTGACGGTCACCTTTTTCCATGTCATCAGGTTAGACGACTGGGCATTGTCGCGGTGCGATCCGAAGATGTAGTACGAACTGCTGGAGGGGTCCCAGACCACGCTGGGGTCGTGCACGGTGACGCGCTGAAGGTCTTTGGGCCAGTATTTGCGGTCCTCGTCTGCGACGTCACCGCCGCCATTGGTGGTGGTGAAGGTCACATCGGCAGAATAGGTCACGTTGGCACTGGTCTGTACGTATGTACGCACATGATAAGTGGTGCCTGCCTTCAGTCCGGAGAGGGTGACAGTCATATTCATGCCCGAACCCGGCACCTTATTGTCGGTGATATTAGGGTTAGCATTGGTGCTGTAGCAGAAACCGCGGCCGATGATGCCCGAACCGGTGGCCGTGGCGGTCACCATAGCCGAGTTGTCGGTGATGTTCGACACGACGGGGTTGGTCACCGTAGCCGAGCCGCCACCGCCGCCGCTGCTGCCGCCGCCGTCGTCGTTGTCGTCGCCGCAGGCCACGAAGAGCAGCCCCATACACAAGAATGCAAAAATTTTTGATAGATTCTTCATAAAGTCTTCAACCGTTGGGTTGTATTTGTATGAAAACGAATGTTTGCTTTTGAAAGAGCGGGGAAGCCGCCTGGGGCGACTTCCCCGCTCCTATAGATCATTTCTATTCAGACCGTCGAGAGGTTTATTCGAAGATGAAGTGAGCCTTCTCGAGGGTGATGTAGAAGTTGACGTCGTCGGGATCAACCACGCTGATGCCGGTATAGGTCTGGGTATAGGTGTTGCCGTCGTTACCAGCGGTCACTGCCTTCACATCTACCGTGCCATTGCCGTTGTTGGTCACTGAGATGGTGACCAGTGCGTCGTTGATGGCTGCACTCCAAGCATCCCAGTCGGTCTGTGTGCAAGCAGGTGTGCAGGTGTCATAGCCATTACCCCAACCGTAGTTGTCGGCACGCAGCACGGCATATTCGCCGTCGGCACCCAGGCTCAGGTCGCCCTTGCAGACCACGACCAGGTAGTTGTCCCAATTGGCATTGCCGTCGCCGTAGTTGCGGATGCGGGTGGTATAGGTTTTTCCTGCCGGCACCTGGAAGACGTTGGAGCGTGCGCCGAAGAAGGCCGTCGAGTTGTCTTCCGCACCGATGACGGAGTCGAACTCGATATGAGCCTTCTCCATAGTGAGGCTGAAGTAGAAGTCGTCGGGATCGGACACGGTGATACCGGTATAGGTCTGCGTATAGACATTGCCGTCGCTGCCTAGTGTGATGGCCGTCACATCGGCTGTGCCATCGCCGTTGTTGGTCACGGCCACATTCACCTTACCGCCGTTCATCGCCTGGAGCCATGCTGCCCAGTCGGTGTGGTCGCAAGCGGCTGTGCAGGTGTCATAGCCATTGCCCCAACCGAAGTTGTCGGCACGCAGCACGGCATACTCGCCGTCAGCACCCAGACTCAGGTCGCCCTTGCTCAGCACCACCAGATAGTTGTCCCAGTTGGTAGCACCGTCGGTGTAGTTGGTAAACTCGGTGAAGTAGGTCTCATTGGGAGCCACCTTGATGAGGTCGGTGCGGGCGCCGAAGAAGGCGGTGGAGTTGTCAACCTCGCCATAAATGGTGTACATCTTATCGACCACCTCGAACTCTACGGAAGCCATCACAGGCGTAGCGCAGTTCTCACCCTTGTATGTCTTGTTATAGACGGCCACGAGGCTCTTCTTGCCCAGTGAGTTCATGTCGGGAACGGCCGAAAGCACCAGTTCATCGACAGTGACGGTCTTCGTCACTTCCTGTTCGAACTCAACCACAGCGGTGACGTTGGCCGTGACAGCAGCCAGGTCGGTGCCGAGGAGCACTTTCTTCGGAGCGCCCTTGATGGTCAGCGCGATGGGCTGTTTATCCTCGGCCGAGGTGTAACCGCCGATCGGCTCGATGTTGGACGAGAGGAAGTTGAGGAAGCTGCCTTCGGGTACGAGGAAGCACCGGATGTTGGTGTTCGACGCGTCGGCATTGAGGTTGCCCAGCGGATAGGGCTGCTCGTAGGTACGAGTCACCGTGCCGTTGGTGAATTTGACGAGGAACTTCGAGGGGTCGCTGCGATCGACGGTCAGCGTCACGGCACCGGCCAGTTTCTGCAAGCCCGTCTCATCGGCTGTGGGATCCTGCATTGAGGTGCTCGACGCGAATTTGAAGGGGAGTTTATAGAAGTCGCTGCCCCACTGCGAGTTATATGTGATGGTGTCGTTGGTCAGGTCGAAGCGGATGGCTCCGTACTCCTTGTAGTCGGCGGTGCCGCGGTCGGCGTCAGCGCTGATGATCAAGGCGAAGTTGTGGTAATAGACCTGGTCGTCGGGTTTGATGTTGAGTGTGAACTGTGCGTTCCACTTCTGTCCGTCGGGCACCACATAGTATTTAGAGAATGCCTGCCACCATCCGGAGGAATAGTCGGTATTGCCGATGGTATATACATCTTCATTCATGCCAACGAGCTCTTCCTCGCCCTTGTTGGCGTTGGCCTCTGCGATGGCGTCGGCCAGCCAGTCGGGAGAATTGACATTATAGAGGTCGCCTCCCTCGCATCCGGTCATGGCCATCAGGCCAAGTGCCGCGCCGCAGAATATGGATGCTAATTTATTGAGATGTCTCATAATTGTTTTATTATTGATTGATGATTATTTTTAGGAGTTTGGGGACGCTCCTGAAATTATAAATTCACAACAGGATGAACGGTCCAGCCTTTCTGCGTGAAGTAAGCCGAGTTGTCGGTATCATAGTTGGCCGAGTTGCCAACCAGGTTGGAGTTGTCGTTCAATGTACCCTGGAAGATGGGCAGGAACTCATGACCAGGCAGGAAGGTGTCGTACGAGCTCTTGCTGCATGTGCCGTAATTGACAGCGTCTTTCGGGGTGTAGGTATAGACACCGCCATCATAATCGGCCTTGGTCCAGTAGTTGAAGGCTCCGTGCTCCTTGAGCTGCTGCAGGCGGTCGGCGCTGTAGAAGAATCCCCAGCGGAGGAGGTCGAAGCCGCGGCCGAACTCACAACCGAACTCTTTCGGGCGCTCCACGTTGGCGATCTGCTCAAACAGCTTGTCTTTCGAACCGAAGTCGGCGAGTTTCAGACCGACCAGTCCGGCGCGGGCACGCACCTGGTTGATCCAGTCGATAGCCTGCTGTGTGGGACCGTTCACCTCGTTCTCGCACTCGGCGGCGCGCAGCAGCACGTCGGCGTAGCGCATCAGTCTGAGGTTGATACCGCAGTGCAGACCCGTCACCACCTTGTCGTACAGACCCGTGCGCAGGTTGGTGTTCTTGGCGATGGGCAGACCGCCGTAGCTGTTGTTGGTCACCACGAAGTCGGTGGGAGTCATAGTCGACTTGTAGCACACATTGCCATACTCGAAGCCTTCCCATTCGGCCTCGTAGGTGCCGATGGTCCAGTAGAGACGCGGGTCGAGACCGTTGCTGGTGGTACGCTCAGCCTTGAACAGGTTGTAGAGCCAGGGCGAAGCCGAGATATCGGCCCAGCCGCCGAAGTTGCCCGGTCCGTAGTTGCTCTCGATGGCGTGTCCCTGTGTGGCGTTGGCGCTGGTGTTGACGGGTGTCCACTCATCGTCGGTGCCCTGCGACTCGAGGTCGAGGAATTGCACCTCGAAGAGGCTCTCGTCGTTGTTCTCGTAGGCGGGTCCCTCGCGGAAGTTGTCGCCGTAGTTGGCCATCAGCTTATAGGTGCCGTACTGGCCGCCGATGATGGCTTTGAGCACGGTGAGTGCCTCGCTGTATTTGTGGCGCACCATGAGCGTGCGGGCATAGTAGCCGGCGGCGGCGCCACAGGTGGCACGTCCCTTGGCCCACTGGCCACCCTCATCACGCGAGGGAAGCAGGGTCATCGCCTCGGCGAAGTCGGCCTCCACCTGGTCGAGCACGCGGTCGTACTGTGCGAAGCCGTTCTCCTCACCCTCCTGCTGGTTAGCGATATAGAGTCCGTCGAGCGAGGAGTACTGTGTGTAGTCGGTGATAAGAGCGGGGTTCTGGTAGTAGCCCGCGAGGTTGTAGTAGGCCAGGCCGCGGATGAAGAGGGCCTGCCCCTTGATGCGCTGCATCTGCTGCGAGAGCGAGGCGTTGTCGCCTTCGCAGCGCGAGAGTACGAAGTTGCACACGTTGATGGTGTAGTACCAGTCGCGCCACGACCACTGACCGATTTCGTCGGTGATGGCTTCGTTGAAGTCGTCGAAGGGTCTGTACCATACCTGCGAGGCGTTCCATGCCTCGTCGCCGCGCATCACGTCGATGTTATAGCCCACACGGGCGTAGGTGCCCTCCATACGGATGTGGTTGTAGCAGGCTATCACGCTCTCCTCCAAATCATTGGCTGTATAGCCGAAGGTTCCTGATGTCTGCTGGTTGGGGTTGGTCAACTCCAGCTTGTCTTCGCATGAGGTCATCACGCCGAGGCCCAGGAACAGGGCAAGAAAGATTTTATGTAGTTTCATATTGATTGATTTCTTCTGATTTGTCATTATTCCTTAGTCAATTAGAACGAGAAGAGGATACCTGCCATGAAGCTCCGTGCACTGGGGAACGAGCAGAAGTTGTAGCCCGGTGTGAAGGTGCCGCCGGCATAGTCAACATTGTAACCCTTGTAGCCAGTGAAGGTGTAGAGGTTCTGTGCCGACACATAGACGCGGGCACCGGTGACTACTCCCTTGAACACTTTGTCGGGGATGTTATATCCCAACTCGATGTTGGCAATCTTCCAATAGGCTGCATTCTGGATCTTGCGGTCGCTGAAAAGGTCGTTCCATGCCATGGTGGCACCAGAGCCTTGATCAGTACTATAGTAGGTGCGGGGCACGCTGGAGACGTAGGTCAGTCCGTCGTCCGACCAGCGGTTGGCATCGAGCATGGCCACGTCTTTGTTGCCGGGTCCGTAGCATGAGTTGAGGCTGTTGTAGATATCGTCGGTCACATGGTAGTTGAGCGCTCCGAAGGTGGAGATGCTCAGGTCGAAGCCTTTGTACTCGAGGTGTGCGCTCAGACCGAAGTTGATCTTGGGCAGACCGCTGCCGAGCACCACCTGGTCATCGCCATTGATGATACCATCGTTGTTGACATCCTCGTAGAGGCAGTCACCCACGTTGGCACCGGGCTGAACGACATGATTGCCTTCGGCGTTGACATGGTCGTCGAGGTCGGCCTGCGTGCGGGCGATACCTTTGTATTTCCATCCGTAGAACTTACCCACTTCCTCGCCCACTTCAGTCTTATAGGCGCCGGTGATGAATGACTCTGTGCCGAAGCCGAGCGAGGTCACCTTGTTCTTCAGGGTGCTCAGGTTGGCGCTGATGTCATAGCGCAGCGGGTGGTCGTGATTGCGATAGGTGGCCGAGAACTCGAAACCGCTGTTCTCCATCTCGGCGGCGTTCATCGTCACAGAGGTATTGGCCACACCTGCATTGGCCGGCACGGGCACGTTGTAAAGCAGGTCGGTAGAGATATTCTTATACCATTCGGCGGTGAACTCCAAGCGGTTGTTCCAGAAGGCCAGGTCGATACCCACGTTCATGGTCTTTTTCTTCTCCCAAGCCAGCTTTTCGTTGACGAAGGTAGAGATGGCGGAACCGGTGACAGGGCTGTTGCCAAAGCTATAAGTCATGTTGTTGCGGGCCATGGTAGCCTGATAGACATACTCACCGATGTTCTCGTTACCGAGCTCACCATAGCTACCACGCACCTTGAACAGGTTGATGAAGTTGTGGTCGAAGGGGAAGAAGCTCTCACGGTCGAAACGCCAACCCACAGACACTGAGGGGAAGGTGCCCCAGCGGATGTCCTTGGTGAGGCGCGAGCTGCCGTCGCGGCGGATGATGGCCGAGAGGAGGTACTTGCCGTCGTAGTCGTAGGTCAGACGTGCGATGTACGAGGTGAGGGCGTGCTTGGTCTCAGTAGATGAGGCATTGCGGCTGGTAGCGTTCTGCAACTGCAGGAAGTAAGGCTCTGCGAAGTTGACGCCCCAGGCATTGAGGATGTCGGCGTTCTCCTCCTCGTAGGTGATACCACCCAGCAGGTTGAGGTGATGCAGGCCGAAGGTGCCGTCGTAGGTCAGGGTGTTCTCCACGAGGAAGTCGGAGTAGGTGCGGCGGTTCTTGTCGAGGCGCTCGTTGCTCTTGTCGAGATACACACGGTTGCTCTGTATCCATGCCGACACCCAGGTCTTATCCTGTGCGAAGGTCTTGCTGTACGAGAGGTTGAGCTTGTAGTTGAGCTTGTGGTTGTCGTTGGCCAGACCGATCATCTTGAGCAGGTCGACATCGGCCGAACCGGTAGCCACCACGCGGTCAACGATGGTGTTACGGGTGAGCAGGTTGTTCACCAGCAGGGGGTTGGAGGCCGAGATATCGCCGTGGATGCCGTCGTAATACACACCGTAGCCGTAGGCATCGTAGTTGTAGCTGCTGGCCGAACCCACCTGGCTGTCGAGCACCCATGTGGTGTCGTCGTAGGCTTTGATGGTGGGCTGCATGAGCAGTGTACCGCGCAACACGTTGGTCACGTCGCCATACAGACCCTGCACATACTCAGAGGCGTTGGAGAGTCCCATACCGTCCTGGCTGGAGTGTGAATAGACCAGCGAGGTGCGGAAGTTGATGAACTTGGTCTCCATGGTGTTGTTCACGCGGGCGGTGAAACGGTCGTAGTTAGGACCGGCGCCCTCGAGCGTTCCCTTCTGGCTGAAGTAGTCAAGACCTATATTATAGGTGCTGTGTGCGCTACCGCCGCTCAGGTTGATGTTGTGGTTCTGGCGGGTACCGGTTTTGAACACCTCGTCAAACCAGTTAGTGTTGGTGCCGTCCTGGAACTGATAGCGACCGGTCTCGGGGTTGAGGCTGTAGCCGGCGGCCAGCGGGGTGTTGCTGTTGGCATTGGCCTGACCCAGATACTGGCTGTACTGGTCGGCATCCATCACGTCGTAGGTGCTGCTGGGGATGACATCGACACCGAAATAACCTTTGTAGTCCACGCGCAGGGGCTGGTCTTTCTTACCGTTCTTGGTGGTGATGATGACCACACCGTTAGCGGCACG
>CAMVAT010000035.1 GCA_947165505.1 uncultured Prevotellaceae bacterium | reverse complement strand
TCAGACAAAACGGGAGTTAAAATGAAAACGGTTTCGTATTGATTCATACTACTTGAAATGGTTGTAAAAATGTTAATATAAATGATTTTTGCAAAATGCGGTGCAAAATTACTGCATTTTTTTGACGCGGCAAAATATTTTTTGTAATTTCGCACCTAAAAAGTTGAAAATCATGAAAAAAGCGCTCAAAAAGCTCGGAATATGGCCCGTATATGGTGGCGTTTTGCTGTTATTGGCAGGATATGGGTTGGGTTGGACCGACCACAACTGGTTTCTGCCCATCCCCCCGCTGCTCATCGCCATCGGGATAGCAGGGTATGTCTGTAGAGGTGAGAGGTGAGAGGTGAGAGGTGAGAGGTAAGAGATATGCCTCGCCGCGCAAGTAGGGACAGGGCGTGCCCTGTCCGTAGTGAGAATAACAAATGGCGGCTACTGGCGGACAGGGCACGCCCTGTCCCTACTTCCAAATCTCAACCCTCAACACTCATACGTGTAAGAACACTCAACACTAAACACTAAACACTCAACAAAGAATGAGGGCGGATGATTCCGCCCTCATTCTTTGTTGATTTACTCTTCATCGGGAGTGATGAGTTTGTAGCCCTTGCCGTGGATATTGATGATCTCTATCTGGGCGTCGTCTTTGAGGTGCTTACGCAGTTTGGTGATGTAAACATCCATCGAGCGGGCGTTGAAATAGTTATCATCTATCCAAATGGTCTTGAGGGCGAAGTCGCGCTGCAAGATCTCGTTGGCGTGGCTGCAGAGCAGAGCCAGCAGTTCATTCTCCTTGGTGGTGAGCTTGGTCTGCTTCTCGCCGATGGTGAGCAACTGCTTCTGGGTGTCGAAGGTGAACTTACCGATCTTATAGAGAGTGCTCTCTTTGTTTTTCTTGCCTCTCACTCTTCTGAGGATGGCTTCGATGCGCAGCACGAGCTCCTCCATGGAGAACGGTTTGGTGATATAGTCGTCGGCTCCCACCTTGAATCCTTCGAGGATATCCTCTTTCTGCTGTTTGGCGGTGAGGAAGATGATAGGTATTTCGGCGTTAGCCTGCCTGATCTCCTGTGCGAGCGTGATACCGTCTTTTTTAGGCATCATCACATCGAGCACGCAGATATCGAATTTACTCTTGAGGAAAGCCTTGTATCCTGCTTCCCCGTCAGGGCATAGTTCAGCCATGTATCCTTTAGCTTGCAGATACTCGCGAAGCAGCATTCCGAGGTTCTCGTCGTCTTCGCACAATAATATTTTCAATTTCTCGTCCATGATGATGAAAATTTAAAAATGATTGAATAGAATGATTATTTCGTTTGTCTTGGTTATTCTTCGATGATGGCAGGCAGTGAGACGATGAATTTGGTGCCTTTACCGTATTCGCTCTCCACCTTGATTTCACCCTCGTGCAGATCGACGATCTTCTTGACGTAGGCGAGTCCGAGTCCGAAGCCTTTCACGTCGTGCACATTACCGGTATGCACGCGGTAGAATTTGTCAAAGATCTTTTTCAGATTGTCTTTTTTGATGCCGATGCCGTCATCCTCGATCGAGAAGTACAGTCGGTCTTTCTCGTTCCATGTGTGGAGCATGATATTGAGCGGCTTGTCGGGCTTACGGTATTTAATGGCATTGTCCATGAGATTGAAGATCATATTGGTGAAATGCACCTCATCTACGAAGATGGCCGAATCGACGGCCTCGATATCCACATCAATCTTACCCCCGGTGTGCTCCACTCTGAGCTGGAAGGAGTGCGCGGCGTTCTCGAGCATCTCGTTCAGGTCGAGCTCTTTTCTCTTGAACACGGCCTTCTGCCTGTCGAACATCGACATCTGCAGTACCTTCTCGACGAGGAAGCGGAGCCGTTTCGACTCGTCGGCGATGACGCCCGACACATGTTTGAGCATCGACGGACTTTTCGAGAGCGAGTCGTCGTTGAGCATCTGCGCGGCGAGCGAGATGCTTGAGATGGGCGTCTTCAGCTCGTGTGTCATATTGTTGATGAAATCGTTTTTGATTTCAGAGAGTTTCTTCTGGCGGAAGATGACAAAGATGGTGAAGATGAAGGTGACGAGCAGCACCACGAGGAAGACGATAGAGGGGATGATAAACTTCACACTGGAGTAGATATAGCTGTTCATGTCGGGGAAGTGGATATGTATGACACCCGCCTGATTGCCCGGGTCGTTGGGAAACAGGTCTTGCTCGTAGCTGTTATCCTCGCCCTTGTCGTCGTAGTCCGGGCACCGATACACCTCTCTGCCGTCTTGCGCGACCACGGTGAAATGGTAAGGCAGTTTGATGCCCCTGCTATACAGTTCGGCCTTGAGGTCCTGGTCGAGCTGTTTGAAGTTGACGCGCTCTTTGAGTGGCTTTTCCGATGCGGAATAGAGGATGGTCATCACAATCTGGTCGAGCAGCGCCTTTTGATACACATATCTGTTTCTGACGATCTCCTGCATCGACTTACTGGCCTGCGACAGACTGTTCTTGTCACTGAAAAGGATGATGGCCTTCGATGCGCTCGAGGGGTTGAGCTGTGATGTCTTCATCTCGAACGACGAATAGCCTCCCGAACGAGACGTCTGTGCGAAATGGTGTGCCTGTTGCGAATTGGCGTCATCCACATTGACAGCCATCATGACAGAGTCTTTCTTATTCCGTTTTTTGTTATGGTCGTTGATGTCTTTTTCCAGATAGCGAAGGGTCTCGTTGAGCTCCAGGTTACGCGACGCCTGCGAGAGGGAGCTTTTGACGGATTCGTCGAATTGCTCCTTTTTCATCCTCGCCATCTCTTTGATATATTCCAGCTGCAAAAACAACAGCGCGAGAAACGACATGCCCATGATGAAGGCTATGGTCCAAATGGTTTTCTTTTTCATATCTGCAAAGATAATGCAATTCTTAATTCATTAACACAAAATTGTTAATTTTTTATGGCACAAATGCAAATATTTAACATTTATAGTATTTTTAATTGATAATTATTAAATATAGAAGAGAAAACCCACCCCCGGCCCCTCCCTTGCAAGAAAACCCACCACCTACCCCTCCCTTGCAGGGAGGGGAGTGATTAGTCACCTAATGGGAATCGCCGCGCAAGTAGGGACAGGGCGTGCCCTGTCCATAGTGAGAACATCAAATGGCGGCTACTTGCGGACAGGGCACGCCCTGTCCCTACTTCCAAACGCTCAACCCTCGACCCTCAACCCTCAACTAAAAGAAATCCCGCGCCGAGTGTGGCGCGGGATTTCTTTTAGTTATTGACTGATCCTCCGACGATGTCGAGCAGTTCGTTGGTGATGGCTTGCTGTCGGCTTTTGTTGTATTGCAGATTGAGTTGTCTGAGCAACTCATCGGCGTTGTCTGTAGCCGTTTGCATGGCCACCATGCGGGCCGCGTGTTCAGAGGCATTGCTGTCGAGCAGAGCCGTGTAGAGCATCAGATGCAGCAGTTTGGGGATGAGGGTATTCAACACGGATTCCATATCCGGTTCGACGATGAAATTATCGTTGAGGGGTTTTACCTCCTCATGCTCCCTCTCCTCTTGCTGTTTCTTTCTTTTTCTGAGATACTCCTGCGCCTGTCTCGTAGCGATGTTTGACGAGAGGTCGCGCTCATGGTCACGTTCCAGTTCTTCAGTGAGGTCGAAAGGCAGGAAAGTCTTTCTGGTGAGCACTTGCGAGCCTGCGCTCTTGAAGTGGTGGTAAATCATCTCCACCTTATCCAGTTCACCCTCTCTGAACATCTTTCCTATTTCGACCGCGATATCGATACACTTTGCGACGTTTGGTTTGTCAGCGAGATCTGTGAAGTCGCCAGCCGACCTCAGTCCTAACTTCGTCACTTTCTCAGCCACTTTTCTGCCAATCGGATAAATGAGGATATTCTCCATCCCGAGATGCTGGTAGTCGGCTATGGCCTGTTGCATCATTTTCAGGACGTTGGAGTTAAATCCTCCGCAAAGGCTGCTGTTCGACGCATATACGATGAGAGCGACTTTCTTGACGGGCCTCTCCTGGTCGTACACCGTCTGCGACTCCGCCTCGGCGGCGAGAAACGCCTTGAGAATATGTTCGAGCATCGTCTCGTATGGCAGCATATTCTCGATGGCCACTTGAGCATGGTGCAACTTGGAGGAAGCCACCATTTTCATGGCCGACGTGATTTTTCTGGTGCTGTTGACCGACGCGATGCGGTTTTTTATCTCTTTTAGTGACGGCATAAGCAATTAGTGTTTATATTGTCCTGCGATATCGGCCATGACCTCTTCGACCACCTTGGTGGCGTTGTCGTCGATTTTTCCGCTACCCAGGAAGTCGATGACATCCTGATGGTTGGTGCGTAGTTTCTCGAGGAACGCATCCTGGCAGTCTCTCACCTTATCTACCGGCACCTCGTGCATGAGTCCGCGCGTGCCGCAGTAGAGGATGGCGATCTGCTCGCCCACGTTCATAGGACTGTATTGCGGCTGTATCAGCAGCTGGTTGTTTTTACGTCCGCGGTCGAGCGTCATGGCTGTGACGGCATCCATATCGCTTGAGAACTTCGAGAAAGCCTCGAGCTCACGGTACTGGGCCATGTCGATCTTGAGCGTACCAGCCACTTTCTTCATACTCTTCACCTGAGCCGAACCGCCCACGCGGCTCACTGAGATACCCACATTGATGGCGGGTCTGAAGCCTTGGTTGAAGAGGTCGGTCTCCAGATAGATCTGTCCATCGGTGATAGAGATCACATTGGTGGGGATGTAAGCCGACACGTCGCCCGCCTGGGTCTCGATGATAGGCAGTGCGGTGAGCGAGCCTCCGCCCTTGACCTTCCCTTTGAGGCATTCGGGCAGGTCGTTCATCTGCTCTGCCACCTCTTGCTGGTCGTTGATACGCGCCGCGCGCTCAAGCAGACGGCTGTGCAGGTAGAACACGTCGCCGGGGTAAGCCTCACGACCTGAGGGTCGTCTGAGGATGAGCGACACCTCACGGTAGGCGACGGCCTGCTTGGAGAGGTCGTCGTAAACCACGAGCGCCGACTCGCCTCTGTCGCGGAAGTATTCACCGATGGCAGCACCGGCGAAGGGTGCATAATACTGCATGGCAGCGGGGTCGGCGGCTGTGGCCGACACCACGATGGTGTAAGGCATGGCGCCGTGCTCCTTGAGGTTTTGCACGAGTGCCGCCACGGTAGAGGCCTTCTGTCCGATGGCCACGTAGATACAATAGACAGGCTTTCCTGCCTCGTAGAAGCTCTTCTGGTTGATGATGGTATCCACGGCAATGGCCGTCTTACCTGTCTGTCGGTCGCCGATGATCAGCTCACGCTGTCCGCGTCCGATAGGAATCATCGAGTCAACAGCCTTCAGTCCGGTCTGCAGCGGTTCCTTCACGGGCTGCCGGTAGATGACGCCAGGCGCCTTTCTGTCGAGAGGCATCTCGAAAGCATCCGAAAGGTCGATGTCACCCTTGCCGTCGATCGGCTGTCCGAGCGGGTTGATGACACGTCCGAGCATATTGTCATTGACCCTGATAGAGGCGATGCGCTTTGTACGCTTGACCACCATACCCTCTTTGATACCCGAGGTGGTGCCGAGCAAGATACATCCCACGTTGTCTTCCTCGAGGTTCATGACGATAGCCATGGTGCCGTTTTCAAATTCGAGCAGCTCGTTGGCCTCTGCGTTTCTGAGTCCGTAGATACGTGCCACGCCATCGCTGACTTGCAGCACCGTACCCACCTCGTCGAAGCGCTCGGCGTCGTTGAGCCCTCTGAGTTGTTTCAACAGCACTTCAGAGACTTCGCTTGGTTTTATTTTGTCTGACATTCTTTTAACGTTTGAGTTTTGAGATTTGAGTTTTGAGGTTTAGGAATTGTACTTTAGCCTTCACGCTCATCTCTGTAACAACTTGATGTGTTTATTTTTTCAACTGTGTGAGCACTTCGCGCAGTTTGCTCTGCACGCTGGCATCCATCCTGTATGTGTCATACTCGAGGATAAATCCTCCGATGATGTCAGGGTTGACCTCCGTCTGAAACTCCACAGTGCCTTGAGTTCTGCTCTCCACCATCCGCTTCATCTTCTCCTCAGTCTCAGGAGAGACGGCAGCGGCGGTGATGAGTTTGCCGCGAGTGATGTTCTTCTGTTTTCTGTAAAGGGTGATATACGATGCTGCCATGAATTGTAGTGTGCTTTCCCTACCCTCTTGGAGTACGAGTGCGATGAACCGTTGTGTGAGCGGTGTCACCTGTCCTCCGCACGCCGTATGGAGCAGTTCGGCTTTTTTCTCTTTTTCGAGCATAGGGTTGTCGATGGTCGTCCTGAGCTGGGGCACATCGATGTACGCCTTGAGCAGCGTCTGCATCTCCTGATATACCTGTTGCTCCTTGTTCATCTCGACAGCGCTTTTGAGCAGCGCTCTCGCATACCTAACCGATATGACACCTAAATCCATAGCTATTACTGTTTATTCCCTTTTTCAGCAGACACCTCATCAAGCAGCCGTTCGATCATATCCATCTGTTTCCTGTCAGAATCAAGGTTCTGCTTCAGGATTTTTTCGGCGATCAGAACCGACAGTTCTGCCACCTGCGCACGGATATCGCGGATAGCGTTCTGCTTTTCGCTCTCTATTTCGGCTTTAGCCTCGTTGAGCAGCCGAGCACCTTCGCCCCTTGCCTTCTCCTGTGCTTTTTCTACAATGGCGTCGCGCGTCTGTTGGGCCTCTTTAAGTATTTGAGCCTGTCGTTCGCGTGCCTCTTGCAGGATGGATTCACCTTCTTTCTGGATGTTGGCCAGACGTTCGTTGGCCTCGTGCGCCTTTCTGAGGCTCTCATCGATGTAAGCCTTCCGTCCGTTGACCATCTTGATGATGGCAGGGAATCCGTACTTCCACAAGATAAAGAGCACGATCAGGAAGACGACTGTCATCCAGAACAGCAAACCAAAATCAGGGGTTATTAACGACATAAGCTGCTATTAAATTATACGAAGAGAGCGAGCAGAGCGATAATCACGGCGAAGAAAGCCACACCCTCGACGAGGGCGGCGGCAATAATCATACTCGACCGGAGGTCACCCATTTTTTCGGGTTGGCGAGCCATGGCGTCCATAGCGTTTCCACCGATACGTCCGATACCAATACCTGCACCGATTGCAGCTAAACCACCGCCGATAGCGGCACCTAATTTTGCGAGGCCGTCAGCGGCCAATAATAATGATAACATAGTTTTTGATTTTTTAAGTTATAAATTTTTATAGGATTAAACGAATGGTATTACGCCTTGGCGGGTTCTGCCTCGGCGTGCTCCTCTTTCACGTGCGCCAGCGAGATGAATACCGCGCTGAGCATGGTGAAGACGAGTGCCTGGATGAAGCACACCAGCACCTCGAGCAGCATCATGAAGATGCTCATGCCCACGCTGACGACCGTCATGGCCGAGCCGGCGATGGCATTGATGGCAAACATGATGAAGATGATGCAGGTGAGCGAGATGGCGATAGCATGGCCAGCCATCATATTGGCGAAGAGTCGGATCATCAAGGCCAACGGCTTGGTGAAGATGCTGAAGAACTCGATGAAGGGCATCAGGGGCACCGGCACCTTGAGCCATGTGGGCACGTGCGGCCAGAAGATGTCTTTCCAATAAGCCTTCGTGCCGGTGACGTTGGTGATGATAAACGTGCACAGCGCCAAGAGGAACGTGAAGGTGATATTACCCGTGAGGTTGCCACCTCCCGGCGGGAAGGGCACCACGCCCATGATGTTGGCGATGAAGATGAAGAAGAAACAGGTGAGCAGGTAGGGAGCATACTTGTCGGCCTCCTTGCCCAGCGAGGGCTTGATGACGTCGTCATAGACATACATGACAAACATGTGCATCAGCCCGGTGAACCCCTTGGGAGCGGGGTCGTCCACCTTGTGTTTCTTACACCATCTGGCAGGGATGAGGATGCAGAGCAAAAGAAGGATCGCGTCGATGAAGAGCACCACCACCGTCTTGGTGATCGAGAAATCGAGCGTCACCTTCTGCGGTTCGCCGTTGACCATCTCATATATCTTATTGTCGTCTTTGACCGACGAGATATAGAGGTTCAGGTCCTTGTCGGGCTGTCCGTTGTCGTCGAGTGCCCATCGTCTGCCTTCGGCATCCTCGTGGTGCGAGAATTTCGAACTGCAGAAGACATGCCACCCTGTGGTCGTCTTGATGATGACCGGCAGGTTGATGACCACGGGCTCGCCACCGATGTCAGTGATATGCCACGAGTAGGCGTCCTTGATATGTCCCCACAACACCTCCTGCAAGTCGATAGACTTACCCTCGCCCTCCTTCGCCTGGTGCTCTTCGGCAGCGGCGGGGATGAAGGCGAAGACCATCATCATCAAGCATAGAAGTTGTCTGAAATATTTCATTCTTTGTGATTTTTATTAAGCTTTTCAATACGTGCGAAAAAAACGCTGTCGAGGATGAGCATGACGATATAGAAGAGGAAGAACACGATAGCGAAGACCCGTATCTTCTCCGGCTGCCTGACCGCCACGCAATAGACGGCTACCACGAGGGCGGCTGCAATCATGCGCAGGGCCGGTGCTGCGAGATAGAACTTGGTGAGCATCTTGGGCGCCGACCGTGCCACCGACTTCCATGCCGCGCCGTAGGCCATGCTGGCGACGAGCGAGAACACCGCGCTGATCACGACCGGCACGATGAGCGCTTCTTGCCACAGGATATTGGCTGCGAGCAGTGCGATGAGCGTCATGGCCGCCACCAGCCAGAGCGAATACTTGTAGTATCTCTTCGCCTGTTGTGCGATGGCGTCGCCGTTTTTCCTGTTCATGCCTCTTGGATTTCGACACAGAGTGAGACGACGTTTTTCTGCACTTCCACGAATCCTCCGCCAATCATCATCTCGTGCCTGCCGTCGGCGGCCTCATACTCCACCCGTCCGGGTTGGAGCGAAGAGATAATGGGAGCATGGTCGTTGAGGATCTGGAAACTGCCCATCGTCCCTGGCACGAGCACGCTGCTTACCTCTCCTTCGAACACGACACTCTCTGGTGAGACGATTTTCAATCTGAGCATACGCGTCAACCTTTAGCCTGTTCGAGCAAGCGTTTACCTTTCTCGATGGCGTCGTCGATGGTACCCACATTGAGGAATGCCTGTTCGGGCAGGTCATCGACCTCACCGTCGAGAATCATATTGAATCCCTTGATGGTGTCTTCGATAGAGACCATCACTCCTGGCACGCCGGTGAACTGCTCTGCCACGGAGAAGGGCTGCGAGAGGAAGCGCTGCACACGACGGGCGCGGTTGACGGTCAGCTTGTCCTCGTCGGAGAGTTCGTCCATACCGAGGATGGCGATGATGTCTTGCAGCTCGTTGTAGCGTTGCAGTATCTGGATGACGCGCTGTGCGCAGTCGTAGTGCTCCTTGCCGACGATGAGCGGGTCGAGGATACGCGAGGTGGAGCCCAGCGGGTCAACAGCCGGGTAGATACCCAGCTCTGTGATCTTACGCGAGAGCACGGTCGTAGCGTCGAGGTGTGTGAAGGTGGTGGCCGGTGCCGGGTCGGTCAGGTCGTCGGCCGGCACATATACCGCCTGCACCGATGTGATGGAGCCCCGTTTGGTCGAGGTGATACGCTCCTGCATCGAACCCATCTCAGAAGCCAGCGTGGGCTGATATCCCACGGCGCTGGGCATACGTCCGAGCAGTGCCGACACCTCTGATCCTGCCTGTGTGAATCGGAAGATATTGTCGATGAAGAACAGGATATCGGCTGCCGCGCCGTCTTGTCCGCCGTTGTCGCGGAAGGTCTCAGCCACGGTCAGTCCGGAGAGGGCCACTGAGGCGCGTGCGCCCGGCGGTTCGTTCATCTGTCCATAGACAAGTGTGGCCTGGCTCTTCTTCAGCTCTTCGGGATCGACGAGCGAAAGGTCCCATTTGCCTTCTTCCATGGCCTTCTGGAATTTCTCTCCGTAGCGCACCACACCGCTCTCGATCATCTCACGGATGAGGTCGTTGCCCTCACGCGTGCGCTCGCCCACACCGGCGAACACCGAGAATCCGTTGTGCCCTTTGGCGATGTTGTTGATGAGCTCCATGATGAGCACGGTCTTTCCCACGCCAGCGCCACCGAAGAGTCCGATTTTACCGCCTTTCATATAGGGTTCGAGCAGGTCGATGACCTTGATGCCCGTTGAGAGCACCTCTTTTTGGGTAGAAAGCTCTTCAAACTTAGGAGCCTCGCGGTGAATGGGGTATGCGCCATTCATGTCGAGCGCCTTCATGCCGTCGATAGGCTGTCCGATGACATTGAGCATACGCCCTTTGATCTGGTCTCCGGCAGGCATGAGGATAGGATATCCGGTAGAGATGGCCTCGAGTCCACGCTGCAGTCCGTCGGTATTGTCCATAGCGACACACCTGACGGTATCTTCACCGATGTGCTGTTGCACCTCGATGACGAGTTCTTTTCCGTCAGGTCTTACCACTTTGAGCGCATCGTGGATTTTAGGCAGCACTTTCTCAGCATCCTGTCCCTTCGTATCATAGAATACGTCGATAACCGGGCCGATAATCTGTGAAATGTGTCCGTTGATTTGTGACATAAGAAATAGTTTTTATTATTAAGTTTTGGTTTTTTCCAGTTGACAAAGGCGGTTGTTTTCTGCTAATCTGCAAAATTAGGCAAATTCTTGCAAACGGGCAAAAAAAACATTGCTTTTTTGTGTATTTTTTTGAGAGAGACAGCTCTCTCCCCCGCCCGGCACTCTCATGGGAGGACTGTCAGATGCTCAGTTCGTCGAGCACCTTGATGAGTTTTTTGTCAAACGGTTTATCGCTTCTGATGGCTTCGCTCAGGGGCACATAGACCACCTCGTTGTTTCTCACGCCGATCATCACATTGCGCTGTCCCTGCAGGATAGCCTCGATGGCGCCCACGCCGGTGCGTGAGGCCAGGATGCGGTCGTGGGCCGTAGGCCGTCCGCCACGCTGCAAGTGGCCCAGGATAGACACGCGCACGTCGAAGTTGGGGAATTCCTTTCTCACACGCTCGGCATAATAGAGGGCGCCGCATTTCGGACTTTCCGAGACGATGACGATACAGCTTTTCTTCGATTTGCGGATGCCACGCTCCATGAAGCGCGCCAACTGGTCCACATCGGTTGAGTCTTCGGGTATGATGGCCGCCTCGGCGCCGCAGGCGATAGCGCTGTTTTGGGCAAGGAATCCGGCGTCGCGCCCCATGACCTCGACAAAGAAGATACGCTCATGGCTCTGTGCGGTGTCGCGGATGCGGTCCACACACTCCATGATGGTGTTCATGGTGGTGTCGTATCCGATGGTGGAGTCGGTGCCGTAGAGGTCGTTGTCGATGGTGCCGGGCAGTCCGATGCAGCACACGTCATACTCCTGTGCGAAGTGCATGGCTCCGGTGAGCGACCCGTTGCCGCCGATGACGATGAGTGCGTCGATGCCCCGCTTCACCATGTTCTGATAGGCTTTCTCCTTGCCTTCGGGTGTCATAAACTCCTTGCTGCGGGCCGTCTTGAGGATGGTGCCGCCGTTGAGGATGATGCCGCTCACATTTTCGGTGGTGAAGGGCTTGATCTCGTCGTTGATGAGTCCGTCGTAGCCGCGGTAGATGCCCATGATATTAAAACCGTTGCTGATGCCAGCCCTGGTAACGGCTCTGATGGCCGCATTCATGCCGGGTGCGTCGCCTCCTGAGGTCATGACGCCTATCGTTTTGATTTTTGCCATAAGTATTTAGATTTAAAATAGAGGTAAGAGGGATTTTAGAGGTGAGAGGTGAGAGGTAAGAGGTAAGAGATATGTAGGGTATTAGGATTTGAGAGGGGAGAGGAATTATAGAGGTGAGAGATATGTAGGGTATTAGGATTTTAAAGGTGAGAGGTTTTTTATTTTAGGTTTAAAGCGTAAAGTGCCAGTCGGCGGTGAAGTAGAGGATGGCCAGTCCGATGAGGGCGCCCACGAGGGCTCTCCACCCCACGTTGCGGAAGAACCACCCCATCCTCACATTCTCCATCTTCATCCATGCGATGCCGCTGAGCGACCCGATGATGAGGGTGTTGCCTCCGAGGGCGGTGACGTAAGCGATGATTTTCCAGTACTCGCCGTTTTGCACGAAGGGCTCCATCAACCCGTTGGCGGAAACCTCGTTGACGGTATGGAAAGAGAAGAACGTCATGGCTGTGGCGAAATTATCGAGCACGCAACTCACGCCGCCGGCCACCACGCCGAGTATCCATGGACTGTGGAGCTGTTCGTCGTAGGCGTCGGCCAGCCATTTGATGGCCCCGGTCTCCTGCACGGCGCCGATGGCGAGCATGATGCCGAGCACGAAGAGCATCATCTGTATCACCCCATACTGCAGCACCCTCGGCATCCGCCGCTGGCTCATCTTATCCACATCCATCAGTTTGCGGTTGAACACCTCGTTGACCACCCAGAGCACAGACAGCACGCAGAGCGCGCCGATAAACGGGCTCAGTTTGGTGATATGATGGAAGGAAGGGATGAACCACAGTCCGCCGATGCCCACGAACAGCATCAGGAGTCGTTGCCAGAGGTTGAGGTTGGTGTCGTCGCCACGATAGGGCATGGGCACCCATTGTATATCGACGCGCTCAGGCAACGTGCGCCCCAGCAGATATACGGGCACGGCACATGCCACCAGACACGGGATGAGCAGTGAGAACGAGAAGTTAGACGCGGTGACCGCCCCCATGTTCCACAGCACCAGTCCCGAGGGGTCGCCGATGACAGTCAGGGCTCCTCCGGCGTTGGCGGCGATGACCACGGCACTGCCATAGACGAGCCTCTGTTTTCTGTTAGACACCATCTCGCGCATGATGACGAGCATCATGACCGTGGTGGTGACGTTGTCCAAGTTGGCCGAGATGAGGAAGGTGGCTGCGGTGAGCCTCCACAGCAGCAGCCGGCTGTTGCGGGTCTTTGCCCACTGGGTGATGTAGTCGAAACAGCCGTTGTTGTTGAGTATCTCCACGATGGTCATGGTCGCGAGCAGGAAGAGAACGATCTCGGCCGCCCTGCCCACATATTTCAGGAACACCTCTTGGGCGATAAACAATTTAGCGCTGTCGGCGTCGGGCGTCGCGCCGTTGAGGAAGGCCAGATACTCTTCGGGGTGCCACTCTGTGATGAAATCGGCTCCCCACGACACGTAGAGCATCCACCCCACGGTACCTGCGAAGATAGCCACAGCTGCCCTGTTCACATTCGTCAGGTTTTCGGTTGAGATGAGCACGAATGCGAACAACAGTATGGCCGCGATAATAAAAGTTATCATCATGTTGCTGCAAAGTTAAAGAATAATCTTTAAACATCATCTTTTTTTCCAGTTTTTTTTATTAAATTTGCACACATCATCCCCTACCCCAGCACTATCTGCCATGCGTCGCACCTTAATCATCATTGTACTCCTCACGCTCTTGCCCGATGTGTATATCTGGCTGTGCCACCTGCGCTGCGCCCCCGTCTGGCTGCAACTGGCGTGGTGGTTGCCGGCGGTGTCGCTGTTGCTCACCATCTGGGAGTTTTTCGCCCGCCACCGCCACCATGTGCTGTCCATCCGTCTGTTTTTCACCTATCTGCTGTGTGTATCGCTTCCCAAACTGGTTTTTTCCGTGGTGGCGCCGCTGGCCGGTTGGCCGGTTGGCCTGACCGCCGGCGGCATCGTGCTGTTGCTGTCGCTTGACGGATTTACACTGGGCACACGGCGGCTGAAGGTGAGGCACGTGTCTGCGGCATGGCCTACCCTGCCCCCGGCTTTCGACGGTTATCGGGTGGTGCATCTGTCCGACATCCATGCGGGGTCGCTGGGCAGGCGCTCCCGTATGTTGCAACGTGTGGCAGAGGCCGTCAACGCTGAGCACGCCGACCTGATCGTATGCACAGGCGACCACGTGAATCAAAGCGCCAGCGAACTGACACCTTATTTATATATATTAAGCAGTCTGCACAGTGCCGACGGTGTCTATACGGTATTGGGCAACCACGATTTCGTGGGCAACGTGGATGAATTGTGCGCCCACCTCCACGGCATGGGATGGCATGTGCTGCGCAACCGTTCGGTAGCGTTGAGCCGCGGCGACGAGCACATCACCCTGATAGGGGTTGACAATATCAGCACATGGGTGTTTGCCCGCCACGGCAACCTATCCGAAGCTATGGCTCACGCCGACGAGGACAGCTTTCAGATATTACTCACGCACGACCCGGCACACTGGCGTGCGGAGGTGGCAGGTGTCACCCACATCGACCTGACCCTGTCTGGACATACCCATGGAGGACAACTGCGCATCGGGCACTGGTCGCCCGCCAAGCGCTTCGCCCGTCATTGGTGGGGATGGTATCACGAGGGGGCACAGCGACTGTATGTGAGCGCCGGCATCAGCGGTGCGTTCCCCTTCCGACTGGGCGCATGGCCCGAGGTGACGGTGATAACGATCAAGAGGGACACTCAAAATTCAACAAACAACGAATTGTGTGGGCGCACAAGAAATATTTAACATATTTTTAACATTGGTAAAGTATTGATTTTCAAATAGTTGCAAAATAGTTACAAAACGGTTGAAAAAAAATCTAAAAAAATATTTGCGGCATTAAAAATTTGCACTACCTTTGCATCAGTTTTTACAAACAAATTGTTTTACAGATTTAAAAAAGCAAAGAAAATGAAAAAATTAGTATTTATGTTCGTTGCAGCTGCCGCTCTGACAATCGCTGCTTGTGGTGGTAAGAAAGAGGCCGCTAAGACTGAAGAGGTTGCCAAAGACACTACTGTTGAGGCTGTTGTTGATTCAGCTGCTAAAGTTGCTGATTCTACCGCTGCTAAGGTTGACTCTGCTGCCGCTAAGGTTGACTCTGCTGCCGCTAAGGTGGAAGAGGCTGCTGCCAAAGTGGAAGAGGCTGCTAAGAAATAATCTCTTACGGACAGAAAATTTGAGAAAACATGCCGCCAGACATAAGTCTGGCGGTTTTTTGTGTGACACATTCCCACGTCATCGAAGGCACACGGTTTAGTGTTTAGTGTTGAGTGTTGAGTGTTCTTCACTGTTTCGTGTTCGTGGCGTGCACCATTCATCGTGCTCGTCGTGCTAACTACTCCCTCCCCCCGGGGAGGGTCGGGGAAGGGGCTTGAGGGGGACGGTGGCGTGTGCCAACAACAAAAAAGGTGTACATCATTTGTACACCTTTTTTATATGATTTATATAAAGCAATCTGACAATTAATTTCTCAGGATGTTCACCAACAGCGAAGCGACTGATGTGACGATACCGATAAACGAGAACCAGATGGTGGTGGAAGAGCCGATACCCGAGTTCTTAGCCATCACACTGTTGGGCTCCACATAGATGATGTCGTTCTGCTGGAGATAATAATAGGGGTCGTTGAAGATATTCGCATCCGTCAGGTTGAAGCGGTGCACCGACTTCATTCCGGTGGCATCCTCGCGGATGAGCATCACGTTGGTACGCTTGCCGTAGATGGAGAGGTCGCCCGCCGAGGCGATGGCCTCGAGGATAGACATCTTCTCTGTGGTTACAGGGATGACCCTTGCGCCGAGGGCGCCGAGCATGGTGACACGGTAGCTGGCCATCTTCACGGTGACCACAGGATTCTCCGACTTCGCCATATAAGGCTTCACCTTCTCCTGTATCAGCTGTTCGCACTCCGACTTGGTCAGTCCCACCACGTGCAGCTTGCCCACGACGGGGAAGTTGATGGTACCGTCGTTCTCAACGAGGTATGTCTGCAACGATCCACCGCCAGTAGAGAACTGACCGCCAGTGCCAAGGGTACGCGACACCGAGAGGTTGAACGGAGAGGCAGCAGCCGGGTCAGAGGTGTGCACGGTGATATTGAGCTGGTCTTTGGGCATGATTTTGGCATCAAAGAGACCTTTCGACCCAGCAAGACTGATAGAGTCAATATTCTGGAAATAAGGGATTTGCTTGGCAGAATTGCAACTGCCCATCAGCATAACCATAGCGAGTGCTATGAAGGGAAGGAGTAGTTTCTTCATACGAATAAATTGTCGCTTTTAAAATTTTGTGCAAAATTACGTTTAATTTTCGGAATTGACAAACAAAAGGACATATTTTTTTGACAGAACGACAGATGGGGCTGTTTTTGACAGAAGAACTTGTTTTTTTGACAGAAGGACAGAAGGACATATTTATTTGACAGAAGGACAGTTTTATTTGACAGAAGGACAGAAGGACATGTTTTTTTGAAAAAAGCAAGAACAAGGGAGCCTGGTAAGCTCTTTTTAAAGGAATGCGGCGGCACCCGCAGTGAGGTGCCGCCGCACAAAAAACAAATTGAATCACATCTTTGTCTTGCAGTTGTCATCTTTCATGGCAGACGGGCTGCCGGCAACCGAAGCCGTAGAAGCCTCAGGGCTTAGAAGTCCCAGTCCCAGAGCTGAAACTGGTTGGCACCCGGGTCGTCTTCACCCTCTTCGATGAGTCCGCCCTCGCCGCCGCCGGTAGGTCCTTGACCACCGCTGCCGTCATTGCCGCCTTCGGGGTAGCCGCTCTCGGTATTGGCACGGGTGAGCGCCATGAACTTCTCTGTATGCACCCGCAAAATCTCCACATCGGGTGTTATATAAGCTTGTTTTTTCATTTCGTATTTCCCTCCATTTATTTATTTTACTACAATCTTTTTACCATTTTTGACATAGATACCTTTCTGCAGAGACTTCGTATCGTTGTCAGATACTTTCTTGCCGTCAAGTCCGAACACTTCATTCGCGGGAATACGCTCAATCTCACGACCTTGTTCATCTTCGATGACCACCTCAGTGATACCATTGACCGTTGCATTTCCTTCTTCGACATCAAAGAGAGCAGCATTGACAATCTCTGCCCTGTTAGTTGCATCACCACTCTCGTCAGAGAGGAACGCGCGGAAACCTTTCATTTCCACTGCAGAACTGGTCAACGACCTCCTTATTATGTTACCTGCGGCATTGAGGTAATAATCACCCGGTTTGATGGTCTGCTTGCCGTATGAAGCACTCCACGTGTAGTCATCATTGGTCTCGGTTGATTCTGCGGGAACGTCAGTGATGGTTACGAGCTGATAATCAATGTTACCATGCCCGCTTACGCCTCGCGACAAATTATTGCCACTGGTCTTCAGAGGTTGTGTAGCACTCACACCAGAGCCCTGAATAGGTTTCACCAAACAGGGTTTTCCTGCCACGATAGTACGGTAGTAGTGGCGTTTAAAGTACATTGCATTACCTTCGACACGGTCGAAATAGACCATATCCATCACACCGTCAGCCAACTCGCGTTCAACACCGCTCATGCCGGCGCTAATATTTCCGCTAAGGAGTGTTCTTACCTGCTGTTCATTCATACTATATGGCAATACAAGCGCATTCCAAGCACCGAAATTGAGGGTTCTATCAAACGACGTTATCTTAGCTTGACTTGTTGCCTGGATAGATGGATTTGCATCATTCTCACTGAGCGTCACCTCTATGATTTCTTCAGTGCCACGGTTGGTGGGGTCAAACTCCCATCCATAGAGACCTAATTTCGAGCCACGAACGAAGAGGTAATAAGTCTTACCCGCCTTAACGGGGAAACTATAATATGTAACAGCCTCACTCACCACTGCATATCCTCCACCGAGGTTATATCCATCCACCATTTTGTCTTGTGACAGATATTTCACTTCCTGCAAGCCTCCATATACATAGTTGAAGCCCCAGTCCGTGTTCATTTTCTGAACAATGTTATCGCCGTTTTTCTTCTTAATGATATATAGCGGCACATTCATCGTGGCCAACCTTGGTACAGACACGCCGAAAGGATAATTCAAATCACCTGTTTGCTGTGTGACGGTCTGAATATTCTCACCCGTCTCATCCACCATATAGAGCACACGGCGGCTCAAGGTGCCAAAATTCAATTCTTCCGGTTTGTTCTGCAGTACGCCGTTCTGCAGCAGATTGACAGTGAGCAGTCCGTCAACCATCGGCTCAAACTTATAGAAAGTGCCGCGGCAGGGGACAAGGAACATATTTTTTTGGTCATTGTAATATGGCATCAGGTTTTCGTTCAAGGGGTTCTGGTTGCCGGACACCTGCCCGTAATACCCCATCGGCACACCTTTCGCATCAGCGGCAGGCTTTTTGTAAGCATCGTATAATTCACCATTATATTGATAATCCTTGCTACCCGATTCATATTGTTTATAATCTCTCCAACCGCCGTATGTCATAGTCATACCATCCACGATAGCCAAGCCGCCAGTCTTAGGCGCTTTAGTACCTGCTTCAGGTGCATAGCGCCCGCCTCGTGTCTTCTTATGCACATCAAGACGGAAATAAGCCACTTTAGCCCCTTCGTCCAAGCCCAAGGACTCAGAATAGTCTGCTTTGACCATTGTATAGGTCTCATCTGCAGAGGGAGAAGGAATGGTAATGGTCATATTACCACTATTATCCTCATAGACGGTCTTATCCCCATTGAAATAATATCCCTCTGGGCTGTCAGGGAACGTATATTTCACTTTGACATTATTCGGCACATCCAGGGGATTGCGAATCACGACAGTCGCTCCCTTATTGGCATTATCCGGATGGGTATCAGCATACCAATTATAATTCACGCGGAAAGCATTTTTCTTTGTGGGGGCGGTAGCATCGTTTGTTGCGCTACAGAACTCAAATCTGGTGGCGTTGTAGTCGTTGACCACAGCGATGGAGTAGATACGCATCTCACCCGACGTAGCATTGATAACCACGTTTTGCTCTTTAGTATTGCGATAGAAGTAACCTTGAATCTCTGCAGTCAGTGAACGCTCACGTCCGTTGATGCTGATACCTGCTCCAGAGCTGACGAAATCAGCCTGAACGATGACATAATAGCCCGTAGGCACACGCGGTATGGTGATGCAACTGCCATCAGCTTTCAAAGACACATACACACTGGGGATGATACCTATGCTGCCAGCGTTTTTGGCTGTATAGAGCATCCAGTCACCATCAAACACCTGAATACTTTGCCCTGCACTCTCTTCGAGACTGGCATTTACAGGCAGATAGGATTCGGTGTTATAGAATGTATTGACATTCAAGCTCCAATTGTTCTGTGCCGCCTCCGTCATCAAATCCGCGTCGGTGCTGGTAGAGAACCATTCGCCATTATATGCCCATGTCTGGGGATAGGTATAATTCATGGCCGGTTGGAACTTCACCGTTTGCAGACAAAGGGTTGAATAGTTACCTGTCTGCTGATTGGGTGTAACAGCCGTGGTGCCATAGAGATAATAGGTTTCTTCCATCATCAAGGTGGCGTTGACAGTCCACTCAAAATCGGTGCTTGATGGCAGATAAGAATCTACCACTGTACCCTCGCTATTCACCAAAACGATCTTGTTGATTCCATCCTTCACCCATCCTGAAATGGTAAGATGGCCGAGCAGACTGGGGGTCAGCACATAGTATGAGCCCATAGATGGAATTCCCTCATTTGAAGCGTACACATGCGAATAGCCATAGGCATCGATGGCATAGGTGCCGTTTTTGCCATCACCAGCTGGTGCGCCATAGTATTGCCGCTCATTCGTTGCGCCAAAACTCATATCCAAATAAGGATTGTCGCTGATGGTTTCGGGCAGCCATCCCACAGACGGTCCGAAAGTGAGCGTATAAGTATCAGCATCGTAATCCCACTGAGCACGCCCTGAGGTTCCTGTAATATCAACGGTACAGGTAGCCGTATAAGTGCCGTCTGTAGCAGTGATGACCACCTGTCCGGGGAACAAGCCCGTCACCACACCTGTTGAAGTGACTGAGGCATAGTTTGAATTACTTGAGGAGAACGTCACGGTGCCGACGTTGCCCTGCGTTATCATGTTGTTGTCCTTCAAATTATATGTACCATTGACTGTCACCTCTGCGGTTTGAGGCAGGAAATAAATGCCCTCTTGCAGTTCATACTCAATCTCGATGGCAGAAACTGCAATATTATTTGAGGAAACATTGTTGAAAGTTGCCGTAGAAACGTTCCCTGTGAAATCATATTTCCAATTTTTCCCTTTATTTTGCGTTTGTGTTCCCGCCACACTGGAAGTAAAAGATCTGGAGTTGGTATTGGTATAAAGAGTTATGCTCTTTATGACGATGTTATTTCCTGTGGCAGCGATGGTGAAACCCGCTGGAGTTGTTTCTGCACCATTCTGAACACTAAACTGCTCAGAACCATTTATCACACTCCTATCTTTACCAGAAGTATCTTTCCCACTGAAAGCGGTAATGGTAAAGAATCCATAATGACTGCCAATAGGATTCATTCCCTTGCCAGCCTGCGAACTAAGATTATTTAATCCGTCGAAATACTCCATAGGCAACGTGCCCGCTGTGACCACCGTCACAGCAAAAGTAGTTGTCGCCGCAGAATACATGGAATTCCCCTCAAAACTGACAGTGATGGTGGCAGAACCATTAGCGACACCAGTAACGACGCCTGTAGAAGAAACGGCAGCGACGTTGATATTGCTACTTGTGAAAGCGTATGTCAACGCATCTTCAATGACATCTCCATTCTCGTCAGTCGCAGTCACAGAAACAGGATTTGTCGTTTTTTTTACAGCGACGGTTTGGTCGCTGACCGTCAAAACGGGAGTCTGCTTTGTCACATTCACGGTTATAACACCCGTGGCCGTAACCGCCTCATAATCATCATTACCTGCGAAAGACACCGTAACCGCGGTTGTGCCCTCTCCCACACCGGTAATAACACCATTAGATGCCACAGAAATGACATCGGTGTTATATCCCGAATAGGTGTATGACAATCCATAGGCTATATTCCCATTAGGGTCTGTGGCAGTAATGACCAAGCGTTTGTCGCTCATGCCCACTTTTGTTGTCATCGACTGACTGGCTATCGTCAGTGTGGTTTTCCCATAAACACTCCCCACCAAACACGTGAGAAGGCACAATAATGATAACAATTTTTTCATTTAGTATAGCAATTTTTATATTAGTCTTCAAAATCTTCTCAACGTATCTGTCATCAAACATGCAAGGCTATTGCATTTGCAAAATTACGTTACAACTATAAGATAGAAAAAACGCAAACGTTTTCGTTTGCGATTTTTGTTTTTTTTTTGCAGTATTTAACTAAAGAAATCTGGGAAAAAGAGTGTCCCTGACAAACTCATACTGCTAAAAGCCCTTCTGGCGTGCAATACTCCATCATCATACGTTTGCAGCAGGAAGAAAGTGGGCCGTAACGCCGAGAGAATAGCAAAACCAAAAGAAGGTACGGGGCCTTATTCTTTCATGTCGCCTTGCGTTGCCGGGAATTGTTTGACAATCAAGACGAATGATTTGCTTGTTTCAGAAAAAACATGTATATTTGCAGCAAATTTATAACAAGACAGGACTGACCATGGCAGTAAAGAGAAAATACCCAGTAGGCGTGCAGAGCTTCGAAAGTATCCGACAGGATGGATACCTATACATAGACAAGACCCCGCTCATCTATAAGATGATCACGGAGGGTAAGCCCTATTTCCTCAGCCGCCCCCGTCGTTTCGGCAAGTCGCTGCTTGTCTCGACGCTTGCCGCCGTGTTTGAGGGGCGCCGCGAACTGTTCGAGGCATTCACCACCGAAAGCGGCATCGAGCAGCCGCAGCTGTTCATCGCGCGCAGCGACTGGCGGTGGGACAAGTACCCCGTCATCCGATTCGACTTCAGTGCCGGCGACCTGCAGACCATTGAGCAGCTCGACACGCTGATCGACCAGACGCTGAAGGAGTACGAACGGCTCTACGGCATCACGCCCGAGGTCAGCGATGCCAACATCCGCATGGTGCAGCTGCTGCGCACGGCGCACCGGCAGACGGGCCGCCGTGCCGTGGTGCTGGTGGATGAGTACGACAACTTCATCCTGCACGCCTTGGGCGACAGCGAGAAGGTCTTAATGGCCCGCTCGCGCTTCCAGAACGTGTTCGGCCCCCTCAAGGCCGAGGACGACCATCTGCAATTCGTCTTCATCACCGGCATCTCTAAGTTCTCGCAGATGGGCATCTTCAGCAAGTTGAACAACCTGCAGAACATCTCGATGGTACCCGCTTACGACGCGCTCTGCGGCATCTCCGAGGAGGAACTGACCACTCAGATGCGTCCCGACATCGAGCGGCTGGGCGAGGCCAACGGCTTGAACTACGATGAACAGTTGGCCGAACTGAAACACATGTACGACGGCTACCACTTCAGCGACAAAATGACTGATATGTATAATCCTTTCAGTCTGGTGAACGCATTCCAAATGCAACGACCGGGCAACTATTGGTTTGACCGCGGCACCAGCGGGGCACTGATCCACCTGCTGGCGCAGATGCCGCCCGTTGACGTCAGCGACATCGAGCACAATGTCTATCCCAGCACTATGTTCGACCTGCCCTTCGAGAATTTTGAAGACCCGCTTCCTATCCTATACCAAAGCGGCTATCTGACCATCAAGACTTGCGAACGCGATGAGGGGGAATTCTTCTACACCCTGGGCATGCCCAACCAAGAGGTGCGCCGCGGCTTCGCCGAATGTCTGTACAAGCATGTTGCAGGCAAGGGGAGCGAAGCCAGCCGCAAAAAAGAGGCTATGTCAAATTAAACGGGCAACGGATTTCACGGATCTCACAGATGATTGCTATTGCTGATAATCAGCAAGTTGTAAATCTGTGAAATCCGTGAAATCCGTTGTTAAAGAGAAATCCAGGTGTTTTGACGCACCTTCTTGCATATCACGGTTAATATTCTACTAATTAGTAGAACTTGAAGTAGCGACGTGCGTTGTTGTACGAGATATCCTCGACCATGCGTGCGAGCGACTCCATGTCGTCGGGCAGCAGGCCGCGCTCCACGTCGTTGCCGAGCAGGTTGCACAGCAGGCGGCGGAAATACTCATGGCGCGGATACGAGAGGAACGAGCGCGAGTCGGTGAGCATGCCCACGAAGCGGCTGAGCAGTCCGAGCACCGAGAGGGCGTTCATCTGACGTGTCATGCCGTCGAGCTGGTCGTTGAACCACCATCCCGAACCGAACTGTATCTTGCCCGGGCATGAGCCGTCCTGGAAGTTGCCGAGCATGGTGGCGATCACTTCGTTGGCGCAGGGGTTGAGCGTATATATAATGGTACGCGTGAGCTTACCCTCGGCATTGAGATGATTAAGGAAATGACTCATGGCCTGGGCGGTGTTGAACTCGCCGATGGAATCGAAACCCGTGTCAGGACCCAGACGGTCGTACATCAGGCTGTTGTTGTCGCGGATGGCTCCATAGTGGAACTGCTGTGTCCAGTCTGAGGCGTAGTCCATCTCGGCCATGACGGTGAGGAAGCAGTGCTTGTACTGACGCTGTTCGAGCACGGAGAGGTTTTGTCCGCGCATCGCTTTGTCAAAGATGATCTCAATCTGCGAGTCGGTGTAAGGCTCGTCGTAGAACTCCTCGATGCCGTGGTCAGAGAGGCGGCATCCGTTCTCGTGGAAGAAGTCGTGGCGTTTCTGGAGCGCATCGACCATGTCGGCGAACTTCACGATATCCACGCCCGACACCTCGGCCAACTTCTTGACGTAAGCGGGGAACTCCGGCTTCTCGATGTTCATCGCCTTGTCGGGACGCCATGCCGGAATCATCTTGATCTCAAATCCGCTCTCGCGTGTCTGCTTGTGGTAGCGCAGGTCGTCCACGGGGTCGTCGGTGGTGCACACGCACTCCACGTTGTATCGGCGCATGAATCCACGTGCGGTATATTCGGGCTGCTGAAGTTTCTCATTGCACTCGTCGAAGATCTCACGTGCCGTCTTGGGCGACAACAGTTTGTCGATGCCGAAGGCCGTTTTCAGTTCGAGGTGTGTCCAGTGGTAGAGGGGGTTGCGGAAGGTGTAGGGCACCGTCTCGGCCCATTTCTCGAACTTCTCCCAGTCGGTGGTGTCCTTGCCTGTGCAGAAGCGCTCATCGACACCGTTGGTGCGCATGGCACGCCACTTGTAGTGGTCGCCGCCGAGCCACAGCTCGGTGATGCTCTTAAACTTGTGGTCGTCGGCCACCATCTGCGGTATCAGATGGCAATGATAGTCGATGATGGGCATTTTAGCCGCATGATTGTGAAACAGTTCCTGCGCGGTCTGTGTGTCGAGCAGGAAGTTCTCATCCATAAATTTTTTCATGATTTCGAGTTGTTTTAATAGATTGGATTGAATTTTGTGCAAAGATAGGAATTAAATTTGAAAACAAAGCAAGAAAAAGAAGAAATTTTCGGAATTATTATCTAACACACGCCCCCAGGCCCCCTCTAACTTAGAGGGGGAGTTTGATTACCTTTACAATCGTATCACGCAAATATCAAACCTCAAACCTCAAATCTCAAACCTCAAATCTCAAATCTCAAATCTCAAACCTCAAACCTCAAATCTCAAACCTCAAACCCTAATAGAGCAGGAAGCGGTCGATGAAAGAGAGGACAAGGGGGAACTGCACCTCGGGCAGCATGCAATGTGGATGACCGCCCACTACCGACCACGCCATGCGGTCGGCGATGCCGAAGCGACGCCACACCGCAGCCGCCGCCTGTGCCGAGACCAGCATCGACTTATCGGCGAGCCACTTGTAATCGGAGTTGCCAATGATGAGCAAGGCCCGCGGACACACCATGGCACAGAGTTGGTGCTGGTCGTAGGGCAACCGATAGACGCTGTCACCCGAGAACTGCTCGCGCATACTCTCCTTGAACCAGTGGTAGTCGGTGCGCTCCAGACTCTCCACCTCGTCGAGGGTATGCGACACGCGCCAGGCGGCCGCCCCTCCCCCACCCGGCTCCTGGGCGATGGTGAGTGCGATACGTTCGTCGAACGCCCCGGCATAGAGTGCCATCTTGCCCGCATACGAGCATCCCGTGACACCGATGCGGCGGGTGTCTATCTTGGTCACTTCCGGTCCCAACTGTTGCAGTCCGTCAATCAACCGGCTCACGCCCCACGCCCATTCGCTGTAGGCGCCGTTGTCGGTGAGCGCTGGATAGAGGCGGTCGAAGGCATGCTCGCCACGCTCGTGGTGCGGCCGCCACTGCGAGTAGTCGTTGACCTGGTCTTCATGGAACACCATGGTGGCAATGGGCCGGTCGTTGAAGAGCTGGGGCGGCAACGAGATCATGCTGGTGCCCATCATCAGGGCGTAGGGCGGTTGTCCGGTTTTCGGGTATCGTATCTGCGATTTGAGGTGCAGCGTCTCGCCGCCGACGCTGACATCCACGCAGAGCGTGTCGCCTTCCATCCATGCCTTCACGTCCTCCTGATTCACGGCGGGTTTGGTGCCGATGCCATAATGCTGTATCTGTGCTCCTGTCTCGCTGCGTTTTCGCTCCCAGTCGGCAAAGGAACCAACCCCTTGGAGCGGGTCGGGCAACTGACGTATCTCGGGCAACTGTTCCCCCCCGGGCATCACGGGCCAGCGGTAAGCGCTCCCCGTATGCTCTTCGTCATAGACCAAGGGCGGCAGCGGCTTTTTCTCACTGACCACGAGCACCACCCCGCCGCGGGGCTGCAGACTGACCTCTTCGGGCAGGTGGCGCGCCTCCGCCTGCTGTATGGCCCACGGATTCTTCGGATCGCCGCTGTCAGCTATCACCAACGCTGTTGATTCACTCTTCGTTATATCACTGAGTGACAGCGAGATGCGTCTTGATTGGTCAGTGCCGTTGATGGCAGCCACATACCAAGTATCGCCCGAGCGGCGTGCCATGGCCACATATTCGCCGGGATAGCCGGCGAGCAACCGTGTCTCATCCCATGCCACAGGCAACTGGGTGAGGAACTGCCGCACCTCCATCGGCTGCGCCAGATAACTCTCCGGCCGGTCGGCAAGATGTTGCAGCCCCGACTCATAGAGCACCGTGAGCGCCAGTTCGTGGGCATGGGTGGTGACATGAGGGTGCTGCGAGTCGGAGAAGGCACAGGGTGTATAGTCCATCGGTCCGACGACATTGCGTGTGAAAGGCAGCGTGGCGTTGTGCGCCGCCGCTTTGTCGGTGAAGGTAGGCACATTGTTGTACCACTCTTCGCCATACACTCCTTCGGTGGTGAGCAGATGCGGGTAGGTGCGCTGCCATCCCCGCGGGATGGTAGCCCCGTGGAAGTTGACCAGCAGATGGTGTCGCGCCGCGCATTCGAGCAGGTCGATGCAGTAGTCCATGTTCATCTGGTTGTCGCCCGAGAAGAAGTCGATCTTCACCCCGGCGATGCCCTGCTGTTCGCACCATGCGAACTCTTTTTCACGGTCTTCGGGCGTGTTCAGTCGGTATTTCGGTCCCGGCGCGCCGTTGACCCACCCCACCGACGAGTTGTACCATATCAGCGGTTTCACTCCGATGCCCTTCACGTATGCGATGGCCTCTTCGATGGTCTTCCCCTCTTTCATCTCGTCCCATTCGGCATCGATGAGCACGTATGGCCACTGCATCACCGAGGCCAGGTCGGCATACTGTTTGATGATGTTGTAATCGTTCGACCCGTGGTTGTTGGCCCAATAGATCCATGCCGCCTTGCCGGGTTGTATCCACGAGGTATCGGTCATCTTGCAGGGCTCAGCCACATCCGTGACGAGTGTCGATGCCACCACGTCGGCCAGCGACCCTACGACAGCCACGCGCCATGGTGTATGACAGGCCCCGTTCTGGTCGGCGTCGTTCTGGTCGGGAGCGACCCGGTATCGGTCGGCCTCGCTATAGAGGCACGACGCGCTCTGAGCGCGCTCTATGTTCGACTCGGTGAGCAGCGTGAAGACACCGGGTGCCGCCTCGATGAGCGCGGGGTAGCCCCATCGGTTGCCCTTACCCCTGCTGTCGGTCGCCATCGGGAAGAAGCCTTCGTAGGCGTCGTTCCATGACTGCATCCACCGCTTTTGTCCGTCGGCGATGCGATAGGTGGTGAATTCTGCACCCCACTTCTCCGGACTGTGCGCCTCGAACTGGTATCTGAAAGCGACGCCATCGTTGAAGACCTGGAAAAGGATGTGCATGCGCTGCCCCTGCTCGTCTTTATATTCAGCCATGTATTCGTTGGCCTCGTGGTGCGGGTGCAGGCTTTTGCCGGCCGGCATCTCATAGTCGATGACGAGGTGCTGCGGTTTGTTGATGCGGCTCAGGCGGAGCACGCCGCCCCTCTTGGTGGTAGAGAAACCGAGTTGGGGTATTTCGAGCGCTGTGACACCGTGGTATTTGACCGTAGCAGCCGACCGGTTGAGTTCGACGGTGATATGCCGGTCGGGCGACGTCAGTTTTGCTGATTTAGCATTCGCCACAGCCATGACTGCCCATGCGAGGCAGAGGAAAAGAATCGTTTTTTTCATGATCATCGTATTGGTGGTTGCATATCGACCCGCTCGTGGGAAAGACATTTCATCACGGGCCATCAATTCGGGTGCTAAGATACAGGAAAAAAATGAAACCTACGGTGCCAGAAGTTACAAAAAAAGCGCAAAAAGTAACTTCGGTTCGAATTCACAATTCAGAATTCATGAGCGGGTCAGGGGGACAGGTACTTTGACCCACTGCTGGGTCAAAGTACCTGTCCCCCTGACCCGCTTGAGCAACCTTGCCAGGAGCATCCCCAAAATATAAACATCTCTCCATGCAATGGCGAGGGGCTCCTTTTAACTCGCTCACGCTCGTGCGGGCGGGCACGGTGACCCGCCCCTACAGCGTGGCAGACCTCCTGCACCCTGCCCCAAAACTATACTCTTACCTCTTACCTCTTACCTCTCACCTCTTACTTCTCACCTCCTACCTCTTACCTCTTACCTCTTACCTCTTACCTCTTACCTCCTACCTCTCACCTCTTACCTCCCACCTCCTACTTATACTCCTTGATCTCCTGTTCGCCCCTCATGGCTCGGTAGGCGTTGAGGGCGAGGGCGGTGAGTTCGTCTTCGCCGGGATAGACGAAGACGGGTGCGAGATATTGGATGCGCTTGGTGATACCTTCCGACACGAACTTGCTGTGCGACATGGCGCCGGTGAGGATGACCGCATCGACATGTCCGCAGGTGACGGGAGCGAGCGACCCGAGCCAGCGCGACACCTGATAGACCAAGGCTTCGAGGATGAGCTTGGCATGCTCGTCGCCCTCGGCGATACGCCGCTCCACCTCGCGCACGTCGTTGGTGCCCAGGTGCGCCGTCAGTCCGCTGTGGCCGTTGATCTTGCGCAACATCTCCTTCTCGGTGTACTGTCCGCTGTAACACAGTTTGACGAGTTGCACGGTGGGCAGCATGCCTGCGCGTGAGGGCGAGAAGGGTCCGTCGCCGCTGAGTGCGTCGCTGCATTCGATGGCCCTGCCGTGGTGGTGCATGGCGAAGGAGATGCCGCTGCCCAGATGGCATACAATCAAATCTTGCTCCTCATACTTCACCCCATGCTCACGGCAATAGCGTTTGGCTATCTCGCGCTGGTTGAGCGCATGCCAGATGGTCTGGTGCGGCAGTTCGGGCATGCCAGTGATACGCGCCACGTCGTCGAGCTCATCCACCACGCCAGGATCGACGGTGAAGGCCCTGCATCCGGGTATCTCCTTGGCGATGCTGAGTGCGATGAGCGACCCGAGGTTGCAGGCGTGGTGCAGCCTGGGGTGCTTGGTGTCTTCTATCACCTTGTCATTGAGTTCATAGACCCCGCTCTCAAGGGGTTTGACCAGTCCGCCTCTGCCTACAACCACATCGAAATCCATCTTGTAGCCTTGTCTTTCGAGTTCTTCGAGCAGTTTTTCCTTCCGGTAGTCATACTCGTCCATAATGAAGGGGTATCTGCACAGTTCCTCAAAGGGGTGGTTGATGCAGGCGTGCATGACAATCTGGTCGTCCTCAAAAACGCCCACTTTGGTAGAAATCATTCCTGGGTTGATTGCAAGGATTTTCATATTATTCAGGTATATCAGGTTAACTAAGAGTTTTTCTGAGCAAAGTTACAAAAAAAAACGGCACAGTGTGCCGTTTTTTGATTTATTAACAGTTTTTATCCCGCATGTGCTTATTCCGGCATCATGACGATTTCTGCATGGTGTCCTGTCTTGAGGATGACATCGCGGATGAAAGCGCTCACCTGTTCGGGTGTGACGGCGCTCACACGCTCCTTGTATCCATTGTAGAAGTCGGTGCCGAAGCGCTCATTGCGATAGATGTAGTTGAGCCAGTGGTTGTTGTTCTTGCAATCGTCGTCGAAGTGGTTGAGCATGGCTTCCTTCACCTTGGCCAGCATCTCGGGGTCGATGCTCTTGGCAGCGTCTTGCATGCCCTGCTTGAGGAGGCTCTCAGCAAGCTGTGCCTTGTCGGGATCGCAGGGGCAGTAGCCCAGCAGCGTGTAGTAGTACTCGTCGGCATCGGTATCCACGTCGGCCTGTGCCGAAACGGTATATGAGGCGCTGTGCTCCTCACGGATGCTCTTCAGATAGACGGCTTCGAGCACATCAGCAGCCATCTTGAGCAGGATTCTGTTCTCCACGGTATAGGGCACGGCGTTGCTTCTCCATGCCTCGACCACGATGCTCTGTCCGTCTTGCATCTTAGCTTTGAAACGGTTCTCCACATGTCCGCTCCAAGTGTGTTTGACGCTCTTTCGCTGTGTCAGTTTTTTGCTGGCGGGCAGCGAGGCGACATACTGCTCCAGGTACTGGCGCATGAGGGTCTCGTCGAAGTTACCCACGAACACGAACGTAAAGTCGGCGGCATTGGCCAGGCGCTCGCGCTGTATCTGCAGCATACGCTCGTAGTCGGCCTTCTCGAAGGTCTCGGCCTTGGGCAGGCTGCCCAGTCTATAGTGATTGGTGAGTGTGTTCTGCAGCGAGTCGGTGAACACGAGCTGGGGGTTGAGCGAAGCGTTCTTGAACCGCTCGGCCATGTAACCGGCGGTCTGGTCGTAGGCTGCCTTGTCCGACTTGATAGCGGTGAACTGCAGGTAGATGAGTTGCATGAGTGTCTCGAGGTCGTCGGGTGTGGCATGTCCGGTCACCGTCTGGTCGGTCACGTCGAGGCTGAAGTCAACACCGGCCTGCTTGCCAGCCAACACCTTGGTGAGGTCGCGCTGCGAGAAGTTGCCCAGTCCGCCCTCGACAATTCCCATGGCGAGCAGTTTGAGGTTGTTATCGTCGTTGGAACCGTAGAGTGCGAGTCCGCCGGGGGCATACGCCTGCATCAGTATCTCATTGTCTTTGAAATCGGTCTTTTTGAGGATGACCTTGACACCGTTGGAGAGGGTGAGCTGTTTGAATCCGAGCTGTTTGTTCTCTTTCTCGCTCTTGATGGAGCCTTTCTTGGGCAGTGTGGTCATGAGCGGTTCGGTGATGACATTGTCAACGTATGCCTCGAGTTTTTCGGCCCGGGCACTTGCGATGGCACCTTTCAGTTCATCATCGGTGGGTATCTTGATTCCTTCGGCCTCGCGCAGGAATCCAGCCACCACCAGGTTGGTGTCGTTGGCGGTGATCATCTCTTTCGAGAGTTCGTTGACCACATCCACGGGGAGCATCTTCACCACTTGGTTGGTCAGGTTATACTGGTCTTCGACCGAGGGCATGGGTTCGTTTTCGAGGAAGTTCTCTATATAATCGTCGGCATACTGTTCGTTTTTGATTTTCGCGCGGTTATCATAGAGTTTTTTGAGCTGGCTGAGATACTCGTCCTTGGCCCGCTCATATTCCGTAGCGGTGAATCCGTACTGATTGACGCGGTTGAGTTCGCATGACACCTGTTTGATGGCATCGACATCCTGTCCGGGTTTGGGGATGATGACGGTCGTGAACGCATCCTTGGCTTTGGTGCTCAGGAATTTGCCGTCTGAGCCCTGTGCGATGAGGAAGGCGCTGCCTTCGGCCTGAGCAGCCTCTTGCAAACGGTTGTTGAGCATCATCGACACCATGTCGCCGCCGAAGTCGTAGATGAGCGACACCATCGTGGGCTTCATCTCGTCGGGAATCACATCGTGCTTCATCATGACCATGTACATATTCTGCTGCATCTCCTTATCCTTTCCGAGGACATAGATGGCTTCGTTGTTGTCGGGAATCTCCTCGTGGGGTATCTTCGCGGCATCGGCAGGCACGGTCACGCCGGCCCAGAGTTCTTTGATCTTGGCTTCCACCTTATCCACATCCACGTCGCCCACGATGATGAGGCCCTGGTTGTCGGGGCGGTACCACTTCTCGTAGTAGGCGCGCAGCGTCTCGGGGGTGAAGTTGTCGATGATCTCCATCAGTCCGATGGGCAGACGGTTGCCATACTTACTGCCTTTGAGCATCTGCGGCCATGCGGCGTCTTGTATGCGCTGTGAGGCACCGCTGCCGAGTCGCCATTCGCCGTGTACCACGCCGCGCTCCTTGTCTATCTCACTGGCGTCGAGTGTGAGTCCGTTCGACCAGTCTTTGAGAATAAGCAGACAGGAATCGACGGCCGACTGACGGGCTGTAGGCACATTGTTGATGTTATATACGGTGCGGTCGATAGAGGTATAGGCGTTGAGGTCGCGTCCGAACTCCACGCCGAGCGAGCGTGTGTATTCGATGATGCCATTGCCGGGGAAGTGCTCCGAGCCGTTGAATGCCATGTGCTCGAGGAAGTGGGCCAGTCCGCGCTGGTCGTCGTCCTCATTGATGGAGCCTACCTTCTGCGCGATGTAGAAGTTGGCCACCCCCTCGGGGTTGTTGTTGTGACGGATGTAGTAAGTCAGTCCGTTGTCGAGATGCCCGATTCTCACTTCGGGGTCAACAGGCATTTGCGGCATCTGCTGCGCCATGACCGACGCAGAGGTAATGAATAGGAATGCCGCTGCAAATAAATGTTTGATTCTCATAGTTAATTGGTTTATAAAAAATGATATGATGTGTCGATAGGAAAACGCGTTACAGCGTGGCGAAGATGGCCTTGAGATCGACGCCGAGCAGACTGGCCTGCCGGATGACGTCGGGCAGGGTGTGGTCCATGAACTCTTTCTTCCTGACGGCGAGGATTTTCTCTTTGGCATCAGGAGCGACGAAGTAGCCCAGGCCGCGCTTGTTATAGACCACCTCTTCCCTGGCGAGTGTGTCATAGGCCTTGACCGCGGTATTGGTGTTCACTTGCAGCAACACGGCATACTCTCTGACAGACGGGATGCGGTCGTCGGCATTGTATTTGCCGGCGAGGATCTCATCGCAGATGCGGTCGGCCATTTGCAGGAAGATGGCTTTATCGTTTGTAAATGTCATAGATTCAGCAGTTTGTTATGTATCACTTGGGTGTTTTTGAAGAGGGTGTAGGCACACCTGACGAATAGCACGGTGCCCACGGCATACAGCACCATCATGAGCGGCTTGCCCAAGCCGAGGAAGTAGTCGATGACGGCGAGCAGGATAGACATGAAGAACGACATGAGCCAAGCGAAGACCCAGGGTGCCGAACGGAACAACGCTCCGCAGAAGAGGCACATCGCCCACGAGAAGAGCAGCGCCAGGATGCCATAGCCCACATTGAGCCAGCCCGCCTCGGCAAACGACTTCACTCTTGTCAACTCCTCGGGCAGCTGCATCGACTGGCTGACGGCCTCAGCATGGCCGATGCCGGCCTCGCCCATCTGCTGTCCGGCCTCCATCCCCTTCATGAACAGCTCCACGGCCTCGCCGGGCGACGCTGTGGTGGTGAGGTTGCTCTTGCACGTCTCTATCATGGCGGGCGTGGCCCAGTGGTCGCCCGGCACGTTCAGCCCTTTAGCGGCTGCCACATGAATGGCGTCGGCCGTGACGAAACCCGCAGCCCATACGAGCACGCAGAACACGGAGAGATAGACCACACGCATGGTGAACTTCTGCATGATGGTGGCAGGCATCATCATAAAGGCCACCCTGCGCTTCTTGTCGGTCATGGGAGCAATCAGCCTCGACACGGCGAAGAGCATGAACAGTTGCAGGGCGGAATAGCAGAACGACACCTCGGCGATGGAATTGAGGTCGCCCATGTCGGTCACCGACATCACCGGGTCGTCAAACAGATACCCCGACCCGAAGAGCACCAACACATTGATGATGACCGAGGCGATATACATCTTCAGCAACTTGGCCGCATCGGTGCGCACTTGCCATTTGCATATATTGAGAAATTGTGAACTCATGTGATTTGAGGTTTGAGATTTGAGATTTGAGATTTGAGGATTGGGGTTTGAGGATTGAGGTTTGAGGTTTGAGATTTCTACCAATTGACCCAGCGGTTCTGGATGAGTTGTGTACGCCTGAAGAGCCGGTATGAGAGCCAGTAGTTGAGCATGATCAACAGGGCGAGCACCATGGAGACGACCGTGAAGAACCCTTCGGGATGGATGTTGTTGCCCAAGATCCACTGCATGAACGACCGTACACCGCCGCCGCTGAGCCATGAGAAGACGAAGATGAAGACGGTGACGAGGATGACGGAGACGACGATCCACTGGAAACGGCGGAAGAAGGTGCCGCCGAGGGCATAGAGCGACTGAAACCAGAAGAAGAGCAACCATGCTGCCAGCGTGGCCGCGAACGGCCCCTGGGCTTGAATGGGCGTTGTGTCGCTGCCGCTCAGGAGATAGGCGAAGGTGCCCATCTGCGCCTGACCGCCTACGGAGAGGTGCGCGATGAGATACTGGATGAGGTCGAAGCAGAGGAAGCCTGCACAGAGCGCGATGCCCCAGAACACGGTGACGAGCAGGAAGCGCACCACATATTTTTCTGCCGATGAGGCGGGCAGGGCGAGAAAGGCGAGCGCCCCCTGCCGCTTGCGGTAGTTGGCCATGAGAAACGAAGGACTGATGAGGAGGAAGAGTATGAAGATGGCTATTGCCAGGTTGGTCATCTGACGCACCACATGCTGATATTCGGCCACATCCTTGATACCGATGACCACCATGCCCATGAGAAAGAGGAGGAAGCCCGTGAACGAGGCCCCGATGACCCACATGCTCTTCTTGCTACGCGCCAAGGTCCACCGCAGCAAATGAAAGAAACGCTTCATCTTCCACATGGTTTATTGGTCGTTGAGGTTGATCTTTCCGAGTGCCACGGCATTGAACAGCAGTTCGAGGTTGACAGCCGTCTCTTCCCTGCCGTTTCGCTCCGCCACGACGGCAGCGCCTTGCAGTGAGGGTTCGGCATAGACCACGTCGCTGCCCATCTGCTGCGGGTTGCGAAACTCGAAGGCGTACTTGTCGGTGATGTCAGAGATAGAGGCATCGAGCAACAGCCTCGACTGCTCCATCATCACCACATGATCGAGCAATGCCTCCACGTCGTGCACCTGGTGTGTGGAGATGATGAGGGTGCGGTCGTCGGTCATATTCTCGGCGATGACCCGGCGGAACTGCGTCTTCGAGGGGATGTCCAGTCCGTTGGTGGGCTCGTCCATCAACAGCAGTTTGGTGCCAGCGGCCAGTGCGATGCTCATATACACTTTCTTTTTCTGTCCCATCGACAGGGAGTTGAGCTTGAGGTCGTCGCTCAGTTCAAAGGCGCTGAGGCATTTCTTCAGCACCTCGCGGTTAAACCTCGGATAGAAAGGCTCGTTGAGCTGCACATAGCTTTGGAGCGACATGGCGGGGAAGTCGAACTCCTCGGGCACAAGAAAAATCTCGCTGAGCATCTCGGGCTGACGGCGCTTCGACTCCATGCCATCGACGGTGATGCTGCCCTTCGAGGGGCGGAGCATGCCACAAATCAAATACAATAGCGTGGATTTTCCCGTGCCGTTCTTACCAAGCAGTCCGTAGATGCAGTTCTCCTTGAGCGTGAGGCTGAAATCCGTAAATACGGGTGCCAGACCGCCACCGTATTTAAATGTAATATTCTTGACTTCTATCATAATGGGATTTGAGAATTGAGGGTTGAGGGTTGAGGGTTGAGGGTTGAGGGTTGAGGGTTGAGGGTTGAGGGTTGAG
>CAMVAT010000034.1 GCA_947165505.1 uncultured Prevotellaceae bacterium | reverse complement strand
GAGAGGGATGTATATTTACTACTCCAAGAAATTGCACTTCTATCTTGAAAGTTTAGCTCCCCTTGCTCTTTGGAGTGTGGGAGTGTGGGAGTGTGGGAGTTTAGACAATAGTAGTAGCGCACCTGTTTTTGATCAAACTAACGTCTAAACTCCAGCGGCTGAAATCCGCGAAAACTCCTAAACTCCTATACTCCTTAAGCATGCGAAACTTGTATTCTGTAGTAAGCCGGCGTTGCCGTTCGTACAACAACCCCGCTATTTCATACAACGAAGGCTGGATGATTTGTTTTTAAGGTAGAAACCGTATTATCTTTGCATCACGAAAAACGAGAACAATATCATAAAATCATAAACACTTCATTTTTTTATCTATGAAAAAACTGTTATTTATATTTGCCGTGCTCACCTTAGTGGGATGTAACAAAGAGGTGAAGCCTTCTTTTAATGAGGAAGAAGCTTTAATATGTAGTTGTCCCCCCGTCGTGTGGTTACAACCGTGTAATTCATTCACAAAAGCTGAAGCTCAGAAATTGGCTCCGGTCATAGAAAAAGCGATTGAGGAGAACACTGGTATGGAGTACTATGTAGATGTTCGCGATCGCATAGACCTGTCAAAAGACCTATATAATAAGGCAGGAACCAGGTATCGTGGAACAAAAATCCTTGATTTCTTACAATCCACATTTGACAATTCTCATGATGGTGTTATTGCCTTAGTACATGAAGATATCTCTGCGACAAAAGGAGATATTGAAGACTGGGGAGTACAAGGACTCTCATACATGGGGAAAAAGGTGTCTGTAGTTTCTGATTTCCGTGTAAAAGACAAATCACAACTCTGGAAAGTGATCTTACACGAGTTTCTCCATTCTTTTCGTGGTTTAGATCATTGTGAAAAAAATAATCCGTCGTGTATTCTCAAAGAAGGCGCTATGAGAAAATCAGAGATCAAACTATGTGATGATTGTAAACGGAAAATGTATTAAATATCTAAATCAAGAAAAAATGGAGGTAAATTAAACCATTTTAAAAAAATAACATCTAAAAAATACTAAAAATAAAAAAATATGGAAAAGCCATGGACATGGGATGAAATGATAGAATCTATTGAAGAACTTAATCGTCAATTAGATGAACTTATTGCTCATTCAAATACATCTGAACTACAGAAAAGTACAGGATTTCCTTTTATCTAATTATGAAAGAAGAAACTTTAAATCGTTTTTTAATAGCTCAGGATGCTATGTATGAACGCGCTATTAAAGAAATTCAAGAAGGAAAACTAAGTTTTGAATGTTGGGTTAGATATATCTTTCCACAGTTAAAACGCTCAGGAACGAGTAAATTAACTGAATTTTATGGACTTAACAATAGAGAGGAAGCAAAAGAATATATCAACCATCCTGTTTTAAGAGAAAGATTAATTCGAGTAACTAAAATTATACTAAATACTGAGAAACCATTATATGAGATATTTAGTAATTTAGGAGTTTTAAAAATCCGTTCATGTATGCTTTTGTTTTCTTCACTATCAGACATTCCAGAATTCAAACAAGTAATAACCAAATACAAATGGTAAGCAAACAGTACATTTTTGTTTACAAATTTCCTTTTAAGTCCTTTTGGATTCGATAGATAGACACCATTCCTAAAACGTTATTATGATAATGTTATGGAAGTCATAAAACCTGGAGGTTTTCAAGAACAATTATTATCATCTGGTGATTTGAGAAGAAATCCTACTACCAAAAGATGGGAAGGATTGATAGAGGCTTTCCAGACTATCCGTGATTCCGAACACTCGGTATATGACATCTTCGACAACGATACGATAAGAGTACGTGCATGTGCCCTGCTATTCAACTCCATTGAAGAGATTCCTGTCATAAAGGCCGTTCTCAAACAGTACAAATGGCTATAATGGGTTGAGACTCCTTTGTAGCTTGTGATCAACACAATACTCACGCTCGAAAAAGCAAAAAAACTTTTGCTTTTTACTCGCTTATTCGCCTTTGGGCTTCGCCCGAAGGTACTCACGCTCGGAACCAACAGTCATCGGCCACGCAGTGGGAAAGATAAAACTGCAAATAAATTTGCGTTTTCGCTCGCTTAATCGTACCTTTGCACCCGCAATTTGAAAATGACTTTATGAACAGCCAAATTAAGACCTTACTGATATTGTTTAATGTGTGCGTGGTCATCATCACTTACGCCATCAGTCCGATCAATCTGATGATTGGCGATGAACCCGTGAGGAAAATCAGCCTTGTCGGTCAGCGGGAGGTGAATGACACCGTCGCAACGGAAGTGCCAGACACTACCGTGGTCATCGCTAAAAAAGAAAAAGACATGAGTCCGCAGCGGTTCCTCTTCGTGGGCGACTCGATGGCGGAGCCCATCGCTCACTATTTCTGGAATTATGCGGTAGAGAACGGACATGAGCTCTATACCGTGTCGTGGTATGGGTCGTCGTCATACAGCTGGGGACTGACACACACCCTTCAGCATTATATCAACGAATATCACCCCACATTCGTCGTCCTCTGCATGGGCAGCAACGAACTCACGATCAAGGACATGAACACCGTCACCCGCAATGTGAACAGGGTGCTGGAGCAGATGGGCGACCTGCCCTTCGTGTGGATCGGACCGCCCAGTTATACGAAAGACAACCCCCATGCAGTGAAAAGATGGATTGACAACGGCTACAACGACCAAATCATGACTGAAGTGGGCGCCGACCGGTTCTTCGACAGCCGTGATATGCAGATGGACCGCGCTCGCGACGGCTTGCATCCTACGATGAAAGGGGCTGTGGTGTGGATGGATGCGCTGGCTGAGTGGATGTCGAGCGAATGGACCCGCCATCCCGTGGTCATGAACACACCACAACAGAAATCACCCATACAAAACCTCACCATCATGCAGGTGAAAGACAAAGGATTCTAATCTCAAACCACAAAATATGCGCACCACCATAATATGCCTCGTGCTGCTGCTGACGGGCCTCAAAGCACAGTCGGCTACCTTCATTTCCGCCACCGACCCACATATCACTTATATGGGCCGAGTCAGTTTTACACAAGTGGAAAACGCCGTGGCGTGGACTTATCCCGGTGTGCAGATCTCTACCGTCTTCTCCGGCACGTCTGTGGCGATGAAAGTGAAACCCGCCAGTGGATTCTATTATATCGAAATCGACGATTTGGAACCCTACAAGTTGGAAATACCCAAGGACAAAGACTCTATTCCGCTTGCCAGAAACCTCCAACAGGGCTCACACCGGCTCACCATCACCTACGCCATCGAGGGACATGATAAAAAACCGGTCTTCTACGGCCTGTTTCTCGACGATGGCGCCTCCTTGGTAGCCAAACCCGGTCTCTCTGACCGTAAGATAGAGTTCATCGGCAATTCCATCACTTGCGGATATGGCAACGAGGGCAATGGCAAAGAGAAAACCTTTTATTACAGGCTGCAAAACTTCTGCCGCACTTACGCTTTCCTCACCGCCCGTGCCTTAGGGGCGCAATATCATGTCGTGGCTCGCTCGGGCATCGGGTTCTACAGAAACTATATGGGTAAGATTCCCGACGAGATCATGCCGCTTATTTATCCGCATACCATGTATTCAAAGAAAGGAGAAATGTGGGATTTCTCTCGCTATACTCCGGATGTGGTGTGCGTGGCCCTCGGCACCAACGATACCACGGGCAAATACACCCTGTCGGGCTTGGTCAATGGTTACAGGCGGTTTTTGAGGCAGTTGCGAGAGAATTACCACGACGCTAAAATCGTGCTCATGGCAGGGCCTATGCTCAGTCAGCGCCGGCGCGACGACCTGCGCACCGCACAAGATTCCATCATTCACGAGCGGTACGAACAGGGCGATACCCTCATCTTTCGATTTGAGTTCTCCGAGGCCGACAAATCTCTTGGCATGGGTAGCCAGGGACATCCCAATGTGGCACATCACGCCAAAATGGCAGAAGAGCTCATCCCCTTCCTCCGCCGGCTCATGGGGTGGGAGTGATGCCTTGTCTTTATAACCTATATCATTTAATATAAACGCCATGAAACATCTTGTATTCCTATTATCCTTGATGCTCTTCGCCTTGACCCCTGCGAAGGCGCAAAACGACATCACTCCGGATATGCTCAACGACGCATATTGTCATCAACTCGACTCCGCTGCGAAAGAGTGTTTCTTAAGCAAAGATTATGACAATGCGCTGCAGTTCAAATGGCGGGAGACCGAGATCCTGAAGCGCATGTACGGGGAGTCTGACAGCACTTATATAGCTTCGCTGGGTTTCCTGCCTCGAGCGTATCTGCGTTTGGGCCAGAAAGAAAAGGCGGTCAGCGTCACACGGCAGGCCATCGACTTGTGGGGCAAGTATGTCAGCACACAAGACGATACGTATGCCATCTTCCTCGACAACCTCGCTTATTATTATGCCAACCTTGGCCAAAACAAAGAGGCGCTGGAGTATTCTCTTCAATCACTCGGCGTCTATGAGGCATTATTGCGCAACGACCATGACATGGCCTCGATATTGTTGCACTGTGCGGAATACTCATGGGCTGATGGCAAGATCAATGCTGCCATCAAATATGAATTGCGCTCCTTGGCCATACTGAAAGACCTTTACGGCGAACTGTCAGACGAATACATCGACGAGCTGCCTTACCTGCAGCGGTTCTATGAAGATGCCGGCGATAGGGATAATGCCAAAAAGATAGAAGACAAAATAGCCGAACTGAAGGAAAAGAAAAGTCATCGCTTCGATATCGACGGGATAGCTACACCTGAAGGTTGCCGGCAGCACAACCGCGAGGCACTGATATGTGCCATGTATTATCTGGACCATCCCGCCGACGACGCACAGATTCCCGCCATCGAGCGCTATATCTCTAAGTGGGCGATTACGTCGCCTGATGTCAATATCGTGGTCGATGAGTCGATTACCATCCTGTTGGTGGCCGACCAAGAAAAGGCTGCCCCTTATATCTCTGCTTATGTGGCCGCGTATGTGGAGTACGCGCTCAAACACAACGTCAAAGATGTGGATGACAACGGAAAAAAGGCGATTTTCGCGCGGTTCATCAATTATTATGCTGCCAACAGAGATATTACAGGGCGTATCGATCTGCTTGAAAAATATGTGAGTGAATGAGGCCGTATTCTGCCAAAAATGGCATAATATTTCTGCCAAAATAAGTGCCATGACCATTTTGGCATACTTTTCGCTATAATAGTGGGTGAAAAGAATTTTTAATCATTTAAAATCATATAACACTATGAACATCAAACCTTTAGCAGACCGCGTGCTCGTGCTTCCCGCACCGGCTGAAGAGAAAATTGGCGGTATCATTATCCCCGACACAGCAAAAGAAAAACCATTGCGTGGAAAAATCGTCGCTGCCGGACATGGCACAAAAGACGAAGAAATGGTGCTCAAAGAGGGCGACGTGGTGCTCTATGGCAAATATGCCGGCACTGAAATCGAACTCGACGGCGAGAAATATCTCATCATGCGGCAGAGCGACGTGCTCGCTATCCTTGCATAATAAAAGAGGTAAGAGGTAGGAGGTAAGAGATATGTTTTGGGGCAGGGGGCAGGATATATGCTTAGGGCACAGAAAGTAATTATCTTCCCCCTCGGGGGAAAAGAGGGGGGCTTTGAATCTAAAACAAATAATAACAAAAAAAATCATGGCAAAAGATATTAAATTCAACATTGAAGCACGCGACCTCCTCAAACAGGGTGTCGATCAGTTAGCTAACGCAGTGAAAGTAACACTCGGTCCTAAAGGCCGTAATGTGGTCATCGAAAAGAAATTCGGCGCCCCGCAGATCACCAAAGACGGTGTCACCGTGGCTAAGGAAATCGAACTGGAAGACCATTTCGAGAATACCGGTGCACAGCTCGTCAAGAGCGTGGCATCTAAGACTGGCGACGATGCCGGCGACGGTACCACTACCGCTACAATCCTGGCTCAGGCCATCGTGACCGAAGGTCTGAAAAACGTGACCGCCGGTGCCAACCCCATGGACCTGAAACGCGGTATCGACAAGGCTGTCAAGGCTGTCGTCGAGTTTATCGCTGCAAAAGCTGAAAAGGTGGGCGACAATTACGATAAGATTGAGCAGGTGGCTACCGTCAGCGCTAACAACGACCCCGAAATCGGCAAACTGCTGGCCGATGCTATGCGCAAGGTGTCGAAAGATGGTGTCATCTCGATCGAGGAGAGCAAGAGCCGCGACACACATATCGACGTGGTCGAGGGTATGCAGTTCGACCGCGGCTATCTGAGCGGATACTTCGTGACCGACCCCGACAAGATGGAGTGCGTGATGGACAACCCCTATATCCTCATCTACGACAAGAAAATCTCTAACATCAAGGAGTTCCTGCCTATCCTGCAGCCCGCTGCCGAGACCGGACGCCCGCTGCTCGTCATCGCTGAGGATGTTGATTCCGAGGCACTCACCACACTCGTGGTCAACCGCCTGCGCACCAACCTGAAGATCTGCGCCGTCAAGGCTCCTGGCTTCGGCGACCGCCGCAAGGCGATGCTCGAGGATATCGCCGTGCTCACCGGTGGCACCGTCATCAGCGAGGAGAAAGGTCTGAAACTCGAACAGGCTACCATGGAGATGCTCGGCACCTGCGAGAAGGTGACCATCTCGAAAGACAATACCACTATCGTGGATGGCGCTGGTTCGAAACAGGCCATTGCCGACCGTGTGGCTGCCATCAAGAACGAGATTGCCAACACCACCAGCAGCTACGACAAGGAGAAACTGCAGGAGCGTCTGGCCAAACTCTCTGGCGGTGTGGCTGTGCTCTACGTGGGTGCCAACAGCGAGGTGGAGATGAAAGAGAAGAAAGACCGTGTGGATGATGCGCTCTGCGCTACACGCGCCGCTATCGAAGAGGGCGTCGTGGCCGGTGGTGGCACTACCTATATCCGTGCACTCGAAGCCCTGACCGGACTCAAGGGCGACAACGCCGACGAGCAGACGGGTATCAATATCGTGGCACGTGCCATCGAGGAGCCGCTCCGCCAGATTGTCATCAATGCCGGTGGCGAGGGTGCCGTTGTGGTGCAGAAGGTGCGCGAGGGTGAGGGCGACTTCGGTTACAACGCCCGTACCGATGTCTATGAAGACCTGCGCGCTGCCGGTGTCATCGACCCCGCAAAGGTGGCACGCGTGGCTCTGGAGAACGCTGCATCCATCGCTGGCATGTTCCTCACCACGGAATGTCTCATCGTTGACAAACCCGAAGAGAAGCCTGCCATGCCCATGGGCAACCCCGGAATGGGCGGTATGATGTAATCCATCACCCGACAAAATATGAAGCCGAAAGTCATTGTACTTTCGGCTTTTATTTGTTTGGCTCTCATGCAGACGGCTTCATCGTGGCGGAAAAACAACAAAAATCGGCATAGTGAATAGGGCTTTCTTATTGGTGTCTTGCAATATCCTCTAAATGAGCGATTTTGCAATCTACACTTTGCAAAATTGCGAACGATGGAAGAAAATGGTAACAATTTATGGGTATTTTTATCAAAAATAGCGTTTTTTTTGCATAAAAAACTTGCAAAATGCGTTTTTGCTCCATAACTTTGCATCGAAAATCGACTGAAAAGTATTGGGCGAGGCCCAAAAAAGATATTTTTTTGATTTGTTTTAGTAGATTAGTTTTTAAGTAGTTTGTTTTTTGAAAATCGGTTGTTGTGAAACATCCGATTTTTTTATTTGATGGTTTCGCAATCATTCTTTGGGTTTTAAGGATGTTTAACAATATATCGCGCACGATATATTTATGGTCAGATGTCATTCCAGTATATACGTTCTTATTATTCTATCACTTTCGCCTTCGATTCCAAACTGTAATAATCGTGTAGCAAACGCGAGTCGGCGTATGCCCTGAACGAACCTTCGGGCAGATAGACGGTGGCGCGGTTCAGATAGGTCGGAGGGATGCCCAGGCCGCCGGCGGGAGGGGTGGGGGAGCGGAAGATGAGTTTCTGCGGCTTGTCAACCCGCACAAACGAGTCCCAGCCGATTTCCTTCAGCGTCGAGGGCAGGTCGATGACGTGCAGCGCAGTGCAGAACTCAAACGAGCGTTTGCCCAGCGTATCCACCCCCTCGGGCACGACAATCGCTTCCAGCGACTCGCAATAAGAGAATGCGTAGTCGCCTATCTTGCGGATGCCTTTGGGCAGCGCGACGGATGCCAGCGACTTGCAGTGACTGAATGTGCCGTCGCAAATCTCACTCAGTCCTGATGGTAGCACCAACTCGCTCAACTGTTCACACTGGTTGAAAGCGAAGCGGCCGATATGGCGCACACTGGCGGGGATGGTCAGCGACGTCAGACCGCAGTGGGACAGCCCGTTCTCCTGAATGCTGTCTAAACGCTCGGGCAGTACCAACTCCTTCAACTGCTTGCATGCGCGTACCATGCTGTTGGGGATGGCTCGGAGTGATGAGGGCAGTGTCAGATGGCGGAGCGAATGACATTCGGCAAACGCGGAACTGCCTATCGTCTGTATCTTTGAGGGCAGGACGATGGTATCTATCGCTTCGCATTTTTGAAAGACCAGATCGCCCATGCGGGTGAGCCCGTCGGGCAACTGCACCGAACGCAGCCGTAGGCAGTCGCGCCAAAGTCCGTCTGGCAGTTCGGTCACACCCACGGGAATGGTCATCTCTGTCAGCGACGTGTTGGCATCAAAGGCGTATGCGCCTATCTTTTTCAATGATGATGGCAGTGAGTAGCGGGTCATCTTCTCGCAACCGCAGAAGGCCCAGTCGCCTATCTCTTCTATCTGGTCTGAAAGGGCAAGGTCGCTGATGTCCTTGCAATGGATGAATGCACCCTTGCCGATATGGCGCACGCTATGGGGCATCGTCACGCTGGTGATATGCTCGCACGAGGCGAACGCATACGGTCCGATGGCTGTCACCCCGTCGGCCACGGCGTAGGCTCCTTGCTTATCGTAGGCCACTTTGATGAGCGTGGTCTTCTGCGCATCGTACAGGTCGCCGTCGACTACGGAGAAGTGCCGGTTCGACGGATGGATGTGGAAGTCGCGCAACGAGTCGCAGAAGACAAAAGCGGAGCCCTCCAAGTGGCGGAGCGAGGCGGGCAGTTGCACGTGGTTCAGACTGCTACATTTGCGGAAGGCTTCTTTTTCTATACGCTCAAGTCCCTCGCTGAAATGCACCGTGCGCAAATGCTCGCACTGTTCAAATGCTCCTTTGTGCAGCACTTTTACCGACGACGGGATGGTCACTTCCTCTATCGTGCTGTTCAGAAACGCCCATTCGCCTACCTCGCGCAGGGTGGAGGGCAGATGCACGTGACCCGTCTGGCCTAAGGGGGCGCATACGATGGTAGTCTTGTTCTTGTTCAACAGCAACCCCTCGTGCGAGGCGTAGGTGGCACTGCCGGGAGCCACGGTGAACGAGGTGATGGTCGTGCAGTCGAATGCACCTTCGCCAAACGACTTCAACGATGCGGGTATCGACACGTCGGTCAGTTGGGCGCCCCAGAAGGCGAAGTCGCCGATATGCTGGAGACGACCGGGCAGATGGCCGTTGTTCATGCCACTCTCAGAAAAGGTGTACGGGGCGATGGTGGTCAGTTGCGAAGGCCAACGGAAGACCGACAGCTCCGGGCACTCACGGAAGGCGCTTTCACCGATTTCACGGATGCTGCTGCCCAGCGTGACCGACCTGAGCGACTGGGCACGGTAGCACATTTCTTCTGGCAGCTGCCTCACCCCGTCAAGCACGTTCAGCTCTTCTATCTTGCTTTCTGTCAGAATGCCCTTGCCCATCGTGCGCACGCTGCCGGGGATAGACAGGCGCTTCAACTCAGAATGTGAAAAAGCTTCCTCGCCTATCACTTCCAGACCGTCGTTTAATACGATGTCGGTCACAGAGGTGGAAAAGAAGGCCTCTTTCTCTATCTCCCTGATGGTGGCGGACAGCACCACGCGGTATTGCCCTTGGCCTTGTTGCACATGGAAAGCGCCCTCACCGATGCACGTGACGGTCAACCGACGGCCGTCGGGGGCTTGCACGGAGCCGGGCACCAGATATTCGTCATAATAATAGGAGATAGGCAACGCTTTCTTGGGGGGAATCATCTCCGGGCGTACCACTTTGGCGGTGGTGGCCGATGTGGCCTGATAGTAGAGATGGCCTACGTGAAATGTCTCTTGGCTCTCTTGGGCGGTGGCGTGCATGCTCATAACCATCATTGTCAGTATTGATAGCAGTAACTTCGTCATAGCGGCTAATTTTGGCTCAAAGATAATGATAATTATCCAAATGACAAAATGAATCATGTTTTTTCCCGTTTTTCATAATAATATTGTACCTTTGAACTTCGTTCGAAGGTACTCACGCTCGAAAAAGCAAAAAAACTTTTGCTTTTTGCTCGCTTATTCGTACCTTTGCACCGCTATGAACAATAAACAACGTATCACGCATATCATACTGTTTGTCATCATCTCACTCGGACTGCTCGTGATGACTCAGTCGTTCTGGATGTCATTGGGCATCCTCATCCTTATTGTACTCGGCGATTTCGCCTGGGGCCGCTTCTGCGACAAACTGGAGCGCAAAAGACAAGAGAAGGAGAATGAAACAGAATAATTACGTAGTTAAGTAGTTAAAAATGCAACTCCTCACTCAATTATACACCCATTGGAGCGGCGCTGCTCCCGCCCGGGTAGAGCCGATTCCCGGTGCCGGCAGCAACCGGAAGTATGTGCGCTTCTATGCCTCTGACGGCTCTTCCGTCGTCGGGGTCATCGGCACCTCACGCGATGAGAACCATGCTTTCATCGCACTCGCCAATCATTTTCAACTACGCCAACTGCCGGTGCCGCAGGTGCTCGCAGTGAGCAGCGACGAACTGCGCTATCTGCAGACCGACCTGGGCACCACATCGCTCTTCGATGCCATCAAGGGCGGACGCGAGGCCGGCGGACGATACAACCAGCATGAGAAGGAACTGCTGCGCCGCACCATCCGGCTCCTGCCCGAGATTCAGATCCGGGGGGCGCGCGGACTCGATTTCTCACAGTGCTATCCGCAGCCTGAGTTTGATGAGGAGAGCGTGCATTTCGACCTCAATTACTTCAAATATTGTTTTTTGAAACCTGTTGACCTCGACTTTCATGAACTGAAGCTCGAGGCCAATTTCCGGCTCATGGCCAAGGACCTGACGGCGGAGCAGACCGACAGCTTCCTCTACCGCGACTTCCAGGCGCGCAATGTGATGCTCGGTGCCGACGGACAACCCTATTTCATCGACTTCCAGGGCGGACGGCGTGGACCGTTCTACTACGACCTCGCCTCATTCCTCTGGCAGGCGTCGGCACGCTATCCCAACAAACTGAGGCGCGAGTTGGTATATGAGTATTACGATGCGCTCAAGCATGTGAGCGAGGTGCCGCCGCGCCGGCATTTTGTCGATCGGCTCAGTCTGTTCGTGCTTTTCCGCACACTGCAAGTGCTGGGTGCATACGGCTTCCGCGGTTATTTCGAACGCAAGAAGCATTTCCTCGAGTCGATACCGCCCGCCATGCAAAACCTGCGCGAACTGCTCACACTCGACTGCTTCCCATACCCCTATCTCATGGATGTGCTGCGCCGGTTGACCGAACTTCCGCAGTTCGCACCCGTGGAGCAACAGCCCGCTGCACGTGCCGACGGCTACCGCACCACCGACAGCAATGTCTATCAGGCGCATCCCACCGACGGACCCGCCACTTTCTCGAAATACGACGGGCGCGGACCACTCGTGGTGCGTGTCTTCAGCTTCTCCTACCGCAAGGGCATACCCGACGATGAGTCGGGCAATGGAGGCGGATACGTGTTCGACTGCCGCTCCACGCACAACCCCGGACGTTATGAGCCGTATAAGAAACTGACGGGACTCGACGAACCTGTCATCCGTTTCCTTGAAGACGACGGCGAGATCATCACCTTCCTCGACAGTGTCTATCGGCTGGCCGATGCCCACGTAGAGCGTTATTTGCAGCGCGGATTCACCGACCTGATGTTCTCCTTCGGATGTACCGGCGGACAGCATCGCTCGGTCTATTCCGCCCAGCATCTGGCCGAGCACCTCCACCAGAAATATGGCATCGAAGTCCGCATCTGCCACCGCGAGCAAGGCATCAACCAAGTGTTAGGAATATAACCATAAATACCCTTTTTAGGGTATTCGAATACCCTAAATGTGCGATTACCAGAATGCCTGTGAAGCCGTAACTTTGCAAACAAAAAACGACGGCATCATGGGCATCTTTATTATCGCTGACAACCAGCAACTCACAGCTTCGGCCATCGAAATCTTTCTGAAGAGAGACGAGCATAACCAAGTGTTTTACGCCAATGACAAAAACAGGCTGCTGCAACTGCTCAAACAATATGAGCGGGCGGTAGTGGTGCTCGACTATACGCTTTTCGATTTTGAGAATGAGGACAGTCTGCTCATCGTCAGCGAGCGGTTTGAACAGACTACATGGGTCTTGCTCAGTGCCGAGCTCACCGACAAATTCCTCAAACGTGTCACTTACGCGTCAAAGGCCTTTAGCGTCGTCTTCAAAGACGAACCGCTCAAGGCCGTCAGGGATGCGCTGTTGTATGCCGGACGTGGCAACCGCTATCTCTCGCAAAAGGCGGCGGAGAAAATCCTCCATAGCCAGGTGGAGCAAGATGCGGTAGCCACACTCACGGCTACAGAGATAGAAATCGTCAAGTGTATCGCAAAAGGCTTGACAACGAAAGAGATTGCAGTGGAGCGCTTCTCGAGCATTCACACCATTACCACACACAGGAAGAATATTTTCCGCAAGCTCGGGGTCAACAATGCCCACGAGGCTATCAAATATGCGCTCAGGGCAGGCTGGATAGATGCCTCCGAGTTTTATATCTAATCGGCAAGCGCCTGCTTGATGTCGTCGGTCAGGTCCGACGGGTCTTCCAATCCCACGCTGATGCGCACGGTGGTGTCTCTGACCGACATCTCCGCGCACTGCTCGGCACTGAACAGTCCGAAAATGGTAGAGGCGGGATGGATGGCCAGCGATTTGCGGTCGAACAGGTTCGTGGCACGGCGGATGACGTGCAGACGGTCGATGAAGCGGAAGGCCGATTCTTTCGTGGCTAAGTCGATAGTGAACACCGCTCCGGGGAGCGGGCCGAATTGGCGTTTTGACAACTCATAAAAAGGGTTGTCTGCTAATCCCGTGTAGTTGACCTGCTGGATTTCCGGCAACTGCCGGCATGCTTCTGCTATCTTGAGGGCACTCATCGCCTGTCGCTCAAATCGGATTTGCAGCGTGTCCAACCCTAATGTTTCCATATAGGCGGCTTGAGGTGTCATCAGACCGCCTAAATTCGTGATGAGCTCGGTCTTCACACGTGCTGTGAATGCCATACGTTTGCCCACACGCTTCACACGGCTGCGAAGGGCTGCTGAGGGCGACTGCGACCAGTCGAAGGTGCCGTAATCAATGAGTAAGCCGCCCAAGCCGGTGCCGCCGCCAGAGATGTATTTGGTGCTGCTCACCACCTCGATGTCGATGCCGAAGTCGGAGGCGTGAAAGGTGCTGAAGGGCACGATGGTCGTATCGGCTATCAATGGCACGCCGTTAGCATGGGCGATGTCAGAAAGGGCGTGTATGTCGGCCACGTACAACTGCGGGTTGGTGATGATCTCAAAAAACAGGGCGCAGGTATTGCCGTCAATGAGCGATGCCACTGTGTCGGGTTGGGTGAAGTCGGCGAAGCGGGTCTCGACACCCAGTCCGCCTAAGGTGTCGCGCAGCAGCGACACGCTGTTGCCGAAGAGGTGCTTGGAGGCCACGATGTTCAGTCCTGCGCCGCTCACCGCTGTCAGCGCGTAGGCGATGGCGGTCATGCCGGTGTTCAGCGCGGTCGCACTGGCCGCGCCTGTCACCTGTCGCACACGTTCCTCTAAGTAACTGGTCGTGGGGTTGGCAATGCGCGAATACGATGGCGACATCGAACGGCCGCAGAATGCGTCGCTCATGGCCTTGGCCGAGGGGAACTCGAATGCCGCCGTGTAATAGACTGGCATAGAGAGTGCCCCATAGGCGTCAGGCTGCCGGTAGGGGGTCGTTAAGATACTCGTTTCGTACTTCATGACTTGCCGATGATTTTCTTGACGGCCACCACCAGCCGGTCCACATCCTCTCGTGTGTTATATAGGGCGAACGTCGGGCGGACGCTCATTTCATAGCCTAAGGCGCGCAGGGCGGGTTGGGCGCAGTGGTGTCCGGCCCTCACGGCGATGCCTTCTTTGTCGAGCAGGGTTCCTGTCTCGGGCACGGGGATGCCATCGAGCACGAACGACACGACCGAGACGCGCTGTTTGGGGTTGCCTATCAGGGTGAGACCGGGGATGAGCGACAACTGTTCGCGCGCATACTCCGTCAGTTGGTGCTCGTGGCGTTCGATGTTGCGGATGCCTAAATGGCTCACATAGTCCAGCGCGGCTCCCAACCCGATGGCGTCGGCCACATTCGGCGTGCCGGCCTCAAAACGGGCGGGTGGCACGTTATACTCGGTGTGCTCGATGGTCACGTCCTTGATCATATTGCCGCCGCCCTGCCATGGCTGTAATTTGTCGAGCCACTCTTTGCGCCCATACACCACTCCGATGCCGTTGGGACCGTAAATCTTATGACCGCTGAACACGAAGAAGTCGGCACCTAACTGTTGCACGTCAACGGGGGTGTGGGCGATGCTCTGGGCACCGTCTATCAGCACGGGCACATGGTGCGAGTGGGCGATGTCGATGATGCGCCGCACATCGTTGATGGTGCCGAACGTGTTGTTCACATGCCCCACGCTCACCATGCGTGTGCGTGGCGTGATCAGCCGCTCCAGTTCTGAGAGAATGAGGTCGCCGTTCGAATCGGTGGGAATGGCGTGCAGGGTGGCACCCCGCTCTTGGCACACGCGCTGCCACGGCACGATATTGGCATGATGGTCCAGCTCGCTCACAATCACATCGTCGCCGGGGGTCAGGTATTGGCGGCCGTAGGTCTGCGCCACTAAGTTGATGCCTTCGGTGGTGCCGCGCACAAAGATGATTTCTTCGCTCGTAGCCGCGTTGATAAACCGCTGTACTTTTTCGCGCGCTTCTTCGTATGCGTCGGTGGCACGGGCGGCCAGGGTGTGGGCACCCCTGTGGATGTTGCTGTTATAGTGCTTGTAGTAGTCGGATATCTTGTCAATCACCTGCAGGGGCTTTTGGGTTGTCGCTCCGTTGTCCAACCATACCAGCGGATGCCCGTTCACCTGTTGGTTCAGCACGGGGAAATCTTTCTTGATTTGCTCTGTCTGCAGGGTATCGGTTTCTTCATATTTCAACTCGCGGAGTTTCTCTGTCTCGGGTATGCCGATGCCGAAACCGTTATCCTGGGGCAGCGATGTGCCTGCCTTGTCTGTCGTTGGCGCAAGGGATGACGCAAGGTCGGGGCTCAAGAGTCCGCTTAGGTTCAGTTCTTCGTCTGGCACGATGGCCCTGCGCTCTTGCTGCCACTCCTCGGGGCAGTATTTCTGTGCCACTTGGCGCAGCAAGGCGAAGGTGGGGTCGTCCAGACCATATCCGTTGATATGTTGTAGTTCTATCATACGTCTGTGGGGTTACGCTCCCTTTTCGGGCGCGGGGGTGATTCTTTATTTCTCTATCTGGTTGCGGTGTTGGTAGTCGTGGTAATAGCCCACTTCTACATTCTCAAGCACAGCGATGGCATCGTCGGTCAGGGCGGCCAGCGAGAAGTATTTGGTGAGCAGGTATGAGGCGACACCAAACTTGTCGAGGCCCATCAAGCGTGCCGACAGCGACGGGGCTATCTCGCCGGGTATGCCGCTCTGGTGCAGACCGACGACTCCCTGGTTCTGCTCGCCTGTGCGCACTAAGATGATCTTGGTCGTGCCCACGCCGCGGCCGGTCAGGTATTGTCCCTCTACCTCGACTTTGTCCGACGGTATCAGGGGCACGCCGCGCCACAGGATGACTTTCGTGCCGAACAGGTCGGTCGTTACAGGCGGCACACCGCGCCAGGTGCATTCGCGCTCAAAAGCGGCAATGGCACGCGGATGGGCAATGAAGAAGGCGGGCTCTTTCCACACCAGCGAGAGCAACTCGTCTAAATCGTCGGGCGTGGGGGCTCCGTAGCGCGTGGTGATGCGGTAGGCGGGGTTGGCGGCTGCCAACAAACCAAACTTGCGGTTGTTGATGAGTTCCCACTCCTGACGCTCTTTGATGCTCTCGATAGAGAGGCGCAACTGCTCTTCCAACTGGTTGTAAGGGTTGTTATAGAGGTCGGACACACGGGTGTGTACGCGTACCACGGTCTGCAGGGTGTTCAGGCTATACTCCGTGGGATTCTCCTCGTAGTCGATATAGGTCTCGGGGATGATGTTGTCCTCCTCATGGCCCGACACCAGGTCGATATGCTTCTCGCCGTGGTCGTTGACGGTGGCTTTCAGGCGCAGTTGCTTGTCAACGGCCTTGCCGAAGGTCTCGCGGAAGTCGGGCACTTCTTTGATGAATTTCTCTAAGTCCTGCTGCTTCAGACTGAGGAAAATGGTGGGGGTGACGGCGCGTACCGAGACGGTCGATTCGGCATCGTCGAGCAGGTCGGCCTCGCCGAAATATTCGCCGTCGCCAAGCAGGGCGATACGCAATTCCTCACCGTGGGTGCCCCGGCTGATCACCTCTGCCTGTCCGCTGGCCACAATAAAGAATTTCTGTTTGTCTTTGCCTTCCTCTACGAACAATTGGCCTATCTCGGCTTCTATGGTCTCGAACGAACGGGCCAGACGGGCCACCGTCTCGTCTTCAAACTCTGAGAAGAGGGGGATGGTCTTCAGACTTTTTGCGGTGAACGAGGGGATGCCGTTCAGGTATTCTATCGGCAGACGTTCGCTCTTGCGCAACTCTACTTTGGTACGGTTCACACGGAAGGTGCCGCCGCTCACTTGTACCCATGGCAGCAGTTTCAGCAGTAGCCGCGGTGTAATACTCCCCATCTGTGGGGCTGTCTTGGTGGTCGTGGCCAGTCGTCTGGCGGTGGCAGTGGTCACACTGCGCTGAAGATTTGAATCTGACATAACTATTGGTTTTTAAATGTTTCTGTTTAAGTTCCTCTATCTCCCTCTATCTCCTATTTCTTGATAATCACCCGGTGTGTGGTGCCTTCCACGTGCTCTACGCTCACCACTTCATAACCTTGCTCCTGGGCGTTGCGGGGCACATTGTCCAGCGGTTCGCCCTCGCTCAACAGTACTTCAAGGGTGTCGCCGGCGGATAGGCGCGACAATTCTATCTTGGTCTTTACAAATGTCATCGGGCAATGCTCCCGGGTGATGTCTAATGTCTTTTTTGCCATGGCTTATATGAATAATGTTTGTCCGTTTTCTGATAATTGCAGGAAGGTGGCCACGCCGAGCACATCCTTGACCTCGGGGATGAAATCTTCTTTCTTGAGTCCCAGCACGTGCATGGCCATCTCGCAGGCATACAGGTTGATGCCAAGGGCTTTGGCTGCTTCGACCAATTCTTCTAATGTGGCGACATTGTTCTTGCGCATCAGCCGGCGGAAGATTTTCGGACCTATGCCGAAAAAATTAAATCGCGAGGTGGGAGCCGCGTGCAAACCGCCCATCATAAAACCGAAGAGTTTGGTCAGCCAGGTGCCGCCCACAAACGAACGGCCCTGTTTGCGCTTGATGGCATCCAAACCCCAGAAGGTGAAGAAGATATTCACTTCATACCCCACGGCGGCGGCTCCTGTGCCCAAGGTGAAGACGGCGGTCAATTTGTCAAAATCGCCAGAGAAGGCGATGATGCTTAGTTTCTTTTGCTCACTCATGACTGCTCATAATTATAGATGGTTGTGCTCAGATAGCGCTCGCCGGTGTCGGGCAACAGCACTACAATGGTCTTACCTTCGTTCTCGGGACGGCGGGCCAACTTGATGGCGGCGGCTGCGGCGGCTCCACTGCTGATGCCGGCCAGAACGCCGTCTTTGCGTGCCAACAGACGTCCTGTCTGGAATGCCTCTTCGTCTTTGATGCGGATGATTTCATCATAGACGGCAGGGTTGAGGGTCAGTGGTTGGAAACCGGCTCCGATGCCCTGCAACTTGTGCGGACCGGGACGGCCGCCACTCAGCACGGCTGAACTGTATGGCTCCACACCTGCCACCTTCACCCGGGGTATGTATCGTTTGATGACGTCGCCCACACCTGTGATGGTGCCGCCCGTGCCTATGCCTGCCACAAAGATGTCAAACTGACCGTCGGTGTCGCGGATAATCTCCTCGGCGGTGGTACGGCGGTGTACATCGGGGTTGGCGGGGTTCTCAAACTGTTGGGGGATGTAGGCGTGACCTATCTCGGCGGCTAATTGCTGCGCGCGGCGGATGGCTCCGGCCATACCCTCATGGGCGGGGGTCAGCACAATCTCCGCGCCCAAGGCACGCAACAGCGAGCGGCGCTCTACCGACATGGCATCGGGCATGGTTAGTATCAGACGGTAACCGCGGATGGCGGCGATGAAAGCCAACCCGATGCCGGTGTTGCCCGATGTCGGTTCGATGAGGGTCGTGTGGGCGTCTATCAGACCTTTGCGCTCGGCTCGCTCGATGAGTGCCAGTGCTGTACGGTCTTTTACGCTGCGCAGCGGGTTCAGGTATTCCAACTTGGCCACGATGCGGGCGTGAAGCCCCAACTCGGCGGTTGTTCCCGATAGTTCTAATAGGGGGGTGTTGCCTATCAGTTCAATGAGGTTTTTTGCTATCTGTGCCATGATGATAATGATTAAGTTTTCTGTGTGCAAAGTTAGGGTGTTTCACCACCATGTGAAATCGCCAGAATATGGCATTCTTCATACCAAAAAAGTGGTATTCGGCTTACAAATGCTTCTCTTGGTCTGTTACCTTTCCGTTTATGATGGCAAAGGAATTGAGCCGTGGCTCATCATCAAGCAGTGAGAGGATGGCATAGCGGATGGCGGGGTCGTTGGCTAAGCGCAGGTCTTCTGCCGACGGGCGCGATGGCGAGGCGGGATGACTGTGCCAGTTGGCCAAAATCTTCAGTCCGTGTTCGCGGGCGTAGCGCAGGGCGGCAAACTGGTCGCGGGGTGCGAAGGCGAAGTGCTCGGGCGAGTGGTCGATGTTCTCCATCCAGTAGTTTTCGGTCACGGTGCCGTCGGCGGTGCCCAGCAGATAGCCGCACGTCTCGTTGGGGGCGTCTTTGCGCGCCTGCTCAATGAGTTGGCGTATGATGGGGTCGGGTATGTTCATGGGACTAATGGTTTTTGAGGTCGCAAGCGGCTTGTTCGTAGTCTATCAGATGGTCGATGGTGGGATGCGTGCCGCAGATGGCGCAGGTGTCGCGGTGGCGCACGGGCACGGTGCGAAACTGCATGGTCTTGGCATCGAAGGTGAGCAGACGGTTGGTCAGCAGCTCGCCCACACCTGTGAAGTATTTCAGGGTCTCGGCGGCTTGTATCGTGCCCAACATGCCGGCGATGGCTCCCAGTACACCGGCCTGACTGCACGTGGGCACGGCACCTGCGGGGGGCGGCTCCTTAAACATGCAACGATAGCACGCGGTGCCGGGCAGATGGGTGAACGTCTGGCCGTTGAATCGCAGGATGCCCCCGTGCGAGAAGGGCTTGCCGGCCATCACACACGCATCATTGATTAAAAACTTTACCGGGAAATTGTCGGTGCCATCGACAACGAAGTCGTACTCTCGAATGATGTCAAGGGCATTCGATGAGTCGAGAAATTCATAATAGGTATCTACCCGCACATCGGGATTGATGGCAAGTATCTTTTCTTTGGCACTCTCTACCTTGGGCACACCCACGTCTTTGGTGAAGTGGATGACCTGACGCTGTAGGTTGGACAAATCGACCACATCGGCGTCAACGATGCCGATGCGGCCGATGCCGGCGGCGGCTAAATAAAGGCTGACGGGGGCTCCCAGACCGCCCGCGCCCACTACGAGCACACGGGCATTCATGATCTTTTCCTGTCCCTCTACGCCCACGTCTTGCAACAGGATATGGCGCGAGTAGCGTTGTATCTGGTCTTCGGTGAAGTCTATCATATCCGTCGAGCCGCGCCCCCTCCCATAAAGTAAAGAAAATCTACATGGTCACCTTCTTTCAAGGTGATAGATGCCCACTCTTCGCGCTCGGCAAACTCTTCATTCACCTGCACAGACACCATGTCGGGCTGTTGCACGCCCGCTTGTTCGATGAGTTCGATGACAGTCAAGGGCAGGCTTACCTCAAGCGCATCGCCGTTTACATAAATCTTTGCCATAGTGATGTTGGTTGTATTGTTTCACGGTGCAAAGATACGGCGGTCTGCCTGACTGTGAAATAACACAATCAGGGTAAACCATATACCCTTTTTTGGGTATTATCCTAATGCCTGACGGATGTCATCGAGGATGTCCTCTACGTCCTCGATGCCTACTGACAGACGGATGAGGTCGGGAGCGATGCCGGCCTCGCGCAACTGCTCGTCAGACAACTGGCGGTGGGTGTGGCTGGCGGGGTGCAGCACGCAGGTGCGTGCGTCGGCCACATGCGTGGCGATGTTCACCATCTTCAGCGAGTCCATGAAGCGGATGGCAGTGTCGCGGTCGCCTTTCAGTCCGAAGGCGATGACACCGCACGAACCGTTAGGCAGATATTTCTGGCCGAGCGCGTAATGGGCATCGTCGGGCAGTCCACAGTAGTGTACCCATGCCACACGGGGGTCGTCATGCAGGAACTCGGCCACACGCTGAGCGTTCTTGCAGTGCTGGGCCATGCGCAGGTGCAGGGTCTGCAACCCCAGGTTGAGCAGAAAACTGTTCTGGGGCGCTGGTATGCTGCCTAAGTCGCGCATCAACTGGGCCACCAATTTTGTGGTGTAGCCCATCTTGCCGAAGGCTTTCACGTAGGTCAGTCCGTGATACGACTCATCGGGGGTGGTCAGCCCGGGGAATTTCTCGGCGTGTGCCATCCAGTCGAAATGGCCGCTGTCAACCACGGCGCCGCCCACCTGTGTGGCCATGCCGTCCATGTATTTCGTGGTGGAGTGGGTCACGATGTCGGCACCCCACTCAAACGGACGACAGTTGATGGGGGTGGCGAAGGTGTTATCTACGATCAGGGGCACTCCCATCTTGTGGGCGATGCGGGCGAACTTCTCGATGTCGAGCACGGCGCAACCGGGGTTGGAGATGGTCTCGCCAAACAAGGCCTTCGTGTTGGGGCGGAAGGCGGCCTCTATCTCTTCTTCGCTCGCCTCTTGCGACACGAAGGTGCAGTCGATGCCCAGTTTCTTCAGGGTCACGCCAAACAGGTTGTACGTGCCGCCGTAAATCTCGTTCGAGGTCACAATGTGGTCGCCTGCCTCGCAGATGTTGAACACGGCGTAGAAGTTGGCAGCCTGCCCGCTCGAGGTCAGCACGCATCCCACACCGCCCTCCAAGGCTGCAATCTTGGCCGCCACCATGTCGTTGGTGGGGTTTTGCAATCGGGTGTAGAAATAGCCTTCTTTCTTCAGGTCAAACAGCTGTGCCATCTCGTCAGAGTCATCATATTTAAAGGTCGTACTCTGGATGATAGGCATTTCCACGGGTTCCCCGTTCTTCGGTTGATAACCTGCGCGCACACATAGCGACGCTCTTCTCAGTTCTTTTTCCATTGTTGTATATTTTGTTGTGTATTTTGTTGAGTGTTTAGTGTTGAGTGTTTAGTGTTCTACACGGTTTCGTGCTCTAAGCATATCTCCTGCCCCTTGCCCCTTGCCCCCTGCCCCAAAAACTCACCTCTCACCTCTAATATTCCAAAATCTTCCACACTGCCACGATGTGGCATGCCGTGCCGGCCAGCACGAAGAAGTGAAACACGGTGTGTACGTTTCTCATGCGGTGAAGTGAGTAGAACACGGCTCCTGTGATATAGCACACTCCTTCGGCGATGATCCATAGCAGTGTGGCGGTCGTCACGGATTCCGACAGCGGCTTGAAGGCCACCAGCACGCTCAGTCCCATGCCCACATAGCAGCAGGTCTCTAAGTTGGAGTGTTCTTTCAGACGTATCTGGCTCAGTGTGGTACCGGCGATGGCACAGAGCCAGACAAACGTGAACAGTCCCCAGCCCCACCAACCTTGGTGGCGCAGTGCCACAAGTGTCACGGGCGAATAACTGCCCGCGATGTGCCAGTAGATGGCGGAATGGTCCCACCGGCGCAGCCGCTCTTTCCAGCGCGACAGCGGCGACAGGCCGTGGTAACTGGTCGATGTGATATACGACCCCAGCATACCAAAGAGGTAGAGCACCACGCTCGGCACAGCCCACGTATCGGGATGGTGTGCGGCTCTCACCAGCAGCAGCACCCCGACCACCACACCTGCGGCGATGCCCACGGCGTGCGACCACGTGTTCCATAACTCTTCCCGATGTGTATAGTTGATGCTCATGTCAAAAAGTGACCTCTCTCGTTTTGCACGGCAAAGGTACGATTAAGCGAGCAAAAAACAAAAGAATTTTTGTTTTTTCGAGAGTGAGTACCTTTAATCCTTTCTTTCTCACCTCCGTCCCTCCCGTTCCGTTTGTTGCTGTGTCACAGCAACCCCATCCCCTCTGCAAGGCTTGCAAAGGAAAAAACGCATTTTATTTCAATGATACTCCATACCTTTGCCGCAGCATCCTCCTCTCACGCGACTTGGTGGAGTGGGAGTGAAAAAAATGTGGGCGTGTCATATTAAACAGACACGGATTTCACGGATTTCACAGATTTGCAACTTGCTGATAATCAACAATAACATAAATCCGTGAAATCCTTGAAATCCGTTGTTGAAGAGAAATCCAAGTGTTTTGACACACCCACATTCTTATAGGAGTATGTCACAAGAACGCTGATGCTTTCTGCTGTACCGCAGGGCTATTCAGTGATTTTAATCGACACGGAATGCAACTGCTGCCAACCGGCATGGTCGGTCAGACGTATCATGAAGTGATAGTCGCCCGCGTCGATGTCTGAGGGGATGGCAATGTCGAAACGTGCCGTAAACGTGCGCTGGCCGCTCGGAATGCTGTAGTCATTGCTATACACCCACGGCTTGACCGGAGTCTTGTTGGCGTCCGTGGGGCACTCCTCGGCACTGGTGCTATGGGTGTGATGGTCGAAGTTGTTGTGTATCTCCACGTTGAATGCACCCAGTTCCGTGTCGTCAGTGAAGACGTAGGCAAAGGGGATGGTGGTGCCACGCTGATACACCTGGCAGTTCACCGGGTTGGCGGTGATGCCGGTGTCGGTGATGGTGGGATAGGTCATGTCTCGCGGACTGTCTTCGTCCGATCCGCCGCAGGCACAGAGCGTGCCAAGCAGCAACAGTGATAATAATGCTTTCTTCATATATTGCCTGATTTATTCGTGATGGTCTTCGTCCTCGTCTTCCTCTTCGGTGATGCTCTTCTGTGCTGTCGTTGTTTGCCCTTGGGCATCGGCGACGGTCAACTTCAGCAGGTCGCCCGCCTCAACACCTTTGCCGGCGATGTCCACATGCACATGAAATCCGTCGATGTTAAGCACGCCGATATATTGGCTCCCCGTCACGGGGTGGCTCACCTTGATGGTCTTGCCTGTGGCATCGCAGATGTTGATGCTGATCTGGGCGGTGCGGCCTTGAGCCGCGATATTGGCCTCCACGCACAGCTCATCGCCTTCGATGTTGGCCTCTTCCAGCACGATGACCGGGGCGGGCACCTTGTCGTCATCGTTGTCTCCGCAAGCGGTGATACACAGAGAGAATACACACATGAGAGCCGTCATGAGGCTCATATATTTCTGATTTTTCATTGTCTTGTGATGTTTTGATTGCTTGTTTGATTGATTGATTGGTGACTACTCAATCTTTTGCCAACCACTCACCTGCTTAGAATTCCAGCCCGGCCATCACCGAGAGGTTAAACCCGGGTTCGGGCACGTCGATGAGACGGTAGAAACTGGTGTGGTCGTAGTAGCGGCGGTCGAGCAGGTTGTCGGCATGCACCGACACCTGCAGTGTGCTACGGCCCAGGCTGAAGCGTTTGCCTGCGGCCATGTTCAGCGTCCAATAGCCGTCGGTGGGCTTCTCGGGCGGCACAATCTCATTCTGTGATCCTACGATACGGGCGGTCATACTCACATAGCCCGTCGGCTCCGAAGCGGTGGCCCGGCCGAAGCCGAATGCATACCTGCCGCCTATCTCTACGTTCCAGGGGGTGCTGAAGGGCAGGGTATAGCCTTTCTTCTCGCCCGACTCCTGACGGGCATGCAGGTAGGCTCCCTGTGCATGGGCCTGCCAGTGCCTGTCGATATGCCATGTGCACTGGGCTTCCAGTCCGTAGCGCAACACGCGGGCCTGGGTGTAGTGATAGAGCTGCAGACCCTCTACATACTGGGCCGAGGGGCTCAGGTAGATGTAGTTGGGGAAGTAATTCAGGTAGGGGTCCACCTGTATCTCCAGCACTTCGTCTGCCCAGCCTATGCTGGCGTCTATCTGGTACGACTCTTCGGGGTCGAGCTGCATATTGCCGCGCTCGTAGCGGAAGATGTGGTAGTTGATGCCGTCGGCACCCAGCTCTTTGGGGATGGGCACACGGAAACTCTTGCCGACATTAGCCTTGACAATCAAAGGGCCGGTGGCGTAGTTCACGCCGGCCGACCAGGTGAGGCTGCGGAAGTGACGGGTCATGTCGGCGGAGCGTTCTACCTGCACCGACGAACCATCGGCCGAGGGCGTGGCATACCAGTCGTGATAGGAATGGATATGCGTGCGGGCATAGTCGAAGCGCAAACCGGCATTCAAGGCCAAGCGGCTGCTGACCATATACCGGTCCATCAGGAAGGCTCCGATGCTCGACACCTCGAAGTCGGGGATGATGAACCCCCAACCGTCGCGGCGGTTGTGCTGATGCTCGCCACCCACGCCGGCGCGCAACTCATGGTTTCCCAGCGTGCGTCGCAACTGCATGTTGGCTGTGTAGGTGCTCTTGTCGAAGCGGCGCTCCATCGTGCCGTCGGGCGTGGGCATATAACCGTGGCTCACTGGCTCGGAGTGCTCCTCGCGCTGGTTGTGCTGATAGGCCAGGTTGGCCTCGATGGTGAGGCCGTCGCCCTGCCACGACGAGTGACTGAGCACCTTCAGGTGGTTCACCCACTGGTAGGGAAGGTCGATGTCACGGCGCGAGTGGTCGTAGTCGATGTCCGACAGACGCACCTCCAGTCCGTGGGCATTGGCGAAGAACCCGCTCTTCGAATAGCTGTCCGAGATGCGCAGGTCGCTATGGAAGCGGTAGCCCATATAGCCTACCATCACGCTGCCGTCGGCCTCGCTGCCCGCGGTGTTGCGCAGACGCTGGTCCTTGAGCTTGATCCAGTACGAGTAATACTGGATGCTGTCGGTGGGCACACGATAGTCGGCATAGTCGATGAACGTGCCATGGGCGCGGTAGAACCAACGACCGTGGCGGCCGCCGATGCGGGCCGAGAGGCCCATCTGCTCGTTGTTGGTGCGGCCGAACAGCTGTACGGCTCCCTCCAGCGGCTCCGTGGGCACGTGGTTGGAATATAGGTTGAGCACGCCTCCGATGGCATCGCTGCCGTAGAGTAGCGCTGCGGGACCTTTGATTACCTCGGCACGGTCAATGGCAAACTGGTCTATCTCAAGCCCGTGGTCGTCGCCCCATTGCTGTCCCTCGTGCTTGATGCCGTCTTCCGTCACGGCCAAGCGGTTGAAACCCAGACCGCGGATGGTGGGCTTCGACTGGCCCGAGCCTATCGCCATCGCCTTCACGCCGGGTATGCCCTCGAGCGTCTGTACCAGACTGCCGGCATAACTCTGCTGGAGCGCTTCACGCCCTATCTGTATGGCCGACTGCGACATGCGCATCTGGAAATCGCGCTGTTGGTGTCCGACTACGGTGACGGCATCAAGTGTGACAATACTGTCAGGTGGTGCCACCAAACAAAGTGTGGCAGCCAGTAACGTAGATATCATACTGAATGTCTGTTTGAATGAGAATACGGTAAAAGATGCAAGGACACGGTCCTTGCCACGCTGTCATTCAAACGGTGGGAGGGGCCCTGAGGGTGGGGATGCCACACAACGACGGGCGGATAGTGCCGGCGTTGCGGGCGGTGTGTTCTTTCTTGAAATGACTGAAAGCGGCGATGCCGATGACGGGGGCCAGCACCAGCGGCAGGGTGAGCAGCTGACACAGCACACAGTCGTGCATCGCGGTTGATGACTGCAAGATATGACCGTGGCAACGGTGCAGCACGCACTCGGTGCAACCATCGTCGGCCGACGCGGCATCATGCACATGCAGAGACGACAATAGCAGCATCGGCACAAACACGGCCAATAGCATCCATGAGGCGATATGTCGTTTCTTCTGCAAATTCATGGCTGCAAAAGTATGAAAAAAAACGGAAATGACAACGATAAATGGCAAAAAAAACTGATTCAATCGATATGGGCATAAAAAAACTTTCATATCTCAGTATTATTTCGTATCTTTGCGCCGATTAACATTCCTTCCGGTTCATGAAACAGGCTATGATTTTCGCCGCAGGTCTCGGCACACGCCTCAAACCGCTTACCGACACGATGCCTAAGGCATTGGTCAGGGTAGGGGGGCAGCCGCTCTTGTGGCATGTCATCCAACGACTCAAGGCGGTTGGCGTAGAGCGTATTGTGGTCAATGTGCATCATTTCGCCGACCAGATCATCGACTATCTGAAGGCGAACGACCACTTCGGGCTCGACATCCGTATCAGCGATGAGCGCGATATGCTGCTCGAGACGGGCGGCGGCATCAAAAAGGCCAGACCCCTCTTCTCGCCCGACAGCCCCATCCTCATCCACAATGTCGATATCCTCAGCAACGCCGACCTCGCAGCGCTGTTGTCTGAGGGGCAAGGTGCAGGGGGCTTCTCTGAGGGGCAGGGTGCAGGGTGCAGGGTGCAGGAGAATACCACGCCCCCAGTAGGGACAGGGCGTGCCCTGTCCGCCACCACGTCCCCCCAACCGGCAGACTATTGTCCAGACTCCCCAACCCCCCAACGTTCAACGTTCAACGTTCAACGTTCAACGTTATTAGTCAGTCCCCGTAAATCGACCCGTCACCTGATCTTCGATGGCGGTATGCGACTCATTGGTTGGTACAACGAAACCACCGGCGAAGTGAAATCCCCCTTCCCAGAGGTCCACGAGGCCTTCTCTGAGGGGCAGGGTGCAGGGCACTTCTCTGAGGGGCAGGGTGCAGGGTGCAGGGTGCAGGAGAATACCACCCCCCCAGTAGAGACAGGGCACGCCCTGTCCGCCGCCACGTCTTCTCAACCGGCAAACTATTGTCCAAACTCCCAAACTCCCAAACTCCCAGACTCCCCAACCCCCAAACTCCCCAACTCCCCAACGTTCAACGTCCAAAGTTTCTCCGGCATCCATGTCTTTTCACCCTCGCTCTTCCCCCTGATGGACGAGTGGCCCGACCGCTTCAGCATCATCGATTTCTACTTGAAAGTATGCGACAGGGCCGACATACGGGGCGTGGCCGATGACCACCTGTGCCTGCTTGATGTGGGCAAACTCGACTCACTGGCACAGGCCGAACAGCTACTGCATTCTATTCAATAAACACCTATATAAGATGAAACAGCTAATCTTGTCATTCGCCGCCATGCTCCTCTCTCTGGGTGCTCTGGCGCAAAAGGAAATCAAGGTGATACCTCAGTATCACGTCAACGACACTGCCATTTACCGCAACAGCGGCGTGAGCACCATGTCGGTCATGGGCAGCGAGATCATAATCAACACCACTATCGATATGCGCTTCGTAGTCAAGGAGAAAACAGCCGACGGATATGTCGTCGAACTCTATACGAGCAATGTGAATGCCGATACAGGACAGGGTGGTCTCATGGCCGAAATGCTCAGCATGAGCATGAAAATGATTGAAGGGTGCAACATGAAGCTCGCGCTCGACCGTGAGGGAAAACTAATCGGAATCCTCAACTTCGAAGAGGTGAAACAGCAACAACTGAAGGTGATGGGGCAGGCGATAGATAAGTTATATCAAGACCACCCGCAGGTGGAGTCGGCGCTGCCCAGACAGACCCTCATCAGCCAGCTCGAAGCCCAGGCCACCGAAGACGCTCAGCTCAAATCACTTCTCTCCACGGCTAATATCTTCGCCTACAACGGACTGACGCTTGCCCAAGGCGCCAAAAGCGAATACGTCAATCCCGTAGGGGTCAACATGCTCAGAGAGGTGACAATGCTCGACACCAACAAACGATATGTGGAGACAAAGGCCATATCGAAGGTGACTAAGGAACAGATGAAACAAATCATCATAGACAAGGTCAAGGAGAACATGCAGGAGACGCCTCCGAACATTGAATCGCAGATCGAGTCGATGATCGACTCGGGCATGATGAGCCTCCACTTCAATGAGGATGCCAACGTCACCTTCTACCCCAATCTCTATGTCAAATCCATTGACATCTACAATAGCAGCGACATCATGATGCAGAAAACAACGGTAAAAACCACCGTCACCTGCCTGCACAACAATTTTTAGTGACAACACTCCAGCACAATAGCTATCGTCTAAACTCCCACACTCCCAGACTCCCACACTCCATCAAAAAAACTCCCAAAAACATCAATCAATCTCACACATACATGCAAAAAATCATCATCCTCGATTTCGGATCGCAGACCACACAGCTCATCGGGCGGCGCGTGCGTGAACTCGACACGTTCTGTGAAATACTGCCGTACAACAAATTTCCGAAAGACGACCCCTCTGTCATCGGTGTCATCCTCAGCGGCTCGCCCTTCTCGGTGCACGACCCCGAGGCGTTTAAAGTGGACCTCAGCCAGTTCGTGGGCCGCGTGCCCGTGCTCGGCATCTGCTACGGGGCACAGTTCATCTCATATAGCAACGGCGGTAAGGTGGAGAAAGCCGACAGCCGTGAGTACGGACGGGCACACCTGCTGACCGTAGATACCACCAACCCTCTCTTCCGAGGATTTGAACCCAACTCGCAGGTATGGATGAGCCACGGCGACACCATCACCGCCATCCCCGAGGGCTATCAGGTCATCGCCTCCACCGCCGACGTGAAATACGCCGCTTACTGCTCACCAGCTGCCGCCTCCCCCTCGGGGGATAAGAGGGGGGCTGTTTTCGCCGTCCAGTTCCACCCCGAGGTGTTCCATACCCTGCAGGGCTCGCTCTTGCTGAAGAATTTCGTGGTCGATATATGCGGCTCGCGCCAAGACTGGAGCGCAGCCTCGTTTGTCGATACCACCGTGGCCGAACTGAAAGCACAACTCGGCGACGACCGCGTCATCCTCGGACTCTCCGGCGGCGTCGATTCGTCGGTGGCTGCCGTGCTGCTCAACCGTGCCATCGGGCGCAACCTCACCTGCATCTTCGTCGATCATGGCATGCTTCGCAAGAATGAGTTCCGCGATGTGATGCGCGACTACGAAGGACTCGGACTCAACGTCATCGGCGTGGATGCCTCGGAGCGTTTCTTCGCCGACCTGGCCGGTGTGACCGACCCCGAACAGAAACGTAAAATCATCGGACGCGACTTCGTCGAGGTGTTCAATGCCGAGGCCAAGAAAATCGAAGGGGCGAAATGGCTCGCACAGGGCACCATATATCCCGACCGCATCGAGTCGCTCAACATCACGGGCAAGGTCATCAAGAGCCACCACAATGTGGGCGGACTGCCCAAGGAGATGCACCTGCAGCTCTGCGAACCGCTGAAATGGCTGTTCAAGGACGAGGTGCGGCGCGTGGGACGCCAACTCGGCATGCCCGAGCACCTCATCACTCGCCATCCCTTCCCCGGACCCGGACTGGCCGTGCGTATCCTCGGCGACATCACTCCCGAAAAAGTGCGCATCCTGCAAGATGCCGACGATATCTATATCCGCTCTCTGCGCGAATACAAGGTCAAGCTCTCTGGCGAGGAGGCCCGCCGTGTCCTGGCCGCCGGCGTACCCGCCAAGCTCCTCTCCGATGCCCCCCAGCAAGAAAGCACATCTCCTGCTCCCTGCACCCTGCCCCCTGCCCCCCAAGAAATCGAGGTCTCCCTCTACGACCAGATCTGGCAGGCGGGCGCCATCCTGCTCAGCACCGTGCGCAGCGTGGGGGTCATGGGCGACGAGCGCACCTACGAGCATCCCGTGGCCCTGCGGGCCGTCACCTCTACCGATGCCATGACGGCCGACTGGGCGCATCTGCCATACGACTTCATGGCCAAGGTGTCTAACGAAATCATCAACAAGGTCAAGGGCGTCAACCGCGTCTGCTACGACATCTCCTCAAAACCGCCTTCGACCATCGAGTGGGAATAATATGCTTTTTTCACCTTTTATTGTCGAACTATTAAGAGAGAAATCTCAATGTCCTATACGAGTGTCAGCTGACTGTGAACAGCTGGCACTCGATATAGCGTCGGTCACCCGCCAGCATATCGGGGTGAACACCCTCAAACGGCTGTTGGGCTTCATCGCCGACGAGCGCGAGCCGCGTGCCTCTACTCTCGATGTCATCGCCCATTATCTGGGCTTTGAGCATTGGGACGCGCTCCGGCTCTACGATGAGCAAACCGAAAACTCCGCCTTCGACGACCGCGATGAATATCTCACCTGTTTTTTCAAACCAGGTACGAAGGTGAATATCACCTATCTGCCCAACCGCTCTGTGGATATGGAGTATCTGGGCAACTGCCGGTTTCGGGTGCTCTCGCGCGAGAATAGTAAGTTGATGGTGGGCGACGAACTCACTGTCACCCATCTGGTGCGGGACTATCCTTTGTTGGCCACCGACGTGACACGCGATGGCGTCAACCTTGGCTCTTTCACGGCTGGCAAGGAGCAGGGCATCGACTTCCTCCTACTTGATGTCTGAATGGAATAATGAGTAGCAACTCCTCTTTTACTTCCGTTCATCAGGATTTACCTCTTGAACAGAAGTTGGCCGTAGGCGGTTCCACCTGCGATTGCTACCGCGTCCGCCTCTATGGTAAGTTGCATTTCCTCAAACAACTCAAACCCTCGCTCCGCACACATCCCCAATATGCCGCCGCCCTGCAAAAGGAGTTTGAGACAGGCTTCCTCTTAGACCATCCCCACTTGGTACGCTATGTCTCACGTACCGACGACGGGGTGCTGATGGAGTATATCGACGGCGAGACGCTCGACGAGTTCGTCCGGCAGCATCCTGACTACCTGAAAAAACGCCGTCATGCTGACCGCTTCCTCCGTCAGTTGCTCAGCGTCGTCGGCTATCTGCACGACCACCAGATAGTGCACCTCGACCTCAAGCCGGCCAATATCATGATCACACGCGTGGGGCAAGATGTCAAACTCATCGACCTGGGCTTCTGCTATACCGACGCTTATACCGATACGATGGGACGTACCGACAAGTACGCCGCACCCGAACAGAAAGACGGCTCTTCACTGGTCGATGCGCGGACAGACATCTATGCCCTGGGCCGTATCTTGCAGACCTTGCCCTGTGCCCGCTATTATAATAAGGTCATCAAGCGGTGTACAGCCCAAGACCCTGCCAAGCGTTTTCAGACCACCGACGACATCTTACGAAAGATACGACAAACCACCCTCTCTCGCCGCATCATCCTCTCTGCCATCATCATTTCCGCTGTTCTCCTTTTGGCCTTCTTGGTCTTCTTCCGCCCGCAAGCACCCGCCGAAGCCCCCTCCGTATCCATCGTCACCTCCTCCCCGTCACGGCCAGACACAACCGCGGCTCCTTCCTCCCCATCCACTTCTGTAGGCGGCCCGTCTTCAACCACTCCTTCCTCCCCATCCACTTCTGTAGGCAGCCCGTCTTCTACCTCTCCATCTCCCTCTCCCTCCATCTCCCAACCAGTGTCGGTTGCCCCTACTTCCTCCTCGCCATCCTCCTCGCGTTCCATTTCTGATGCCGATTTGGAAAAACGTCTGAAGACCGTCATCACCCCCGTTTTCCAGCGTGTCATGGGGTCGCTGAGCGACTCCACGTGGAATAATCACACCCAAATGATGTTTAATGACCGTTCTATACCATTGTTAGAGCAGTGTGGCGATGCCGTCCGCAAATTATGGCGCGACCTCTCCAAGAAATACGACATCGACGAGCGGTCATACTATCGGATGTACAGCAGGGTGCTCACCACCATGGAAAACAACCTCTACGACCGAATGCTCAAAAACGGCCGGAGCCCCCAATAGCGCCCTTCCCTTTCTCTTGCCATCATCCTCTTCCAATCAGTCCACTAACCAGTTTCCCCTCCTTTTGAAAGGAGGGGTAGGGGTGGTATGAAAATCAAAGTCCTAACCTATATCTCTTCTTCCCCCATTCATCTCAATCGTCGTGCTAACTTCATTCCCCCTCTAAGTTAGAGGGGGCAGGGGGCGTGTGCCTTGTAACCCAGTCGTCCCCCCTCCCCAATGAACTGACACCAACCAATAACCGCCAGTTTTTTACTTTTTTACTTTTTATAATGTATCGCCCCATCAATCAAATGGACGAAATGGATGATTGCTTATCCCCGGCCATTCCTTAACTTTGCGTTGTCATTAATCAAAAAAAGAAAAAGTATTATGAACAAGAAATGTCCCTTATTTCGATGGCACATGCCATCTTGTAGTCACCATGCCCATTATTTTTCTGAGCCTATGCCATGAGAAGTATATGAGTTTCAAACATCTTTTATACATAATTATGATAAAAAGAATACCTATGAAAAAGAACATGTTATTGATGGCGTTGTTGTGTTACACCACAATGTCTTATGCATTCACAGTTGATAATATTACCTATACTATTTTTGACGGTAATAAGGTAAGGGTTACAGGCCTCAATTCCTCTCTTGTTGATGTCGTGATTCCATCTGAGGTGACGTTTAATAACCAGACCTATAGTGTTAAAGAAATCGGATACAAAGGATTGAGTTCCAAACCTAAGATGGAAACGCTGGTCATTTCAGAGGGAATTGAGAGTATCAGAGAAAGCGGTGTCAATGCCAATCTGAAATTGAAAAGTGTTTCTTTGCCAAGTACTTTATTAGAGATAGGGAAATACGCTTTTTCTTCATGTGGGGTATTAACTGATGTGGTCTTCCCAAATGGAAGTAACCTCCAGTCCATAGGGGAATATGCGTTTAATAATTGTAAAAAGTTAAAACATTTTGAAATCCCATCTTCAGTGACATCCATCAAGAGTTATGCTTTCTATCATTGTGAAGAGATAGAATCAATTACAATTCCAGAAAATGTCACCGTTATTGAAGAATATTCATTTGCACAGTGCACATCTCTTGAAACTCTAATCATGCATGATAATATAACGCATATAAATAATAGCGCATTCTCAGGTTGTCGAAAATTGTTCAATATAGACAATAATCTTCCTGAATCATTGGTGCTTATAGGTGAATCGGCTTTCAGCGGTGTTCCTGGATTTAAACATCTTGTCTTATCAGGGAATTTGGTGTCAATTAAAAGTAGTTCCTTTTCTTATTGTGATAATTTAGAGTATGTATGGTTTCAAGAAGGCATCTTAAGTATCGGACAGGCAGCATTTCATTCTTGTGCTAAATTGAAATACATAGTTTTGCCTTCGACTTTGAAAACTGTTGAGCAATCAGCATTCGGCGGTTTTTCTAATTCTAACCATATAGCTCGAACTTTTATTTTCTTGGCAGATGAACCATGTCAAACAATGTTTCATTGGTCACAGGATTATTGGGGAAATAATTATCCAGATCAGAATACATGGTCTTTTGGAAAAGTAGCGGAAGGGGACCGTTTCTATGTGAAAGAATCGGCTATAGATAAATATAATTGGAGTGTTGCTTCAAAAAATATCTTCTATCAGATACCATTCAATGCTGACTTAGATTACTCGACCGATTATAGAGAGTTCGATATGGATTTCCAAAGAGCAGCGGAAAGTGGTAATAAACCTTTTGTCGCGACCGAGTATGGCACCTCTCATGTGGTTTTCACCAGTATAGACAGCAATATCGTGCCGGCCGAGACCGCCATCGTGATTCGTAAACAGAACGATGAAAATACATGGTTTCAGATTGCAGAGCAACAAGGGGCGCAATTGGATATGTCAAATTATTTGAAAGGTCTTACTTATTCAGATGAGATATCACCTGTTACTAACGATGGACAGGTAAATTATATACTATATCATGGGAAGTTCTGCAGATTCAATAAGACAGGCTTCTTGGGCGACCACAAAGCCTATCTACAGTTGCCCGAGTCGTCAACCGGAACGAATTGTTCGATGATTTTTGATGACAATCATACAGACGGCATCACCGACATATCAGAAGAAGACCAAAATGGTGAGAGGTATTACAATCTCAACGGCGTGCCGGTAGAAAAACTGGAAAAAGGAATTTACATCACAAAAGGAAAAAAGATTATAGTAAAATAAAAGAGATATGAAAAAAGAATATATTGAACCAAACGTGAAAATCTCTCAGTTGGAGTCAGACGGTTTGATGGATACCTTTTCTCTGCCTACTACTGGCGAGGTGGAAGATCCTAGTGTTGGTCAGTCCAACGAACAGATATGGTATGACGATTGGGATGGTGGCGAATCATACGAGCAAGGCGAATCGTTCATAAGAAAGCATCCCGCCTCTTATCTGTGGTAAAGTCAAGATTCGCTCCCCACAAAGTTAGAGATGACAAATCTCCCGAATGTAGAGACGTCACACCGTGGCGTCTCTACTCTTTGATAGCTGCGTCTCGATTCCCGTTCGCAGCCAACCCCTCGGCAGGCGGTTCGCTCGGTAGCTAACTTCATTCCCCCTCTAAGTTAGAGAGGGTTTAGGGGGCGTCCCATCTCTTTCCACCAATCAGTCAACTAACTTCATTCCCCCTCTAAGTTTGAGGGTTTAGGGGGCGTGTGTCATCTCTTTCCACCAGTCAGTCCACTAACCAGTTTCCCCTCCTTTTGAAAGGAGGGGTAGGGGTGGTATGAAAAACAATGTCCTAACCTATTTCTCATCTTCCCCCCATTCATCTCAATCAGTCAACTAACTTCATTCCCCCTCTAAGTTAGAGGGGGTTAGGGGGCGTGTGCCCAATCAACGATGCAAACCAAATTCCCCCTCTAAGTTTGAGGGTTTAGGGGGCGTGTGTCCCATCTCTTTCCACCAGTCAGTCCACTAACCAGTTTCCCCTCCTTTTGAAAGGAGG
>CAMVAT010000033.1 GCA_947165505.1 uncultured Prevotellaceae bacterium | reverse complement strand
TTCAAACATTACGAGTAACTTTGCAGGAAACTTGCACTTGCTGGTTGACTCTATAGAGCAAGGGGAGCTTGCGGAAGTTGAATAAAAAAACATACAATCATTTGGTGAATCCATGAAAAAGGATTACTTTTGCACAATAAACCCAATGAGATAAGAAATGAAACAGTTTTTTAAGATGGTGTTCGCCACGATGGTGGGCATGCTTTTTTTCAGTATTCTGACCATGTTTCTTGGTGTGATGTGCCTCATCGGCATGCTATCGGCAGGTAATTCATCCGTGAAACTCAGCGACAATTCCGTGGTCGTGCTGAATTTGAGCGGTGTGCTCAACGAACGGGCGGAAAGCAGTGTGCTGTCGAGCCTGAGCGGCGAGGGTTCCGGCATCGGCTTAGACGATGTGCTCACCGCCATCCGCAAAGCAAAAGACAGCGAAGAGGTGAAAGGCATTTATATCGAGGCCGGCATGTTTGCCGCCGACTCATACGCCTCGGTTCAAGCCATCCGCCACGCCTTGTCCGACTTCAAGCAGTCGGGCAAATGGATTATCGCCTACGCCGACACCTATACCCAGAGCAGTTATTACCTGGCCTCGGTGGCCGACAAGATATATCTGAACCCCTGTGGTCAGATCGACTGGCACGGCATCGCCTCACAGCCCTATTTCTTGAAAGACCTGATGGCGAAGTTCGGCGTGAAGATGCAGCTGTCGAAGGTTGGCGCTTATAAGAGTGCCCCCGAGCTGTTCACCGCCGACAAGATGAGCGACGCCAACCGCGAGCAAGTGACCGCCTACGTCAACGGCCTGTGGGAGAATGTGCTCAAAGAAGTGTCGGAGAGCCGTAAGATCAGCACCGACTCGCTCAACGCCTACGCCGACCGTCTGATTATGTTTGAAGACCCGCAGAACTACAAGAACTACAAGATGATAGACGGCTTGATATACACCGACGAAGTAAAGAAGGAGGTGAAGCAGCGTCTGGGTCTCAACGACGACGAATTTATCCGTCAGGTGTCAGTGACCGAGATGGCCAACGTCAAGAGCAAGCGCGACGGCGAGGAAATCGCCGTGTATTATGCCTACGGCGACATTGTTGACGGCGGTGCCCAGGGCATTGCGAGCAGTCATGTGATAGATGCTCAGGAAGTGTGCAAGGACCTTGAGCGTCTGATGAACGACGACGACGTGAAGGCTGTGGTGTTGCGTGTGAACTCCGGCGGCGGCAGCGCCTATGCCTCAGAGCAGATCTGGCATCAAGTAGAAGTGCTGAAAGCCAAGAAACCCGTCGTGGTATCCATGGGCGGAATGGCCGCATCGGGTGGCTACTATATCAGTTGCGGAAGCAATTGGATCGTAGCAGAGCCCACCACGCTGACGGGCAGCATCGGCATCTTCGGCATGTTCCCCGACGCCAGCCAGTTGCTCACGGAGAAGCTGGGTGTGAAGTTCGACGAGGTAAAGACCAACAAGAACAGCGCCTTTGGCACCATGGCACGTCCGTTTAACGAAGAGGAGATGGCTTATCTGGACCATTACATTGAGCGTGGTTACGATTTGTTCCGCTCGCGTGTTGCCACGGGTCGTAAGATGAGTGTCGAGGACGTGGAGAAGATAGCACAGGGCCATGTCTGGCTGGGCCAGGATGCGCTGAAGAACAAGTTAGTAGATGAGTTGGGCGGTCTGGATGCAGCCGTTAAAAAAGCTGCCTCGCTGGCCAACCTGACAGAATATCACACCTCGAACTATCCTGCCCCGAAGAGTTGGACCGACCAACTGCTCGGCGAAGTGCAGAACGGCAGTTACTTAGACGACAACATGCGTGAGATGATGGGCGAGTACTACCAGGCATTCATGTTCCTGCGCACACTCAACCACCACAATGCCATCCAGGCACGCATACCGTTCTACCTGAATGTGAGGTAAGGGGTGAGAGAATATTTTGGGGCAGGGGGCAAGGTGCAGGGGGCAGGAGAATAGCACCCGAGCCCGAAACTGTGTAGAATACTTAACACTCAACCCTAAACAGTGTAGAACACTAAACCCTCAACCCTAAACAGTGTAGAACACTAAACCCTCAACCCTAAACCCTAAACAAAAAAAGACACATGCCAGTAGAAGGTGATTTGATAACCATCGACAAGCGGCTGCTCCCATTGAGCTGGCTATACGGCATTGGTGTAGGCATCCGCAACAAGCTTTTCGACCTGGGAATATTGAAGAGCCGGTCGTTTAGTGTGCCCGTCATCTCGGTGGGCAACATCACCGTGGGCGGCTCCGGCAAGACCCCCCATGTGGAATATCTGGTTGAGCTGTTGAAGGAAGACGCGAAGATTGCCGTGCTCAGCCGTGGCTACAAGCGCAAGACAAAAGGTTATCTCTTGGCAGATGACCATTCGACCGTGGCCGACATTGGCGACGAGCCCTACCAGATGCACCAGAAATATCCTGACATCGTGGTAGCTGTAGATGAAGACCGGTGCGAGGGCATCGACCGTCTGATGACCGACGAACAGACGCGCGATACCGAGATTATCCTGCTCGACGACGCCTATCAACACCGCTATGTGAAGCCAGGCATCAATATCCTGCTCATCGACTACCATCGGCTGATTGTTTACGACAAGCTGTTGCCTGCCGGCCGTCTGCGAGAGCCTGTATCGGGCAAGAACCGTGCCGACATCGTCATTGTGACGAAGTGTCCTGACGCCCTCAACCCCATCGACTACCGTGTGGTGTCTAAGGCCCTTGACCTCTACCCCTATCAGGCACTGCTCTTCAGCAGCATCGTGTATGGCGACCTGCGCCCCTTCAATGGCAACGCCCCGGCACGCCCCCTGTCGTCGATAGTCAGCGACGAGTCGGTGCTTCTGCTCTCCGGCATCGCGTCGCCACAACAGATGGAGAACGACCTACGAGCCTATAGTGAGCACATCACCCCCCTCATCTTCGCCGACCACCATGACTTCACAGCCGAAGACGTGGACGCCATCCATCAACAGTTTGCCGCCCTCCCCTCTCCCAAAATCATCATCACCACAGAGAAAGACGAAGTGCGCCTGCGTGCGCTCGACGGACTGAGCGACGAGGTGAAAGCGGCGCTCTATGTGCTGCCCATCAAGATCAAATTCCTGTTGGACCATGAGGAGACATTCAACAACAAGATTTTAAGCTACGTGCACAAAAACTCGAAAAACAGCATCTTGATCAGGAAGAAAGAGGAAGACAAGCCCAAAGACACACAGCAAGGCGCCAACCGCCCACGCACCATCAGTTTCAGAAGTGATTGAGAGCCCCCTCCCCGACCCTCCCCGAGGGGAGGGAGACACGAGCTGAGGCAGATGGGGTTGACTCCGAGACGAGGTAGATGGGATAACTCAGAGCGCGAAATAGTGCTAGAACACTAAACACTAAACCCTCAACCCTCAACAGTGCTAGAACACTAAACCCTCAACCCTCAACAGTGTTAGAACACTAAACACTCAACAAAAATAATGACAGACATATCAAAACTGGGCGAATTCGGTTTGATTCGCCATCTGACACAAGACATCAAGCCCAAGAACACATCAACCCGCTACGGTGTGGGCGACGACTGCAGCGTGCTGCACTATCCCGACAAAGAGGTGCTTGTGACCACCGACATGCTGATGGAAGGCATTCATTTCGACCTGACCTATATCGACCTGCAACATTTAGGATATAAGTCGGCGATGGTCAATATCAGCGATATCTTCGCCATGAATGGCACCCCACGGCAGATGCTGGTGAGCATAGCCTTGAGCAAGCGATTCACGGTGGAGGATATGGAGCAGTTTTACGACGGTCTGCGCAAGGCGTGCGACAAATGGGGCATTGATATCGTAGGTGGCGACACCACCTCGTCATATACAGGTCTGGCCATCAGCATCACGTGCATCGGCGAGGCGCAGAAAGAAGAAATCGTCTATCGTAATGGTGCCAAAGACACCGACCTCATCTGTGTGAGCGGCGACCTGGGCGCCGCCTATATGGGTCTGCAACTGTTGGAGCGCGAGAAGAGCGTCTATTACCAACAGGTGGATGAGGCCCGGAAGAAGAACGACCAGCGTGCTTTGGAGCAACTGGCCCATTTCTCGCCCGACTTCGCCGGCAAGGAATATCTGCTGCAACGGCAGTTGAAGCCCGAGGCCCGTGGTGACGTGGTGGAGCAGTTGCGTGCCGCCGGCATCCGTCCCACAGCCATGATGGACATCAGCGACGGACTGAGCAGTGAACTGATGCACATCTGCCGCCAGAGCTGTTGCGGGTGCCGAATCTTCGAGAAGCATCTGCCCATCGACTATCAGACCGCCGTCATGGCCGAAGAATTGAACATGAACGTGACCACCTGCGCCCTGAATGGCGGCGAAGACTATGAGTTGCTCTTCACCGTACCCATCGGCGACCATGAGAAGATAGAACAGTTGGAAGGCATCCGCCTCATCGGTCATATCACCCGTGCCGAACTTGGCTTGCAAATGGTAAGCCGCGACGGACAGGAGTTTGAGCTGAAGGCGCAAGGGTGGAACCCATTGTTATAATTGTATTTGCATCCCGTCGTAAGCGAGTTGGATGTCGGGAGGCAGCAGGGCGTTGGTCTGCTCATGCAGTCCTATTTGATGGTTTCCATGAATGAGGAGGGTACGCCGTGCGCGCACCCTGCGTGCGAATGCCACCGCCTCCTCTACCGTCTGATGTGAGTGGTGCGGCTTGTGCCATCGCAGCGCATTGACCACCAGCAGGCTGGCATCCTCTGCATAGGGTATCTCATCGTCGTCGATGCTCTTCATGTCGGTAATATAGACCAGCGATCCGATGCGGTAGGCAAAGATAGGCAGGTCGTGGTGATAGACGACAAAGGGTATGATTTCGAAGTCGCCCACCTTGAAGGGCACATGGGGCGGGATGGTTTTCAAATCCAGCAGCGGCACCCCGGGATACAGATGTTCGCCGAAACAATAGGGCATGGTGCGGTGCAGCGCATCGGCCGTAGCCTGATTGGCATAGATCGGTATCGACCGCATCTCGGGATAATCGATGGCGCAGAAAGGACGCAGGTCGTCTATTCCCGCCACGTGGTCGTAATGGATATGAGTGAGTATCACCCCGTCGATAGCACGGAAAGGCACGCCGAGCAACTGCTGGCGGGCATCGGGTCCGCAATCGATGAGCAGACGTGTGTGCTCCGTTTCGAGCATGGCAGCGCAGCGCAGCCGTTTATCATGCGGGTCAGTGCTTTGACACACTTCGCACGTGCAACCGATAGAAGGCACGCCGCCCGAGGTGCCCGTGCCAAGAAAAGTGAGTGTGGCAGATTGAGAGGGATTGACTGCAACCATCATACCACCTTATATAATATTCACCTCGGGGTGTAGTTGTATGCCGAAGCGGTCATTTACATCCTTGCAGATAGCCTGACAGAGGTTGACGATGTCCTCGCCCGTGGCACCGCCCTTATTGACGAGCACCAAAGCCTGACGGTCATAGACCCCTGCGCGCCCGAGTGTCTTCCCCTTCCATCCGCATTGTTCGATCATCCATCCTGCGGGTATCTTCTCATGCTCCTTATCGACAGCATAATGCGGCATCTGAGGATATTGAGCAGCCAGTTGCTCATAAACAGCACGCTCCACTACCGGATTCATAAAGAAACTACCTGCATTTCCCCACACTTCGGGGTCGGGCAATTTCTCCTTGCGGATATCAATGACCACCTGACGCATCTCGGCCGCCGATGGCTCAGTGATGCCCCTTTGCTCTAAAGCCTGCCTCACATTGCCATAATCAAGCAACGGTGTGAACTGTCGCTGCATGAGATAGAGCACCCGCGTGATGAGGTATTTATTGCGCCAGTCTTGCTTGAAACGGCTCTGGCGGTAGCCATACTGGCAGTCGGCACGTCCGAAGACCACCATTTGCCCAGTCTCTATCTCTACGGCCTCGATCATGAGCACCAAGTCTTTCACCTCTACCCCGTAAGCACCGATATTCTGCACGACACTGGCCCCCACATCACCGGGGATGAGCGAGAGGTTTTCCGCCCCGTAGCACCCATGCTCCACGCACCATGCCACCACATCGTCCCACCGTTCGCCGGCTCCGCACTGCACGACGCAATGCTCAGTATCGACCTCATCGATCACATCGGCCTCGATGCCACGCACCGCGGCACGCACCACCGTGCCGGGAAAGTCGCGTGTAAGCAGCAGATTGCTCCCGCCACCGATGATGAGCAACGGGTCGGTATCTTCTTTGAGCCATGCGGCCACCTGCAGGGCCTCATCCTCGTTGGTATATTCGATGAATCGTTTACACCGTGCACTGATGCCAAAGGTATTGTGCCGTGCAAGGTCGTAATTCTCTTGTATGTTCATGTTAAGGTGTGTTCTATTAATTGATGATTTTTAGATTGGTGGCAACTGCCCCCACCTTATATCAATTTGACGAGTCTCCATTCTCCTCCTTTCAAGAGGAACGTCATCTCAATCTCCAGGCTGTTGGAAATGCCTCTGATGACAAATATTTTACGTGCCCCTCCTTTACATGGCTGCCCGTATTGGATATTGTAGATAAACCCTTGTGGCAGCACCTCGGGTTTGAAGTCCTGCCATTGTTCCGGGTAAAACTCCCCTTCGAGCATATTAAAGTCGTCTTCGGGGTCGGGAATGACCGTTTTGACGGGTGCGTTGAGGCTCTGCACCTGAAAGAGCGAATCTTTAGAGAACTTATCATAGAAGTTCAAGAAGTCGCTGTTGGCGTTTTTCAACAACGCATGACGGTCTATTTCCGTGAGTTTCCACAGTCCCTCCTGCCGGTCAAAGACATACTGCTCCACCTGCTTTTGTTCGAGAAACACTTTCTCGACCACGACATGGCTGATGGTCGTGTCCTTGACCACCTCCATCTGTTTCTCACTGTCGAAGATAAGCGTGTAGAAGCCCTGGTCGGCGAAAAACGTCTCCATCTTCCACTCCGTGGCCGCCACTACAGACTTTTTGCCATGATCGTTCACTGCCAGCGGAAAATTCACACGCTCCATCTGTAATTTCTCGTTGGCCGAGAAATTAAAGAAGAAGTCGTCGAACAATTCGTCGGCCGCTTTAGGCATCGGTGTGGCAGCGATGATGTTCTCAACGGAGTCCTTAGGCTCGTCGGGCATGGCGATTGTGTCCGTGGCGAGTGTGTCGGTGCTGATTTCCGTAGGCTCGTCGCCGGCCGACACCTGCTTTTTCGAGTCTTTACACGCCACCAGCAAGCAGATGGCCGCTATCAGAGTGATAGCCCCTGTCCATTTCTCTTTTCTCACAAGATTGACTTATAGTGGTTTTTTCGGTGCAAAGGTAGTGCAAGCGATAGAGAAGACAAAATAAAAACGCATGTTTTTTACATATCACTGCCAATATGTGATGGTATAGTGCTGCATGTCTTGATAGGCATCCACCTGGATGGGGCGCCCCTTGGCGTCTTTCTCCCTGACCTTATGTTTTTTGGGCAGTGTGGGAGCCTCGCTGAAGAAAAGGATGAGTGGCGGATACATCTCGGCACCTTCTTGGTTGAAAGCCCTGCCCTCCTCATTGTAGGTAAACCGATAGGTCTGCGACGAATCCTGCGTGCGTATGATACGCCCCTGGTCATCCACATAATAGGTCGCTATCTTCTCTGCCGGCTTACCGTTCACAGACATATATACCTCGGTCTTATCGCCCTGCTGCCGGTATTCAATCACGTTATGAAACGACTCGGATTGAGGCTGCTCATCTTCATCGTCGCCGAAGCCAAAGTCCTCGCCATCGAATTTCAGTCCTTTCCCGTTGAGCATGGTCAACGTGCCTTCATTGCCATGGTCGAAATAATCCACGGCGGTGAGTTGTCCGTCGCGGTCGAAATGATAGGTATAGCCGTAGCCTGCCTCGAATCCGAACTGCACGGATTTCACGCCCTGCTCAAACCCGAGCACTTTGGCATCAGATGGTTTTCCCGTAGCGCCGTCTTTCTCGAGGTCTTCATTGTCGGCCGTTGCCGTGGCCACCTTGAGCGTGTCACCGCTTGGCACATCGGCAGCGGCCAATTTGCCATCAGCGGCCTCAGCGGTTGTGCTTTCGCTCGCCGTTTCCGTCTTTTTATCGTCTGCCAATAGTTTGTACGTGATGAAGCCGCCAAGTGCCAACACCAATACCGACACGACAGCGATGGCAATGATCAAGCCTTTGCGTCCGCTGTCTGGTTTCTGATTCATCGGAGGCGTGCCTCCTGCGGGCACCGGCCCGTGGTTCCATGTTTGCTGCGTCATAAGTTGTATAGTTAATTAGTGGGTTGTTTTTTTAGTTATCATGTATTCGTGTGCGAAGTTACACAAAAAAAATGAGAGACGCATGACTTTTCAGAAAAAAGTATTACCTTTGCACCCAAATAAGCGCAAGAAGCGCTTGCAACACACCAAAAAGCGATATGATACTTGAAAAAATAGAGAAGCTGCTCCAGGAAGTGAACAGTCTGACGGCCTCTAACGCAGAAGAGATAGAGGCCTTGCGTTTGAAATATCTGAGTAAGAAAGGTGAAATCACCGCATTGATGGCCGACTTCCGCAATGTGGCTGCCGAGCAGAAGAAAGCTGTTGGCATCAAGATCAACGAGCTGAAGCAGACCGCCTTGGAACGTATCAACGCACTCCGTGAGCAATGTGAGACGAGCGACCAGGGAGGCGATGACCTCGACCTGACACGCACCGCCTACCCCATCCGCCTGGGCACACGCCATCCGCTGTCGATCGTGACCAACGAGATTATCGACATCTTCACCCGCATGGGCTTCACACTGGCCGATGGTCCTGAGGTGGAAGACGACCTGCACGTGTTCACAAAGATGAACTTCGCCGCCGACCATCCCGCACGCGACATGCAAGACACATTCTTCGTGTCGCAGCATCCCGACGACGTGACTAAAAACATCTTGTTGCGCTCGCACACCAGCAGCGTACAGGCCCGTGTCATGGAGAACATGCACACCGCCGACGGCAAGCTGACCGCCCCCATCCGGGTCATATGCCCGGGCCGTGTGTATCGCAACGAAGCCATCACCGCCCGTGCTCACTGTTTCTTCCATCAGGTAGAGGGTCTCTATATCGACAAGAATGTCTCGTTCACCGACCTGAAACAAGTATTATTGACGTTTGCCCGCGAGATGTTCGGCGCCGACACCAAGATACGTCTTCGTCCGTCGTACTTCCCCTTCACCGAGCCGAGTGCCGAGATGGACATCTCTTGTTTCATCTGCGGCGGCAAGGGCTGCGGTTTCTGCAAGCACACCGGCTGGGTAGAGATTCTGGGTTGCGGCATGGTCGATCCCAACGTGCTCGAACTGTGCGGCATCGACAGCAAGGAATACAGCGGCTATGCGTTTGGCATGGGTGTGGAGCGCATCACCAATCTGAAATACTCGGTGAGCGACCTGCGCCTCTTCTCTGAAAACGACACCCGCTTCCTTCGTGAGTTTGAGGCTGCCCAATGAACAAAGTCGTTGTGATGGGAGCCTCGTCGGGCATCGGCAGGGCTGTGAGCCGTCTGTTGATTGAGCGCGGCTATACGGTAGGTGTGGCAGCACGGCGTGAGGAACGTTTGGCTGAACTGCGCGCGCTGGCACCCGAACGGGTGTTCACCGCCCGCATCGACGTGACCGACACTGAGGCCCCCGCCCTGTTGCGACAGCTCATCAGCAGCATGGGCGGCATGGACTTGTACTTCCACGCCTCAGGCATCGGCAAGCAGAATCCCGAACTTCAGGAGGATACCGAGCTCAAGACATTGGAGACCAATGGTGTGGGTTTTACCCGCATGGTGGGTGAGGCCTTCCGTTATTTCGCCGAACAAGGACATGGGCATATCGCCGTAATCAGCAGCATCGCCGGCACCAAAGGACTGGGTGCCGCCCCCTCCTACTCCGCCACGAAAGCCCTTCAGAACACCTATATCCAATCGTTGGAACAACTGGCAAAGATACGACATCTCCGCATCCGTTTCACCGACATCCGTCCTGGGTTTGTCGATACTGAACTGCTCGGCGGCGACAGCTACCCGCTGATGCTCAAGACAGACGACGTGGCACGCCAGGCCCTCAACGCCATCGACCGCCACCGCCACATCCAAGTGATAGACTGGCGCTGGCGTATCATCACCGCTTGTTGGCGGCGCATCCCCCGATGGCTGTGGCGCAGATTAGCTATTCACAGTTGATTTTTTTTAACACCAATGATATCGGGTTGATGACAGGCATCATGACCTCTACCGATATATTGTGTAATGTCCTTCTTGCGCTTCACAGTATTTCCCTGCGAGCGAGAGGATATATTCGGCATTGGCGCGCACCTGTTGCTCTCGTCCGTCGTAACCATTGATGAGCACGAGCAGATGGGTGGTATGCAGGTCTATCTTGGTGCGCTCGTTATCGCTTGTGGGCGTGCCCACCCCACCTACAGCATCACGATAGACAGGCAGTCCGGCGATGTTGAGCATCCCACGTCCGATGCCCTCATAGGGTTCGCCTTCGCGCCCGACGCCGAGGGTGAGGGTGTCTCCCACGAACTTATCCGCGTCAAACCCTCCGATACTGTATCCATAGGCGATGCTCGCCAGATTGATGAGGTCAACCAGCGTATCTATCTGATACAGTTCTTTCCCTTGTAACATTCTTCGAATCAGTGCCTCAGAGGCAGGGCGGTAGCGTGAGGGGTCCTTGCCGCAGGCGCGATAGACGCGCCGTGTGGCCTCGATGCCCGACAACTGTTTCAGGGTTTCCGTGGTCAATGTGGCGCGGTATTTTTCGCCCATCGCGTATATCTCCTGCCACAGGGGTTCGCTATAGGGCGTGTTTTTCACTTTTGCCTCGACGGCAGCCCCGACAAAGCCCGGGCAGACATTTTCTATCTCTTGTGATACGATGATATGCATTTGAAGGGGAATTAAAGGGAAGTTAGTCATCAAATAGACTGAGTTGGACGTGAATATGGTTACGTGGGGGGGTGCCGTCTTCTTTTGGGGAGGGTTCAGACACACGCCCCCCGGCCCCCTCTAACTTAGAGGGGGAGTTAGTTACTTCGCCGTTTGAGAGAGACGGGGAAGAGGTAGAGGGGGAGTCAGCGTTCAGCATTTGCAAAAACTCTTCTTCATTGACGATACGCACACCTAACTTCTCGGCTTTTTGCAGTTTCGAGGGCCCCATGTTGTCGCCAGCGAGGATAAAGGATGTTTTGCTGCTGATACTGCCCACATTCTTGCCGCCGTGCTGTTCGATCATCGCCTTGTACTCGTCGCGGCTATGATGCGCGAACACCCCGCTGATGACAATGCTCATGCCTGCGAGCCGGTCGCTGGCACCCTGCATCTGCTCTTGCGAGAGCGACATCTGCAAGCCCTCTTGACGGAGCCGTGCCAGGATGCGCTGATTTTCGGGTTCATGAAAATAGGTTACGATGCTCTTGGCCATCACCTCGCCTACGCCCTCCACCTGTTGCAACTCTTCGAGTGTGGCATTCGAGAGCGCATCCATCGTCTTGAAATGACGTGCGAGAAGTTTGGCCGACGTCTCACCTATGAAACGGATGCCCAGCGCGAACACCACCCTCTCGAAAGGCACATTGACCGTATCGTGAATGGCCTTCACCACTTTCTCTGCCGACTTCTGCCTCGACCCGTCGCCATTGATTTGCTCCACGCGGATATCATAGAGATCGGCGATATCGTGTATCAGTCCGCGCTGGTAGTAGTCGTCGATCGTCTCGGGCCCGAGCGAGTCGATATTCATGGCTTTACGTGCGATGAAGTGCTCAATGCGCCCTTTGATTTGTGGCGGACACCCAGCATCGTTAGGACAATAATAGGCCGCCTCGCCCTCGTAACGCACCAAGGCGGCGCCACACTCCGGACAATGCGTGATAAACGTGACGGGCTGCGCCCCGGCCGGGCGGCTATCCACATCCACGCCCACGATTTTCGGGATAATCTCGCCCCCCTTCTCCACATAGACGTAGTCGCCGATATGCAGGTCGAACGAGCGGATGAAGTCCTCATTGTTGAGCGTGGCCCGTTTTACGGTCGTTCCGGCCAGCAGTACGGGGTCCATATTCGCCACGGGGGTGACGGCGCCCGTGCGTCCCACCTGATAGGTCACCTCGCGCAGACAGGTGCGGGCCCGCTCGGCCTTGAACTTATAGGCGATGGCCCAGCGCGGACTCTTCGCCGTAAAGCCCAGGGCGCGCTGCTGCCGGAGCGAGTTGACCTTGAGCACGATGCCGTCGGTAGCCACGGGCAGTTGTTTGCGGGCAGTATCCCAAAAATGGATATAATCGTATATCTCTTGCAGTGAGGAAGCCTTCCGCATCCCCTCACTGATCTTAAAGCCCCATTGCCGTGCCGTTTCGAGGTTTTCGAAGTGCCCGTCGGCTGGCAGTTGCTCGCCAAGCAGATAATAGAGGTAAGCATCGAGTTGACGACTGGCCACCATTTCCGACTTCTGGCTCTTGAGGGTGCCGGAGGCCGCATTGCGGGGATTGGCGAAGAGTTGTTCGCCGGCAGCCTCGCGCTCTGCATTGAGGCGTTCAAAGACCGTCCATGGCATGAGTATTTCGCCACGTATCTCAAATGAGTCGGGATAAGGGGGAGTGGAAGACACACGCCCCCCGGCCCCCTCTAACTTAGAGGGGGAGATGGTTACCTCGCCGTTTGAGGCAGGTTGGCCCAATGAGGGGAATTTCGTTTTCTCGTCCTTGGAGAGAGATTCTGACGTCAGCACCAGTGGGATGGTGCGTATGGTCTTCACATTGGCGGTGACATCGTCGCCGTGCACCCCGTCGCCGCGTGTCACAGCCTGCACCAGTCGGCCATGTTCATAAATGAGCGAGATGGAGAGTCCGTCGTATTTCAGCTCGCAGCACACCTCGAACGGTTCACCTGCGAGCAGTTTCGTCACAGAGGCATACCACTCCGCCACCTCTTGTTCGCTGTAGGTGTTGGCCAGCGAAAGCATCGGGTAGCGGTGGGTTACTTGTTTGAACTCTTGGTTGAGGTCACTCCCAACCCGCTGTGTAGGCGAATTTGGGTCAGCCATCTCCGGATGACGCGCCTCCAGGTCTTGGAGTTCGCGCATCAGCATATCAAACGACTGGTCGTCGATGGTAGGCTGGTTGAGTACGTAATATCGGCGGTTATGTTCATGCAGCTCTTGCCGCAGTTGGAGGATTCGTTGTTGGTCGGTCATGGACGAGTTCTTGTTGAGTGTTTAGTGTTGAGTGTTTAGTGTTCTAAACATATATCTTGCCCTTCGCACCATAAGATTATTTAGAGGAGAGACAGGAGAATATGGAAGAAAAGAGGTAATATGTTTCATAATTCGGTGCGAAATTACAAAAAAAATGAGAAAAAGCTTTGTAATTAACTTTTATTTGCTATCTTTGCAAACAAATGAGAATAGATATTATCACAGTACTGCCGGAAATGATAGAGGGATTCGTTCACGAATCTATTCTGGCACGCGCGGAGAAGAAAGGATTGGCAGAGATACACCTGCACCAACTGCGCGATTACACTACCGACAAGTGGCGTCGTGTAGATGACTATCCCTACGGGGGCTTTGCAGGCATGGTGATGCAGTGCGAGCCCATCGACCGTTGCATCAGCGCGCTGAAGGCAGAGCGCGACTACGACGAGGTGATCTTCACCTCGCCCGATGGTGAGCAGTTCGACCAGCATATCGCCAACGAGCTGTCGCTCAAGGGCAACCTCATCATCCTCTGCGGCCACTACAAAGGCATCGACCAGCGTATCCGCGACCACCTCATCACCCGTGAGATCAGCATCGGCGACTATGTGCTCACTGGCGGCGAACTGGCAGCTGCGGTGATGGCCGACGCCATCGTGAGGGTGATACCCGGCGTGATCAGCGACGACCAGAGCGCCCTCTCCGACTGTTTCCAAGACGACCTGTTGGCAGCTCCCATCTACACTCGCCCCGCCGACTATAAGGGTTGGAAGGTGCCCGAGATACTGCTGAGCGGCAACGAGGCCAAGATCAAGGCATGGGAGATGGAGCAAAGCCTGGAACGCACCCGCCGGCTCAGACCCGACCTGTTAAGGGGTAAGAGGTAAGAGATGTGTTGTGGGGCAGGGGGCAAGGGGCAGGAGATGTGCCACGAACACTTCCTTCTCTTAGCTGCTGTGGCACAGCAGTGAAGAACACTCTACACTAAACAAAAACAACAAAACCATCATTTATAAATCACATTATTAACTAAAAAAACAACTTTTATTATGGCAAACGTAGTTCCTCAACTTGATTTCGGGACAGCTGTAAAACTGTCACTGAGTCGTATCAAAGACATGGAAGGCCGCTCACGCCGGTCGGAGTTCTGGTGGACAGCTTTGGCAATTGTCATTGTGAACATTGTGCTTAACTTTATCCCCATTGTAGGTCCCATCCTCACTATTTGTGTGTGGTTAGTCGCCGCTCCGCTGATGATTCGACGCCTGCATGACACCGGCCGTGGTCCTGTACTTGTTTACATCTATCTTGCCCTGACCGTCATCATGCAGATTTTGGCTCTCATCACTTATTTCAAAGCCAAGAATGCTACGACATGGGCAGACATCGATTCCGCCGCCGGCACGGGTGTCATCTCTCTGCTGGTCGCCATCCCCGCTGCCATCATCGGCATCATCCTGATTGTGTTCTGGTGCCAGGACAGCCAGCCGTTCACCAACCAGTTTGGTCCGTCGCCCAAATATCCTGACGGCATGCCCGGCATGGGTCAGCAGCCCTACGGTGCACAGCCGATGTACGGTCCGCAGCAGCCCCGCTATGGTCAGCCGCAGCAGCCTTACGGTCAGCCCCAACAGCCGCCATACGGCCAGCAGACCCAGTATCAGCAGCCGCCCTACGGTCAGCAGCCCCAACAGCCGCCCTACGGTCAGCAGCCGCAGCAGCCGCCACAGAGATAACATACACCGTTTTACGGTATGAGAAAGCCGCACCCCTTATGGGCGCGGCTTTCTTTATGGTTTATTTGGTTATTCCCTGATGAACAGTGATGAACCTTTTCAGCAAGATGCTTTTCCACACATTTTTCCGTTTCAGGCCACATTTCTGCCCACCCACCATGCCACGGCGAGAAACGCTACGGCGAGGATGACGCAGGGGTGGTTGAGAGCGGCATAGAAACGGGGCCAACGCCGCCGCTTCCACTCTCCTACCAACAGGAGCAGCACGTAAGGGACAGCCATGACCATCAACGCATTATAGCGGAAGGCCGCCACCACATTGCCATGCAGTAATTGGTGCATGGCCCGCTGTGAACCACACCCGGGGCACTGCCATCCCGTGAGCATGAGGAAAGGACATTTCGGGAACAGTTCAGAGTGCGACGGGTCGTATGAATAAAGCATGAAGGCCGCCAGCAGCAGCACGATGCCCAAAATGCTTTTCTTCATCAGCGTCTAATAAAACAGACTATGGCGACTAGCCACGTTGAAGATAGTCACGCCGAAGACGGCCACCAGGATGAAATAGAGAACGATGATACCCAGTCCGATAAAGAATCCCAGTTGGGTCCACTTTCCTGCATCACGACTGGCCTGCTCGGCCTCGGCATAGCGCCCGGCGGCATACAGCCCGCTCACTTTCGAGGCGTAAACCACACCGACGATGCCGAAAGGCAGACAACAGAAGATGAGCACTAGAATCGACTCTACCATCCATGACTTCGGCGGTATGCCCGAAGCTGGCTGATAGCCCGCCTGTGGTCCATAGGGCTGCTGGTAGCCTGGTTGTTGATACCCACCCGGCTGAGGCCCATAACCCTGTTGAGCCCCGTAACCCGGCTGAGGCCCATAACCTTGTTGTTGCCCATAACCTGGCTGAGGTCCGTAGCCCTGTTGAGCCCCGTAGCCTTGTTGAGGCCCATAAGCTTGTTGAGACCCATACTCAGGCGGTTGCTGCCCGTAAGGTGTCTGCGCTTCGCCCGGCTGGCCGTTAGACGTCTGCTGATAGGCCGCCTGTCCTTGCTCGTCAATCAGATCTCTCAGTTCTGGCACCGTAGATGCTTTAGCCCAGTTGTACATCCCTTCCATCCACACCTCCGTATCGGGTGTGATGGGCATATACCTTAATTGGTCGAGGGTGAACGGACCACGTTGCTGCCCGTTTTCAATGATGTAGATATTCATAAAAAGACGATAATTGATTTTGCTGACAAAAGTAGCATTTTTTCTTTTACAAACCAAATCAACGGGCTATTTTTTGCACATCACAGTTTTCTATGAGATACAGTCGGTGCATACGATCGTTGATGATGCCAAGCGCTCACACATTTTTATACTTTTTTAATGCAAAGATACTCGTATTCTATTGAAAAAGCACTAACTTTGCAGAAAATTTATCAAACACATATTTTATTACCATGTTCAGCAAAGACACCTATATCCGCCGTCGTGCCCAATTGAAGCAATTGACAGGCAACGGCGTGATTATCCTGTTCGGAAATAACGAAGCACCCTGCAACTATCCCGCCAACGCATATTACCCCTTCCGTCAAGACTCCTCCTTCCTGTACTATTTCGGGGCCAAGCGCGACGGACTGATAGGCGTGATTGATATTGACCACGACACCGAGACGCTGATAGGTGACGACATCGACATCGACGACATCGTATGGTACGGTTCGGTAAACAGCGTGGCCGACCTGGCCGCACAGGCGGGCGTGGCACATACCGCCCCCATGAAAGCGATACAACAGATTTGCGACGAAGCGCTCAAACAGCAGCGCACCATCCACTTCCTGCCCCCCTACCGCCACGACACGATGATCCAGATACACGACCTGCTGGGCCTCCACCCCTCGCAGCAGCGTGCCGCCGCCTCGCTCACCCTCATTCAGGCCGTGGTGAAGATGCGCTCGACCAAAGAGCCGCAGGAGATAGCCGAACTGGAGCGTGCCCAACGCATCGGCTACGAGATGCAGACCACAGCCCGCCGCACCTCGCGCGCCGGACTGACAGAGAAATATGTGGGCGGCATCATCGACGGCACAGCCAACGCCCATGGCGCGAAGGTCAGTTTCGCCACCATCTTCACGCAGCACGGCGAGATCATGCACGGAGTGCCCACCAACGCCGTACTGGAAGACGGACGTCTGGCCTTGTGCGACTGCGGCGGCGAGACCGACGAGCACTACTGCTCTGACCACACGCGCACCTTCCCCGTAAGCGGTCGATTCACACAGCGGCAGCGCGAGATATACAGCATTGTGGAAGACTGTCACGACTATGTGCTGCAGGTGGCCCGTCCGGGCGTGAGATACATGGACGTGCACTTTGCCGTGTGCCGTATGATGACCGACAGGCTGAAAGAACTGGGACTGATGAAGGGCGACACCTACGAGGCGGTACGTGCCGGCGCACATGCCCTGTTCCTCCCCCACGGTCTGGGCCACATGATGGGCATGGACGTGCACGACATGGAAGGGCTGGGACAGATATACGTGGGTTTCGATGAGGAGACACGTCCCAACCTGGAGCAGTTCGGCACCAACGCCCTGCGCATGGGGCGCCGACTGGAAGAGGGCTTCGTGGTGACCGACGAACCCGGCATCTACTTCATCCCCGCCCTGATAGACGACTGGCACGCGAAAGGCCATTGCGCCGACTTCCTCTGCTACGACAAGATAGAGACCTATAAGGACTTCGGCGGCATACGCATCGAAGACGATGTGCTCATCACCGCCGACGGTTGCCGGTTCCTTGGCGAACAGCGCATCCCCTACCATATCGAAGAGATAGAGAACTAAGCCCCCTCCCCGACCCTCCCCGAGGGGAGGGAGACAAGGAGGCACTCTGAGGGGCAGGGGCAGGAGATTACTTCGCCGCTCATGTAGGGACAGGGCGTGCCCTGTCCGCCATTAGGTTGCGTGATTCTTACTTGCGGACAGGGCACGCCCTGTCCCTACTTCCAATCACGACGACTAATGTCCAAACTCCCCAACTCCTAAACTCCCAAGCTCCTAAACTCCTAAACTCCCAAGCTCCCAAACTCCCCTCAACAGTGCCAGAACACTCAACAATAATTATTAACTAACGACTATACAATGAAAAAAATGATTTCCATCGCACTCCTCGCATTACTGACATGCGGTGTGAGCGCTCAAGACAAGAAAGACAACAAGCCCGTATTCACCACGGTGAAGGAAATGCCCATCACCAGCGTCAAGGACCAGAACCGCTCCGGCACCTGCTGGGCCTACTCTACCCTCTCCTTCTTCGAGAGCGAGATCCTGAAGAAGACAGGCAAGACCTACGACCTGTGCGAGATGTTTATCGCCAACAAAGACTACATGGAGCGTGCCGTGCTCACCGTGCGCATGCACGGCGACAGCCAGTTCTCGCAAGGCGGTTCGGCCGAGGATGTGCTCGACATCATCAAGGCTCACGGCATCTGCCCCGAGGATGCCATGCCGCTGCCCGGCACGATGCAGGGCGACTCACTGGCCAACTTCAACGAGTTTTTCAGCGTGATGGAGCCCTACGTTGACGCCGTGGCTAAGAACAAGGCCAAGAAGATATCCAACCAGTGGAAGAAAGGTCTGCAAGGCATCATCGACTCCTATCTGGGCGAATGCCCCGAGACATTCACCTACGAGGGCAAGACCTATACTCCGAAATCATTTGCCGCCAGCCTGGGCATCGACTGGAACGACTATGTGAGCATCACCAGTTACACCCACCACCCCTTCTATACCGCCTTTGCCGTCGAGGTGCAGGACAACTGGCGCTGGGGACTGAGCTACAACGTGCCGATGGATGAGATGATGCGCATCATCGACAATGCCATTGACAACGGCTACACCGTGGCCTGGGGCGGCGACGTGAGCGAAGACGGATTCACCCGCAAGGGCCTGGGCGTGGCCTACGACACGAAGGCCGTGCAAAGCCTCACGGGCAGCGACGCCGCCAAATGGCTGCGGCTGAGCTCGTCGGAGAAGAACGAGAAGTTTGACTCCTTAGGTGTCAACGCCCCCGAGATCACTCCGACACAAGAGTTGCGCCAAGAGCGCTTCGACAACTGGGAGCTGACCGACGACCACGGCATGCACATCTACGGTCTGGCCAAAGACCAGAACGGCAAAGAGTATTATATGGTGAAGAACTCATGGGGCGAGTACGGCGACTATAAAGGCACATGGTATATGACCAAGGCCTTCGTGGCACACAACACCATGGATTTCCTCATCAACAAAAACGCCATCCCCAAGGACATCCGCAAGAAACTGGGCATCTGATAGGGGGTTATTGTTTAAAGTTTAAAGTTTAAAGTTTAAAGTTTAAGGTTTAAGGTTGAATGTCGAATGTTGAATGTTGAACGATGAACGTTGAACGACGAACATAGAACACTTTTTCGGTAGGGACAGGGCGTGAGTTGCCAGACAGGCAGAAGCGCTATTTTCGGACAGGGCATGCCCTGTCCCTACTTGTTAATGGGGGGGACGATCATCGGTGTTAATGGGGGTATTTCTGCATATCTACGTTAATTTACATTAACGACAGATGTATTTCATTTTTTTTTCGTAACTTTACACCCAATTTTGCATCGCCGGATGCTATCAAAGAGGTCAACCGACCTATTTCAACGGGGAGAGATCAAGCGGGGGTAGCTACACAAGCGAATAAAAAAAACGACATATATGCACTTTAAATGGAATTATCAACCACCGACACCCGAGGAGCAACAAGCGGCTAAGGAACTGGGCGAGAAAATCAACATGAGCCCCATTCTGGCCTTGCTGCTACTCAGGCGCGGCATCACGACCGAATCGGCAGCCAAACGGTTTTTCCGTCCTCAACTGGCCGACCTGATCAACCCGTTTCTGATGAAGGACATGGACGTGGCCGTTGACCGTCTGAACGATGCCATGGGGCGCAAGGAGCGTATCCTCGTGTATGGCGACTACGATGTTGATGGCTGCACAGCCGTAGCACTGGTGTATAAGTTCTTGCAGCAGTTCTACTCCAATATCGACTACTACATCCCCGACCGCTACGACGAGGGCTACGGTGTGAGCCGCAAAGGCATCAACTACGCCAAGGAGACGGGCGTGAAGCTCATCATCATCCTCGACTGCGGCATCAAAGCCGTTGACGAGATCGCATACGCCAAAGAGCAGGGCATCGACTTCATCATCTGCGACCACCATGTGCCCGACGAGGTGATGCCGCCAGCCGTGGCCATCCTCAATCCCAAGCGCGAAGACGACAGCTACCCCTTCAAGCACCTCTGCGGTTGCGGCGTGGGGTTCAAGTTCATGCAGGCCTTCGCCAAAAACAACGGCATCCCCTTCTCTCGCCTCATACCCTTGCTCGACTTCTGCGCCGTGAGCATCGCCGCCGACCTGGTCCCTGTGACCGACGAGAACCGCATCCTGGCCTTCCACGGTCTGAAACAGCTCAACCAAAACCCGAACATCGGTCTGAAAGCCATCATCGACATCTGCGGACTGAACGGGCGCGACATAGCTATGAGCGACATCGTGTTTAAGATAGGTCCCCGCATCAATGCCTCGGGCCGCATGGAGAACGGCAAGGAAAGCGTAGATCTGCTCATCGAGCGCGACTTCCCCGTGGCACTGAGCAAAGCCAGCCACATCAATGAATACAACGAGCAGCGCAAGGACATCGACAAACAAATGACCGAAGAGGCCAACCAGATTGTGGCGAAGCTGGAGAGCCAGAAACACCGTTCGAGCATCGTGCTGTATGACGAGAACTGGAAGAAGGGCGTGATAGGCATCGTGGCCTCGCGCCTGACCGAAATCTATTTCCGTCCCACGGTGGTGCTGACACGCGACGACAACCTGGCCACGGGTTCGGCACGCAGCGTGGCGGGGTTTGACGTGTATGCCGCCGTGAAGAGCTGCCGCGACCTGCTGCTCAACTTCGGCGGTCACACATACGCCGCCGGTCTGACCCTGCGCTGGGACGACATCCAAGAGTTCCGCCGGCGGTTCCAGCACTATGTAGATGAGCACATCCTGCCCCAACAGACCGAAGCCACGTTGAACATCGACGCGCAGATAGAGTTCAAGGATGCTAACAGCAAACGGTTGCATAACGACCTGAAACGCTTCGCGCCGTTTGGTCCCGGCAACGAGAAGCCTGTCTTCTGCACACTCGGCGTTTATGACTTCGGCACGAGCAAGGTCGTGGGTCGCGACCAGGAACACATCAAACTGGAATTGGTCGATTCGAAGTCGAACAACGTCATGAACGGCATCGCCTTCGGCCAGAGTGCCGCCGCCCGCTACATCAAGTCGAAACGCAGTTTCGACATCGCCTATACCATCGAAGACAATATTTTCAAGCACGGCAGCATCCAACTACAGATAGAAGACATCAGGCCGGAAGAGAGTTAAGAAGAAGACCCACCAGAAGACCCACCCCCTGCCCCTCCCTTGCAGGGAAGGGAGTAGTTACTCTCCAAATGGTAATCGTCATGCCGCGCAAGTAGGGACAGGGCGTGCCCTGTCCGCAGAGAGAATATCAAATGCCTGCTACTTGCGGACAGGGCACGCCCTGTCCCTACTTCCATACCCTCAACCCTCGACACTAAACACTAAACACTCAACACTAAACACTCAACAATCGTGGGCAATAGCAATTCTCAGCAGGTGCTGAAGCAATATTGGGGTTACGATGATTTCCGCGGTATTCAGCGCGAGATCATCGACAGCATCTGTGCGGGTCGCGACACGCTCGGACTGATGCCCACAGGCGGCGGCAAGTCGATCACCTTTCAGGTGCCGGCATTGATGAAAGAGGGGGTCTGCATCGTCATCACCCCCCTGATCGCGCTGATGAAAGACCAGGTGTCGCACCTGCGTCAGAAAGGCATCCTCGCCTCGGCCATCTATTCCGGCATGAGCCGAGCAGAGATCATCACCGTATTAGAGAACGCCATCTTCGGCGGGGTGAAACTACTCTACGTATCACCCGAACGACTGTTTTCCGACATTTTCATGGTGAAGCTGCGCCGCATCCGCGTCAGTTTCATAACCGTAGATGAAGCCCACTGCATCAGCCAGTGGGGCTACGACTTCCGCCCATCGTATCTGAAGATTGCAGAGATACGACGCGAAAAGCCCGACGCGCCGATACTCGCCCTGACCGCCACCGCCACACCCGCGGTGGTGACCGACATCCAACGGCAGTTGGGTTTCAGCACGCCCAACGTCTTCCAGATGAGTTTTGCGCGCTCCAATCTGATTTATATTGTGCGCCGCGCCCCCGACAAGGCCGAGGAGCTGACCCACATACTCCGTTCGGTGGCAGGCAGTGCCATCGTATATGTTCGCAGCAGGAAGCGCACGCGCGAGACCGCCCAATATCTGAACACACAGGGCATCAGTGCCACCTTTTACCATGCCGGTCTGGAACCATCGACGAAAGACGAGCGCCAGCAGCAGTGGCAACAAGACGAGGTGCGTGTGATGGTGGCCACCAATGCCTTCGGCATGGGCATCGACAAAGCCGACGTGCGACTGGTAATCCATATCGACTGTCCCGACTCGCCCGAAGCCTACTTTCAGGAGGCAGGCCGTGCCGGTCGCGACGGCCAGCGGTCGTGGGCCGTGCTGCTCTACAACGACAGTGACAATCGCAAACTGAAAAAACGCATCGCCGACACCTACCCCGAAAAAGAGTTCATCCGAGAGGTATATGACCAACTGGCCTACTTCTTCACCGTGGGTGTGGGCAGCGGCAGCGGACGCACCTTTGAGTTCGACATCGAGAAATTCTGCCGTGCCTACAAGCATTTCCCTGTGCCCACCGACTCGGCGCTACATATCTTGGCCCGCTGCGGCTATATCGACTACGAGACCGACCCCGACAGCCGTCCGCGCCTCCACATGCTGCTGGCACGCAATGAGCTGAACCGGCTTGATGAGTTGAGCGGCAACCAAGAAAAGGTCATCACCGCACTGCTCCGGCTGTATGGCGGTTTGTTTTCCGACTACTGCTACATCGACGAGGGGTATCTGGCTCAGGAAACGGGATTAGACAGAAACACCATCTACCTGATTCTCAAGAATTTAAGTCAGCGCCACATCATCGACTTCATCCCACGCCGCAACATCCCCCTCATCACTTACACCCAACGGCGCGAAGACGGCGACCGCATTGTCATACCTCCCTCGGTATATGAAGAGCGGCGCGCCCAATACGAGCACCGCATCCAGAGCATGCTCGACTATGCCACGGGCACCGCGGAGTGCCGCAGCGTGAGTCTGCTGCGCTATTTCGGCGAGAAAGATGCCAAGCCCTGCGGCCACTGCGACGTTTGTCTGAAGCATCGCCCCACCCCATCGGCAGTCGCTGCCGACGCCCAGAGCCGCATCCTCGATTTGCTCTCTGACGGCGAGCCCCACCACATCACGTCGCTGCGCACGCTGTCGCTGCCCGACAAACAGTTGGAAGAGGCCTTGCAACACCTGCTCGAAGAAGAAAAGATTGTGATGCAGGGAAGCCAGGTGACGAAGAACGTGGAACGTTGAATGTGGAACATTGAACGTTGAATGTGGAACAGAAATGGGGAACGAGGGACGAGAAATATAAACGTAAAGCGAGTGTGTCACGTTAAATAAACAACGGATTCCACGGATTTCACAGATTTTTGTTATTGCTGATAGACAGCAGGTTGCAAATCCGTGAAATCCGTGGAATCCGTTGTCGAGGAGAATTCTAAGTCATCCTCTTTGTATTACATCTTATCTCTCACCACACTTATTCAGCGTTTTCCGGACGGAGTTGGCGCACGGTTTCAGCGGCACGCCACATCTCCATATTGCGCATGGCCTCGAGCTCTTTGTTCAGGCCCTCGCGATAGTCGGGTTTCGAGTTGCTGTCGATGGAGATCTGTGCCTCGGTACCGTTCTGCACCGAGAGATAGAGCCACTCCATGACGGGTTTGATGGCAGCGCGGAACCGCGGTGCCCAGTCGAGAGCACCCCGCTGTGCGGTGGTCGAGCAGTTGGCATACATCCAGTCCATACCCTTCTCGGCGAAGAGCGGGCCGAGGCTCTGAGTGAGTTCCTCTACGGTCTCGTTGAAAGCCTCCGAGGGAGAGTGTCCATGCTCGCGAAGCACCTCATATTGAGCCTCGAGCAGTCCCTCGATAGCGCCCATGAGCGAGCCGCGCTCACCGGTGAGGTCGCTGGTAGCCTCGCGCTGGAAAGTGGTCTTGAACAGGTAACCTGCGCCGATACCGATACCGAAGGCGATGGTGCGCTCCTCGGCCTTGCCAGTAGCATCCTGATAGACGGCATACGAACAGTTGAGTCCGCGTCCCTCGAGGAACATCGTGCGGAGCGAGGTGCCCGAGCCTTTGGGTGCCACCATGATCACATCCACGTCCTCCGGGGGCACCACGCCAGTGCGGTCGCTCCAGTTGATAGCGAATCCGTGCGAGTAGTAGAGCGCCTTGCCTTTGGTGAGGAACGGTTTGATTTTGGGCCATGCCTGAATCTGTCCTGCATCGGAGAGCAGCATACATACGATGGTACCTTTCTCGGCTGCCTCTTCGATAGAGAAGAGGGTCTTTCCGGGCACCCATCCGTCGGCCACGGCCTTGTCGTAGGTCTTACCCTGACGCTGTCCGACGATGACATTAAAGCCGTTGTCGCGCAGGTTGCAAGCCTGTCCGGGGCCTTGAATGCCATAACCGATGACTGCGATTGTTTCGTTTTTGAGCACTTCGCGTGCTTTCTCCAAAGAGAACTCCTTGCTGGTGACCACCGTTTCGATGACACCGCCAAAATTCATTTCTGCCATATTATATATGTATCGAAGTTTATGCTACCACTGACCGGCAGCGGGTTGTTAAATTGTTCTTAAATCAGGCTGCAAAGTTACGAATTAAAAGCGAAACCGCAAATTATTTTATGATTTTTTAGAGGTAAGAGGTGAGAGATAAGAGGTGAGAGATTAGCACCGAGCATGAAACTGTGTTAGAACACTAAACACTAAACACTCAACACTAAGCCCTCAACACTCAACGAAAATCACCCTGCTTCTGACCACTTCCACTTCGTCGGCATCGGGGCGCGACTGGGCTGTGATGCGGATGGAGAAGTCGGCGGGTCCGTTCTCCTGACGGAAGAAGCGGAGCAGGTCGCCCTCGTGCGCCTCGGCCACATAGGCTATCTCGAAGCGGTGGAGCGCATGCTCGCGGTACCACGTCAGCGGGAAGAGGTCGAGCACATGCTCAATGTACTTGATGCTGTTGACATGCCCGTTCACATCTATATCGTCGTATGAGGCCCTCACCTGTGCCACCTGCGTGGCCGAGTCATCCATCCTGACACGCGAACTCTTGGCGATGGGACAGTCAAGTTCCTGTGTGACATAGTTTTGTATGTCGCCGTCGTGTATGTCGAAGAGGTTGGCGGGTTGCCGCGTCTCGGTATCAATCATCGCCCACACCGACCGTCCGTAGCCATACACCTCGCCCGTGTCGGCGCTTTCCACCTTGAAATTACGGTTGGTGAAGTATCGCATGGCGCTCTCCACCCAGGTATAGACGTAGAACCGGTCGTAGGCCTCGGGCATGCGTTGCATCTCCACGGCCAACCGCGATAGCACCCACGTCCTGTTGACGGTATTGAGGTAGTTCATGCCGAAGTCGCGGTCGTTGGAGTGGAAGTCAGCCGCATTGAGCAGGTGGTTGCCCAGGTGTCCCATGAACAGCCGTTTTTGGAAGTCGCAATGAAAGGGCTCCGCCATGAACGGGTATTTGCCCACCTTACTCAGCATTTGATTCTGTGTCTCCATTTCCGTTTTTCTCCTGTTCGTCTAAGAATTCGCTGACCGACTCGACAAAGCTCCGCGTGATAGCGATGCGCCCGCTGCGGGTGTATTGCAGCAGGCATCCGAACTCGTCGAGGATATAATACAGTTTGGTGATCTCCTCGGTCATACCGCCGAGCATCACCGCCACGTATGTGGGGTTGATTTCGAGCACACGCGCGTCGTGCCGGCGTATCACGCGTGATATCTCGGGATTGGCCATCACCTTGTCGGTAGATAGTTTATAGAGTGCCACCTCTTGTATGAAGAGCTGTTCGTCGGTGTAGTAATTGGCTTTCACCACATCTATTTTCTTCTCTATCTGCTTGGTGATTTTCTGTATCTGGTCTTCCGTGCTCCATGCCGTGATGGTATATTTATGCACGTTTTTGATACTCGAGGCCGACACATTAAGGCTCTCGATATTGACTTGGCGCCGTGTGAACACCGCTGTGATCTGGTTTAACACACCCGCGACATTCTCAGAGAACACCAGTAATGTATAAAGTTTCTTTTCCATCGTTTTGTATGTTTAAACCTCAACCTTCAGCATCATGTCATCGACATTCATGCCCGGCGGGGTCATGGGCAGCACATTGTCTTCTTCGAGGATAGCGCACTCCAGAATATAGGGTCCGTCGGTGCAGAGCATCTTCTCCACGGCCTGCGCCAGCGATGCGCGGTCGGTGACGGCCTCGTAGGGTATGTGATAGCCCTGTGCGATGAGTTCGTAGCACGGGTTGAGCATGCGTGTGAACGACTTGCGCCGCTGCCAGAACATATCCTGCCACTGCCGCACATTGCCCAGATAATTGTTATTGAGCAGTATCATCTTCACCGGGGCCTGCTGTTCCATGATGGTACCGAGTTCCTCGATGCACATCTGGAATCCGCCGTCGCCCATGAAGCATACCACGGTGCGGCCCTGCGCGGCAAAGGTTGCTCCGATGGCCGCCGGCATGCCATAGCCCATGGTGCCGAGTCCGCCGCTGGTGCAGATGCTGCGCTGGCGGTGATATTTGAAATAGCGTGTGGCGAAGAGCTGGTTCTGACCCACGTCGGTGACGAGCACCGCCTCGCCCTTGGTCGCCTCTGCCACCACATTGACCACCTCGCCCATGAGCAGAGGCCCATCAGTGGGGTGTATGGCAGGCGTGATGACCTGCGACAGCTCTTTCTCGTTGAGCGGCAGAAACGAATCCCTCCATTCTTGGTGCCGCGCCTCATTCAGCAGCCTGGTGATGGCCGGCAGCGACTCCTTGCAGTCGGCGATGACCGCCACGTCGGTCTTCACGTTTTTGTCAATCTCGCTCGGGTCGATATCCAAGTGGATGACCTTAGCCTGTCGGGCATACGTCTTGAGGTTGCCCGTGACGCGGTCGCTGAACCTCATGCCGATGGCGATAAGCACGTCGCACTCCTGTTCCTTCAGGTTGACCGCATAGTTGCCGTGCATGCCGAGCATGCCCACGTTGAGCGAATGGTTCGACGGCAGTGCGCTCAGTCCGAGCATGGTGCGCCCTGCCGGGATGTCGGCTTTCTCAAGAAACGCCTTCAGTTCCTCTTGTGCATGGCCCAGTTCCACACCCTGCCCCACCAGTGCCAGCGGTTTTTTTGCGCCGTTGATGAGTTCAGCAGCCCGTTTCACCGCCTCGTCGTTGAGTTTGGGGTAAGCCACATACGACCTCACGAACTTCACCTCGCAAGGCAGGAAATCCACCTCTTCTGTCTGCGCGTTCTTGGGGAAGTCGAGCACCACGGGTCCGGGTCGTCCGCTGCGTGCGATATAGAAAGCCCTGCTCACCGCCCATGCGATGTCTTCGGCGTGCCGTATCTGGTAGCTCCATTTCGAGATCGGCTGCGCCACGCCCACGAGGTCCACCTCTTGGAAGGCATCCGTGCCGAGAGCACCGATAGGCACCTGTCCGGCGATGACCACGATGGGTGTGGAGTCCATCATGGCGTCGGCCACGCCCGTCAGCGTATTGGTAGCACCCGGTCCGCTTGTCACCAGGGCCACGCCAACATTTCCCGACACGCGTGCGTATCCCTCAGCGGCATGAGCCGCCGCCTGTTCGTGTCGCACCAAGATATGGTCGAATGCTTTTTTCTCGCCCCTCGTATAGTCGTAGAGGGCGTCATATACGGGCATGATGGCGCCGCCGGGATAGCCGAAGATGGTCTTCACCCCTTCGGCCTTCAATGCGAGCATCAGTGCTTCAGAACCTTTTACTTTCATTGCTATTTAGTTGACAAGTTGACAAGTTGTTTGAGGGGCAAGGGGCAGGAGAAGACTTCGCCTCTCATGTAGGGACAGGGCGTGCCCTGTCCGCCTTAGGTGGTGTGATTCTTGCTTGCGGACAGGGCACGCCCTGTCCCTACTTCACATCACTCAAACCTCAATCGATGATTCTCACGCCACCTTTGTCGGCACTTGAGACGCTCTGGGCGTAGGCACGCAAGGCTTTCGACACCACGCGCTGACGCTTGAGAGGCTGTTGGGGCCTTGAGGCCAGCTCTTCGTCGGAGAGTTTCACGCTGATGGAGCGCGAGGGGATGTCGATGACGATGATGTCGCCGTCGATGATTTTCCCGATATTGCCACCGTTGGCCGCCTCGGGCGAGATATGTCCGATAGACAGTCCGCTGGTGCCCCCCGAGAACCGTCCGTCGGTGATGAGCGCGCACTCCTTGCCCAAGTGCATCGACTTGATATACGATGTGGGATAGAGCATCTCTTGCATGCCTGGTCCGCCCTTGGGACCTTCGTGAGTGATGACCACGCAGTCGCCGCTCTTGACGCGTCCGCCGAGGATGCCTTCGCACGCATCCTCCTGCGAGTCGAACACCACGGCGGGTCCTTCGAAGTGCCAGAGGCTCTCATCCACGCCTGCCGTCTTCACCACGCATCCGTCTTGCGCGATATTGCCGAAGAGCACCGCCAGTCCGCCATCCTTGGTGTAGGCATGCTCCAGGTCGCGTATGCAACCGTCAGCGCGGTCGCGGTCCAGCTCCCATGTCTCGTTCTGGCTTCCCATCTTGGTAGAGAACCGTCTGCCCGGAGCGCTGGAATAGATGCGCAGGGCCTCATCGTCGATCGCCTCGCTGTCGGTGATGTCGTATTTCGACATCGCGTCGGCCAGTGTGAGTCCGTCAACACGTATGGCCGACCCGTCGATGAGTCCGCCCTTGTTGAGTTCGCCGAGGATGCCGAGGATGCCGCCGGCGCGGTTGCACTCCTGCACGCTGTAACGCTGTGTGTTGGGTGCCAGTTTGCACAGGCAGGGCACCTTGCGGCTCAGTCTGTCGATGTCGGCCATCTTGAAATCGACGCCCGCCTCTTGTGCCACGGCCAGCAGGTGCAGCACGGTATTGGTAGATCCCCCCATGGCGATGTCGAGCGTCATGGCGTTGAGGAAAGCCTCGCGAGTAGCGATAGACCGCGGCAGCACGCTCTCGTCGCCGTCTTCGTAATAGGCGAGCGCATTGTTGACGATTTGCCTTGCGGCGTCACGGAACAGCTGTATGCGGTTTTGGTGTGTGGCCAGAATAGTGCCGTTGCCGGGCAGGCTGAGTCCGATGGCCTCGGTGAGCGAGTTCATCGAGTTGGCGGTGAACATCCCCGAGCACGAGCCGCATCCGGGACATGCGCAGTGCTCTATCTCGCGCAGGTCGTCGTCGCTGACCGTCGTGTCGGCCCCTTTCACCATGGCAGTGATCAGGTCGGCGTTCTCTCCGCGCCACCGTCCGGCCTCCATGGGTCCGCCGCTACAGAACACGGTTGGTATATTGAGTCTCATGGCAGCCATGAGCATACCGGGTGTCACCTTGTCGCAGTTGGATATGCAGATCATGGCATCAGCCTTGTGGGCGTTGACCATATATTCCACCGAGTCGGCGATGATGTCGCGCGAGGGCAGCGAGTAGAGCATGCCATCGTGTCCCATAGCGATACCGTCGTCGATGGCGATGGTGTTAAACTCAGCGGCATAGCACCCCATGCTCTCAATCTCTTGTTTAACGATTTGTCCTATCTCATGCAGGTGGGTATGTCCGGGTACGAACTGCGTGAACGAGTTGACCACGGCGATGATGGGCTTTCCGAACTGTTCTTGTTTCATGCCGGCGGCCACCCAGAGTGCTCTGGCCCCAGCCATCTTGCGGCCCTCGGTACAGACCGCGCTTCTCAGTTGATGTTTCATATTGTAAGAAATTTGGCTGCAAAGTTACGATTAAGCGAGCAAAAACGCAAATATATTTGCAGTTTTTCGAGCGTGAGTAACTTCGACGAAGTTCAAAGTTACGATTAAGCGAGCAAAATACGGTCTGCGACGCCACGCGAATGCGCATGAATCGTCATGAATGTATCCATGAATACACCGTGACCAATCGCGCCACGCCGTGCGGCCGGGTCTTCAATCCTTGTGCCACGCCGTGCGGCCGGGTCTTCAATCCTTGTGCCACGCTGTAGGGGCGGGTCACTGTGCCCGCCCGCACGAGCGAAGCGAGTCAGCCCCACAACGGATGACACGGATGACACAGATGAAACTGATGACACTGATGACACTGATTATTTGCTTGGCGGCCTCACCACGTTCCTCTTGAAGTTCACGAAACCTTGTTGAACATTTTTTAGATGACCGACAAAAAAATCCTCTCTTTTTTTGCGCATATCGCAAATATTCCGTAATTTTGTCACGTGGTATGAGGCTCAGCGCCAGAGCACCTCACAGAGAGCACCCAAGCCAATCCCTTAGCCGGAATCTGGACCATGCGCTGACTTTAGCAGAGTATTTGTATCTTTTGCATTATGAAGTTAGCTCTATCTTTTTTCGACATTAAGGACAATGAAAAAACAAGGAACAGGATGTGAAGAAGAATATAACGATATGTTTTAGAGTCAATCCCTCGATATAACAAGGAGAAACTCGACAAGGGTGACTTCAACAGCCCCCCTAGTCGTATAGTTACCAGTATATTAAATTTCGTTATATTCTTCTTCAAATCCTGCCAATTCTTCATAAGTAGCTGATACACAATATTGTTTCTTGAGAGAAACAAACACAAGAAACAAACTGGAAACAAAAATTTGAGAAACCCTAAAATGAAAACATCGACTTAACAAATCTTAACGTGGAAAACATAGGCAATTTTCCGATTTTGTCATTTGGAGATTGCTGAATGAAAGACATGTGTTGAACGTATGTAGTTCAATGAACGAGCATTTATGATGGGTGACATGGTGAAGTTTCTGGCATCTATGAATATCAAATAGCATAAAAAACGTGAAAGAACAACAGTTTTCATCTAACTTATGCTCGAATTCCGATAAAATTATATAACTTTGCGTCCAAATTAAATATATTCAAGAACTATGAATAAGATAAATCGCTTAAAAGTAGTGCTCGTTGAAAAAGAGAAAAGTGGTAAATGGTTGGCAGACCAATTAGGGAAGTCAACATGTACTATTAGCAAGTGGTGTAGCAATACAACCCAGCCTGACCTACAGACTCTAACTAGAATAGCTCAACTCCTAAACGTTGATACAAGAGATTTGCTCATGCCTTTAAAACAACAATATGAATATCAAAATAATATCAGTTTATGACAAAAGAAGAATTCTTCAATGCACTTACTGAAGAAGTTAAAACATACAAATCCTTTTTGGAAACAGACAGCCAAGACTGGATTGTCAAAGGATTTATAGATATAGATAAGAATGTCTATACCATTACTAATGACACAAAGGTTGTTTCAAAGATTATTGAAATCCTTCTGATTCCAAAATTGAATAGGTTTGCTCGAGATCATGGGCTTGAATTAGAGTTGCCTTCAAAACAAAACTTTTATCCAGACCTTACGTTCAAAGATAAAGAAGGTCATTTGTTTGCTGTAGATTTCAAGTCAAGTTATTATGATGGTGATTCTGTAAATGGACTCACCCTTGGGTCTTATTGGGGATATTTCCGTGAAAGAGACACCATCAAAAGTATGGATCACACATACAATTCATACAGTTCACATACAGTATTGGGTATGCTCTATAAGCAAAGTGTCATAGATGCAAATGAAAAAAATGTATATTCCGTAGATGAACTCTCCGCGATTCATTCTGTTATAGAAAAGTTCATTTTCTTTGTACAGCCTAAATGGAAGATTGCAAACGATATCCCTGGAAGTGGTAATACTCGTAATATCGGTGGCATAACAAATATCCAAAAACTCCTCAATGGCCAGGGACCTTTTGCCGATTTAGGAGAAGAAGTATTCGATGATTATTGGAAAGGCTATTTCAATAAAGTCGATGCCCGTACCGCAGGAATTGGTGCTCCAAGATACAATAATTTAAAAACATACAAGCAATATCTTCAACAGCAACAAGGCTTGCTTAAACTTTTATAAGCAATGGTGAAAGACATTCAAAAAATAAAGGACAATTTCGTTATAGAGTTTCGTAAGACTCTTGATTCATTGTGTAAATCAGTTACAACTGATGATATGCAATGGACAATAAAAGGTTTTTTAGATGTTTACAGAAATTTGTATACAATATCATCTGACACTAAAGTTGTTTCTAAAATACTAGAAATTCATCTTTTCCCAATTCTAAACGAGTTTGCCAAGAAAATGGGGTACAAGATAGAGATTCCAGATAGTCAGAATTACTATCCAGATCTTACATATATTAAACTGGATGACACTTCAATAAAATTTGCCGTTGACATCAAAACAACATTTCGTAGATATAAAGAGACAAAATCTGGTAAAACTTCTCAAGTTGGCTTTACATTGGGAAGCCATGGCAGTTATTTCAAAGAAAGAGATCTTTCAAAAAATATTCAATACCCATATAATCAATATAAGGGTCATTTCTGTCTTGCAATTGTATACACTCAAGCTGTTGAAACGGAAGAAGATGCAAATGATTTTGATGAGATGAAGACCTTTAAGGTAAAAGAATTAGGTGAATCGAAACTAAAAGATACCACGTCAAGAACTATTGTATCTAAAGATAGTGTTACCGATATTAATTCGGTAATTAAAGATCTGAAATTCTATTTCGTGGAGAAATGGAAGATAGCTAGTGATGGCCAAGGCAGTGGTAATACAGCAAACATTGGATCAACAAAAACAGAGGATAATCTTCTTAAAGAGAATGGTGTTTTTTACCAGTTAGGTGAAGAAGTTTTTGATGATTACTGGAAAAATTATGATTCTATATCTTTCAAGGATCCCGAAGGAAATGAAAAAAATATAACTAACATTTGGGATTATCTTGCATACAGAAATCGTAAAGAGGATTTCAGCAAGGTTGGTGAAGGGGCTAGAAAAAAGCCCAAGTATTACAATGATTAAAATTAATATAACTGTATAACATGCCTGTAATAGTACCTCCTATAAAATCACAAGGAATAAAAACAAAACTTGTGCCTTGGATAAATGATGTTATTTTGCAATCTGGTTTGGATTTACCTAATACAAATTGGATTGAACCTTTCTTTGGAACTGGTGTTGTAGGTCTTAACGCTCCTGTCGGCGGTAACAGATACGTGGCAGATAGTAATCCACATATAATAAATTTCTATAATGGTGTCCTTCATGGAGAAATCACCCCCCAAAACATGCGAGAATATCTTGAACATGAAGGTAATTTGTTAGCTGTAGCAGATGAAGATGGTTATGTTCATTACCGAGCAGTAAAAAATCGCTTTAATGCAGAGCATAGTTCATTTGACTTTATATTTCTTTCACGTGCAGGTTTTAACGGAATGATGCGTTTTAATAGACGCGGGCAGTGGAATATTCCATTCTGCAAAAAACCAGAGCGTTTTGCTCCTGCTTATGTAACAAAGATATGTAATCAAATAGCTGCTACGCAACGAGTAATTCTTCAAAATCATTGGGAGTTCCATAATCAAAATTTCATTGAGACAATAAACCATGCACAAGCAGGAGATTTAATATACTGTGACCCTCCATATTATGGCCGCTATGTAGATTATTATAATGGTTGGACAGAAGAAGATGAAGAAGCTCTTTTCCACGCATTAGAGCATACACCTGCTCATTTTATTCTTTCTACATGGCATCATAACGAATTTAGAGCTAATGAAATGATGGATCGTTTCTGGAATCATTTTAATGTGGAAACCCAGGAACATTTCTATCATGGTGGTGGACATATAGAAAATCGTCATGCAATGATTGAAGCCCTAGTCTTCAACTTTGATTTACATGAACCTGCAGTTCGGCAAGAAGAAGTACATGTCGAGCATGAACTTGAACTAGCACTTGACTTTGTATAAAATGGCACCTTTATATCAGACCGGTAATGAGGAGTTTACATTGTATCAGGGAGACACAATGGAACTTATTGGCTTTATCAGCAAGAAAGTTGATATGATATTTGCAGATCCACCTTATTTCCTTTCTAAAAATATATCCACCTGTATAAACGGCACTTGGAAGTCATTTGAAAAGGGAGAATGGGATAGAGTAACCTCCCAAGAGAATATAAATGCATTTAACAAGAAATGGTTATCTGCTTGTAGAAATGTACTAAAAGAGGATGGTACTATATTTGTAACGGGTACATATCACAACATTTTCTCTGTAGCAACTTGCATGGTTGAGCTTGGCTATAAGATTCTAAATATAATCGTATGGCAAAAGTCTGACGCAAAACCTACTCTGTCAAGAAATTATTTCAATTTTACAACAGAATATATAGTGTGGGCACGTAAGAATGATAAGGGAAAACATTTCTTCAACTGTGACTTGATGGAGCAACTTAATGGAGGATGCCGAATGTCAGATGTTTGGCGAATCCCGTTCCTATCCTCATGGGAATTGAAATGTGGTAAACATCCAACTCAGAAACCACTTCGTCTTCTATATCGTATCATTTTGTCTTCTACACGTGAGGGAGATTTAATTCTTGATCCATTTGCAGGCAGTTGTACTACAGGAATTGCTGCAAATCTTCTTGGCCGTAATTTTATCGGTATCGACCAAAGTGTTGACTATTTGTCTTATGGTATTCGAAGAAAACAGGAAATAGAAGACCCTATTGTTGCAGATAAATATTTAAAAAAAATGTCAGAGAATCCTGAAGAAGTAACAGTGATGATTAATCATTGTCGCAAGGGATTAAAAGAAAAAATGATTGAGACAGGTATTTGTTACCTTCGCGCAGGAGACTCTAAAGGTTCTCTTTGCATCACTCCTGGCTTTGAAAGATTATCTTATGTACTCCTTCATACAAATGGTGAGGATTGTCAACTTTTCAAATTGAAAACAAAAGGACGGTTTAATATTTGGACTAAAGAGACCTTGGAAGAATATGGATTTCAGCCATCCCATGCTCCATACTATATAGTTTTGCATTTTGATAATACAAAGCCTATAACATTTAAACAGTTGCCAAACCTGAAGGAATCTAGTAACACTTACATAGCTAAGATTAAGCCCCTAAGTGATTTTATGGGCATTAAGTAATCATCTTATCAAGATTGACAACATAACAAGCTAACCCACTGACTTTCAGTAGCTATACCAAAGATCACGGGTTAATTGTTCCCAAATTGTGCCCCACATTCCATATTGGGAACATTAGATGTTTATAACAACTTCGGCATCGCCAAACCCGACAAATACAAGACGCTGAGCGACATCAACAGCACCATCAAACAGTGGACCGACGGTTTCAGTCTGAATGCCAGCGTGGCAGTATTCTTTTAGAGGTAAGAGGTGGCATTTCCTACACTTTTTCAAACGAATCATTCGAGTTGGCTACACTTTTTCAAACGAATCAATCGCATTTTATACACTTTTTCAAACGAATAATTGTAAGCATTCGATAAACTACAGGTAGTGATACCTATATACCATAACAATAGCAGC